>NVVR01000027.1 GCA_002733415.1 Kordia sp. | reverse complement strand
CTTCCTAAAATTTTTATATAAAAAGCTTGTTTTTTGACACAGTACCTATGAATAGTACGGTGCAGAAAATCCGCGGATTTTCGTGTCGACACAAGCCATAAGCTTTTTGTTTTGATTTTAATTTTGTCGTTTTGTAAAAGCCAAATTAAAAGATTTGACGTTGAATGTAAATATACACAAACCTTCGGTTTAAGCGCTAAAACCCGTATTATTTATAGGTGTTGTTAGCCACTTTTTTTTACTCGTTTTGTGTTTTTTATTAGACTACCAAATCCAATAATAAAGAATAAACCTGATAGAAATTGCCAAAAAGAAAAACCATTTAGCTTCCAAATTAAGATAGGTGTCAAAATTCCAGTTAAAAGAGTAATAATAACTCCATACCTAAAATTTGCCTTGTCATAAAAAGCAATTTGATAGAAAAGCCCTTTTTCTTCTTTTTTGTCGTCATTTCCCAAAATTAATGTCAGTCCAGTTAAAGATGATATTAAGGTTAAAATAATCCAGGGATTAAATTCTTGAGAGCAATTGAATATATCAACTGACCAAAATCCAAACCCTACAAAAGCTACAATTCCAACAAAGAAATTTGTCAGGTTTTCAGATTGGTTTTCAAAGGCTCTTTTGAGTTTATAATCTATTTTTTTTTCAATTTCAGAAATATCAAATTGATCTCCTGATTTTAATTTTTCCAAAATCTCCAAATCAAGTTTCAGTTCTTGCTTTCTTTTTATTGAAGCAAAACTTTCTCTTAATTTTCCAAATGCAGCAATTGCTCCAATTATTCCAACAAATACTTTTACGTAAGTTTCTATATTATTTAAATTGTCCAATTCTATTTTGTTTTCAAAATATTAATGTTGTTACAAACGGAAGTATTAAAGTCAAAATTGTAAACATAACATCTCCCATATGTAATTTTCTATATTCTCCTTGTTCCCAACTAGACTGCATATATCCAGTCATTAGAGGTTCATTTTTAAATGTTTTCAAGAATAATTGTCTAAATATCCAATAGTAAATCATAAAGAGAATAGGGAAAAAAGTCCAATAAGATGCATTTCCATTTACCATTTGAAGTGATTCTCTGTCCATATTAAAATATCCAAAAAGAGCAATTAAAATAGTCAATCCGAACAGTCCCAAGTAGATTTTCGGATTTTTCAAAATCTTATACATTAACCACAAGGCTAATTGTCCTATTCCTCCGATTAAAATATATGTCATTTGGTCGTTCATCAAATTGTGGCTAACGTTTAGCTATGAATAGTACGAGGCAGAAAATCCGCAGATTTTCGTGTCGACACAAGCCATGAGCTTTTAGATTTTGTTTTTAGTTTGTCAGTTTATAAAAGCCAAATTAAAAGATTTGGCGACTAAGTAAATATACACAACCTCTGTGGTTATACACCAAAACCCGTATTATTTTATAGGTTTTGTTACCCATAGTTTTTTAAATATCCATTTCAACCATTTCTGCTCTTGCGCAAAATCTGATTGGTAAAATACTTGTCCCAACCCCTTTAGAAATATACATTTTAGGTTCAGTCTCTTTATACCATCCTTTTAAATATTTTCCGCTTCCTTGAGGTTTAAAAGGAGCGAAGCCAAAAAAAGTAATTTGCCCTCCATGAGTATGTCCAGAAAGTACTAAATCGATATTTAAATTACCCTTCTCTTTAGAGATAATGTCTCTATGCTCTGGGCAATGTGATAAAACAATATTGGTGTCAGTTTGTTTTAAATCTTCAACGGCTTTTTTAAAGTCAGCATCACCACCTACAAAATCATCTATACCAATTATTGAAATTTCACGATTATGTATTGTAATGGTTCTGTTTTCATTTATTAGTAATTCACAATTATTTTTAGAGTAAACGTCTTTAAGTTTTGTTAGATTTATATTTCCCCAATATTCCCAATTTCCTGTTATTGCAAATTTTTGAATTGACTTATCTATTAACTCAAGGAATTTATTCAGGGAGTCTATGTTTTCGTTTTTATCAACAGAATCACCAGTGATGAAAATTAAATCAGGTTTTAATAAATTAATTTTTTTTGCAATTGATTTGTGAAAGTTTTTTAATTCGTCAAAATGTAAATCAGTAATTTGAATGATTTTTATTTTATTCTTTTCGTATTTTGAAATGTCAAAATACGTCCAGTCGATAACATATTTTTCAAACCAAAATGAATCTAAAAGCACTAATCCAAAAGAGGCTAATATTCCATTTTTGATAAAGCTTCTTCTAGTTAAATTTGTCATTTCGTAATTATGGGTAACAATGATATAAACGTAATTACGTTTATATCTATTATATGACCAAGATAGTAAAATACTTAATAAATAGAGCAAGTGTACTGTAAATAGTAGTGTTTATTACGATGTAAATGTTTATTGTCGTTTGTAAGCGTATAATAATACGTATTTATATATTTAAACGATTTTTCACAAGACGGATATAGAAGTTATTACAATCAATAAAAGGGAGTATGTTACAAAGTTATAAATGAAATAGACTTTATTTTAAAAAGGTTAAATTATTCTATTAAGAACTATTTATGGAGTTTTGTTTTAAAAAGAATACCACCGATATTTGTTAAGGATTTAAAAGTAAAATAAATATTAAAGCTCACTTACGCTTCACTTATGCTTCACTCGTGAAAATAAATATTCTTAAAAGCATTGATTTTGTTGATTTTATTTAATTTTATAGAATTCCGTTTGTGCAGAGTCTAAAAGGCTAGCGTATCTTTTCTTAAGGAGTTTTTATGGCAAGTATTCCGGCTCCTGCAACAGCTTTGTCGTTAGCCACTGAGCTTCCACTTATACCAATAGCGCCAATAATGTTTCCTTTTAAATTGTGAATAGGCATTCCTCCTGCAAAAGTAATAAGACCACCGTTTGAATGTTCAATATTGTAAAGAGCTGATCCAGGTTGTGAAAGTTGCCCTAAAACGTCAGTGTTTTTCTTGAATAAAATTGCTGTTTTTGCTTTCTTTAAAGAAATGTCAATAGCACCTAATACAGCTTCATCCATACGAGCAAAAGCTACTAAGTTGGCTCCAGAATCTACCACAGAGATATTCATATTGGTATTTAAATAAACAGCTTTTTTTTTAGCAGCTAGAATAACATCTTGAGCTTGTTTTAAAGTAATATTCATAAGGTGTTTTTTTATGAGCGAATATAAAGTTTTAATTAATATTTACATGTGATGAAATGTCCTCTAGTTTTTTGTGAAAATTGTATTTTATATCCGCTTACAGTTGTTATATTTGAAAAGTATAAATTTCTATGAATATATTAGAGTTTTTTTTTAGATAGAAAAGTAAAAAGATAAGATAGTATAGTAGGTTTTAAAAATACTTCTTTAAGGCATCATATAAAATAAATAATTTTTAATGAGTTATCCGAAAATCCCATTAGCACAGCAAGTAATACAATTATGTGCAGCTAAAGGAGTATCACATGTTGTAATTTCTCCAGGAAGTAGAAACGCACCTTTAACTATTGGTTTTGCATCTCATCCAGAAATTAAAACGTATAGTATTGTTGATGAACGATGCGCTGCTTTTTTTGCTTTAGGTATGGCTCAGGAATTGCAACAGCCAGTAGCTGTAGTGTGTACTTCCGGATCAGCATTATTGAATTATTATCCAGCAATAGCTGAAGCGTATTATAGTAGAATTCCATTAATAGTGATTTCGGCAGATAGGCCTAAACATTTGATTGATGTAGGTGACGGACAAACAATCCGCCAGGAAAATGTATTTGAAAATCATATTTTATATACTGCTAATTTAAAACAGGATTTAGGAGAGAATAATGACCGTTTTTCAAGGAGGAAGGACATTCCTTCTTTTGTATTAGATAAATTATTGAGTATTAGTGAAACTAGGATAGATGAAAATCAAGGGTTTATAAATATAGCAATTAATATCGCCATTGAAAAAAATGGTCCGGTACATATAAATGTGCCCTTTGCAGAACCATTATATGAAACCCAAGATAGTTTTACCGAAGAAATAACTATTGTTGCTCCGAAAAAAAGTGCAGATGTACTTGATCGAGTACATTTTAATGAGTTTTTAGAAAACTGGAACTCGGCTGAAAAAAGAATGGTTTTAATTGGAGTGAATACTCCTCATAAAATAGCACAGGAATTTTTAGATTTTTTAGGAAATGATTCCGCTACAATAGTATTTACTGAATCGACTTCAAATGTGCATCATCCAAATTTCTTTCCTGGAATAGATAAAATCATAGCACCTTTAAGTGATAGTGAGTTTTCTGAATTACAACCAGATATTCTATTAACTATTGGAGGGTTGATTGTTTCAAAAAAAATAAAAGTATTTTTAAGAAATCGAAAACCAAAAGCGCATTATCACTTAGGAGAAGACAAGGCATTTGATACTTTCTTTTGTTTAAAATATCATTTTAAAATGACAGAGAATTCTTTTTTCAAGGAACTTTGTGCATCAAGTGTTACCATAGAAAGCGGGTATCAAACCAAGTGGATATCGGTCAAAAACATCAGAACAGAAAAGCATGCGAATTATTTAGCAACGCTACCGCATTCAGATTTTAAAGCGTTTGAAGCTGTTTTAAACACACTTCCTGATAATATTGTATTGCATTTAAGTAATAGTTCTACAATACGTTATATTCAGTTATTTGATAGTAACCCGAATATAGTTCAATATTGCAATAGAGGAACAAGTGGTATAGATGGCTCTACAAGTACAGCAATTGGTCATGCTGCTGTTTCATCAGTACAAAATGTATTGATAACAGGAGATTTGAGTTTCTTTTATGACTCTAATGCATTATGGAATACTAATATTCCAAAGAACTTCAGAATTATAATTATTAATAATAGTGGCGGAGGGATATTTAGAATATTACCTGGAGATAAGAATACAAATATTTTTGAAACATACTTTGAAACTACACATAATCTTACCGCAAAGCATTTGTGTAAGATGTATGGTATAGCATATAGTGTTACTTCTGAAGAGAATTCATTAAAAAATGAATTAAACAATTTTTTCATAGCAGGAGATTCTCCAAAGTTATTAGAAGTGTTTACGCCAAGAATAATAAACGATAAACTGTTAGTCGGATATTTCAGTCGCTTAATCGATTAATATTCCTTGAAGTGTTTTTTTTAAAAATATCAAAGGAAAATTCCTATATTTGAGAAGAACAATAAATTAACAAACTGATATTATGAGTAAAAGAGACGAATTAATTGAAAAGTACGCAGCTGATTTAAAAGATAAATGTGGAGTAACTCCAGACATGGATTTATTAACTAAAGTAGTTATAGGTTGTGGTCCTTCTATTTATAATAAAGATGCTTCAACGGTTTCTGGTACTGATGATAAAGAATTAGCGACTGTAAAGAATAACTTCTTAATTAAAAAATTAGGATTATCTGATGGGGCAGCTTTAGACAAAGGAATTGATGGTGTAATGGAAAAATATGGTAAATCTAACAGAAACAAATACAGAGCTGTTGTTTACTATTTATTAGCAGTACACTTTAAAAAAGAAGCTGTTTACAATAAATAAATTCTTTTTAATAGTATATATAAGCGTTCACCTAGTGATCGCTTTTTTTTTGCATTAAATTTAAAGCGAGTTAATTAGGAATTTCGAGCACAAAAAACAGTATTTTTGTACTCAATAAAATATTAGTATGGAATTAGGTAGAGTAAATAGACTTGAAATAGATAGAGATACGCCTCCAGGATTATTCTTGTTAGATGAAGAAGGGAATGATGTATTGCTTCCTGGAAAACAAATTCCGGAATCATTTGAGATAGGGGATATGTTAGATGTATTTGTCTATTTAGATAATGAAGAGCGTTTAATTGCTACATCTGAAATGCCATATATTCAATTAGAGGAATATGGATGGCTAAAAGTAAACCAAGTTACTAGACACGGTGCCTTTTTAGATTTAGGAATTGAAAAGGATTTGTTTGTTCCTTTTAATGAGCAAGCACGCCCTATGCAAGAAGGGAAAAGCTACTTAGTGTACATGTTTTTAGATGATAAAACTGATAGACTTGTTGGAACGAGTAAAATAAACAAGTATTTATCCAATGAAACCTTAACGGTTGAAGAGTTTGATGAGGTAGATATTATTGTGTCACACATGACTGATATTGGTGTAAACGTAATTATTAATCAAACTCATAAAGGCTTGGTGTATGATGATCAAGTTTTTCAGGATATTCGTGTTGGAGATGTTATGACAGGGTATATTATGAAAATAAGACCTGGAAATAAAATTGACGTCTCTTTTCAGCAAATAGGTTTTAAGAATATAGAGCCAAATGCACAATATATATTAAAAGAATTAGAAGATAATGATGGCTTTTTAGGGTTAAATGATAAGTCAAACCCTGAAGTGATAAAGCAGCTGGTTCAGATGAGTAAAAAGAACTTTAAAAAAGCAATTGGATCTCTGTATAAAGAAAAAAGAATTACAATTAAAGAAGATGGAATCTATTTGGTAGGTGGAGATTCGGAGTAAATCTTCTAATAAAATTATCACATAAAAAAAGTGCTAACATTTAATGTTAGCACTTTTTTTAGTTTTGGTTGGTAATGGTATTAGTTATTTAACATAACAGGCATTACAAGCATGGTAATTTGCTCACCTTCATCTAGTCCGTCAATCGGCGTTAAGATTCCTGCTCTGTTTGGTAGTGACATTTCTAAAGAAACATCATCAGAGGTTAAATTGTTTAGCATCTCAGTTAAAAAACGAGAGTTAAATCCTATTTGTAAATCGTCTCCTTGATAATCACAAGTTAAACGCTCTTCAGCTTTGTTAGAGTAGTCAATATCTTCAGCAGAAATATTTAATTCAGCTCCAGCAATCTTTAATCTAATTTGATGTGTAGTTTTGTTAGAGAATATAGAAACTCGCTTTACAGAATTTAAAAACTGATTTCTAGTAATAGTTAACTGATTCGGGTTTTCCTTTGGTATTACTGCTTCGTAATTAGGATATTTCCCGTCAATTAATCTACATATTAAATCGATATTATCAAAAGTGAATCTAGCATTAGATTCGTTGTATTCCATAGTTACCTCAGTATCATTCCCTGCTAAAATTCCTTTTAATAAGTTTAAAGGTTTTTTAGGCATAATGAATTCTGCGTTTTCAGAAGCTGAAATATCTGTACGTTGATATTTTACTAGTTTGTGTGCGTCAGTTGCAACAAAGGTTAAGCTTTCAGTAGTAAACTGAAAGAAAACACCACTCATTACAGGTCTTAAATCGTCATTTCCAGCAGCAAAAATAGTCTTGCTAATAGCGGTAGCTAAAACATCTCCAGAAAACAAAGTTTTACTTGGGTTTTCTAATGAAACTGCTTTAGGGAATTCTTCGCCATTAGCGTAAGCTAAAGCGTATTTACCGTGGTTAGAGCTGATTTCAACAGTGTTGTTATCTTCAATAATAAATGTTAAAGGTTGCTCAGGAAAAGTTTTTAAAGTATCTAATAATAATTTTGCAGGAATAGCAACATTACCGCTCGATTCTGATTCTACCTCTAATGTTGATGACATAGTTGTTTCTAAATCACTTGCAGAAACGACTAATGTTGTTTGTTTTAATTCAAACAAAAAGTTGTCTAATATTGGTAAAGTATTGTTGTTATTTATGACACCTCCAAGGATTTGAAGTTGTTTCAATAAATATGAACTTGAAACTATAAATTTCATTTGTTTTATTTTTTTACGAGTTACAAATATATTCCAATTACTTGGAAATAAGAAAGAATGTTATTAACAAGATTGGTAGCTTTTCAACAAAAACTAGCTGTATTTACGTTTTCTGAAATAGTTAAACAAAAAACCGAAAATCACTAAAAGTAATAATGGTAATATGATGTTTATCAACTGCCATTTTTGTTTTTCGTTAGCAATACGTTCCACATCTAAAAAAGGAATTTTAACGTTTTTATTTCTAACATTCATTAGGCCAGTATCGTCTAATAGGTAGTTTACCGAATTTAATAAAAATTCTTTGTTTCCGAATGTTTGATTTGTGTTTCTGTCAAACCCTAACGGTAGTGGCTTTCCTTTAGAAAACTGATTTTTGATTACATCACCATCAGCAATAATAATCATTTTAGAACTATTATGCTCATCTTTATGATTGTCGTATTCAAAAGGTTTTACACGGTGTTTGTAAGCTGAAGTAAAATTACCTTCTAATAAAGCAGCCAGTGTTAAGTCTTTTTTGTTTAATGATTTTACAATATCTTTTTGTTTAAATAATTCAATTTCTTTTGTGCTAATAATTTTAGGCATTCCAACGGTTGCAGAATATTCGGAAGATTGCAAAAGAGGAGTTTTTTTGATATTTATCCCTTGCTTTAGTAAATCTATAGTATTAGCAAATTCAAAACGAACTGGGTTGATGTTGTTAACTATTGAGTGTTTTATTTTGGGGATAACTACTGGGTTGTAAAACCAGGGTGTCTGATTTGGTTGATTGTTTTTGTCTAGGGTAAGGATATTTGCAGAATAAGCGTCTTTTACTAATACAGGATTTACTCTAAAACCATATTGAAAAAATAAATCGGTAAGGTTTAAATCTCTTCCTAAAGCAAGTGTTTCGCCATGTTGTGATATGCTGTCTAATTCTACATGGACATTGTCAATTAGCCACAATGACTTTCCGCCATTGATAGTGTATTGGTCTAAGGCGTATTTTTGTTTGTCAGTAAATGCTTTTTGGGGTTTTGCTGCGATTATTAAATCTAATTGCTCTAGGTTTTTTAAAGTTTGTATGGGTTTTGTATTTACCGAATCTAAATCAAATGGAATAATACGATAGCTGCTTTCTAGCGAACTCAAGAAGTCATAAACATATTTACTCTCCAGTTCGTCATTACCTAAGAGGAGGCCTATTTTTTTCTCTTTTTTACCAGTAATTCTTTTAAATGCACTCGCAAACGCATATTCTAAATGTTGTACTGAATTATTGATTCTGTCTATAGGGTTGTTAGAGTTTGTTTTTATAAGAGAAACTTTTTCAATTTTTTTGTTATAATTGATAACCGCCCAAGGAAAAATTACTTCTTGTGAAGTTTTACCATTTTCCTGTACATCAACTCTTAATGGAGGCATTCCGAATTTCTCCATTTCTGTAGTAAGTACATTAATGTCCGGGTTTTCTTCTTTAGGGTTTACATATGAAATAATTATATAGTCATTAATTTCTGTAAATTCATCAAGCAATGTTTTTACTTCAGTTTGAAGACGTTTAAATTCTGAAGGCATATCGCCAGTTAAGAAAACATCAATATATATAGGTTCCTCGGTTGTTGCAATGGTTTTTTTGGAAGCTTCAGAAAGTGTGTATCGTTTGTCTTGGGTAATATCTAGTCGTGAGTATGCCTTGCTAGAAATATAATTTATTGCTATAGTTGCAACTAACGCAATAAGTGTTTTTGTGATTATGTTTTTAAACCCCATTTATTTGGTATTAAATCTAGCGTTAATAGAGTCTAGTTTTTTATTGGTTTCCTCTTTTTTAACTTCAAAAGTGTAATTGGCTTGAGATAGTTTTACAAGGGTTACTTTGTTGTTTTTAAATGTAATTTCTACATCTTCTTTAATATCTTCAAATGCGCCAGGTATTAATCCTAATCCGTAGTTCCAAACATTCGAATCGAAATCTTTATTTGTATCATTCCAGCTTAACCATTGTACTTTACCAAGTAATTTTGATACATCTTCTTTTGATTTTCCTGTTAAAAAATCAGTTTCAATCATGTTGTCGATCATTTCATAGCGCAACCCAGGTTTCTCACTCCATTCCGAACTATTAAACTGTTTGTGATGGTGATAAGGAAGAAAGATTGTAGAAATTGGGTACCATAGATAAAAATATAGTATGGGTGTAATTAGTATTGCTAAAATAATATTTAGCCATTTTTTTGAATCATCTATAGTATTGATGAATAGATATAGTAATACAACAATAATGATGCACGAAATTAGAAGTACTGGGGTAAATATGATCATTATTTTTTTGTTAGTGTTAAGCTTGTAAAAAATAAAAATAGAGCAGAAATACTGAAAAAATAGATAATATCTCTAGAGTCAAGTATTCCTTTGCTAATATTTTTGAAATGTGCTTTTATTCCAATGTTTTCAATCGATGTTCTTGTAGTTTCAGAAAGCCCTTCAAAACCATAATAGAATGTGAAGCATAGTAATACAGCTAATAGAAAAGCGACAATTTGATTATCACTAACAGCAGAGGTGAATATTCCTATTGCGCAATATATCATAGCAATCCCCAATAATCCAGTATATGCGCCAAATGTACTTCCGAGGTCAATATTTCCAACAGGGTTTCCTAATTGGTAAACGGTATAGATGTATAATACTGTTGGTAGTAAGGCTAGTATAATCAGTGTAAAAGCACCTAAGAATTTACCGAGCACTAACTGCCAATTGTTTATTGGAGTAGTGAGTAGTATTTCTAAAGTACCTTGTTTTTTTTCTTCAGAAAAACTCTTCATTGTAATTGCTGGGATAAGAAAGATGAAAATCCAAGGAGCAATAAAATAGTATCCTGATAAATCAGCAAAACCGTAATCTAATATGTTGAATTCGCTTTTAAAAACCCAAATAAATAATCCGTTGGTGATTAAAAATATTCCTATAACTAGATAGCCAATAGCGGTAGAGAAAAAGGAATATATTTCTTTTTTTAAAATTGCGAACATAATTGATTTATAGTTCTATTAATTGAGCATTTGACATAAATGAATTTTGAAAACGATCAAATTTCGGGTAATATCTATCTGCAAAAATTAAATATTGACATTTTTTGATACTTTCAGTTAAGCGAGCGATATCCGCGTGTAAACTGTTTTTAGCTAAAAACTCAGCGTCTTCTACAATTAATAATTGAAGTTCACCTAAATGAACCCCGTTAATATGATACAGTTTGTTTAACCTTTTAGGCGTAGCGATAATAACATCAACTCCGTAATATATATCATCTTTTTGGTGGTCGATACCCTGTTCGTCATAAACACTGTAAACTCTTAAGTCTGTCCCTTTGGTAAATTTTTTAAACTCTTCTTCTAAATTTAAGGCAGCTTTTTTATCTTTCACAAAGATCAATGCTCTTGGGGAGTCGTCAAAAGCTTCGCTTTTTAGCTTTTGCATCGTATTGATAATCATTGCTGTTGTTTTTCCAGAACCTTCTGGTGCTATACCAAAAACATCAGCCCCTCCTTTTACTTTTGGAAGAATAGTTGCTTGAAATAGAGTAGGAGTAGTAATCCCTAATCGTTCTAAGGATTCTTTTAATGGGATATTAAGTTTTTTAAAAGACATGATTTTGAAAACTGATATTAGTTGACGCAATTTACAAAGCAGAAGTTAATTTATGATGCTATTGGGAAATATTTATACATAAAAAAACCAAAGCGAAGCTTTGGTTTTTTTATTGCTATAAAATTGAAATACTAGTTATTGATAATAACTTTCTTGGTGATTTCAAAATTTTGATCAGTTGTTATTTTTGTAATATAAGTTCCAGAACTTAGTGTATTAGTAGGGAAAGTATATTCAGTGTCATTACCTAAGTTATGCTTGTTGTATATTAATTTACCTGTTACATCATACATAGTAAAAGATTTTACGATGTAAGACTTTGGGTTTTTAATAACTAATTGATTATTTGTATTGTTTTGGAATACGTCAAAAGAACCAGTTATTTCAGCTTCAGTAATTATAAGCTCATCATTAGCTTCTTTAGAAGCGTCTTTGAATACAACTTCAAATCTGTCATTGTGCGTTCCGACATCTAAAGTGATTTCAAAAGTACCGTTTCTTATATTTGTATAAGTGTCATTTAATTTGTCATGCATGAAAATTTCAACACTATCAGCAATATCCTCAGTACTATATATAGTTACACTATATGTACTTTGGTTGTTTTCAGCTAACATACCAAATGGTATTTTTGCATCAATGTTATATTGTATAGATTTAATAGATAACTCATTATTATCTGCTATAAAATAAGTGTCAGATGCAAGTTTCTGTGCAATTTTACCGTCAGAATTTGCTTGGTAACTAGTATTGGTGTTAGCTCTAAAAGCTAAGAGACTTTCTCTATAATAAGAGTCATTAATTTTTGTATGAATTTTTATTTCTGGAATTATTGTAGGATTATTTATAATGTCACTATAATCTAGTCCGTTATGAGACATTGCAATAATTTTATTGTCTTCTTCGTTGTTGCTTTGAGATGATTTTCCAAAAACATCAACATTACCAGGTGTGTCCTTTACATATAAACGCATTGAGTTGTTAATTTCGGCGTTTCCATTTTGAATACCAGGTAAACTTCTTACCATAAATCCTTGTCCTATAGCAGCATATCTTCTACTGTATGGTGCTCCGTATGCAGTTCCGGTCCCAGTCCCAGTGATTCCAGTTTCCCCTACTATTGACCCAATTTCATAATTAACAAAAGTAGCAGCTGTAAAACTTCCATGGTCGTTTAAATCCAATAACGTACCAGGAACCCACATACCATAACCTCCTTCATAATCTGCTAAATAATGTGAGCTATTAACTTTTTGTTGCCAAAAATAAATTGCAGACTCTAAGTCAGCCTGATTATTTGCGTTGATTAAAAACATTTTTAAATCCATTGTTGATGGGTATGGATTACCGATAAGAGATTCAACTTGGTTCCCTGCTAATCCATCATAATTTACTGCTACAGAAGAACCGTCCCAGTCAACATCGATACTTAAATCACCATTATTTGGTCTTCCTCTAAAATCGATAATTCTATCTGCTCCAGGATCTCCTTTCATGGTAAAACCAGCTCCTGTTTCTACTGATGCTGGATAGTATCTTATACTTACCCAATCATTATAGCTATATGCGTTTAGTACTTGCCATAGCCAATATGTTTTTATTTCAGTATTTGTGCTGTTAAATCCTGAAGTGGAAATACTAAAAGTTGTTGAGTTAATTTCATTTATTGCTCCAGAATCTGGGGAGTGAAAATTAGTTACATCAAAATTAACGTCTCCAGTTGTGCCGTTTGTTCCTACTCCTACTGGTGAACACCAATAGTTATATTCAAAAACTCCAACTGTACCTTGTTGATAAACTGAAAGTTCTCCTAAATCAGAATTTTTCGTATTGTTATCTTGTATTAGCTGTGCGCCATCTCTTAAATAAATAAATGAATCTGCGCTTTCAAGTTGTACGTCATCTGTTACAAATACTACTTCATCTTGCACGTACATATAGCTCGTTGGTGAAACATATAAGTCTTGTGCCAATATTAGGGTAGGAAGTCCTAATAATGCGATAAGGGATAATTTAAAATTTTTCATAACTGTCTGGATTTGATGCTAAAGTAAATAATTGTTATCTAAATATAATGATTATTTACCAAATTTTATTAACACTACGACTCTTATTCTGTGTAAAGTCTTATATGATCGATGAAATGCACTTTTGTGTAATAGTGTCTAGTGAAAATTGTTATTTAAGGTTAGTATCTATGATTAATTAAAGGGTACAGGGTAACTAAAACCCGAAACTACAGTGCTTATGGTTCCGATAAAATTATCTTCATAGATTAATTGTTCAGATGTTGCAGTATTACTTAATACTGCTTCTTGAATTGTGATTTTACAGGAGTAATTTTGAGTTTTTGTGTGATCTCTGTAAATGTCGTTAATCGTTTGTGTGGTTACTTGGTCGTTTAAGTAATCATGTCCTATTACTGGATCAGTAATGTCTGTTGTGGGATCATTATCGTTATTGGTGTCTTCATAACGAGTTATTGTTCCATCATTATCATCGTCTGTATCTAGGTAGTCTGGTATTCCGTCATTATCGGTGTCTAGAGCATCTGAAATATCTCCATCTCCATTTGGATCTGGTTTTTCATTTATGGTAGGGACATTGTCGCCATCATCATCGGAATCTAAGTAATTTGGAATTCCGTCTCCGTCAGTATCGTCATTTGTTAAATCGCCATCGTTATTGATGTCTTCTAAATCCGCGGGAATACCATCGTCATCATCTTGGGTAAGTGATGTTGTAAATGTAACGGTTCCGCTATTGGCAGTGTAATTGCTTAAAATTGCAGGTGAAGAAGGCGGTAAAGAATTACAAAATATAGCAGAAGGGTCTCCTGAATAAGATCTGTAATTAAATGTGTTGGTTTCGGACAGAGCTGTAGTAGGGTATTCTTCTATTTCGGGGTCAACTACTGTAGTAAAATAGTCCTTATTGCTAATTGGTAGTTTTATGGATAATGATTCATACGGAGATTCTTTTATTGAATAAACAATTAAATCAGTGTTACCTTCGCAGTATTGAAGTGTTTCTGGGAAATTTAATTCACTAACAAATACATCTCCATCATTACATGATACAAGAGTAATTAGGTAGGCTGTTAAAAGAATTATTCGCTTCATAAAAGACTGATTTTTTTTGTGAATTACAAATTAACGAATATTTGTTGATAATTACTTTATTTGACTTAAATTTACAGACCCTTTTTTATGAACATTAAATAACTTATTAAGTGAAAAAAGTATATTTTGATAGTGCTGCGACAACATGCGTGAGTGATAATGTAGTTAAAGCAATGACTGCATGTTTAACGAACGACTATGGAAATCCATCATCTACCCATAGTTTTGGTAGAAGCGCAAAATCGTTAATTGAACAAACAAGAAAGAATATCGCAAAGCAATTAAAAGTTTCTGCTTCAGAAATTATATTCACTTCTGGAGGAACGGAGGCGGATAATTTTGTGTTGAATTCTGCAGTAAGAGACCTTGGTGTAAAAAGAATAATTACTTGTAAATTGGAGCACCATGCAATTGGCCATTCTGCTGAGGCGTTACATAACTGCTTTGATGTTGTAGTTGATTATATTGAAACAGATGACAATGGAAGTCTTCTTTTTGATAGTTTAGAGAGTTTATTGCAGCAAGAAAAAGGTAAAACTTTAGTTAGTTTAATGCATATTAATAATGAATTAGGTAACATACTAGATATTGAAAAAGTAGCTAGTATTTGTCAAAACTATAACGCTTTATTTCATAGTGATACCGTGCAGTCTATAGGGCATTATGATGTTGATTTAAGTAAGGTTATGGTTGACTTTTGTGCAGTAAGTGCGCACAAGTTTCATGGGCCAAAAGGAGTTGGTTTTGTTTTCATGCGTAAGAATACTGGGCTGAGTCCTCTTATTTTTGGAGGAGGTCAGGAACGTGGTTTTAGAGCGGGGACTGAATCTGTTCATAATATAGTTGGTTTAGATGTTGCTTTTAGTGATGCATATCAAAACTTAGAAAAAGACAGCGCATATATAAAAGGGCTGAAAAAATATTTTATAGAAGAAGTCGCTAAAGCTATTCCAGGGCTTAAGTTTAATGGCTTGTCAGGAGATATGGAAAAAAGTACATATACCCTGGTTAACATGTTGTTGCCGGTGAGTGCTCAAAAAGCATTAATTGTGTTATTTCAATTAGATTTAAAAGGTATTGCTTGTTCTAAAGGAAGTGCTTGTCAGAGTGGAAGTTCAAAAGGATCACATGTGTTGTCTGAAATACTTAAAGGGGAGGATATGATGAAGCCATCATTACGTTTTTCATTCTCTAAATACAATACAAAAGAAGAAATTGATTATGCGATTAATGTATTAAAAGAGTTTGTGGTTTAGGGCGATAAACGTCTTAAAAAATAGAGTATAAAAAAAATCCTGTCATATGACAGGATTTTTTTATTTCGATTAGACCGGTAATTATGATCTAGTTCTTTTTTCTTTAATTCTAGCTTTCTTACCAGTAAGCTCTCTAAAGTAAAAGATTCTTGCTCTACGAACACTACCTTTTTTGTTGATTTCAATTTTTTGTAATGCAGGCATGTTAACCGGGAAAATTCTTTCCACTCCTACAGTACCAGACATTTTTCTGATAGTAAACGTTTCGGTTGAACCGTGTCCTCTTTTTTGAATAACAACCCCTCTGTAAAACTGAGTTCTTGTTTTTGTCCCTTCCTTAATTTCGTAATAAACAGTAATAGTATCTCCTGCTCCGAATTCTGGGAATTCTTTTGTTGTTACAAATTCGTCTTGTACAAATTTAATTAAACTTTCCATTTTAATTTATTTAAGTAATTGATTTAAAGCAACATGCACGATTATCGCCAGAGGTTAGTCTAAAATTAATCGCAAAAATACAAAAAAAGTTTATAAGGTTAAAAGTTTATAGGGTTAAAAAGTTAAAACATAGTGCTAGTTTTTAGCAATGTTTAAAATTGATAACATGTTTTTTTGTAAAGGAGCATGAAATACAGCTAATAGGGTGTTTTGCTGTTTTAGTTGTATTTGCTAAGAAGTCTTTAATTCTGATGACGATGCGATCTTTATGCTTTTTTAACCTTTGTAGTTTGTACTATTGGCTATTTGTTAAACAAATCAGGTCTTCTTTCTTTTGTTCTTTGGTGCGCTTGATCTTCTCTCCAGGATTCTATTTTAGGGAAATTTCCAGATAATAATACTTCGGGGACTTTTACTCCTTTATATTCTGCTGGTCTTGTGTATACAGGAGGTGCTAATAGGTCGTCTTGAAAAGAGTCGGTTAAAGCGGATGTTTCGTTATTTAATACTCCTGGGATAAGTCTGATAACAGCATCGCATAATACGTTTGCAGCTAATTCGCCTCCAGAAAGCACAAAATCACCTATTGAAATTTCTCTTGTAATAAATAAGTCACGTACACGTTGATCTACTCCTTTGTAGTGACCGCATAAAATAATAATGTTTTCTTTTAAAGAAAGTTCATTTGCGGTACCTTGATTTAATGTTTTGCCATCAGGAGTCATGTAAATTACTTCATCGTACTTACGGTCAGATTTTAATTTAGAGATGCAAAGGTCGATAGGTTCAATCATCATTACCATACCTGCGCCACCACCAAATTGATAATCGTCAATACTTTTTTGCTTATTAGTACTGTAATCTCTTAAGTTGTGAAAATGTATTGTTACAATTCCTTTTTCTTGAGCGCGTTTTAAAATAGAGTCGTTAAACGGACTCTGCATTAATTCTGGTAAAACTGTAATAATGTCAATTCTCATAAAAACGAATTAGTGTCTGTTTCTATTTAATTCGTCTTGTAATTTTCGCATTACTTTTTGTTCGCGTTCAAGAGCTGTTTTTTTATGATTTTCGTATTCTTTTTCAATATCTGAAAGTTGAACTTTCGCTTCTTGAGTAATAGTATTGCTGTTTTTGAATTTATAGATAAAGAAAAGTAGTAATATTGATAATACTGAAATGATACTCCAAAAAAGGTTTTTGAACGCGTCTTTCTTCATGTCACTTCCGACAAATGAAATGTTGTCTTTACCTGTATTTACAAGGGTGATTTCATTATTTAAAGCTTCTATTTTTGACTCCAATTTCTTGGTGTTCGATTTTTGATCTTCAATAATAACAGCTAAAGCTTTAATCGCTTCTTTTTGTTTATTGACGGAGTCTAGAACTTGTTTTTTTATGGTGTGAAGCCATGCTCTTTTAACAACTTTAAATTCTTGAAAGTTATTGGACTTAGTAATGATATAGTTAAATTTTTCAGTAACAGTACTATTTGTAAGTGATAATTCTTTTTCAGTTTCTTGTGCTGAAATAGTGGAGACACTTAGTATAAGTGCAAGTAAAAAAAAGTAAAGCCTATTCATGATATTAGTATTTTTTTTGATAAAAATCCGTGTTATATTTAAACACGGATTTTCGCCCACATTATGGGGTTATAATTTGATATTTACCTCAAGCTTTGAGTGCTTGTACTGAGGTAGTTTGATTTGTACTACTAGTAGTAGTTAAATCTTCTTACTTTAGAGATATGTTTCGCCAAACGAATAACTTGGTGTGAGTATCCGTATTCATTATCATACCATACATATAACACAATGTTTTTTCCGTTACTTCTAACAATAGTCGCCTTACTATCATAAATTGAGGGAGCCGAAGAGCCAACAATATCAGAAGATACTAACTCGTTATCTAAAGAGAATTTAATTTGTTCTACTAAATCGCCTTCTAAAGCGTACTTTTTGATGATAGCATTAACGCCTTCAATTGATGTTTTGTTTTTAATTTCTAAGTTTAAAATAGCTAATGATCCGTTAGGAACAGGAACTCTAATTGCATTAGAGGTTAATTTACCTTCTAAAGATGGTAGTGCTTTAGAGGCTGCTTGACCAGCTCCAGTTTCAGTGATTACCATGTTTAAAGCTGCTGCTCTACCACGACGGTATTTCTTGTGGAAGTTGTCTACTAAATTCTGATCGTTTGTATATGCGTGAATAGTTTCTAAATGCCCGTGAACAATTCCTAAACTATCTTCAATTGCCTTTAAAATAGGAGTAATAGCATTTGTTGTGCAAGATGCTGCAGAGAATATATTTACTTCATCAGGGTTGTTCTCTAGGTGGTTTACTCCGTGAACAATGTTTGGAATTCCTTTACCTGGCGCAGTTAATAAAACTTTATCTGCTCCGTTTGAAGCTAATAATCTACTGAGCGCTTCTTTATCTCGAAAGGCTCCTGTATTATCAATAATTAAAGCATTATTGATTCCGTAAATAGTGTAGTCTATATCTTCTGGTGCATTAGCACTAATCATTTTAACAGTTGTTCCGTTAATGATTAAAGCTTGGTTTTCGATATCAGTAGTTACAGTTCCGGCAAAGTCACCATGTACAGAATCTTGTTTTAAAAGAGAAGCTCTTTTTTCTAAAACTGTTAGGTCAATAGTTCCTCTGGTAACAATTGCTCTTAAGCGCATTTGTTGTCCTTTACCAGCCTTGGACATTAATTCTCTTGCTAATAATCTACCAATCCTCCCGAAGCCATATAGTACAACATCTTTAGGTTGTATTTCTTCTGAATCGTAAGCATCTTTTAATTTGTCAGAAACAAATGCGATAGCATCTTCATATTTGTTGTCTTCTAAATGGTATTCATAAGTTAATTTACCAATGTCTAACTTAGAAGGGGGTAAATCAATACTTTGTATTGCTTTAGCAATTTCTACGGCATCAAAAATAGAAATTGGCTTTTGTACAAACTCTCCTGCATATTGATGTAAGTTTAAAATGTCACTTACATTCTTATCAATCAATTGGTTTCTAAAAATAACCAATTCAATAGATTTATCATACCATAAATCACTAACTACCTTTATAAAATCTACACAAGCTCTTCTTCTATCTGCTTGAAAAGCGAGCTCTTTTTCGTAAGTATCATTGTTTGCAATCATTGTTATTGTTGTTTGTGTATTGTTTTGAAAGTGCAAAATTACTAATTTTAACTAAAAGGTTACTTCTAAATGTGTGTTTTTTTGTGAAGTGGCTTTTTGTAAGTGAATTAAGAAGATTGTGTAACGATGTTATAATTTGTTGTAGTTATATATAATTGACGATTTAATATATCTTTCTTTCAGCTATTTTTTTAACTTAATTTATGATTAACAAGTGTAGTATAATATAAGGTCAGAAAATGAAATATTATTTCTCTTTTAATAGGTTGGTATTAGGGCTTCGGGGTGTTATTGATTTTAGGTTTAGTTTTGCCTCTCATTCAAAAAAAACTCAGTTTTTAAGAAGTGAAAATAGAATACACATTGAATGCCTGAAAATGAGTAAAGAGATAAGATCAGAACTTACAGATGTGAAAATATTGGTTGTAGAGAAAAGTTAGAAAAAGATATTTGGATTTATTATAACAAAATTTTCACGAGTATATATGATATCCGAAATTAAATGATGTTATGTAATAATTATTACACAAATAAATCCTTCCTTTAATTTAAAAGAAGGGTTTATTTATATAGGATTGTTTTTTAGCGCAACCACCAGTTTTTAGAATCTCCGTTTTTGTAGATAACTTCTAAATGGTATAAATTTTTAAAGTCTAAACTTTTTAATTCTTTCAAATCATCAATGCTTTCTATTTCTTTTTCATTTACTTTAATAATTATACATCCTTTAGTAATACCTAGTTTTTGAATGATAAAATCGTTGTTAATAGCAACTACTTTTACACCGCTTTTTATATCTAAAACATCTATTTCTTGATTAGTTAAGTTTTTTAGTTCTAGGTCAAAAGCTTTTTGTGTAAGAATACTTTTGTCCGATAGTATTACGGGAATAATTTTTAACTTTCCATTTCTTAGGATGGTTGTAATAATAGTGTTTTTGGGTCTTTTTGTACTTAAAAAACCTGTTAAATCTGAAGACTTAATAATTTTAGTGTCATCAATTTGTTTGATAATATCACCGGTTAATAATCCTGCTTTTGCAGCTCCTGAATTCGGATCTACTCCCGAAATGTAGTATCCTTGTGTGTCCTTTAATTCTAATTTGTTGGCAATATTATTATTGACGCCATATCCTCTGACACCTAAAATAGCTTGTTGTACATTCCCATATTCTAAAATATCTTGAACAATTTTTTTAGTTGTATTAGAGGGGACAGCAAAAGAGTATCCTATGTAAGAACCTGTTTTAGAAGAGATAGCTGTGTTGATGCCTATTAATTCGCCTCTGGTGTTAACTAAGGCACCTCCAGAGTTTCCTGGGTTTACAACAGCATCAGTCTGTAAATAAGATTGAATATTATCATCTCCATCTAAATCTCTAGATTTCGCACTAATAATCCCTGCAGTAACTGTAGAATTAAGATTATAAGGGTTTCCTACGGCTAACACCCATTCCCCAATTTTCACATTATTGGAATCTCCAAAAGGAATGTAGGCCAGCTTTTCTTTAGCTTCAATTTTTAATAAGGCAATATCACTTTTTTTGTCAAAACCAATTACTCTTGCTTTATATGATTTTTGATTGTTTAAGGTGACAGTTAGTTCATCGGCATTGTCAATAACATGATTATTGGTTACTATATAGCCGTCTTCAGAAATCACAACACCTGATCCGGTAGATCCTTTTTGTATTTGTTCCCCTTGATTGTTGTAATATTCAAATATGTTTCTCGGCTGAGTGTAAGTTGTGGTATTGGTAACATGCACCACTGCGTGAATTGTTTTTTCTGCAGCAATAGTAAAATCAGTATTGTCAGCGAAAGGACTAATTTTAGTTGAATTGTAGTTGACGGGTATTGAGAAAGATGTTGTAGGGATAACAGAGCTAGCTTCTTGTTTATGTTCTTTTTCTATAAAATTTTTATAGCCAACTAAACTGATGGTTCCACCAAGAATAGAAAACAGTGTAATTTTAAGTATTTCTTTCATGATATATTATGATTTAGGTTGTTGTAAAAGTAAAGTTAACTTATTTTTGATTTCATTAATCTACTTTAACGTGTTATTAACGAGCTGTTAAAGAGTGTTAATCCACTTGTGGACTTGATTATTAACAGATTGCTTTAAATAAACAGGGTGCTACTTAGCTGATGTTTATTGTGCTTATGGGGTTAAGGCTGATAAGCGTATTATTATAACGTTATATTATGCTGTTTTATTTTAGTTGGGTTTTCGTGCGAATGCTTACATTTGTAACTCATCAATATTTTAAATGCTTACATTTTATAAATACCAAGGAACAGGAAATGATTTTGTGATGGTAGATAACCGTCAACTAGTGATTTCTAAAGACAATCAATCTCTTATCAACTCGTTATGCGATAGGCGTTTTGGAGTAGGAGGAGACGGATTTATTTTGTTAGAAAACAGTACTACTACGGATTTTAAAATGGTTTATTTCAATGCAGATGGTAACGAAAGTACGATGTGTGGTAATGGAGGAAGGTGTATTGTAGCGTTTGCAAAGTTTTTAAAAATTATTGGTGACAGTGCCACATTTGAGGCTATAGATGGTTTGCATACTGCAACAATATCAGGAGATGTAGTGAGCTTGCAGATGCAAGATGTTACTACTATTGAGGAAAAAAAAGGCAGTGTTTTTTTAGATACAGGATCGCCTCATCATGTACAATTCGAAGAGCATATAGCTGATTTTGATATTAAAACTATTGGAAAAAATATTAGGAATGAAGTTTATGGTACTGAAGGAAGTAATGTTAATTTTGTAAAAAAGATTAATGATGCAATGTATAGGTTGCGTACTTATGAACGTGGTGTAGAGGATGAAACCTTGGCTTGTGGTACCGGAGCAACTGCTGTAGCAATTGCGATGAATTACCTAAGAGATACAACTGCAAGTGATATAAAAATAAATGTAGAAGGAGGAGATTTGCAAGTTTCTTTTGATATTAAAGACGGTAGTTATACGAATGTGTTTTTAACAGGGAAAGCAGTTCAGGTATTTAAAGGAGAAATCGCATGCTAACATTAAAAGGAGAGCGGATATATTTAAGGGCGTTAGAGCCTGAAGACTTAGAGTTGATATATGCTATAGAGAATGACGAGTCTGTTTGGGAGGTAAGTCAAACACAAACTCCGTATTCACGTTTTTTAATAAAACAGTATTTAGAAAATTGTCATAAGGATATTTATGAGCTAAAACAATTACGTTTAGTGATTGTGACTAATGATGAAGAAGCGGTAGGTTTTGTTGA
The DNA here is from genome assembly GCA_002733415.1 of Kordia sp. Taxonomy (GTDB): domain Bacteria; phylum Bacteroidota; class Bacteroidia; order Flavobacteriales; family Flavobacteriaceae. Next base: position 19,193 of record NVVR01000027.1, on the reverse strand, counting down.
TTTATTCGACTTTGATCCTAAAAATGATAAAGTAGGTTTGGGGGTATTGGTGTTAGATCATGCTCGTGGAAAAAAATATGGACGTGAAGCACTAGAGTTGCTTATTGCCTATACATTTAAAAATTTATACGTACATCAAATTTACGCTAATGTATTAGAAGATAATCTAGCAAGTATCAAGCTATTTGAAAGCATTGGCTTTGTAAGAGCGGGTATAAAGAAAGATTGGATTTTAGAAGGAAATCATTATAAGAACGAATATTTATTTCAATTAATTAAAGATGTACATTAAAAAATTATTAGTAGTAATAGCCTTGTTAGGATTGGTTGGTTGTGCGTTTTTTGCGTACTATGTGTATAATGCTATTTTTATACCAAATACAGCTTTCGAAAACAGAAAAGCGACATTGTTTATCTCGTCAGAAGCTTCTTTTAATGATGTGTTGGAAGATATAACTCCGTTATTGAAAGATGTAGAGACGTTTGTTGCGGTAGCGAATAAGAAGAAGTACTCAGGGAATATTAAGCCTGGGAAGTATGAAATTAAAAAAGGGATGAATAATAACGATATTATTAACTCTTTACGAGTAAATAATACTCCAGTACGTGTATCCTTTAATAATCAAGAATCATTAGAGAGTTTAGCGGGTAGAATATCAACTCAAATTGAAGCGGATAGCATTTCGTTATTACATGCTTTTAAAGAAAATAATTTTCTTACAACAAACAATTTTACAGATAATACCGCTTTAGGGATGTATGTGGCAAATAGTTACGAGTTTTTCTGGAATACATCTGCCGATGAGTTTAGGAGCAGGATGTTGAAAGAGTATAATGAGTTCTGGTCAGCAAGTAGGTTGGCAAAAGCTAAAAATATTGGGTTAACTCAAAATGAGGTGATTTCTTTAGCAGCAATAGTTCAAAAAGAAACAGTAAAAATAGATGAAAGGCCAAGAGTTGCTGGCGTATATATGAACAGGACTAAAAGAGGAATGTTGTTACAGGCAGACCCAACTGTAGTGTATGCAGTAAAAAAAGCTACAGGTGTTCAGTTGAAACGTGTTTTATTTGAACATTTAAAAATAAACTCAAAATACAATACGTATTTATATGCAGGAGTTCCCCCTGGACCAATCACTATGCCTGATATTTCGGCTATTGATGCAGTATTAAATTATGAAAATCACCACTATTATTATTTCGTAGCAAATATTAAAAATATGGGGTATCATCAGTTTGCTAAAACCTTGGCGCAGCACAATAGGAATGCAGTTGCGTACCGAAAATGGGTTTCAAAAAGGCACTAACTCTCTGATTTCCTTTATTTTAATAAAAATTAACTTTATCTTTGTAGTTCCAAATTTAATGATATCTTTGCCGACTGAAATTTTAAGCATTTCATTAATTCGTGTAAAAGCGATGAAAGTAAGTCTTAAGAAATCTATTATATGATAAAGAAATTTATGAAAGTTTTGTTTATCTCTGGAGCAATTTTTACAATCGCTACAGGATTTACATCAAAGAAAGAGTTGAAAGCATCAAATGTAATTAACTCTGAAGTGAGAGAGGGTTTAGGATTGTATTATACGGTTTTAAGCAAAAATGAGGTTGAGGAAGAAGTGAAGGAAGAGTTTTCTTTGTTTTTAGGAAAGTCATTTATTGGCTTTAAAGAAGCTGTTGGTTTTAAAGAGTCTCAAGGGAGGTATTCAGTTATTAATACATTTGGATACATGGGGAAATACCAATTTGGTAGAGGTACCTTAAAATTAATAGGGGTTTATAATACACGTAGTTTTATAAAAGACCCTAGCATTCAGGAAAAAGCTTTTGAAGCTAATCTTTCTAGAAATAAATGGGTATTAAGAAGAGATATCAAACGTTTTGTAGGTAGGACTATAGGCGGTGTTAAAGTTACCGAGTCAGGTATTTTAGCAGCTGCGCATTTAGGAGGGCCAGGGAATGTGAAAAAGTACCTTAGAAGTTACGGGGTAAATGTGTTTTCTGATGCTTATGGAAGTTCAGTACGTTATTACATGAAAAAATTTGCAGGATTTGATACTTCTTCAGTTGAAGAAAATAAAAAAGCAAAAGTTGTTTTAGGGTAAATTTAAGGTTCTAAAAATGTGACACCCTGAAATGGGGTTACGGAATTAATAGATTAAAGGTAGTGATTTTATATTGCTACCTTTTTTATTTTTAATTGACTTTTCATATGCATTTGATTATGTGTTAACATGTAATAAGATAAGTGTGGCCTAGGCTGGTTATAAATATTGATTGTATTTTTAACTAAATCAGTTTTAGTTTTTAAATCCGTATCATATTTATCTATATCAAATTCCTGTTTCAATACTCCATTAATTCTTTCGCTATTGCATTTTCATAAGGATCATATTGTTCAGTCATACTTGGTAATATATTATTATCATTTAAAAATCTCTGATAATCGTTAGTGCAATATTGTAATCCTCTGTCAGAATGATGAATTAACGTTTTTTGTTTATTTTTTATGCCATTTCTAGAGCGCTTTAAAGAGGTTTAATACATCTAAACTGTCAGAAACCGTTATACCCAACAAAATTTTAGAATATGCATCCGTTATTAGCGCTAAATAGATAGGGTTCTTTCTGTTTCTTATATATGTAATATAAGTGCCCACACTTGTTCTGGTCGCTTGAGTTTTATATTTTTAATTTGAGTCTTATGTTTCTAAATCGATGATGAGAATCCGTAGTAAATATGATAGTTTCTTTTCGACTTTATCAACATGTAGTTGGTCTTTAAGATTCTAAATAATTTTTCACGCCCTATTTTGAGTTCTTTCAATGGGTTTTCTAATAAATAATAGAGTTTAAGGGTTCTTGTTTTTCGAATTTTGATGCGAACTTAGTTTCACTAAATATACCTCCTGATCTGCTAAATCAACAGGTATATCAAAGATGATTGCTTTTTTATCAGTACGTTCAGCTAAATATTCAGCTCGATCCTTCTGTTTTTCAAGCAACTTAATTTTAGCTTCTAAGTCTAATGTTTTTTGTTTAGTTTTTTTGATATAGTAGTAATAGATTATGTTCCCAATCAAAGTTCAGTCATTTGGCTTGTGGTTGAGTCTCTTTAATACCATATTTAACTTTTGACTGACTCTTTGTTAAATGCCCTTGTTCTGGTTTTTTTTAAAAAACTAATTGAAGCTTAAAAGAAAGTGAGTAATCTTTTTGGGTACGTTTTACATATCCTATATATGCGGAGTTTCTCATTACACTAAGTTTTTAGTGTAACGCTATTTCAGGACGAGACATGTAAACGTAAAAAAAGCCATCCGTTTAAGGATAGCTTTTTTTATATTCAGGAATGATTGCTTATATTTTAGCAAACATTTTTTCCATTTTTGTTTTTTGTTCAGCTGCTAGTTCAGCATCTACTAAAATTCTACCAGAATGCTCATCAGTAATTACTTTCTTACGACTAGCGATTTCTACTTGAACTTGTGGTGGAATAGTGAAGAATGATCCTCCAGCAGCACCGCGTTCAATAGCGACAATAGCTAAGCCGTTTTTTACATTAGTTCTAATTCTATTGTAAGCAATCATCAGGCGCTCTTCAATTTGCTTTTGATATTTAGCAGACTTTTCTAATAAAGCCTCTTCTTCTTTTTCTGTTTCAGAAAGAATTTCGTTTAAGGCCTCTTTTTTGTGCTTTAAGTGGGTTTCTTTGTCAGTTAAACGCTCTTGCGCTTTTCCTATTACTTCACTTTTATGCTCTATTTGTGCTTTAAATTCTTTAACATTCTTTTCAGCTAATTGAATTTCTAAGTCTTGAAATTCAGTTTCTTTAGCTAAAGAGGTGTACTCTCTGTTGTTTCTAACGTTGTCTTGTTGTTTTGTGTATTTTTTAATTAAAACTTTTGATTCCTCAATAGCATTTAATTTAGCTTTAATATTGTCTTTAAGTGTTTGAATGTCGTTGCTGAAATTCTCAACTCTTAAGCTTAATCCAGCTACTTCGTCTTCTAAATCTTCAACTTCTAAAGGAAGTTCTCCTCTTACATTTCTGATTTCATCAATACGAGAGTCGATTAATTGCAAGTTGTATAATGCTCTTAACTTATCTTCTACTGAAATTTCTTTTTTCTTTGCCATATCTAAAAATAATTGACCGGATTAGTATTAATGCCTGATAAAACGATTGCAAAATTAGGTATTTTTTTACTAAGAAACTCATATAAAAGTGTTTTTGTGTACTGTTCACTTTCATAATGTCCAATGTCGCATAATAAAATACTATTTTCTGCTTGATAGAAGTCGTGGTATTTCAGGTCAGCAGTAATATAAACATCTGCTCCTGATGTTTTTGCGTTTTTAATAGCGCTACTTCCTGATCCTCCTAAAACAGCAACTTTTTCAATCTTTTTTCCAAGTAAATTTGAATGCCTTACGCAAGAAGTATTCATTTCTTTTTTTAAGAATGTTAAAAAGTCGTTTTCATTCATAGGGATACTTAATTCTCCAGTCATGCCCAAGCCAATATTTTGATGTGTATTGGTTAGTTTTGTTACTTCATATGCAACTTCTTCATAAGGATGATTTGTAAAGAGTGCTTTTAGTATTTTCGACTCTAAATGTTTCTCAAATGTTACACTGATTTGTGTTTCGTTTTCAATGTGGAATACTCCTTTTTCTCCTATTTTCGGATTAGAGTTTTCATCTCCTTTATAGGTTCCTTTACCAGAAATAGTAAAGCTACATTCATTATAGTTTCCAATGTTTCCAGCTCCAGCAATAAATAAAGCGCCTCGAAGTTCCTCTGCATTGATATCTGGAACATATGTGGTTAGTTTGTATATGAAATCAGCTTTAGGAATCAATGTTTTTCTATTAATCAAATTTAGTCGGTCACAAATAGTGCTATTAACTCCATTTTGAACATTGTCCAAAGCAGTATGTGTTGCATAAATTGCAATATCATTTTTTATAGCTTTAACAATTACCCTGTTTACATAGTCTTGGCCATTAAATTTTTTAATACCAGAAAATACAATCGGATGAAAACTTACTATTAAATTACATTTTTTTGCAATTGCTTCATCAACTACTTCTTCTAATGTGTCATGTGTTATAAGAATACCTGTTAATGGGGTGTTTTTGTTTCCAACAAGCAATCCAATATTGTCATAACTTTCAGCATAAGCCAAAGGTGCTAGCTCTTCCATATGTTGAATAACATCTTTTATTTGCATAAATAAGTTTGATTAAAGATTGAAGAATTAAAATAGGTTGAAAAGACAAAGAGTAATAATTTAAGCGGTAAAAATAACTACTTGCTTTAATCTTTAAGTTGTTCAATATTTGAATTTATAACCAAAGATACATATTTATCATTTGCAAGTACAGTGTAGAAAGTTTACTTTCGTATTGTGCTATTTTTAAGAAAAATATTATACCCATTTTCGATCATTTATGATGTTGTAACATCTGTTAGAAATTTCTTTTTTGATAAAGGAATTTTTAAAAGTAAAAGTTATGACTTGCCCATTTTAGCTGTGGGTAATTTATGTGTTGGAGGGACAGGGAAATCTCCAATGATTGAGTATTTAGTCCGATTATTGAAAGATGAATTTCGTATTGCAACTTTAAGTAGAGGGTATCGAAGGAAATCAGAAGGTTTTGTATTGGGAAGGACATCATCTACTGCTGATGATTTAGGAGATGAACCGATGCAATTTTATCAAAAATTTTCTGATATAAATGTTTCGGTTGATGCCGATAGGCAAAATGGGATTTCACAATTAATACAGCAAGTAAATCCAGATGTAATATTATTAGACGATGCTTTTCAGCATAGGAAAGTCACTGCAGGATTTTATGTATTGCTTACTAAGTATGACTCGTTATTTGTAGATGATTTAATATTGCCAGCTGGTAATTTAAGAGAATCTAAACGAGGAGCTAAACGAGCTAATAGTATTGTTGTAACAAAATGCCCTAATGATTTATTACTTGAAGAGCAAGCTAGAATAAGAAAAAAAATAAACCCGCTGTCAAGTCAACAAGTGTTTTTTACCTGTATATCCTATGCTAAGAATGTAATAGGAGGTTGTGGGTCAAGATCATTGACGTCATTAAATTGCTTGAAATTTACTTTAGTTACAGGGATAGCAAACCCAAAACCATTGGTGAAGTATTTAAATGATTTAAACCTCAACTTTGAGCATATTTCTTATAAAGATCATCATTATTTTTCTGTAAAAGAACTAAAAGAGCTTTCTGAAAAGCAGTTGGTGATTACTACAGAAAAAGATTATATGCGTTTGAAGGATTCGCTTACAAATGTATTTTACCTGCCAATTGTTACAGAGTTTTTAAATGATAAAAATGCTTTTGATAAAAGTGTTTTGTCATTTGTAAGAAACTAATACCAGTTAAATTTCAAGGTACTCTTAAGTAAATTATTTAATATGGTGGCTTTGAATTTTAATTGGTATGAGAAGGCGAAAAAGAAGAGGTCTGTATATTAGACTTTTTAAAAAGCTAACTAATTTTGATTTTTTTTTGAAAATCCTGAAAAACTAACTTACCTAATATTAGCTAATAAGGTTGCTGTTTTTATTCTTGTTTAGAAGGTAATTATTTTAAGTAGTTGACTTAATCAATTGCAAATATATTTTCTTGAAAAAAGTATCGGCTTTAAAAGGTTTAGATAATATATCATTAAACCCAGCTTCGTTAAACATAATCAAGTCTTCTTTTTCAATTGTAATTGCAGTAAGTGCTATAATAGGAATATTAGCATCAAGTAGGCGTATTTGTTTAGTAGCTTCAACACCACCAATTCCAGGCATGTGAATATCCATTAATATTAAGTCAAACTGTTGTTCTTGTACTCTTAATATGGCATCTTCTCCATTATCTGCTGTCACACAATTAATTTCTTTTTTAGTAAGTGTTTTTTGAGTGATTAGCTGATTTATTTTAACGTCGTCGACTAACAATATATTTTTGTTTTGAAGTATGTCTAGTAGGTCTGTTGGGAATATCTCTGTAGTTTTAGGTACTTCAATACTTTCTCTTTTTGCATGGTCTAATGTGATTTTAAAGAAAAAAGTTGTCCCTACATTTGGTTGGCTTTTTAGTTGGATTTTACTTCCCATGAGTTCTAATAAGTTTTTTACGATGGTTAAACCTAAGCCAGTACCACCGTATTTTCTGTTAATTTGTACTGATCCTTGGGAAAAACTTTCGAATATTTCATCTTGTTTGTCATAAGAAATACCAATTCCGGTATCTTTTACTTCAATTAGTAAATCGATAGTATTTAATGTAGATCCGGTTTTTATAACATTTAAATTTACGACTCCGTTTTTTGTGAATTTTATGGCATTACTAACTAAGTTGATTAAGATTTGAGAAATGCGTAAAGAATCACCTAATAAGTATTCCGGAATACTATCTTCAAAATTTAAACAAAGTTTGGAATTGTTATCTTTTGCTACTTTTGTTTGGGTAAATAACACTTCTTTGCTTAGTTTTTTTAAATCAAAAGGGATCTTTTCAAGCTCAACTTTATTTGCTTCTATTTTATTAACATCAAGAATGTCATTAATAAAGTTTAATAAGTAATCTCCCGAAAACCGTAAAGATTTTAAGTATCCTTTCTGTGATTCTTTTGGGTCTTCATCTAGTAATAAATCAGTTAAACCGGTAACAGTGTATAAAGGAGTTCTTAACTCATGTGTAATTGTTGATAGGAAGTTGGCTTTAGCCTTGGTTGCTTTTTCTGCTTCGTCTTTAGCGATTATTAGCTGATAGTTGGTGCTTTGTAATAGTAAGTTTGCTTTCTTCCTTTTTTGATTGTTGTTAAATAAAAAGATGATGAATGAAAAGAATAAAATTAAGAAAGCCAATCCTAAAAAGGTTAATACTTGGTTTCTTTCCTCTTGCTCTATTTTTTGTTGAATTATTTCTTCTTGTTGTTCTATGCGTTTTTCTTGTTCAGCGGAATTTTGTTTAGCATAAGCTTCAGCAGTCAGGCGTACTTTACTGATACGAGATATACTGTCAATAAGCTTATTATGGGTTTTAAGTAATTCAATTGCCTTTGAAGGGTTGCCATTGTCTTCATGAATATTACTAAGGGTTTTATATCCTTGAATAATGATCCATCTATATTGATTTGCTGTTCCTATATCTATTGCCCTTGAACACGTATTGATGGCTTCTTTTCTTCGGTCTAGTTTATTTAGCGCTTGAGATTTGAATATTGATATTTCAGCTTTTTCATATTCTAAAGCAAATTTTTTAGCGGCATCAAGAGCATCAGAAAAAGTTTCGTTTGCTTTTTTGTAATCTTCTTGTGCTAAAAATAATTTTCCTTTATTATTTAATACTTTAGTTCTGTTACTAAATAGTGATAGTGATTTATAAATTTTTAATGCTTCATCAAAGTAGACTAACGCTTGGTGGTAGTTGCCTAATTCTGTATGTAGTAAACCTTGAGCATTTCTTGTTCTTGCAAGTTCTTCTATTAGATTATTCCTACGTTGAATATCAGCAGCTTTACTTAAGTGTATATTAGCTTCGTCAAGCTTATTATCGTCCATCAAAACACGACCTAACTCTCTATATGCTCTAGATTTGTATTCGTGGTCATTAATTTTATCAGCTAATGATAAAGCAATATTACCGTGTTTTAATGCTTCATCATAATCTAAGCGAGTCCTTAGATCGCTTGTTTTGTTTAAATGCATATAAATTTGATCTTCAATATCACTTTGTGAAAAAAGAAGTAATGAAGTGAGTAAAGAAAAACTAAACAGTAATTGTTTGATGAATAATTTCATGTGTTTTGGTAGCTTTGAATAATTGGTAGCAATAATGATTTAATAAAGATGAAGGGGTAAGCTTCAGCTTTTAAAGGAAATAAAGATACACTATTTGAGTAATTCTTGCCAAATAGTTTTCTTGTAATATTATAGAAAGGATTATTTGCTTAAAATTTTTATTAAATCAACCAGTCGGTTGCTGTAGCCTATTTCATTATCATACCACCCAACAATTTTTACCATTTTACCAATAACGGAGGTCAACTGTGCGTCAAAAGTACAGGAGTAAGGGTTGTTGATAATGTCCACTGATACTATTGGATCTTCAGTATAATCTAAGATTCCTTTTAAGTTAGTATTAGCAGCTTTTTTAAAAGCACTATTGATCGCTTCTATGCTAGTTTCGTTAGTTACATTAAAAGTAATGTCAGTTAACGAACCATCAGGTACTGGTACTCTAATTCCACAACCTCCAATTGTGTTGGCGAGTTTTGGAAAAATACTAGTTAAGGCTTTTGCTGCTCCTGATGTTGTAGGAATTATGGATTGTGTTGCAGCTCGTGCTCTTCTTAAGTCCCTATGTGGTTGATCGTGTAAGCTCTGGTCAGTAGTAAAAGAATGTATTGTAGTAATATATGCTTGTTCTATTCCACATAATTCATCTATGATTTTAATCATAGGTGCGGCATTATTTGTAGTGCATGAAGCATTAGATACAATTGTTTCTGTGCCGTCTAAAATAGCTTCATTTACGCCAACAACAATCATTTTAATGTCGTTTGATTGTGGAGGGACAGCTAGTATTACTTTCTTAGCTCCGTTATTCAAATGATTATTTAACTCCGTTGAGGTTTTAAATTTCCCAGTTGCTTCAATTACAATATCAACATTATAGTCCTTCCAATTAATACCTTCAAGAGTTTTAGAATTACTTGAAGGAATTGCAATATTGTTTACTAGGATGTGATTTGTATTAGCCGAAATTGTAGCCTTACTGACTCCGTGAATACTGTCGTATTTTAATAAGTGTGCTAATGTTTTAGCGTCTGCTAAATCATTAATAGCAACAACTTCAATAGTTGGATGATTAATAAGTAATCTAAAAAGACTCCTACCAATTCTCCCAAATCCGTTTATTGCTATTCTTGTCTTCAATTAATTAGAAAGTTTATTAATTATTTAATACTTATTTTATTTTCCCATGTGATGACATCTCGAGTGTGCCAGATGTTACATCATAAACAAGAAAAAGATATAGTCTAGATTCTTTTATAAAATATGTTTGTGAGCTTTGTATGAGGAACGGACTAATGCACCGCTTTCTACATGTCTGAAGCCAAGTTCTTTTCCGATTTTTTCGTATTCAGCAAATTCATCTGGAGTAACAAAACGTTGTACAGGTAAATGCTTTTTACTTGGTTGTAGGTACTGACCAATAGTAATAATATCAACATTTGCATTTCTGATATCGTGTAAAGTTTCAATAACCTCTTCCTTTGTTTCCCCTAAGCCAAGCATAATACCTGTTTTAGTTCTTCGTTGCCCGTTAGCTTTTAAATAACGCAATACTTCTAAACTACGTTCGTATTTTGCTTGTATGCGCACCTCTCTAGTCAGCCTTTTTACGGTTTCCATATTATGAGAAATAACCTCAGGAGCAATAGCAATCATTTTGTCTAAATGCTTTTCGATTCCTTGAAAGTCAGGGATTAAAGTTTCGATAGTTATTTCTGGGTTCATTCTTCGGACAGCTTTTACAGTTTCTGTCCAAATAATAGTTCCCATATCTTTTAAATCATCTCTATCAACTGAAGTTAATACAGCGTGTTTAATTTTCATGATTTTTATAGAACGTCCAACTTTTTCAGGTTCATCCCAGTCTACAGTTTCTGGTCTGCCGGTTTTTACACCACAAAATCCACATGATCGTGTACATGTGTTTCCTAAAATCATAAAGGTAGCAGTTCCTTCACCCCAGCATTCTCCCATATTAGGGCAACTACCAGAAGAACAAATTGTATTTAATTTGTATTTATCTACTAATCCTCTTAATTCAGTATATTTTTTTCCAACCGGTAATTTTACTTTTAACCATTTTGGTTTTCCTTTTGGAGGTAATACGCTAGATTGATCTGTATTCATAAAAATTTATTTCTAAGGGTAGGCAAAGGTAAATAGAAAAATACTATTATTTACTCACACAGTGAGATTTTAATACTCGCTAGCTTGCCTTGAAATCAAAAATGTTTTTCCTTTCAACACTTCGTAAGCTTGTTATATGTGTATTTGTTACAGTGTAGTGATGTAGCAAGTGCTAAAGAATAAGAGGAGTTACTTTCTTTGAATTATTTCTGCTAGTAATTTTCGAGCACGTAACAATTTTACTTTTACGTTTGTCATGGGTTCATTAATCTCGTTAGCTATTTCTTTATAACTCATTTCTTGAAAGTATCGTAGTTGAATGACTTGCTGGTAATGAGGTTTTAGTTTTTTTATATCTCTCAATAATTTTGCTAAATTCTGTTCAATGATAATTTTATCTTCTGCAGAAGGAGCGTCGTCAATAATATCTTGAAGCGCATTATTATCCTTACTCAAGTTATTTAAAGTAATAGAAGTTTTCTTTTTGCGTAAAATATCATAATGAATATTTTTAGAGATCGTTATCAACCATGTGCTAAACTTATATTCTTCACTGAACAAATCAATTTTATGAAAAGCTTTGGAAAATGTTTGAATAGTGATATCCTCAGCATCAATTTCATTTTGAGTTCGTTTTAACTGAAATCCATATACTTCTTTCCAATAGGTGTCTAATAAAAAATTAAACGCACTTTGGTGGCCTTTTTTTGCTTTGGCAATTTGTTGGAGTAATATGTTGTTATTTAATTCCAATGATTTGGTTTAGAAAACCTATTTGTTATAAATATAGTTAATTGAAATAGAATTAAAAAGAGTTCTAAAAACGGAATTGCAAAAATTAAATCTTGTTCTTTTAATTTTTTAGCAGATAAGCCATAAACAAGATATTGAAACAGAATTCGTATTCCGAAAATGAGTAACACCAATTTCCATTGAAAAAGAAGGCTTATAAGGACAATAAATAAAAACCAAAATAAAATTTGGGATACATAAAATAAACCTAAAAAGAACTGGTCTTTTCCCTTGTAGTGACTTGCGGTAGAAACATGCCTTCTTTTTTGGGTAAACCACTCAGAAAATGTTTTAGAAGGATTTGACAGTGTATGTGATTCTTCTGAAAATTCAATGCTTGTATTCTTTTTTGTAGCTACTTGATTTACAAACAAGTCATCATCACCTGAACGAACATCCATGTGGTTCATAAAACCGTTTACATTAAAAAATTCAGTTTTATGATAGGCTAAATTTCTGCCAACTCCCATATATGGGTTTCCTACTTTGGCATATGAAAAATATTGAATAGCTGTTAATAGTGTCTCAAATCGTATTAAAGTATTAAGAATGGAATGTTTTTTCTTTTTGTAGGCTCCATAGCCTAAAACAATTTTTTTATTTTCAGAGAAATGAGCACCCATACTTGAAATCCATTGATCTGATTTTGGAGTGCAATCAGCATCAGTTAATAGTAAGTAGTCATTTGTACTTGCTTTAATACCTAAGGTTAGTGCGTACTTTTTACTACCCCAAAAAGCTTCGTTGTTTTCTACATTAACAATTTTAATGTTTGGATGTTTTTCTTGGAAGGATTCCATCACTTCTAATGTATCGTCATAGGAAGCGTCATTAATTAAAATTATTTCAAAGTTGGTGTGTTTTTGATTTATTATTGATGGCAGAAAGGTTTTTAAATTTTTCGCTTCGTTTTTTGCGCAAATCAACACTGAAATGGGAATGTTGTTTTGTTTTGTTTTCTTTTTTTTAGCAAAAGAAAATCGACTAAAAATTAAAAGAAAATAAATAAGTTGAATACTAGTAATCGCTATAAAAGCATATAGTAAAATTGTAAACATATATTGGTGGAGTAGAAGTAGAGGTGTTAGTTTTCGTGCTGAGGTTCATCACAATTTTCAATTTCATCAGCTGGTTTTCCGCAAAAACCACAAGCTTCACCATCTTTGTTAAGCATTGGATTCTGACTTGCGCAAGTGCCAGAAAACTTACCGTCTTTCTTAGCCCAAAGTTTAATAGCAATTCCTATGACAGCTAATGATAGGAGTCCGATAGTAAGTAAGAGAAGTTTCATTGAAATATAATTTATACTACAAAGGTAATATATTTAAACAAAAAAAATGACCCGCATAGCGAGTCATTTTTAATATGCTCCGATTGTTTAAAAGATTGTTATTTAATAACCAATCGTTTAAAGGTTTCGCTATTACCAGTTTGTATTTTTAAAATATAAACGGCTTTTGCTAAGTCGTTAAAATGAACTTTTTGGATGAATACATTAGAATTGTTTTCAAATTTTTGTTTAGAAACTAATCTTCCTCTCATGTCAAATAGAGAAAGTTTTACTGCTTGACTTGTAGTAGAGTGGAAAGAAACAAAAAACTCTCCGTTGTTAGGGTTAGGATAAACGCTTACAGATTCTGCAAATTTAGTATCTTCAATTCCTAAGATGGGTGCTCCGCAAATTTCAATATTGAAATTTAAAAATTCTCCGCCATCAGCACTTGGGTATCCATCTGTAGCTGTTACAATCCAGTTTCCTGTAGATGCTTCACCATTAAAAACGGACAGCGTATTTTCAGGTTGTATTGTTCCTCCAACACAAGGGGCAGATGTACTGCAAGATATAGGTCCTCCAGCTTGGTCATCATAAGTAACTCCAATGTCGTCCGTTCCGTCATCACATTTACTATTTGCTAATAAAATAACCTCTGTTCCATTTGGAGAGGTTAATTTTAATTCAACATCACCAGCCCACACATGTTGTACATTAATCGTAACATTAACATCTGTAATTGATACATTGTCAGGTATGTTCAATGTAGATGTTATTACATGTTCAGTAGTCCCTGTATCAGGAATAGTAATGTTGTTTTGAATAGAATTATAAGTAGTACATGATATAGCAGCTGTCGTGAAATTAAAAGCACTAGAATACACTGACTCTCCACATCCATTAAGTGATTTCACTCTCCAGAAATACTGAGTACTAGGATTTAAGTTAGTAGCTGTATAATTATTTGTATTAGCCGTATTTGTCGTCATATTTGTAGTAAATCCGGCGTCAGTGGCTATTTGTACTGTGTAAGTAGCTGCATTTGCAGCAGTGTTCCATGTAAGCAAGCTACTACTTCCTATGCTTGTGGCATTGTTAGCGGGATAAGTTAATGTTGTAGCTGAAGGCACTCCAGCTTGAACTGATAATACAATATCTAAAGTTTTAGTAGTAGTTCCAATTGCTGTAACAGTTATTGTATAATCACCAGTTGCTACGGTTGCAATATTACCAATAGTCATTGTAAAAGAACCGTCAGCACTTAATGCAGTTGGTGAAAAAACTACAGTGGCATTGTTAGGGACTCCGGCAGTTGCAGTAAATGCAGTATTTGCATTATATCCACCACTAGTAGCAAATGTGAAATTAAATATAGCATCCGTAGGGGAACAAACAGAAACTGGACTGTTGTTTGCTGTAACAGTAAAATCTGAATTACATGCTGTTACGCCAGTTTTAAAGTCAGAAGCTATAGTAGCCCAATACGCTTCAACTCTAGTTATTTGACCTGCACTAAACATAAACATGTGAGTATCATTAGTGTAATCCATATAACTCATTGTTAACGCCTTTTCAGGGTTGTTACATCCCGCAACTGAACCTGGAGCAGGTGTACCATAAGTTGGATTTGCAACAGCAGGTGTGTCAGCAATACTGTCACCTGCACCAGTACAACCACCATTAAAAGTATGGTCTAAATTGAAAAAGTGACCTAACTCATGAGTTGTTGTTCTTCCTAAGTTGTATGGAGCGCCTGGAGTGTATCCGCTACAACCAGCTCCTGATCCATATGCTGTAGGTGCAATTACTACAGATGCACCATTAGCAATACTACCGCCTAATGGTGAGTATCCTAATATTCCACTTCCGGCATCTTTAACAAGAAAGTTCATATATCCTCCCCATTTTGCATCAGTGTCATTTCCCCCAAAACCTGTATACCCTATAGTGACGGCAGGGCCTCCTTCAACTAAATCAGAGTCGGTGTTTGCTGGGTGGTTTAATGTAGCGATACAAAAAACAACATCTGCTGCACCTGTATTTAATCCAGGATAAAATGAACTAGCCGCTGCCCAATCTGAAAAATCGGAATTTGTACCAGTGTAATCCGCATTTAAAATAGCTATTTGAGTTTCAGCGAAAGCTTCTAAACAAGCACGGTCAGATTCGTTTCCGCCAGGAAAATGAACTGCAACGGGGATAGTTAAGGTCGCTTTTTTGTATGTACCGTTTGATTTTTGTGTTTGAAGTTCTAAAAATTTTGCTTCAAATTTCGCTTGTCTCTTGGCGTATTGTTTAGCAAATACGGGGTCTTTTAATTTTTGTTTCATTAATTCAGCAGTACCACATTTTTCTTGGGCATGTGTAAAACTAAATAACATAATTGCTAAACTAAAAAGGAAACTCCTTTTTAAAAGGGTAATTTTTTTCATGGTAATTTTGGTTTAATTAATAATTAATTAGAGGGTTAAAGGGGGTTAATATATGGATTAAATGTAAGTATTTAACAATTAATACATTTTTTGTGTTTTTTAACGGTGTTTTCACCCTCTTAATCTTTGCGTGAATGCTTGTTTTGTATAGGGTTTTGTATAGGAAAAATAATTTGACAATAATTCGTTGATATTTAGTTTGTTGTAAAGTAAATGATATGTATTATCGAATTATTATTAGGATTTCGAATATTGTTGTGTTTTTAGTTTTTATGTAAGTACGTGAATTATATTACAAAAAAAATGACCCGCTAAGCGAGTCATTTTAATTTATTTAAGTTCTTTAAATGATTGTTATTTAATAACCAATCGTTTAAAGAATTCGTTATTACCGGTTTTTATTTTTAAAATATAAACCGCAGTTTCCAAATTATTAAAACGAACTTTTTGATTAAATGCGTTTGAATTGTTTTTGAAATTTTGATCATAAACTAATCTTCCTCTCATGTCATATAGAGTAAGTAATACATCGTCATTATTAGTTGAGTTAAATGAAATGTTTACTTCTCCATTAGAAGATAAAGGGTTAGGGTATATATTGAATGAATTAGCAATAAGGTTATCTTCAATTCCTAAAACTGGACTCCCGCAAATTTCAACACTCCAAGATGTAATTGATCCTGAGTCATCAGTCCAATTGTCATATACAGATAGTTTCCAGTTACCAACACTTGTTTCATTGTTTAGTACAGATAGAGGGTTTTCTGGGCTATATGTTGCAGTAAATGGTGCGTTAGCTGCTGCGGTTGCTGTTATGGCAGTTGCTCCTGCGTCATCTAATACTGTATTTGTAAAGTTTGCTCCACTGTTACTAGCTAAGTTTTTAAATAATTCAACAGTTGTTCCAGCTGGACTAGTTAAAACGACTCTTAAATCTTCAACATATCCATAAGTAATATTCAAAGTTACGTTAACATCTGTAATTGTAACATTATTTGTAATTGCGATAATAGATTCTCCGGGAGCAGCTTCTGTTCCGTTCGTAGTTGCGTTCGGTACAGCTACAGTAGAACTATTAGTTTCTGTTGCGCAAGAAATACTTGCCGTTGTAAAGTTAAAAACAGATGAATAAGCAGATTCTCCACAACCGTTTACTGCTTTTACTCTCCAGAAATATTGAGTTGCTTGCGTTAATCCTGTTGCACTATAATTTGTTGTACTTACAGAGTTAGAGGTTGTGTTTGTTGTAAACCCTGCGTCAGTAGCAGTTTCTACTGTATAGGTAGCTGCATTTGCTGAAGCTGCCCAAACTAAGTTTGTTGGCATAGCTTGTCCTGTAGCTCCGTTTGTAGGAGTTGTTAATGTCGGTACAGCTGGTATTCCTGCTTGTACAGATAATACAACATCTACAGTTTTAGTAGTTGTTCCTGCAGCAGAAATTGTCATTGGATAATTTCCAGCAGCAATAGTACCTGTTAATGTTAATGTAAAGTTACCAGCAGCATTCATACTTGTAGGACTAAAAACAGCAGTTGCTCCAGCTGGTAAACCAGCAGTAACACTTAAAGTAGTAGTAGTGTTGTATCCATTTGAAATCCCAAAAGTAAAATTGAAAACTCCATTTGTTGGAGCACATACAGCAACTGGACTATTATTAGCAGTAACTGTAAAGTCTGGAGACTGACAAGAAAGAACATTTGTTTTCCAGTCTGAAGCAACAGTAGCAAAATAAGCTTCTACTCTTGTTGCTTGACCAGCGGTAAACATAAACATATGAGTATCATTTACATAATCCATGTAATTCATAGTTAATGCTTTTTCACCAGCTGTACATCCAGCAACAGATCCAGGTGCGGGTGTACCATAAGTTGCGGCAGCTACTGCAGGAGTATCAGCAACACTGTCTCCAGCTCCAGCACAACCTCCGTTAAAAGTATGATCTAAGTTATAGAAGTGACCTAATTCATGTGTTACAGTTCTTCCTAAATTATAAGGTGCACCAGGAACGAAACCTGTACAACCAGCACCAGTACCATAAGCAGCAAAGCCCATTACTACACAGTTTCCTCCAGAAATACTACCTGCTAAAGGAGAGTAACCTAATATACCTGCTCCAGCATCTTTAATAACAAAATTCATATATCCTGCCCAAGTAGTATTTGAATCGCCACTTGCATAAGCTCCGGATTGGCTACCAATGGTAACGGCTTTGCTTCCGTCTGCTATTGCAGGAGAAACAGTTGGATGGTTTTTAGTGGCAATACAGAAAACAACATCTACAGCTCCAGGTGTTATGCCAGAATAAAAAGATTCTGCTGCTATTGCTGCTGCCCATCCTGCTGCATAATCGGCATTGGTTTTGGTGTAATCGGCATTAATTACGTCTATCTGTGATTGTGCGTGAGCTTCTAAACATGCTCTATTCGCTTCGGATCCAGTAGGGAAGTGAACTGCAACTGGAATATATAAGGTAGCTTTTCTTTGGTACGTCCCATTTGCTTTTTGAGTTAAAATCTCTTCATATTTAACGTCAAAAGCCGCTTGTCTTTTAGCGTATGCTTTGGCAAAATTGGGGTTTTGAAGTAATTCACTCATGTGTTGCTCCATTCCACAAGTTCTTTGTTGTGGGTTTTCTAAGGAGGCTTGTTTGTTTTGCGCTTGTATAAATGTAAAAGCAGTTAACACTAATGTAATATACATTAGTATTTTTTGTTGAAAATGTAAAGTTGTTGTTTTCATAACAAATTTTGATTTATATGGGGTTGAATTATTTACTCCAAACATAAGTAATAAAGCCTTTTTACTTACTGAATGTGAGATTTTCATGAGTTGATTTTCAGTGTTTTGAGTGGTTTTTGAATAAATAGAGACCTTGTTTATTAAGTATGTTTATTCACTAGACTTAATGTACTCAGTAAACTAAGAGTGTTTAAAATGTTTTATATACAACATTTTAAGACTTGAAGATGTATTTAGCCGATGTTTTAGGTATTGTATTTTTTTGCTTGATTTGCTTAAAGTATGAATTGAAATTTGTTTTTATATAATGCTAAAAAAGATATGAGTTTACCAAGCTAGGTAGGATATTATAAGTGTAGGAGAAAGGCTGTGTGTAAATAGTTTTAGAATTAAAGTAGAGTTTTTGACGGGATACTGTAAAAATAAATTTAGACGGTTAATGTATTTGAGTTTGGGAGAAAAAAAATGACCCGCATAGCGAGTCATTTTTAATTCATTCGGGTTCTTTAAAAGAATGTTATTTAATAACTAATCTTTTAAAGAACTCATTATTTCCAGTTTTTATTTTTAAAATATAAACTCCTTTTGCAAGCATATTGAAATTAACAGTTTGATTGAAAACATTTGAATTATTTTCAAAACGTTGTTCAGTAACTTTTCTACCTCTAATATCGAAAGCTGTTAAAGTAACAGTATCGCTATTTGTTGTATTGAAAGAAATATGAAACTCTCCGTTATTAGGATTTGGCCATAGTGCAAATGAATCTGCAATTTTTGTGTCTTCAATTTCTAAAACTTGAGTTCCACAAATTTCTAGACTCCAAGAGTTTATTGTTCCTGTAGAATCAGTCCAGTTATCATATACATTTAATTTCCAGTTACCAATGCTGTTTTGTCCGTTAACTACTGACAAAGGGTTTTCTGGAGAATATGTTGCTGTAAATGGAGCATTTACATTAGTTGTTGCCGTAATGGCTGTTGTTCCCGCGTCATCGAA
>NVVR01000053.1 GCA_002733415.1 Kordia sp. | reverse complement strand
CTTCTATCCCTCCTATTTTGATTTTTGTTTATTACATTTATAAAGTTATATATTAGTAGCGTATTTTACAACTAAACAAACATACGAGCTAAACGTTGTGTGCAATTACACTCAGCTAAACGGAAAATACCTAACATTGGGTATTGAATTTAACAGAACTCAATATTAATTTCAAACCAATAAAAAATGAAAAAAAATATACTGCTTCTACTTTTTTTGCCAAATGTTTTATTTGGACAAACGGGAATAAATGTTCCTGAAATGACACATTGTGATACTCAAATGTTAAATTTTTTAAATTCATTTGGCATCCCTGGAGCTACATTTGCAGTTTCAATAAACGGTCGCATGGTTTATTCTCGAGCATTTGGTAATGCGGATTTAGGATCTAATGAAATAACACAACCATACCATATGTTTAGAGTTGCTAGTCTTTCAAAACCAATTACCTCAATTGGGATAATGAAAATGATAGATAATGGCTTATTGAATTTGAATGATAAGATATTTGGCACAGGCGGCATCCTTGAAAACCATTGGTATTTTTCTAATTTAACAATTTCTGACCCACGATACAATGACATTACTCTACAAATGTTGCTTGAGCATACATCTGGTTGGGACAGAAATATAAATTGTTTTCCAAATCCTACATCCCCTTACCCATGGTTTTTTAGTGGTTGTGACCCAATTGTTGCTCCTTTACATATAACACAGAGTTTGGGCGAATCTAATCCAGCAAAAGAAGAGCACCTTATTTCTTTTTTGTTAGAAAATAATTTAGATTATGACCCAGGCACAGTCTATGCTTATTCAAATATGGGATTTTTGTTACTGAGTGAAATCATTGAGGAAATTTCTGGATTGTCCTATGAAACTTGGATGAAACAAGAAATATTACATCCTTTAGGTATTTACGATATGCATATTGGCAAAAACTTATTAATAGATAAAAGAGAGAGAGAAGGCGAATATATTGGGGAAGGTTATACTACATTATCATCATATAATGACGGTACTTTTGTACCTTGGGAATATGGTGGTTTTAGTGTAGAAATAATGGATGGTCATGGTGGTTGGATTGGAACCTCTCGTGATTTAGTAAGATTACTCTTAGCAGTCGATGGCTTTAACTCTAAGCCCGATATTCTAACACCTACATCTATTAATACAATGTCTACACCCTCCACAGTAAATAATTTTTATGCTAAGGGTTGGCAGGTTAATTCGGCTGACAATTGGTGGCATAGTGGTGCTTTGGATGGTACAGCAAGTTATTTGGTTAGAACTTCAGGAGGCGCAACTTGGGCTATTATTTTAAATAAAAGACTCACTGATGCTAACGCTAATGCATTTTGGACACAGCTAGATGCATTGGGTTGGAATTGTATTAATGGAACATCAACTATTCCGTCCCATGATTTACTCGATTCCCCAACATTAAATGCTACTAATTTACTTGCAACTAATATAACAGAAAATAGTATGGATTTAACTTGGCAAAATGGTAATGGCACAAATAGAATTGTCGTAGCTAAAGATATTACATCAATATCAAGCCCATTTCATTTTCAAAATTATCCTTTAGACGGTAACGATTACATTGCTAATAATGTTTTTGGCTCTGGTGATAATTTAGGAGATAATAGTTTTGTCGTTTACAATGGTTCTGGTAATTCAGTTAGCTTAACAAATTTAACTAGCAATTCTGATTATGTTATACGAGTTTATGAATATAAAAAAGTAAGTAATAATGGTAACAATTCATTGTATTTATTGGGTTCTGTTGATGAATTGGTTCAATCTACAACAACCTTAAGTGTTTTTGAAAATCAATTATCGAATGATATTGAGATATATCCTACATTAGTAAACGAAACACTAAATGTTAAAATTCAAAACAAAACAGCTGAGTCTTATAATTACTATATTTATAATTTGTTAGGCGTTCCTGTAGAAAAAGGCATGTTAGAGAATTCAATAAATCAATTAAACCTCAATTTCTTAAATTCTGGAGTTTACTTTCTGAAAATTAGAGAAAATAATTCCAAATTGAGAGTTTTAAAGTTTATCAAATCTTAGATGATAACTGCACACAACAAGGTATAAAAATAATAGCGGTTTAATCGCTAAAACTAAAGTGAAATTAATTAATCAAACGACAGTAACAAACGGAAAGGTTAGTGCATAAAAATCCGCTACTATTCTTATACAAGAACGTTAACAGTAATAGAAATAAATATATGGATATTGAATCTACTCCCAAGGTTAAAGCTATAAATCTAACCGATAAAGAAGTTTTTACAAAAATATGGACATCACCAAGAACGGTATTCAAATACATCAATGACAACAAGTATGATAAGTATGTAAATATTCTATTGTTTTTTGCCGGGATTTCTAGAGCATTTGACAGAGCTTCTTTAAAAGACATGGGAGACAAAACATCATTATTGGTGATATTAGGTGTCTGCATAGTTCTTGGAGGACTTTTGGGTTGGATTTCATACTACATTTATGCAGCTTTATTAAGTTGGACGGGGAAATGGTTAAGTGGTAAAGGAGATACTTCTTCTATATTGAGAATGCTTGCCTATGCTCTAACACCAGCTATAATTGCCTTGATATTTCTAATCCCTCAAATTGGAGTTTATGGAATTGAAATGTTTAAAGCAGAAGGTGATATCTCAAGTGCTGGTTTAGTATCTAATATTTTTGTTTATGGTTCATTATTTTTAGAATTTGTTCTTGGTATATGGACAATTATCTTTTGTGTAACTGCAATTTCAGAAGTTCAAAAATTTTCTATTGGGAAATCCATTTTAAATATATTATTACCAATTTTGGTTTTTGCTGTCCCAATTTTAATCATCGTTTTAATATTCAGTATAATTTAAAAACTACTGTTAACAAAACCTATAAATAATACGGGTATTGGTGTGTAATCCCAGAGCTTGTGTGTATTTACATAGTCGCCAAATCTTTTAGTTTACTTACCTCAATTTTATTTCATTTAGAGATGTTCGTGATTTGAAAATTGGCTTTTATAAAACGACAAACTAAAAACAAAATCTAAAAGCTTATGTCTTTTGCCGACACGAAAATTCGCTGATTTTCTGCCCCGAACTATTCATAGGTACTGTGTCAAAAAACAAGCTTTTTATATAAAAATTTTAGGAAGTCACTAATTCATTTTTATGACTATCCTGTGCGGTAAGAACTTGTTTTCTTGCCGCTTTTTTTATTTTCAAAGCGGAGCTTTTGGGAATCAGCGAAGCTAATCCCTGCTTTGGTATTTGTATTTTAGTTTAGTTTATTTGCTGGAAATAAAATATTAATATGTTTTTTGGTAATCCATTTCATTTTTGATGTTTTGCCATCTTTGTTAGTGATAAGTGTTTCAATACTATTTGATTTTCTTTTAAACGAAATGGTGTTTCCTTCAAGTTCGATAGTCTTTTCGTTTGTTTTGTTAAGAATCATGGTTAGCATAATATCTCTATATTGTTTTACCGTTTCTTTGTTTCCTATAGCGAAGGTTTTTATATCGCTTTGATCGGTGTTTTTAAAATCTTTATAAGACATAGAGTAGAAGTCTTTATTTGACTCTTTGTTTAGTTGACCTATAAGGTTGCCTAGTAGGTTTATATTAGAAATACGGACTGTTTTTTTGGTATTTTTTTTTGAGTCGATTGAAACCTCTTTTATTTGAGCTGTTGTGTTGATAGTGATAAAAAGAATAGCTATTAGTGAAATTATCTTCTTCATGATGTTTGTTTAGGTTTTAATAGTGGATTACTAAAATATTAAAAAAATCCGAGATGTTTTAGATCTAAAGCAAAAAAAAAGTCTGACACATGTGTCAGACTTTTTTAGAAAATTGTAATGTATGATTATTAGATCACTTTTACATTTACAGCGTTTAAGCCTTTTCTTCCTTCTTCTAAGTCGAATTCAACTGCGTCACCTTCGCGAACTTCGTCGATTAAACCTGAAATGTGTACAAAGTGTTCTTTGTTTGTGTCTTCTTCAGTAATGAAACCAAATCCTTTGGTGTCATTGAAAAATTTTACTGTTCCTTTATTCATTATAAATAGTATTATATTTTATTACTGGTGCAAATATACGATAAATTTAATGGCGACCTAATTTTTGTCCTTAAAAATTAAATTATTTTTAAGAAAGGGGTGATATTATTACTTGCGATAACGCTTTATGCAGGTTTGATTGTGCTATCTTGCTAAAAATAATTAGAACAATAATGGTAGAAGAAGAGGTAGGTTTCGAGATAGTCTTTGTTGGGGCAATTACAGTTGCCTTGTCATTATTAATAGTTTTTTTATTTTTTAAGATGTTGGATATAGTTTATTTAAGTTGGTTTAAACGTCCTGCATGGGTGCATTTTTATGTGTATAAAAAGAAGCTGTCAGAACCTCATAAATCAATTCTACGTAAGCGCTTAAGTTTTTATAATCGATTATCTAGTGTTGATAAGAGGCGATTTGAGCATAGGTTGCAGTGTTTTTTGAATGATAAAGAATTCATTCCTCGACAAGGATTTGTGTTAAAAGATGAGCATAGGTTGTCGATAGCAGCCACGGCAATTATGTTAACTTTTGGAATGCGTAAGTATATGTTGCCTATTCTTGAAAGAATAATTGTGTACCCCGAAGCATTTTATTCTACAATTGATGAACGGTATCATAAAGGGGAATTTAATCCTCGTCTAAAAGCACTGGTGCTTTCCTGGGAAGATTTTGAAGAAGGGTTTAGAATTGAGGACGATAATTTAAATTTAGGGATTCATGAATTTACCCATGCAATACATTTAAATAGTATAAAAAGGACAGATACTGCATCTGTTGTTTTTTCTGATGGGTTTTCGGAGTTATTAGGTTTATTACGTAATGAGGACTTTGTAACGGATATTAAAAACTCTGGATTTATTAGGGATTATGCGTTTACTAATGAATTTGAATTTTTAGCGGTTGTAGTGGAGAATTTTATTGAATCACCTGTGGAATTCAAAAGTCAGTTTCCTAGTTTGTATAAAAAAATCCAGCAAATGTTTAATTTCAGATTTGCTGGATATTAATTCCATTAGTAGGTTTAATTTTCCTGCCCCCGATAGCTGTCGGAATTACTCGATTGGAAAATATTGTTGAATTTTAATTGGTATTAGGTGTTTTGTAGTACTAGTTGAATAAGTACATAATCCTTTCTTGATTGTCGGGTAGGCCAATAATATTGTTTATGAAATCTTTTTTATATTTTAAGCTTCCTTTTTTAATATAGCCTTCTGCTATTGGCATGCAGGTCCCCCATGATCCAGATTGTTTACAGTTTTTGAGATCTAAAATTTTAACAATAGTGTGTGCGCCTACAATGATGATACAGTATTTATATTGCTTGGCTTTGACTAAAGATGAAGAGATGTTTTTTTTAGATAATATTATTGATGTATCTGCCTCTGAATCAGCAAAATTTTTAAAACTAATTATAGGTTTTTTTCCTTCATTAGATTCAAGTGTTTTTATGTCTTTAAGAATTTCTATTTCAGGTGTGTTACCCCTTTTTTGTTTACTAGTATTGGAGCAGCTAGTTATTAAAATTAATAAGGTGAATAGTTTGATGATTTTCATTGTTTAATAGTTTTTTTAAATATCAAAGCCAGTAAAATTACTGGCTTTGAAGAGTGTTGTTGTAGAAGGTATTATGAATTAGCTAAAGCTTTTAAGTCCTTAATAGTTTTTATTTGATTGTCTGATTTAAAAACATGACTACCGGCTACAAAGACATTTGCTCCAGCTTCTGTTAATTTTTGAATGTTTTTATCAGTAACGCCTCCGTCAATTTCAATTAAAGTATCTAAACCTTGTTCGTCAATCATCTTTCGAAGTTTTTTAATCTTCTTATAAGTAACTTCTTCGAATTTCTGACCGCCAAAACCAGGGTTTATCGACATAAGTAAGACCATGTAGCATTCTGGTAGGATATCTTCCAGAACGGAAACAGGAGTTGTTAGGTTCAACACAACGCCGGCTTTGCAGCCTGCGTCTTTTATTTGTCTTAATGTTCTGTGTAGATGTACGGTAGATTCATAATGCACGGTAATAATATCAGCACCCACTTTTGCAAATTCTTCAATGTAGCGTTCTGGTTTTTCAATCATTAAATGCACGTCTAACGGTTTAGTAGCGTGTTTTTTTATAGCTTGAATAATAGGCATTCCGTAAGAAATGTTTGGTACAAAATGTCCGTCCATAACATCTATGTGAAACCAATCAGCATCACTTTTGTTTACCATTTCAGTGTCACGTTGTAAGTTTCCGAAATCTGCTGCAAGCATTGAAGGTGCAATTAACTTTGAGCTCATGTTGTTGTGTTGTTTAAGTTGTAAATGTACAGGTTTTTAATCAAAAAAAACTCCGGTAATCAGCCGGAGTTTCATCATCAATCAAAAAACGAACAGTTTTCGTTTTCGCCGAAGCGAAAACATAATACTGTCGTTACCGTAATTAGGAATTATCCTAGATATGTTTTTAATATTTTACTTCGTGAAGTGTGTTTTAATCTTCTAATTGCTTTTTCCTTAATCTGACGTACACGTTCACGAGTTAAATCAAAAGTTTCTCCTATTTCTTCTAAAGTCATAGGGTGTTGTTCAGCTAAACCAAAGTATAAGCTAATTACATCAGCCTCACGAGGAGTTAATGTTTGTAGTGCTCTAGTGATTTCTGTACGTAATGACTCGTGTAATAATGAACGGTCAGGGTTTGGTGATTCACCAGAACGTAATACATCATATAAGTTTGAATCTTCACCTTCAACTAAAGGAGCGTCCATTGATACGTGACGACCAGAATTTTTCATGGATTCTTTTACATCATTGATAGTCATGTCTAATTCCTTAGCGATTTCTTCTGCCGAAGGAACTCGTTCATGAGCTTGCTCTAAAAATGCGTAGGTTTTATTTATTTTATTAATAGAACCAATTTTATTTAGAGGTAAACGTACAATTCTAGATTGTTCAGCTAATGCTTGTAAAATAGATTGACGAATCCACCATACTGCATAAGATATAAATTTAAACCCACGTGTTTCGTCAAAACGTTGTGCGGCTTTAATTAGTCCTAAGTTACCCTCGTTAATTAAATCGGGTAATGTTAGTCCTTGATTTTGGTATTGTTTAGCAACAGAAACAACAAAACGAAGGTTTGCTTTTGTTAGTTTTTCTAAAGCTAATTGATCACCGGCTTTAATGCGTTGTGCTAATTCTACCTCTTCATCGGCAGTGATTAAATCAACTTTTCCTATTTCTTGTAAATATTTGTCTAAAGATGCAGTTTCTCTGTTAGTAACCTGCTTGGTGATTTTTAGTTGTCTCATTAAGTGTCCTCCTGTATTGTTATGTGTTGTCTTGCTTACGCATATAGTTATACGTAGGATTGGTTGTTTTTGTTACAAAAAACATCTAAAATAATTTAATATATTTTAATGTTCCTGTTTTTCAGTTGGTTATAATAAAAAAAGCGCCTCATGTAAATGAGGCGCTTTTAACTTATATAATAAAAACCGACTAAGCTTCTTTTGTAGGAGCTGGTTTCTTTTCAACTGGTTTTTTCTCTTCTCTAGGAGGTCTTGGTAATAAAGCCTTTCTAGAAACTTTTTCTTTTCTAGTTTTAGGATCTCTACCAAAATACTTCACGTCAAATACATCACCCATGTTATGAGTACATCTGCGTCATCAGCCTCAAGGTCTAATCGAGATTCAATATTGGCTATAGTCCTATCTCTCCGTATTGTTGGAGAAATATAAGATTCCACTATAACCATTACATCTTCTGGAGTTAACGTATCGCCCCGCATACGTTCCTGTGAAAGGAATTGTAATGATGACGCTAACTCAGGCGTTCTCTCTGTTGGAAATACTTGTCCTCTACTTACCCATGTTAATTCACCTTTATTTTGAAGTAAATCATCAAAGGCATGGGTAAAAGACGGCGCTCTCGACTTAACTGATGGTTGGTCTGCTATAATAGCGGGGTCAATTTGCCATCCAGCATTTGCTAATCTACGAATTCTAGGGGCATGAAAAGTAACATTACGCATTTCATCCGGAGTAAGATTTCTAAGTTGTAGCCGACGTACTGCTTGTTCGGAAGTTACTGACGGACTAAATCGCATTAAATCTAAACCTGTTCCCGCCAAACCGTATTCTTGGGGATGTATAAGTCTATCTAAACCACTCTCATTCATCAAATCTTCGCCCATTATACGTGCAATTTTGCCGTCTTCTAAAGGTACT
>NVVR01000026.1 GCA_002733415.1 Kordia sp. | reverse complement strand
GTATCGCAGATGCTATCTGCCAAGGTTGCCTGTTGTACTAATTCCATATAGAAAAGATACGAAATATCTCAAAATTATACAACTCCATGCAACGGTCTCCCTATGAGGGGTGGCTTTTTCTTTTTACTTGCCTTTGTACAGGTCGTAGCCAAACCTAAGTATAGCTACTGTTAAAATACAAATGGCGATTAACGTGTTAATTTCCATCTTCTCTATTACTTTAATAGTCGATCTCACCGTGAGTACCCTTAAAGCAACATCTCTAAACATCGACTTTTCACGATTGACCAATTTTTTTACAAAAAGGGCAACGAAGCCGTAAACGGCAGCCAAGTTAGTATCATCTAACACTAGAGACAAATATAGGATTATAATAGCGAAGTTTTAGTTGCTTTTACAGAAGGTTGTTAACAGAGGAGTAGTAGTTTATTAACCAAAAAATAAAGCTTGTCACCTCTTGTTACACTTTTTTCACCCTTTGTTACACATGTTTTTCAGGAGTGTAACGAAAAGTGTAACGCTGTAACTTATTGATAATAAGTATCCTTAGGTGCATTTGTAACCCTTTTGCACTTTTTTACTGATTTCTACCACCTTTTTCTTTTTAAAAGTTGAAATTAATATTTTTTATAGTTTCGTCAGCTCCTGTATTTCTTGAAGTATAGGCTTCAGTAATTTTTAGGTCATGGTGTCTTGCCTGATCTCTTACCTTAATTGCTGCGACTCCTGAATTTAGCAATTCAGTAATTCCACTATCCTTTAAAGAGTAAAACTGATATGCTGTACTAAATTTTAAAGCGTTTCGCATTTTAATCCACTCATAGGTTATTTTTCTAGGTTTTAGACTTTCCGGACCTGTTTTGAATCCATCCCCTGAAAATAAGTAATTATTTGCTGGAGCATCCCCAATATGAGCTGCTAAAATTGGTAAATATTCCGCTGGAATTGTAACTGGTTCTGTTTTGTGATTTTTCGCATTTTCCCCATTAATTAAAATATAGCCTTTTTTTAGGTTTACATCTCTAACTTTAATTTTCGTTAGTTCCGTACTTCTTATGAAACAAAAGTAAGTGGATAAGCAAAGTGTTAAATAGTCATTATTATAATCTTTCAAATGCTCATAAATTTCTGTTCTAACATTAAACGGTATCATTTCCCTTTTTTTCTTTTCCTTACGCTTAGAAGATATTTTTGCAGTAGGATCAATACTTATATATTCTCTTTCCGTTAAGTACTTGCAAAATACTTTCATTCCTATTAAGTAATTATTATGTGTTCTTCCGCTGTTGTTTCTGTCGTAATAAATATGATCTAAAAAACCCTGTATTATACCGCTAGTGAAATCTATACAACGTACATCAGCTTTGCCGTTGTCGGTTAGGTAATCTGTCAACATGTTTAAGTGTGATTTGTACGATCTTAAACTATCAGGACGTAGTGCTTTATCCGTTACCTTTTTCTCTAAGGTTTTTACGTACTGTATTATTACATCTTTAAGTAATAAAAATGTTTTAGCAGATTCATTTTCGTAATACGGATTCCAACCTCTTTCCAGTTTAGAATTTAAAGCAACAACCATTTTTTTAGCATAGCGTTTCCTTTCCGTAATACCATTCATTGGTTTTACTCTTATTCTTTTTCTAACGAGTTTGTTAGTATGTGGATTGATAACGTAGTAAATAATCCTCCAAACTTGTGCCGTACGTAGTTCAGCTGGCACGTAATCAATAAGAGGAATATTTGAATTTGAATTTTGAGAATTTCTCATTTTTTTTTTACCTGATTAATGATAATCAAATAAAAAAACAATGAATAAAAATGTACTGCCCCATTTCTGCCCCACTAAATAGACTGAAATTGACGCAAACCCATATATTACTTGGGTTTGCGCGGTTTCTAGCAGAGAGGAAGGGATTCGAACCCTCGATACGCTATAAACGCATACACGCTTTCCAGGCGTGCGCCTTAAGCCGCTCGGCCACCTCTCTTTATGTTATTCGAATGCAATGAAGCAATCTTTAGGAATTGCTACTGTAGCTATTCCAAATATAAGTCAATCAATCCTTCTGGAGTATTGACAATAATTTGTTTATTCTCTCTGTCTACTTTTTTGATAAACTGATCGTTTAAAGGAATCAGAATTTCAGTTCCATCTCTATCAATCACAAATAATTCTTGAGCACCTGTGTCGTTAATGTTATCAATAACACCAACTTCTCCAAAATTCTCGTCAATTATCATAAAACCAGTAACTTCATGGTAGTAAAATTTATTACCACTTAATGTAGGTAGGATAGATAATGGCAGGTATAAATCGGATTTTAGTAAAGCATTAGCATCTTCTTCGGAATCTACATCTTCAAATTTTATTCGAAGTAATTGAGATTTATGAAGTTTGCATGTATCCACAAAAAAAGGAATCAGATTATTTCGTAAAGAAATAAAAACTGATTCCAGATTTTTAAAGATTTCAGGTTCGTCCGTGTCTAATTTGACAAGAAGTTCTCCTTTAAAGCTATACTTTTTAACGACTTTCCCTAAGTAGAAACAATCCTTAATTTGCATATATTACTCTTCTTCTTGAGCTGGAGCTGCCGCAGCAATTCTAGCTTCGTTGACAGCTTTTTCAGCTTCAAAAGCTTTTGTATCAGCATCAACTTGCGCTTGTGCTAATCCATCTTTTTTACCTTGAACTTGTCCTTCTTTGTCAGCAACCCAAGCAGTAAATTTTGCTTCAGCTTGCTCTTCAGTTAAAGCTCCTTTTGCTACACCACCTAATAAATGCTTTTTAAGCATAACTCCTTTGTAAGAAAGTATTGCTCTTGCAGTATCAGTTGGTTGTGCACCTTTAGCTAACCATGCAACAGAACCATCAACATCTAAGTCAATTAGTGCAGGGTTTACATTAGGGTTATAAGTTCCTAATTTTTCTAAAAATCTACCATCTCTTTTTGATCTTGAGTCAGCAGCTACGATCCAGTAAAAAGGTTTCCCTTTTTTACCATGTCTTTGTAATCTAATTTTAACAGGCATAATGTGTTAATTTTTGAAAGTTCACGACTTTCGATTATTAATTATAAATAAGTTTGCAAATATACAATGCTTTACGGTCAAAACAATAGATATGCTAGTTTTTTTAATGCATAGTAATTTTGCCTTTTTAAATTCCTTACTATTGTAGAATAATATCGTTTAATCCCCGGTTCCGATAGCTATTGGGATGCTTTTAACGAAAAATGTTATTATTAACCAATATACTCGTGTACTTGAATCGAGGGTATTGATTAATTCAGTTAATTTATATAAAATGGAAGAGGATAAACAGCGTTTGTTTACTATAGATGAACAACAATTACTAGAAGAAATTTTATTGCACCGAAGAGATGTTCGAGGGAATCGTTTTATCAAAAAATCGTTGTCTAAAAACTCTATTGATGCCATACTTCAGGCTGGATTATCAGCCCCGTCAGTAGGGTTTTCTCAGCCTTGGGAATTTGTTTTGATAGCTGATCAAGAAACAAAACGGAAAATTAAGGCTGCTTTTTCAGAAGAAACTCGGAAAGCAGCGCTTGTTTTTTGTGATAAAAAACAGCAAGAATACATCAAGCTAAAGCTGGAGGGAATTATTGAAGCTCCGTTAAATATAGCCGTTTTTTATAAACCTAAAAACGAACCTGTTTTAGGGCAAACTAGTATGCCCGAAATGGGTAAGTATAGTGTGGTTTGCGCCATTCAAAATATGTGGTTAATGGCAAGGAGTTTAAATATTGGTTTAGGTTGGGTGAGCATTTTAGACCCTGATAAAGTAAAAAGAGTATTGAATGCACCTAAAGAGAATGAGCTGATTGGTTACTTGTGTTTAGGTTATACGGATATGTTTTACAATAAACCTGAACTAGAACTAAAAAAATGGGAACAAAAAAAGCTGCAAGAAGAAGTGGTAATTAATGAAAAATATCGTTAAATTATAATATCTGAAAAGTGAATAAAGAGTTTCAAAATATATAATTGACTGGAGTTGTAAATGGATTTGTTTGATAATGAAATAGGAGAAAGTAAAAACCTATTACCACACAGTGGTGAAGTAAATTACTTTGGTGCAATAATGTCAGTTAAAATGGCAAACCACTATTTCGAAATTCTTTTAAATGATATCGATTGGAAAAATGATGAAGCAATCCTTTTTGGGAAGCGAATAATTACAAAAAGGAAGGTTGCATGGTATGGAGATGAACAATTTGAATACGAATATTCTAACACAACAAAAAAAGCACTGCCTTGGACTAAAGCCTTACTAAGGTTAAAAAGTTTGGCAGAAGAAAAGACAGGAGAAAAGACAGGAGAAAAGTTTAACTCATGCTTACTTAATTTGTACCATAATCAAACTGAAGGAATGGCTTGGCATAGTGATGCCGAAAAGAAACTAAAAAGGAATGGAGCTATTGCTTCGTTGAGTTTTGGAGCGGAAAGAACCTTTTCCTTTAAGCATAAAGTATCTAAAGAGAAAATATCGGTAGTACTAAGTAATGGTAGTTTATTGGTGATGAAAGGAAAAACACAAACCAATTGGTTACATCGATTACCGCCAACTAAATATAAAAAAGGGATAAGAATTAATTTGACGTTCAGGACAATTGTATCGTAATAAATAATAGTTTTATTTAAAATAGATATTTAATCGGAGTTTAATATCCTTTTGACGATAATATATAATTTTATGACCTATCATAAAAGGATAGTAATAAGACAGTTTATCTTTGATACAAGTTAGTTTTTAGGTTAAAACCTAAAACATTTTTTTTGGGGGAAAGGGGGCATATAAATATTTATATGTCCCTTTATTTTTTTCGTTAAAAGATGCCTGTAGCAGGTACTGTTTACAACTTCAAAGAGTCAATTGAAATTACAATATTTTTTATGCTTAAATTTGGGGCATGTATTTAATTTTTGACACTGAAACGACAGGACTTCCAAAACGATGGGATGCACCAATAACTGATTCTGACAATTGGCCAAGATGTATTCAAATTGCTTGGCAATTACATGATGAGCTAGGAAATTGTATTGAACACCAAGACTACTTGGTGAAAGCTGATGGATTTAATATTCCGTATGATGCTGAAAAAATACATGGTATTTCTACTGCTTTAGCGAATGAACAAGGTATTGGTTTGAAGGAAATGTTGGAGAAATTCAATATTGCTTTGTCAAAATCGAAATTTGTAGTAGGACAGAATGTTGGTTTTGACACCAATATTATAGGAGCTGAATTTCATAGGTTAGGGATAGAAAATAATTTACAAGAAACGCCTGTTTTAGATACCTGTACAGAGCGTACAGCAAAATTATGTGAAATACCTGGGGGTAGAGGAGGACGATTTAAGTTGCCTACACTTACAGAATTACATTTACATTTGTTTGGTGCTGGATTTGGTGATGCACATAATGCAACTGCTGATGTTGAGGCTACCACACGTTGTTTTTTCGAATTAATACGTAAAAGAAATTACACTACAGAAGAGCTAGCAGTATCTCCTGATTATTTTGAACATTTTGATGCTAAAAATCCAAATACAATTCAAGTAATTGGGTTAAATCATTTCAATTTAAAAAAGGAGTCTGAAAAAATAAGCAAGCGAATTGAAAAGGAAGCAGAGGCTATTTTTTCAAATGATAATGTAGTTCAGGATCTTACAGCTTTACAAGAATCACAATATTCACACTTACACAACCACTCACAATATTCGGTATTGCAATCTACCATTTCCGTACAAGGATTGGTGAAAGTAGCGGTTAAAAATGGGATGAATGCTGTAGCAATGACCGATCATGCTAACATGATGGGGGCGTTTCACTTTATCAACGCAATACAAGGGCATAATAAAGGAATAAAGCAACGTAAGGAAGAGGCGGAAGAAAATGGAGAAGAATTTACTGAGAAGCCTATAAAAGGAATTATTGGTTGTGAATTGTTTGTGTGTGAAAGTCATTTAGATAAATCACGAAAGGACAATGGGTACCAAGTAGTTTTTCTTGCAAAAAATAAAAATGGATACCATAATCTTGCAAAAATGTCTTCTTTAGGACATACGCATGGGAAGTATTATGTGCCAAGGATTGATAAAGAAGTTGTAAAAAAATATAAAGAAGATGTTATAGTACTTACCGGAAACCTGTATGGGGAAGTTCCGAGTAAAGTATTAAATATAGGAGAAAATCAAGCAGAAGAAGCATTGCTTTGGTGGAAGCAAGAATTTGGTGATGATTTGTATATTGAGTTAATGCGCCATGATCAGGAAGATGAAAAGCGTGTAAATAAAGTACTGATTGATTTCTCTAAAAAGCACGATGTAAAGCTTGTTGCGACAAACAATACCTATTATGCCAATCAGGAAGATGCCAATGCGCATGATATTTTATTATGTGTAAAGGATGGTGAGAAGCAGGCTACGCCTATAGGTAGGGGTAGAGGGTATCGATACGGGTTACCAAATCAGGAATACTATTTCAAGAGTCAAGATGAAATGAAGGCGCTTTTTAAAGATGTGCCTGATTCCATTACAAACATTCAAGAGGTCGTTGATAAAATTGAGAACTATACTTTAGCAAGGGATGTTTTGTTACCTGCTTTTGATATTCCTGAACGATTTCAATTTGAAGAAGATAAAGAAGATGGAGGAAAGCGAGGTGAGAATGCTTTTTTAGCACACATTACGTTTGAAGGGGCAAAAATACGCTACGGAGAAATTACCGAAGAAATAAAGGAGCGACTTGATTTTGAATTAGAGGTAATTGAGAAAACAGGATATCCTGGGTATTTCTTAATTGTAGAAGATTTTATTCGTGAAGCAAGAAAAATGGATGTTTCCGTTGGTCCTGGTCGTGGATCAGCAGCAGGATCAGTAGTAGCATACTGTTTATGGATTACCAATTTAGATCCGATTAAGTACGATTTACTTTTTGAGCGTTTTCTGAATCCGGAACGTGTAAGTATGCCCGATATTGATATTGATTTTGATGATGAAGGTCGTGGTCGTGTCATGCAGTATGTAATTGATAAATACGGATCAAATCAAGTAGCACAAATTATTACTTATGGTACTATGGCAGCAAAATCGGCCATTAGAGATACTGCCAGAGTACTTGATTTACCGCTTTTTGAAGCAGATAAAATTGCAAAACTAATACCGAATACGAAGCTTGCTAAAATTTTTGGTAAATCTGAAAAAGAGTTAAGAGAAAAGTTTCGATCAGAAGAGATTGATAATATTAATGAGTTGCTAAACTTGTCGGAAGGGGAGGATTTAGTAGCGCAAACAATAAATCAAGCAAGAAAACTAGAAGGGTCGGTTCGTAATACAGGAATTCACGCCTGTGGGGTAATTATTACTCCAGATGATATTACCAAATTTGTTCCAGTTGCGTTGGCAAAGGATTCGGAAATGTACTGTACTCAGTTTGATAACTCCGTTGTTGAGGATGCAGGGTTATTAAAAATGGATTTCTTGGGGTTAAAAACATTAACCCTGATAAAAGACACCGTTAAGCTGGTAAAACTAAAACATGGTGTTGAACTTGATCCAGAAACCTTCGATTTAGAAGATGTAAAAACATACGAGTTGTTCCAGCGTGGAGAAACAGTAGGGATATTCCAGTATGAATCTGCAGGAATGCAGAAATACATGAAAGAATTAAAGCCGACTGTTTTTGCGGATTTAATAGCAATGAATGCCTTGTACCGCCCAGGTCCGATTGAATATATCCCTAGTTTTATTAACAGGAAACACGGTATTGAGGAAATCGTTTACGATTTAGAAGATAGTAAGGAGTATTTGGAGGAAACTTACGGTATTACTGTATACCAAGAGCAAGTAATGTTACTCTCTCAAAAATTAGCTAATTTTACTAAAGGTGAGGCCGATGTATTGCGTAAGGCAATGGGGAAAAAGCAAATTTCGGTACTGGCAAAAATGAAGCCTAAATTCATAAAGCAAGCTGCGGAAAAAGGACATGATGAAACCGTATTAGAAAAAATATGGACGGATTGGGAGGCATTTGCGGCCTATGCCTTTAATAAATCACACTCTACTTGTTATGCTTGGATTGCGTATCAAACAGCGTATCTAAAAGCGCATTATCCTGCAGAATATATGGCAGCGGTATTGTCAAATAACATGAACGATATCAAACAGGTTACGTTTTTTATGGATGAATGTAAACGAATGGGACTTGAGGTTCTTGGGCCTTGTGTAAATGAATCCTATTATAAGTTTACGGTAAACGAACAGAATGCAGTTCGTTTTGGTATGGGGGCTGTAAAAGGAGTAGGAAGTGGGGCAGTAGCCACAATTGTAGCGCATAGAGAAAAAGACGGAAAGTATAAATCAGTTTTTGATTTGGCAAAGCGCATTGATTTAAGAGCAGCTAATAAAAAAGCGCTTGAAAATTTAGCCTTAGCTGGAGGGTTTGATACATTTGAAGGAACTCATAGAGCACAATATTTATTTGATGCTGGAGATGGGCAAATGTTTCTTGAAAAAGTATTAAGATACGCAGCTAAATATCAAGAAAGCCAAAACTCATCTCAAGTGAGTTTGTTTGGAGAAGCTTCTGATGTTCAAATTCCAGAACCAATTGTTCCGCCTTGTGACGATTGGGGAACTATGCAAAAATTATCGCAAGAGCGTGACGTAGTAGGGGTGTTCATATCAGGACATCCGTTAGATGATTTTGAAAATGAAATTAAATATTTCTGTAATGCGAACCTAGGTCATTTAAAAAGCCTAGAACCATTAGTTAATAGAGAGGTGTCCTTTGCAGGAATCGTAACAAGTGTGGAACATCGAGTATCTAAAAATGGTAAAGGATGGGCGATGTTTACTATCGAAGATTATAAAGAAGCTTATGAGTTCAGGATATTTGGAGAAGAATATTTAAAACATCGTCACTTTTTAATTATCAATTCCTTTGTGTATGTGAAATTGTTTGTAAAACCAGGTTGGGTAAATAAAGAAACTGGTAAAAGAAGTGATCCGAGAATACAGTTCAATAGTTTTGAGCAGTTGCAAGATGTAATGGATAAGCAATCTAGAAAGTTGACTATTCAATTGGATATTGCTACATTAACAAATGAAAAAGTATTAGATTTAAAAGAAACGATAAGGAATAATAAAGGAGAAAAGCAATTGAGTTTTATAGTATATGAAATGCAAGAGAAGCTTAAGGTAACTATGATTAGTAGAACGGAGAAGATAAATATTACAAACGAGTTTCTTGATTTATTAAAAGAAGAAGGAATTAAGTATAAGATGAATTGATCCCGCCAGTGGGTTAATTTATCGTCCCGATAGCTATCGGATGTTTCTGCCGAGAAACAGTATTGTTAAATGACATCTCAGATGCTTGCATTGAGTATATTGATTTGTTCTATTAGCAAAACTGATGCTTGTATAGAGAAATCCAATACTTATCACTGTAAGGATTCGTAAAATAATTGACTACATTTGTGTAATAGATTAAATAATTTAAAATAAATAAAATGGCATTAGAAATAACAGACGCAACATTTCAAGAAGTAGTATTAAATTCAGACAAGCCAGTATTGGTTGATTTCTGGGCAGCTTGGTGCGGACCATGTAGAATGGTTGGACCAGTTATTGATGAAGTGAGTACTGAATATGAAGGAAAAGCTATTGTTGGTAAGATGGATGTTGATGCAAATCAAGAATTCGCAGCTAAATACGGAGTTAGAAACATACCAACAGTATTGTTATTCCACAAAGGAGAAATGATAAGTCGTCAGGTAGGAGTATCTCCTAAGAAAGTATATACAGATGCTATTGATGCTGCATTGTAGTTATTAGTAACATAGAATAAAACAAAAAAGGTTTGGCAGTATGTCAAACCTTTTTTATTTTAGTGATGTCTCGTCCTGAAATAGTGTTATTTAACTATCCCGATGGATATCAGAATCTTTTTTAAACTAGTCAGTTTATACTTGGAAATATTTAAGCAGGAATGAAGTTATTGTAAAAACAGCATATGTCTATAAAAACAGAATTACAGAACTCTAAAGTGTATTTTAACCTACAGTTGTTAGCATCACAAGTTGTAGAAGGAATGATTACGGGGATGCATAAAAGTCCGTTTCACGGTTTCTCATCTGAGTTTGCTGAGCATAAAGTATATAATAATGGGGAAAGTACTAAGCATATTGATTGGAAGCTGTTTGCGCGTACTGATAAGTTATACACTAAAAAGTATGAGGAAGAAACCAACTTGCGTTGTCATTTAATTATTGACAATTCTGCTTCAATGCATTATCCCAAAAGAAAGAATTTTTCAGTAACTAATTTGAATAAGATTGGCTTTTCAGTGTTGGCTAGTGCGATACTGATGAATTTATTAAAAAAACAACGTGATGCTGTTGGCTTAAGTGTTTATGGAAATACATATGACTTTCATATTTCAGAAAAGGGAAGCGAACGGCACTTTAATTTAATTACAAATCAATTAGAGCAGTTATTGATATCAAAACCAAAAGTAGCGGACACCAATACGGTAAAATATTTACATGAGATTGCTGAGAAGTTACATAAAAGGTCATTGATTTTCTTTTTCACGGATATGCTTCAGTATTCGTCAAACAAAGAAGAACTGTTTGGAGCCTTAAAGCATTTGAAGTATAATAAACATGAAGTGGTTTTGTTTCATACATTAGATTATAAAACAGAAGTTGATTTCGAATATGATAATACCCCTAAAAGTTTTGTAGATGTAGAGACAGGTGAGAAAGTTGATTTATATCCAGAAAACATAAAAGAGGTATTTGCTGAAAAGGTTAAGAATTACATTAATGAAATTAAATTGGAGTGTGCTAAGTATAAAATAAAGTATGTTCCAGTTGATGTTTCTGAAAGTTTTAATAAAATAGTAAATATTTATTTAACTGAGAAGCAGAGGTTTGGTTAGTGTTTTGTAATTAACTTGAAAAAAACGCGTTATTTTTTTGGCGGAAAGTTAAATCTATTCTATATTTGCACTCGCTATACGCAAACGGTCTGGTAGTTCAGTTGGTTAGAATACCTGCCTGTCACGCAGGGGGTCGCGGGTTCGAGTCCCGTCCAGACCGCAAAATAGCAAAAAGCTCCTAATTTTATTAGGAGCTTTTTTTATGCGCTAAATTTTACTAGCATTGACGACTTGATTCAATGTAATCTTCACTTATCAACCATATAGTACTTTCCTAGTGATTCAGTTGTATTACAAGCTGAAATTTATAGGTAAAATAAAAAAACATATAGTTATTGGGTCACGAAAGTTGGTTTTCAAAATTATTTAGTAGGTGCTTTACATTTTATTACTCTGTTATTTAACAGTTAAACTACTAAAAACATCTGTTTAGCACTTTTTTTTTGAGTTTTACATATAAAAAACTAACTTATAGAGGTAATACAATATTCATGACGTTTAAGTTTATAAAAAAAATAGTAGTACTAATTGGGTTTTTGTTAATTTCTTCCATGCTATTTGCTCATGGTGATTTATCTATTAGAATTCAGGAGAAAACTATTGAAATTTCAAAAAAGCCTACAGATGCTAACTTGTATTACGAAAGAGGGTTTTTATATCAACAACATTTAGAATATCAAAACGCTATTTCAGACTTCAACAAATCAAAATCTTTGGGAAACTATAGCAAACTATTGTTTTTTAGAATGGCAGAAACGTATTACAAAAAGAATGATTATGAATATGCACTAGATAAAATTACAAGTAGTATAACTATTGATGCTGGCGATGTTAAATCACTAAAACTTAAAGCTCAAATTTTGTTTAAACTAAAACGGTATAAAGAAACAATGCTTGCCTATACCTATGTGGTAGAAAACACGATAGACATTAGACCTGAGGATATTATAGAATATAGCAATATTGTATTAGCTATTGATAGTTTAGATTATAATGGAGCACTTGAGGCTATAGAAATTGGCTTAGAGAAATTAGGGGCTAATACGGTCACTTTTCAATTAAAAAAAATAGAGTATTTAAAAAAATCCGATCAAGTTGAGGAGGTTGTCAATCAATATAATATGTTGATAAAAAACAACAACAGAAATGAGTTTTGGTATTATGAAAAAGGCAAATATTTAATCGAAGTAAAAAGATATCACCAAGCTAATATAGCAATTCAACAAGCAAAATTAGCTATTGAATTACTAAAGACAAAATTTAAAAGTACACTAGCAATTAAAAAATTGCAAACGCAATTAAACGAACTTGAAAAATCACTAAATTATGAATAGCAAAATTACTTTATATGCAATGATGCTTTTTTCAGCAACACTTTTTTCTCAAACAAGTTTTATAAATAATGGCGATACATGGAAGTATTTAGATGATGGATCTAACCAGGGAACTGTTTGGTATGGTACGGGGTTTAATGATGCGTCATGGGTTTCTGGAGCTTCAGAGTTAGGTTATGGTGATGGTGATGAAGCTACCGTTGTAAGTTATGGAGCAAGTTCTAGTAATAAATATCCCACAACGTATTTTAGAAAGTCATTTAATGTGGCTGACCATACCTTGTATAACGACTTGGTACTAGAAGCTATTCGCGATGATGGAATGGTGGTGTATGTAAATGGAGTAGAAGTTTGGAAGGACAATATGCCAGCATCATTTAATTATACCACTTATGCCTCGGCTACAGTAAGTGGGGGCGGAGAAACTACATGGTTGTCAACAACAATAGGGAGTAATTTAGTAACCGGAAACAATGTAATAGCTATCGAAATT
This sequence comes from Kordia sp., assembly GCA_002733415.1. GTDB lineage: Bacteria > Bacteroidota > Bacteroidia > Flavobacteriales > Flavobacteriaceae. The sequence continues at coordinate 31,824 of NVVR01000026.1, read as the reverse complement.
CATCAACGATCGGGATCTAGCTCTGATATTAGTTTTGATTTTAAGCTAACCGCCTATGCAGCAATACCAGCAGCAATTACCAGAGGACCTTATTTGCAAAAAGGAAATTCAAATAGTGTTACCATAAAATGGAGAACAAACACCTCTACAGAATCAATCATAAACTACGGAACTTCCTTAGGTGCATTAGGGAGTATAGTTTTTGATAACACCTTAAAAACTCAACATGAACTTATAATTCCAAGTTTAACAGCAAATACAAAATATTACTATGAAATTGCTGACAGCGATGGAGTATATGTAGCAGAGAGTAGTGATATGTATGTAAAAACATCGCCTAATTTGGGTGATCAGCAGTTTGTAAGGGCATGGGTATTAGGTGACGCTGGTACAGCAAACCAAGACCAACGGGATGTAAGGGATCAATATTATAATTATGTAGCTACAGCAGGTGTTAATCCTAATCAAACAGATATGATATTGTTCTTAGGTGATAATGCTTATAATAATGGGACAGACTCGGAGTACCAATCTGCTGTATTTGATGTGTATGGCGATATGTTAAAAAAATCCGTAGCATGGTCAACCTTAGGGAATCATGATGGATATTCATCAACTTCAAGTACACAGACAGGGCCGTATTATGATATTTTTTCATTTCCAACAACAGCAGAATGTGGAGGAACTTCATCAGGAACTGAGGCGTATTATTCATATGATTATGCTAACATTCACTTTATAGTATTGGAATCACATCAGTTGTACAATGATGCTACTCAAATGGCGTGGTGTCTTTCTGATATACAAGCAACTACTCAGGATTGGATAATAGCAATATTTCATCATCCGCCATATACAAAAGGCTCTCATAATTCTGATTCGGAAACGCAATTGGTGGCCATGCGAAATAACTTCTTGTCAATTTTAGAAGATAATGGGGTAGATTTAGTATTAAGCGGTCATTCGCATTCTTATGAACGATCCTATTTTATAAATGGTCATTATGGTATTTCTAGTACATTTAACTCAGGAACACATACCGTTGGGGCAAATGGGGATTTGTCAGGAAAAGCGGATACAGGTGATGGTGCATATATAAAAACGGATACTGATACTGCAGGAGCAGTATATATAACAGCAGGTTCTTCTGGTAAAATTTCTGGAGGAAGTTTGAATCATAATGCCATGTATGCTTCAATAAACGAGTTAGGTTCCTGTATTTTAGAAATTGAAAATGATGGAGGTACTGGTCAAAACTTAATGGTTAAGTTTTTAAATGACAGTGGAGCGATTACGGATTACTTTACCATTAATAAAACTGGTTTTGTATTATCTACCGATGATAAGGTTATCAATGATAAATCAATTAGTATATATCCAGTACCGGCAAATATGCTCTTAAATATTAAGTTAAGCACAAATGAAATAATAGAGAATGTTATGATTTATAATATCATTGGTGCATTAGTACAAGAGAGTAAAGAAACGTTAATTGATATAAGTAAGCTTCAATCAGGAAAGTATATGATTGGTATAAGAACTAATAAAAAGCAGCATTATAAAACAGTTATAATACAATAGAAAATCGGCTATTGTTATACTTCTCGGAACGATTGCTTGCGATAAACATTTGTTAACAATCTCGCTAAAACATCTGTCATAATATCAATGAATTGCAGTTAATCTTGATAAAACACCAATAATCCGCTATATTTTGTAGTTAATTCGCAATTCCATATCTTGTGCGCAAGAACCAATATTGTTTGTATTAAAAGGGGAGAATGAGTTGAGTTAAAAACCGAGTATTATGGTAAATAAAATTATTTTTTCAAAAAAACTATTGTTCAACGCAACGTTAATCCTATTAAGTTCTTATTCTTTTAGTCAAATTCTTCCGGCTGATAGTAGTTGGAGTTATTTAGATGATGGTTCAGATCAAGGTACCGCTTGGTATGCATCTGGATTTGATTATTCTTCATGGGCAACAGGTAATGCTGAGCTAGGATACGGTGATGGTGATGAAACAACAGTAGTTAGTTTTGGGCCAGATTCAAGTAATAAATACCCAACAACATATTTTAGAAGATCATTTAATGCTACTCCAACCGATGTAGCAAACACAGCTTTAGTGTTAAATGCAGTACGAGATGATGGAATGGTAGTTTATGTAAATGGAGTTCAAGTTTGGAGCAACAATATGGCTGTGGCTTTTAACTATTTATCATATGCAACTGCAACTGTTTCGGGAGCGGCAGAAGATGCTTGGATAACCAATACATTGGCAAATATACTTGTTGTTGGAAATAACGAAATTGGAGTTGAAATTCACCAAAGAAGTGCTTCAAGTAGTGATATTAGCTTTAACTTTATGTTAGACACTGATGATTCATTATTTATTCCACCAACTGCGCCAGATAATGATATGGATGGTGTTGCAGATTATATTGATTCTGATGATGATAATGATGGAGTTACCGATATATTAGAAGGATGTTATACTGCTAACTTAGAAGGATTGAATTCAACAGGGCTTCCTTCAAACGAAGAATCAATTTTGGGTAACTTCCCAATTTTAAACCATCCAATGGACGACGGAAATCAAATAGATTTTTCAGTAAGTAACCAAGCAGATTTTAATGATATTACAAGTTACTTTGCTGGAGAGCACGGTTGGTCAATGAGAGTTAAAGGACCAGGCACTTTAGGGACACTAACATTTGATTTTATGAATGATGTTGAAAATCTATTTTTTAAATTAGTAGATTTTGATGAAAATGAAACATGGACAGTAAATGCTTATGATGATACCAATACATTAATAGATTTAGCTACGAGTAACAATGTGTACCATTTGGGAACATATATTACGCAAGTAGGAAATACTTTTAATGATAAGTTTTTAGGGTTGGGAGCTAATAATAATGGAGATGTAGTGTCAAGTGATGTTTTTGGTTCTGTATACTTTTATTTCCCAGGAGTAAAAATTAGTAAAATTGACTTTTTAGTGGATCAACCAGATGGATCAACAATTCGTATTGCAGCAATGCATTTTTGTGGATTGGATACTGAAGGAGATGGTATAGATGATTATAATGATGCTGATAGTGATAATGACGGGATTCCTGATTTAGTAGAAGCAGGTGGTGTTGATATTGATGGTAATGGTATTGTAGATGATTTAACTGATACTGATGGAGATGGTTTAGTAGACATGTATGATACAACGCCATTTACCTATTTTAGTTTAGAAGTTACAACTATTCCAAATTACGATTTTGATGGTGATACTATAGTAAATAGAATTGATTTAGATTCTGATAACGATGGTATAGTAGATTTAAGAGAAGCTGGAGATCCAGATATAGACGGTAATGGAATGATAGATGGTTTTACAGATACCGATAATGATGGATATCATGATGCATATGATGGAGCAGGAAGTTTGTTAATAACAGGAGCTGATACAACAGGTGATGGTTTTCCTAATAGCTATCCAAATGATAATCCAGATGGAAATGGTTTTCCGAACTTTATGGATATAGATTCAGACGATGATGGGATTACAGATAATACTGAAGCTCAGGGTACAGCAGGGTATGTTACCTTAGCAAATTCCGATTCAGATACTGGTGGAGTTTTTGACGGAATAGATGATAATTACGATACTGATAATATAAACTTTGGAGGAGCTGGAGTAATTCCTGTAGACTCAGATGGTGATGGAACTCCTGATTATTTAGATTTAGATTCAGATGATTCAGAAGAAGTTGATGCTATTGAAGGACATGATACTAATGGAGATGGTGTAATAAACGGTGCGGATGCACCTAATGCTAATACCGGATTGTTTATTGGAACAGATAGTGATAAGGATGGGTTAGATGATGGGTTTGATAATGATATAACTGCAGTAGACCCCACAAATATGAACTTGAATCCAAGTTCACACCCTAGTTTTGATGCAGGTCCAGATACCGATTGGAGAGCACCGGCTGCTGCTATTGATTTTGACGGTATAAATGATTATGTTGATTTTGGAGATAATCATGATTTTACAGGAGCCTTTTCTATAGAAGCTTGGGTGTTACAAGAAGCAACAGTTACGACAGGTGCCATTATTTCAAAAGGTGATATAAAAACTGGAGCTGGGAACCAAAGAGGATATCATTTAAAATTGAATAGTAGTTTTCCAAACTTAATTTGGTATGATAATACTGGTACAGTACAAATTAACTTAGTTTCTCCTTATGCAATAACAAATAACAGATGGTATCATATTGCTTCAACTTATGATGGTGCTATAGCAAAGTTATATATTGATGGTATTGAAGTTGCAAGTGGTACGCCAACAGCAGCTCCAGTAAATGGAACAGAAAAATGTCTTTTAGGAGCAAGTTATGATAGTGATACACCAGTAGTTCCTAAGGATTATTTCGATGGTTTTATTGATGAAGTTCGTGTGTGGAATGTAGGGTTAACAGCTACTCAATTGCATGAAATGATGAATCAGGAAATTGAACAAAATGGAGCTAATGTAAGAGGTAAAGTGGTACCATTAGATATCTCAGGTGGACTTACTTGGACTAATCTGGAAGGATATTACCCAATGGTGAATGATAGAATTCAAGATCAATCAAGTAATGCGAAGCATGGTGCACCAAAGAATATTACAACAATAGAGTTGCAAACAGCTCCTTTGCCATACTTTTCGGTAAGAAATGGTGAATGGGGAGATGTTACGGCTACAACACCTTGGATGTATGGAGATACTGTTTGGAGTGAGCCGAATTGTACAGGTATTGATGGTTCTACTAGAATAGATTGGAATATTGTACAAACGTCACATAATATCATATCTGGAAATAAAAATATTACAGTATTAGGGTTAATTTCAGATACTGTTAATGAAAGGTTAATAATTGCAGATCCAATTGAGGTTCAAGATGAAACAAATTCTGGACAAAGCTTGAGAGTAACAAATTATTTAAAGTTAGATGGTATAATAGATTTAGTTGGGGAATCCCAGTTGTTACAGGATGAAGGAAGTATCCTTGACCAAACTAGTGGAGGTTTTTTAGAAAGAGATCAACAAGGTAGGGGTGATATATATTCATATAATTATTGGTCATCACCAGTAAGTCCTATAAATACAACGGCTAATAACACCGATTATTTGGTTACAGATGTATTGTATGATGGTACTGATTCAAATAATCCATTACCAATGAATTTTGCTACATCAGGTTATGATGGCGCACCAGCTTCTGGCGGCACCGCAGCAACATTGGCTGATTATTGGATTTTCAAGTTTGTAAATCAACCTTATTTATATAACAACTGGTATTTAGGTTGGGTACGTTCAACAGGAACTATGAAAGTAGGAGAAGGGTATACTCAAAAAGGAACTGGAGCAGGAGGAGCTACACAGAATTATGTGTTTGTAGGGAAACCGAATAACGGAACAATTAGTCATACTATATCACCTAATAACACTTCTGTTTTAGGAAACCCATATCCAAGTGCAATAGATGCGCATCAGTTTATAATGGATAATACCGCAGCGCTACAAACAACAGATTTAGTAAACCCTGGAATGGCCGGAACATTATATTTCTGGGAGCATTGGGGAGGCGGAACACATGTGTATGTTGATTATCAAGGAGGATATGCAACATTAAATATTTTAGGAAAAGTAAAAGCCATATCTGACCCTGAAGTATCAGGAATAGGAACAGGAGCTATTGTTCCGGAGCGTTACATACCCGTTGGACAAGGGTTTTATATTCAAGGAAGTCCATTAGGAGGAACAATAGAATTCAATAACAATCAACGAGTATTCAAAAGAGAAGGAGGCGAGTCAGTATTCTTTAAAACAGGAGTAGAAGAAACTTCAATAGAAGATGACGGTATTGACAGAATTTATTTCAATTTCACCACGCCAGACGGGCCGTCACGTGAGTTGTTATTGGGTGTAAAGCCTGATTTGGCTGCAGGGATTAATTATGGATATGATGGTAGGACATTAGATAAACAACCAACAGATTGTTCTTTTAAAGAAGGAGATATTCCGTTAGTAATACAGGGGATTCCATTAATTTATACAGGTTTAGAATTGCCATTAGAGATAAAAATTGGAAATGGAGGACTGTGTAAATTTCAAGCTTCAGGAACAATTGAATTGCCAGAAGGATTAGAGATGTTTTTTGTTGATAAAGAATTGTTTACTGAAACAAAATTAGAGGAAGGAGCAGTTGCTGAATTTAGCTTAACAAACGGAGTATATAACGATCGATTCTATTTAGTATTCAGACAAATACAAAAATTAGATGTTGAAGTTCTAGAAGCAGAGGAAAATTTAATTATATATTACAACACAACTGCGCACAATGTTATTATTAGTAATCCCAAAGAATTTTCTGCAAACAATGTAGTGTTATACAACGTGTTAGGGAAAAAGGTGTACCAAAACACTAAATATTATGCCAATACAAAAGAGATAAGTATTCCGGTACGTGTAGCAACAGGGACTTATGTAGTAAGCTTTGAATATAATAATGAAGCAACAATAACTCAAAAACTAATGATTAGATAAAGGGGGACGTATATTTTAGGAATGATCAATATGAAAACTTCAAAAAGGAACTTTGTAACGAAAGTATTAGTGAAATAAAGGCTTCAGCTTGTTACCAAAATACTCTCAGTACCATATTTGGAGATATTTCAGTACCTCTAATGTCACTAATATTTAGTTCATTAGAAGTATTGTTTGAAAAACGAATGTCTTTATTAATAATGTTTTTTCTATTGTATAAATTTAGTACTGAAAAGCCTAATCGGTATTTTATTTTTTTGTTTTTATGAGGTCTAAAGTTATAAACTGCAGAAAAATCTAATCGATGATATACATGTAGATTTTCGGTATTTAAGTTGTCGTATGAGTGTGATAGTGAACCATCAGTATTAGTGGTAGTGTTGATTTTTGTATATGGTTTTCCGTTATGCCATAACCAACCTAAAGATAAATCTACTTTTTTCCATTTATAAAAATGTGACCATTTTATCGTGTGGTCAATGTTTACATTGCTAGGGAAAGGATTACCATTATTTAGTTCTTCAAAACGATATTTCGCACTATTAAATGAGTAGGATAGCCAGGTATTATAGCTTTTTAATTGCTTCTTAATAAACAGGTCTACTCCTTGTATGCTTGAGCTTCCGATGTGATATGTGTATATAGCTTGATTGTTGAAATCAAAATCTAAGGTATTGATGTTGTTCGTTTTTTTGAAGTAAGCTTCAAAATCAACAACCCATTTATTTTCAGAATAATTTGCGCCAATGGTGTATTGGTAACTGGTTAGAACGGGGAGATTAGTTTCGTTAGAAAGTGCCCAAACTTGATTTTCAAGGGATAAGTTACTAATTACAGATTCTTGAACTTGATTTACATACTGACTTTTGTATTCTATTGATGTATTAATACTAAACTCAGGAATTACAAACTTCTGAAGTACAGCTCTAGGTTCAATATATAATTTTTTCGAGCTACTGTATTTGTTTGCTCTAAGTCCTATGGTGTATAAATAATCCTTCGGTTTATTTACTTGATATTCACTATAAATACTATTGGCATTTGTATTGTCATTTGCGGCATCAAGAACCATTGATTGCGTTGGAGTAATGTAATTAAATGAATGTTTAAAGTTTTTATTTGAAAACTGATAACCAAAATTTAGTTGTTTGTGTTCAGCTACATCATATTTAAAATTCAAATTTACTCCAAAGTCTTTTATTTGATTTGTTTTAGTATTGGTTGATGTTCCTAAATTAGATTCATTACTAAACTTGTAATCTAAAGAGTATTCAGAAAAATACCCATCTACTTGATGACTAAGTTCTTTATTCCATTCTTTTTCCCATTCTAAATTATACCCTTCATTTTGAGTTTTTAATATATCAGTATATAGATTATTCGCGTTAGGGCTAAAAGCAGAGAAATTTAAAAAATCTTTATTGTATATATGATTGAATTTAACCAGGTCTTTGTCAGTTGCTTTGTAGGCTGCATTCACAGTATAATCGTAAAACCAAAATATGTTTTTCGATTGACTAAACTCAAGTGTATTATCGAAAACTTTTGTGTTTTGAAAAACCTGAGAAGCATAATTTTTAAAAGCAAATGTTTTGTAAATATCAGCATAGGATCTTCTTCCAGAAACTAAAACAGATAGTTTGTCTTTAATTAACGGAATATCAAGAAATGCATCTCCATGAAGTAAATTGAAGCCCGCTCCGCCGGATATTTTTGTTACTGGCTTGTAATTTGTAGTAATGTCAATAATACTTGAAACACGTTCACCATATTTAGCACTAGTGCCTTTGTTAATAAAGTTTACTTTATCAGTAACGTATGGGTTAAATGCAGAAATTGCTCCGAATAAATGAGAGTTGTTATAGGTTTTAATATTATTCCAAAGCACTAAATTCTGATCAGAATTCCCTCCTCTAACATGAATGCTATTTACCGTTTCGTTTAAATTACTAACTCCAGGAACTAAGTGAATACTTTCCAGAATGTCAGGTTCAATTAAACCAGGGAGTAAGTTTAGCTTTTTAGTATGAATTGTAGTTTGTTTTACATTTTTTGTAACACCACTAGTTAAGTACTCACTAATAACAACTTGATCTAGGAGTTCCTTTTTCTCAGTTAAATTAATAGTAATGCAATTCGGGTAAGTGCAATCGGTAGCTTTAAGAATATTGTTTTTTATACCGAAGGAGCTAATCTCAATTATTGAATTGAAAGGAATGTTGTTTATTTTAAATGAACCTGTTTCATCACTAGTGTAATACCTGCTATTTACTTTTATAACAGCATTAGCAACGACCTTATTTTTGCTTAGTAATTGTCCGCAAATGGAAATTAAATCAGCTTTGTTAAAAGATGAAATAACAATATTTGTTTTATTAATAAGTTCAAATTTTAAATTTGTTTGTGAGGATAATGTTAATAGTAATGATTCTAAATCTACAAGGTCGTCAAGAATAATAGATACTTTTTTGGCTTTAATTATTGCGTCAGTATAAGAAAAATTAACCTTGTAATACTGTTCTATTTCTGGTAAGACGGTTTGTAAAGAATCTTGCTCAAATACAGTTTGTTTTTGAGCAAAAATAAAAGCAGAAAATAGTAAAGCGTAACACCATAATAGGAATTGCTTCATAGCTGTTGTTTAGTCTTCTAAAATAATACTATTCCCTTGAGTAGTATACTTCAAATTTACTGACTTTAAAACAGTTTTTAATGCAATTTCTTTATTATTATTAGGAAACGACCCAGTGAACAAAATAGAGTCGTCAAAACTATCATATTCAAATTGTAACTCGTATTGTTTTTCTAGAGCATTAAGCACAAATTTGATAGGCGTGCTTTTAAATACGGATTGATTATCGATCCATTCTGGGTGAGTGCTATCAAAGTTTAGAGTGATAGGGGTATTGTTTTTTATGTTCTGGTATCCTATTGAAGGAGTAAGTATATGAGTGCTTGCGTCTGAATTGTCAGACACTTTTACTTTTCCCTCGTAACAAGATACTTTAAAGAAGTCTGGTCTTACATTCACATTAAATTCCGTACCTAAAACACTTACGTTTCCTTGAGAGGTTTTTACAGTAAAAGTATTTCCCTTTTCAACATCAAAAAAGGCTTCTCCATTAAGTTCTAGTGTTCTATTGGTATCCCAATTTTTTGTATTGAATGTTATTGTTGACTTTGAGTTTAATAATACTTTAGAGCCATCAGGTAGTTCAAAAGCTAATTGCTTTCCATAATTACTTGAGAATTCAGTAGTGTTGAACAAATTAAAGTATGCGAAAAATCCGATAAATAATATAACTGAAGCAGCAACTCCCCATTGCCATCTGTTATTTAAAGGTGTGCTTGGGTGTGTAATAGTTGTTGTGTTTCTTTTTTCTTTAATATTAGTAAAAACTTCATTTAAATTATAGCTAGGAGCTTGTAATTTATCTGTACCCTTAATTATATTCACATAGCTATTATAATGTTCTGAAGACTTGAATTTATTCAATTCATCTCCTGAAAGCTCATTATTTAGCCATCGTGATAAGAATATGTCGTCTAATTTATTCATTTTCATTTATTCATTTCTAAATATAAAACGTTATAAAAACAGAATACCCTACCCCTTTAAGGGAGATTATCTATTTCAGTTCTAAGTTTGAGTAGTGCTTTATGCATTAATTTCTCAATAGCCTTTACCGAAACGTTAGATAATTCGGCAATTTCACGGTATGTTTTTTTTTCAATTCTATTTAATAAAAATACTTCTCGCTGTCTGTCCGGTAAAGAAGATATGGCTTTTTCTAATTTTGCCATAAACTCTTTTTCTTCTAAAATGTATTCTGGAGATTCATGATTGGTGTTGTTATTAATTTGCTTAACTTCTTTCTGATGCTTCAACTTAACCGTTTCATGACGAAGCAGACTATTACTTTGATTGATCGCTATTCGGAATAAATAGCTTTTTGCAGTTTTCGTAGTAACTTTTGTACAGTTATCCCAAAGCTTTATAAATGAGTCTTGAACAATATCATCAATGTCTTCAAGTCCCCCGAATTTGTAGTACAGATAATTTCTTAATAAAGTAGCGTTAGTATTGAAAAATGCCTGAAAGCTTTTTTCTTTACACAAGCCAATATCTTCATTTTGTGAATCTGACATAATTATTAAAAGAGTAAATGTTTTTAGAGATGCTAAAGCTAGTAGTTATTTTATAACTATCAAAAAATATTTTCAAGGGGTAGGGTAAAGTATTGTTTAGGTGTTATATATGTATACAAACAAATAAGTTTTTTGTTTATATTAAGTTAATTTTTAAGTTGGTTTTAGGTAAAAGAGACTGGTTTTATAATCGGTCTCTTTTTTTAAACAATTGAATTAGTTAGAAGAAAAATACATTTACCCGAATGCAGCCCCTTAATTTGAAAAGCAATATTTTACCCAAATATTGCTTTTTTTTAGAAACCTATAATTGTTCTAGCGATCATAAAGTAGATAAGAATCCCAAAAATATCATTACTTGTAGTAATAAACGGCCCTGTTGCTATAGCTGGATCAACTCCTCTTTTATCTAAAAACAAAGGAATGAATGTGCCTATTAATCCAGCAACAATAATTACACTGAATAAAGATATTGAAATTGCTAAAGATGTTTTAAAGTCTGCATCAGTACTAAATGTATAAATAAATAAAAGTATTGAAAGAATTACTCCATTAACGATAGCTAAAAGTAGTTCTTTCCATAATCGGTTTACGATACTTCCTTTAACATCATTGTTCGCTAAACCTTGTACTATAATAGCACTTGATTGTACACCTACATTTCCGGCCATTGCCACAATTAGTGGCGTGAAAAAGAATAATATTGCGTGACTTTGAATAATTTCTTCATAAGTCCCCATTATCATAGCTGCACCAATACCTCCGAATAGACCTAAAATTAACCAAGGTAAACGTGCCTTGGTAAGTTGAATAATAGTATCACCAGCTTCAACATCTTGAGTTAAACCAGCTGCCATTTGGTAATCCTTATCCGCTTCATCTTTAATGACATCTACAATATCATCAATGGTGATTTGACCAACAAGTCTTCCCATTTCATCAACAACAGGCATTACTATTAAATCGTATTTTTGCATGATATTAGCAACCTCCTGATCATCTTCTTCTACTTTTACAAAAGTAATTTTTGGATTGTAAATATCTTTAATAGGTGTATTGGTTGAAGTTGTTAATAAGCTTTTTAAAGACAATCGTCCTTTTAAAATATCGTCTCCATCAACCACATAAATAGTATGTACTTTTTCAAAAGCTTCAGCTTGTCTACGCATTTCCTTAACACAATGCATAACTGTCCAGCTATCTTTTACAGCTATAAGTTCTTTACGCATTAATCCTCCCGCGGTATCCTCGTCATAACGTAAAAGATCAACAATGTCCTTTGCATGCTCAACATCTTCAAGTTGAGAAATTACTTCTTCTTTTTTCTCTTTAGGTAAATCTGCAATAATATCCGCAGCATCATCAGTTTCTAACTCATCAATTTCTTCCGCTATTTCCTTTGAAGAAAGTAATTTTAGTATGTTGTCACGTACATCATCATCTAACTCAGCAATAATTTCAGAGGTGAGTTCACTCTCAAGAAGTTTGATGATGTATACTGATTGCTTGAGCTCTAGTTCTTCAAGAATTTCAGCAACATCAGCATGATGAAGTTCACTTAATAGTTCAGTTAATTTAAGATCATTTTTTTTATGAATGAATCCTTTAATTTGATTGACTATTTTATGGTCTATATGAAACTGCATGTTACAAAGATACTTTTTTAAACGAAAAGGGAACGCTAGTGGTTAGCGATGTCTTTTTCTATGATACAGGTTAAATCAATAAATTCTTGAACGGATAGTTGTTCTGGTCTCATATTAAAGACTTCTAATACTCTTATTTCATCAGATAAATTGAAACTCTTTAAACTGTTTCGCAAGGTTTTTCTACGTTGTTGGAACCCAGTTTTGACTACTCTGTAAAATAATTTTTCGCTACAAGGTAAACTATAGTCTTCCTTACGGGTTAATCTCATTACTCCAGAGTCTACTTTTGGAGGAGGGTTAAAGACATTAGGAGGAACTGTAAATAAATATTCTGCATGGTAAAATGCTTGCGCTAATACCGATAAAATGCCATAGGTTTTACTTCCGTGTTTTGCGCAAATACGTGCTGCGACTTCTTTTTGAAACATACCTGAAAATTCAGGTATTTGAGCTTTCATTTCTAATGTTTTAAATACAATTTGAGTTGAAATATTGTACGGGAAGTTGCCAATTATTGCGAATTGTTCCTGATTGAATACTTCGTTAATATTGTATTTTAAAAAATCTTCCTCAATTATTCTATTGCTTAATTTTAAGTAGTTTGCATTCAAGTACTCAACTGATTCAGAATCAATTTCAATAACGTAGGTGTCAACGTCTTTCTCAAGTAAGTATTTGGTTAGCATTCCCATTCCAGGACCAATTTCCAGGACTTTCGAATAGCTTTTTAAAATAAGTGTATCAGCTATTTTTTTAGCTATGGTTTCATCTTTTAAAAAATGCTGACCTAAATGTTTTTTTGCGCGTACCTTGTCCATTACTTGATGTTTGTTGCGATTATTTGTTCAATTTCCTGTCTGTCTTTTTTTAAAAACCATGATAGCTCTAATACATAAGTGTTGTTATCATGAAAAACGATTTCTGGTTCGCTTCCTCCTTGTGCAGGAATAAAACGTTTAATTTCGATGTATTTAATGTTTTTTCGCTTGTATTTAAAGCCATCATCATGGAATATAAAACCAGGCTTTTTCGACGTCAATTGTAGGAATAAAAACAACAATGTAAATAAAGCAAAAATTACATTTAAGGTGTAAAATAGCCATGTAGGAATGAGTGCATTTAGAATCATCATAATGAAGTTAAATACTAAGAACGATGTTATTACTGCTGCAAACACCATTATTGCTTTAATTATGTACAAATAGGTTGCTTTAAATTCTTTATGCATGAAATTCTTCTATAATTAATAGTTCTGTTCTAAAAGCAAGCATTTTCGACCCGAATTTAGCAATACCAGCCTCACGTAATCTAGGAGCGTCTTCGTTATAATATGCTTGTAGGTCGTCATTACTCTTTGCAGTGTATTGTATAGAATAGTTAGTTCCATCCATTTCTTCTTCTACTAAAATTTTAGTCATTTTAGCGGATATAAATTTACCGGTAGCAAGCACTTCTTTTATATGGGGTTTTATCCAAAAAAGCCAATCGGAATGGATGCTGTCTTCAACATTTATGGTAACATTATAAATAATCATATTGCTTAATAATTTAAGCAAAAATAGGGTTTTTATGTTAGTTTTAGAGTGTTGTAAAGTATTACTATTAAGAGAGACGTATTAAGCTACGTGCTATTTTTTTTTAGCAGAAGAATATACTAATGCGAAAAATCATGAATCTTTGTTATTTTTTAATTTCAACAATCAATAGTTTTTACTCTTTGTTCTAGTAGCAAAGTTGTCTTTTTTTAGCAGATTAACTATTGTCAATTGTATCACCGCGGAGTTTACGATACATTTTCTGAGCTTCCACAAAATGAATGCTATCAGCATGATTAAATAAAATAGCTTCAAAATATTCGGCAGCTTTTTTAGTATTACCGAAGGTGTTTAATTGTATAAAAGCAAGTCTGAAAAGCGCATCATCTACAAAAACACTTTCTTTAAGTGTATTTATAATTCGTTCGTAATTGTTTTTGGCTTTATCATGATTTCCTTGTTGTTCTAATAGCTTCCCTTGAAGAAATAAAACGTCATCTATTATTTTGTTTACAGGGTGTTTGTTTAAAATGTCGTCCAGTAATGCGATTGAATTCGTTTTTTGATTCTGAAAAGCGAATAGATCAGCTTTCGAGTACTTTTTTAAAGCAACGTGTAAGGAGTCTTCATTTATATGGTCACTAATTAATAAATGCAAATCCAAAGCATCATTAGCAATTAGCTGTGAGGTAGAAGTTTTTAAAACTTTTAGTTGTTGCAAAGCCCAGTCAAAATCTCCTTTATAGTAACTAGTTTTGGCTACTTTAAACCGCGCTTCCTGTGACAAGGTGTTGTTTTTTAAATGACGTTGAATTTTAGAGTAGTTTAGTAACGCTTGGTTAAACTTTCCGTCGGCTACTAATATGTCTGCCTGAGTCATTTGAAAACGTGCTTTATCAAACTTTGAAAACGACTGTTTTTCATTGGTCTTTAAAAAATTGACAGCAGCAGTAATATCGTGCTTTTTAAAAGCTAAGAAATTAGCGTAGGCTAATTGTATTTTTAGTGTATTTTTATTTATACCAAAGCTGTCTAAAACTGTTTGGTATTCCGTTGCAATTGAATCGTATTCAGATGGAAGGCTTGTGGCTTCTTTCATTTCAAGCAGAAATGAAAGCACGTTAATTCGGGTGTTCTTTTCTAAAGGTTGTTCTTGAATAAAAGTAAATATTTTTTGAGCAGTTTCAAGGTTTCCTTGTTTTTTGGTTAAGACCCCTAAGTTAAATATTCTATTAAGAGATGTTCGATCTCTTTTATAGATAGCTTTTTCTTGAATGAATGCTTTGTTGAATTCTTTCTGTTGTACAAACAGCCAGCTTAATTGTTCATTCCAAAAAGTATCAGGAGTCGCTTGTAGGTTTTTTAATAAAGCGCGTTTTAGTATAACATTATTTTCATTTTTAGGGTTGTCACTTAAAAATTTGCCTATTAAATTTTGAACGGTTGCTTTATTTTGTTTGTTTTTTTTAATCAGCTTAAGATAGCTGTTAAACATTTTTTCAATTTTATTCTGTTGTCCGTATATATTGGCCAATTGATAATCAAAATTAGCATTCTTGTTTAACGCAATGGCTTTATTGTAGGTAGTTTCCGCTTCGGATAATAAACTGTAGTTTTCAAATCGCTGCCCAATAGTGTGTGCATAATTTGGGTTTTCGTCTAAAATATTAATTGCACTATTATATGCCTTTCGTGCATTAACACTATCTTTTTGTAAAGTGTAATTATAGCCCAGTTCAACATATAGTTGTGGCTGACTAAATCTTTTGCTTAATTTGTGTGTTAATGCTTTTTGTGCAATGCTATATTGTTCAAGCTCTTGATGGCATTTTATTTTCTTAATAAAGTAATCAGTTCTGTGTGGTTGTTTTGCTAGTATTTTATTGTACTCGACTAATGCTTTACTGAATTCTCCGTTATTGAAAAAAACATTAGCTAGCGTAGCGTTTTGACCAAATGAAATACAAGTAAAAAAAAATAATATGTAAATAATTGATTTCAGCATAAGGCCGTTTATATTTTGAATCTGCTTAAATATAAATTTATAAGTTGTTGTCCTAGATAAAAAGTAAAGCATAGCCAAAGTTACGGTTTATTTTTATTTTTTGAAATACAGGAAAAAAGCAACTGTTTTCAGGTAGTAAATTTGAAGTGCAAAAGGTATCAGCTAAAAATATCAAAAGCACTCTATTTAATAAAGTGCTTTTGATAAAAATATGATTTAGTCGTTATTTAACCACTAAGCGTTTTGTTGCTGAAATACTGTTTTCAGTAACTTTTACTACGTAAATACCAGTAGTTAAGTTTGAAATATTAAGTATTGTATTTATTTCTTGATTAATAACTCTCTTACCTAACATGTCAAAAACTTGAACGTTTTTAGTTGTATTGTTAGCAGTAGTAATATTTATAAAATTATCACTTGATGGGTTAGGGGAAATTTTGAATCCTTTAATTTTATGACCTGCAATTCCTAAAGGAGCTGAGTTGTCATTTACAGCGCCAGGTGTTCCTAGATCCCCGTCTCCATATGCGGAAGATCCTTCAGCCCAATTGGATCCAATGTCGTTAGCAGATGAGGTGTAAGCCATAGTGCTCAATTCCATGCTTTTTCCGGATGGATCAGGGAAATTTGGTCCTCCGTCATAATCTACTCGGTCAATTTCTAATCCTCCTCCAGTTTCTAAAATGATTTCATCATCTGCATTAGTCAAGGATATAGAAGAAGAAGCGTAATCGAGTATTACCCCTCCATTTTCAGCAATAGTACTATTTTTTCCGAAAACTAAATATGCGCCAGAAGCGATATTTAAAGGGCCTCCATTAGTGATAGTGTGTGAGTTTGCACCATTATCTTTGATGATCCAGCCATTCATGTCGATTATTCCTGCAGTTGTATTGTAAACTTCAAAATATTCCCCGTTTGCATCAGTTACCGCACTAGGGTTTTGCATTATCTCAGTAATGATAATATCCCCAGGACTTTGTCCAAAAGACATTGTAGCAGCAAAGATTGCAACTAAAAAAAAGTAAATTTTTTTCATAATTAAGTATATTTAATATTTAGTAAAACTTAAGAACAAAAATACATAATATTAATTGTTTTTATTTAGTTCAGATGTTAATCAGGTGATTTTTAACGATAAAATAACATAGTAGTAATGTTATCTAAAAGTTAAGGATGTTATGGAAATGTTATCTTATTTAGTTTGCTCTTTAAAAGTTTGATTTATATAGTACCTTTGGTTATAGATACTAATTTAAGTTAAGTAATGAGTACAGATATTGTTAAAATTTTATTGGTTGATGATGAACCAGATATTTTGGAAATTGTTGGATATAATTTATCTTCAGGAGGATATCAGGTATTCACAGCTTCTAATGGCTTGGAAGCAATTGAAGTTGCTAAAAAGGAATTACCTAATTTAATTATTCTGGATGTCATGATGCCGAAAATGGACGGTATTGAAGCTTGCGAACAATTGCGTAAGTTACCAGAGTTGTCCAATACGATTATCACTTTTTTAACAGCTCGTAACGAAGATTATTCTCAGGTTGCTGGATTTGACGCTGGTGCCGACGATTATATCGCAAAGCCAATAAAACCAAAAGTATTACTAAGTAAGGTTAAAGGTTTATTACGTAGAACATCTGTTGATAAAAAGGATGAAAATTCATTAAATATTGGTCAACTCGTAATTAATAGAGAAGAATATAAAGTGCTAAAAGAAGGAATGGAACTAGTATTGCCTAGAAAAGAATTTGAGTTATTGTTTTTGTTGGCTTCAAAACCAGGAAAGGTTTTTACTAGAGATGAAATTTTAAATACTGTTTGGGGAAATGATGTTGTGGTAGGAGGAAGAACAATTGATGTGCATATTAGAAAACTGAGAGAGAAGATTGGTGACGAGTCATTTAAAACAGTAAAAGGGGTAGGGTATAAATTTGTGGTTAACTAATAGTGAAAATCAAAAAAACATACAAATTTGCCTTGTATTCATCGTTAATGATAACGATGATGTTAAGTGTTTTGTTGGTTGCTTTTTTTTATAAGGAATTAACAATTATAAATACGGTAGGTTTTATTGTTGTTTGCTTTGCAGTGTGTTTGTTTGTAATTCAATACCGATCAGAAAAATTTATTTACAGTTTAATTAAGAAAACTTACGAAGAGGTCTCTTTGTTGGACGAAACTAACTTCCATCAGGAGGCTGTTACTACAGATGTTAAAACACTTACTAGTGATGTGAGAAAATTTGCTCGTGAAAATAAATTAAAAATTGAAACACTTCAGATTAGAGATGAGTATCGTAGAGAATTCATGGGTAATATAGCCCATGAGTTAAAGACGCCTTTGTTTACAATTCAAAGTTATATTCTCACTTTGTTAGATGGGGCTGCTGCCGATGAAAATGTAAGAGAAAAATATTTAAATAGGGCAAGTAAAGGAGTTGATAGACTTATTTATATTGTTGACGATTTAGATTTGATAACCAAAATTGAAGTAGGAAACTTAAGTTTGAAAATATCAGAATTCGATATTATAGAATTGATAAAAGAAATATTCGAGTTATTTGAAATTAAAGCACAATCAAACGGAGTAGGATTGATTTTTGATAAATTGTATTCAAAGCCAGTTTTTGTAAAAGGAGATAAAGAAAAAATACGACAAATGGCCACTAATTTAATTGTAAATTCTATTAAATACGGACAGAATAATGGAACAACTGAGGTTAGTATTGAGCAATTAAATGAAGACAAAATAGTTGTTCGAGTAACCGATAACGGAATAGGAATAGAAGCAATTCATTTACCGAGACTTTTTGAGCGTTTTTATAGAGTTGATAATACTGGCTCTAGAGACAAAGGAGGTTCGGGCTTAGGTTTGTCAATTGTGAAGCATATTATTGAAGCGCACAATCAAAAAATATATATTGAAAGTGAATATGGAGTCGGTTCAGAATTTTCATTTACTTTGGAAGCAGTTAAATAATTCAGTGAAATTGAGTGTTTCCTTATTTGTTACTGAAAGGCCATTATAAGTATCAACTTTTTTTAATTCTCCAATAGTAAAATCATCTTGTTTGCAATATGGAACATATCCGTATTCTTGAAGTCTTTCAGCTAAATAGAATTGTTCAGATTGTCCAGGAGTAGGAATAAAAAAAGCTTTCTTGTTCATTTTAGCCAAATCCATAATGGTTGTGTAGCCTGATCTTGCGATAATGATCTTGCTCTCGTTAATTGCTCGTTCCAGTTCAGTGCTTGTCATGTAATTATAACAAGTAATGTTGTTTGTTATAGTTGTTTTTTGCTCAGGTTCAATAATTCCTTTAATAAATAGGATTTTTTTGGGATAATTTTTTAGTACAGATAATAGTTTGTCTTCTAGGAGAGTACGCTGTGGTTCTGGTCCGGATAAAATCACTAAATAATTATATTTAATGGGAGTCTTCTTTCTTTTAAATCGACTTAAAATCCCAATATATTTTAAATTATAATCAGAGTTGTTTAGTTGACTTAATTTGCCGCTAAAATTAGTAGGGTTCTTGAAATCGGGTATCCAGCATTCGTCAAATTTTCTAATAATGCGTTGGTGAAGTTTGCTGCTTAATTTGGTGGTGATTCCACTTAAAACATTTAGTTGATGTGTAACATATACTGAGGGAATGCTGTTGTGGTAAGCGCCAAATCTATTATCTGAAATTATTCCAGTAATCTCTTCTTTAGCAACTAGTTTATTAATCAGCTTTTTTTCTTGTTGTACTGCAATGATTAACTTAGGAAGATTTAATACTAATTTTAATTTAAAAAAAACTCCTTTTTTAGCATATTTTATATGATAAGAAGGGAGTGTGAAATGTTTCAAGTTTGGAAACTCCTTTTTTAATAATTCCAGTGCCTTCCCGTCAGAAGCTAGTATTGGCGTGAAACCATTTTTTTGCAACTCATTAATTATCGGAATACACCTTGTGGCATGACCTAAGCCCCAATTTAACGGAGCAACAAGTATGTTTTTTGGTTTTGTCATGAATATTAAGGCAAGTTACATTATTTTTGTCAAAAATATAAAGCACAGTGGGAAGTAAGAATAAATTAAAGAGATTTAATGAAAATGCAACTTTTTCAAATGTATTTCAGCCATTAAGAACCGAAATAACTGATGAAACTTTTAAGTTAAAAGGGAAATGGAATACTGGTTTCTTTAAAAACGACAACCCAATTGTGTTGGAGTTAGGTTGTGGAAAAGGTGAATATTCTGTAAGTTTAGGAGAACGTTTTCCTGAGAAAAACTTTATTGGAATAGATCTTAAAGGTGCGCGTTTTTGGAGAGGAGCAAAAACCGCTTTAGAAAACGACATGAACAATGTTGCGTTTATACGAACTCAAATAGAGTTAATCGACTTGCTTTTTGAAGAAAATGAGGTAAGTGAAATTTGGATTACTTTTCCAGATCCTCAAATAAAATACAAACGAACTAAGCATCGTTTAACAAACGAAGTGTTTTTAGCGAAATATAAAAAAGTATTAAAGGACGGTGGAGTGGTGCATTTAAAGACTGATAGTGAGTTTATGCATGGGTATACTTTAGGGTTGTTGCACGGTGCTGGACATGAAGTGTTGTATGCAAACCATAATGTATATCATAATGAAGGTGCTCCGGTTGAAGTAACCGCTATTCAAACGTTTTACGAAAATCAATATTTAGAAGTTGATAAAGCAATTACGTATATTCGATTTAAAATAAAATAATCATGCATTTGTCAATCTTATTTGTGTATTGTTTTTTGTGGTCATTCTTCGGAGTGCTGCCACCAGGGATACTGAATATTAATGCCGCAAAAATAAGTGTTGAACAAGGTAGGCGAGCAGCTTTAATATTTACTTTAGCGGCGTGTTTAGTGATTGCGGCTCAAGCAGGAGTTGCCGTGATAATTGCGGAGTTTTTAAACTTGTCAGCCGATGAATTGTCGATAATTCAAAAAGTTGGAATTGCTATTTTCTTTTGTCTGTCAATTTATTTCTTCATTTCGGCAAAAGTAAACTCCGAACCCAAAAAAGTCGAGCTAAAAAAGAAGAGAAACCTGTTTTTAAAAGGAATCATTTTTTCGGTATTAAATGTTTTTCCTATTCCGTTTTACAGTTTTGTGTGTACTACCTTAACTACTTCAGGGAACTTTAGTTTTTCTACTTCGGATGTAATTATTTTCATATTAGCGATAGTTGTAGGAAGTTTTATGGCAATTAGCACTTATATAGTGTTATTTAAAAAGTCTAACAGAAGTGAGAATTTTGGTAGAAACACCAATTATGTGTTAAGCTTTTTAGCGCTTGCTTTAGCAATTTTTTCAGTTATAAAATTGAATTTTTAAATGACTAAAGATTCCGATAATTTTTTTGAAAGAGTTTATCAAGTCGCTAAATTAATTCCTGAAGGGAAAGTGACGTCTTATGGTGCAATTGCTAATTATTTAGGAATGTCAAGTGGCGCTAGAATGGTAGGTTGGGCAATGAATGGATCACACGTAAAAGATGTCCCGGCTCATAGAGTGGTAAATAAAAAGGGGTTGCTGACTGGAAAACATCATTTTGAAGGAGCAAACTTAATGCAACAATTATTGGAAAATGAAGGCGTGGTCATTATTGATAATCAAATTCAAAATTTAGATACCTACTTTTGGGATCCAATGAAAGAACTAAATATCCCTCTTTAACCTGGGGTATTCACTTTTTTTCGGGATGAAAAGTTAAAATAGCAAAAGATTAGGGGAGCGCAGAAATTTTTATCAGAGGAGTTGGGCACCCACTTTTGAAGATAATTTTTTTTGAGTATTTTCTTAGATAGCCACCAGTTTGACTTTGTAATAACTAGACCGTGAATAGTTCGGGTTAAAGGAAATTGCCTTCCAAAATCGTTAGTAAGTTACTATTACAACGTCTGAGCTATTAGTTCAGTACTAATTAATTATGTTAAATGGCACAGCGTGTGTATATTTGCCAAATATATATCGAATACAATCATAGATGAAAATTGATAGAAAAGACGTTCTAAAAGCATTAGAGCAAATTACTGTTCCTGGAGAAGGAGCTAATATGGTAGAAAGTGGAGCGGTGCAAAATGTATTGACTTTCGGAAATGAGGTTGTTGTTGAAGTTTCAATTACTAGCCCGGCAATGCAGGCTAGAAGGAAAGTGGAAACAGAAATAGTAAATTGCATTAAGCAAACTATTTCTGAGGATGCTAAAGTAAAAGTAAACGTGAAAGTTATTGCTGCTGAAAAACCAGAAATAAAAGGAAAACAATTACCAGGGATTAAAAACATAATTGCTATTTCGTCTGGTAAAGGTGGAGTAGGGAAATCTACTGTAACTGCAAATGTAGCGGTGAGCTTGGCTAAAATGGGTTTCAAAGTAGGGGTGTTAGATGCTGATGTGTATGGACCGTCTATTCCTATGATGTTTGATGTTCAGGATGCAAAACCTTTGGCAGAGAATATAGGTGGGAAATCAAAAATGAAGCCTGTAGAAAACTATGGAGTAAAGATTTTGTCTATCGGGTTTTTCACTAAGCCAGATCAAGCTGTTATTTGGAGAGGGCCAATGGCATCCAAAGCATTAAATCAATTAATTTTTGATGCAGCTTGGGGGGAGTTAGATTTCTTATTGCTTGATTTACCTCCTGGTACTGGAGATATTCATTTATCTATCATGCAGTCACTACCAATTACTGGGGCAGTTGTGGTAAGTACGCCTCAAAATGTAGCTTTGGCAGATGCTAGAAAAGGGGTTGCGATGTTTAAGCAAGAAAGTATAAATGTTCCTGTTTTAGGAATAGTTGAAAATATGGCGTATTTTACGCCTGCTGAATTACCTGATAATAAGTATTATATTTTTGGAGAAGGTGGTGCGAGAAATTTAGCAGCGGATTTAGATGTTCCGTTTTTAGGTGAATTGCCAATCGTGCAAAGTATTCGTGAAGCAGGTGATGTTGGTCATCCAGCAGCACTGCAAGAAGGGACTTTGGTTGAAGAGATTATAACAGATATTACAAGGAATATTGTAACTCAAGTAATAAAAAGAAATGATAATTTGCCAGCTACTGAAGCAATAAAAATAACAACAATGGCAGGTTGTTCATCGGTTAAAAAATAAGAATATGACGTCAGAAGAATTACAATTGAATGTGGAAAATGCATTAGAAGAAATCAGACCTTTTTTACAGTCTGATGGAGGTGATGTAACACTAATGTCGATAGAGGATGGGAAGAAGGTAAGTATTCGTTTTGAAGGAGCGTGTAATTCATGTACTGTAAACCAAATGACATTAAAGTCAGGAGTTGAAATGACAATTAAAAAACATGCGCCTCAAATTGAAGAGGTGGTAAGTATTAATTAGTGTCATAAATTACTTATAAAAAAAAGCTTCGAATACTATTCGAAGCTTTTTTTTGATACCATTATTTTGTCGTGATACCTTTTTTAGCATTATTCTGAACTTGTTTCAGAATCTCATTAAGAGGGAATTAAGTTTTTTGCAGTAAGTCTTGAGGCGAGTTTAAGTAGGCGAGTTTATTTATTGCTAATTATAATTTTTTTTAAAAATAATGATTTTGATTTATAGTCAATTACAGCTTTTCCTTTTTGTAATATATCTGCGCCGATAATACCATGTACAGGTTTTGCTCCATGATTTGCAAGAGCTTCATTAACATGAGATAAATCAAAAATAACCAAACTGTTTTTTTTTGATTTCCATTTGCCTATTTTAATAGTGTTCTTGTTTGAAATTTGAGTAACCATGTCAGTCGCGCCTGCGCCAGCTGCTTTAGTATCGCTTTCTTCAGAGATTAAATTAAAATATTCAATTAAATTAATGTCAATACAGGTGTTAGAGGCGCCAGTATCAACAATAAAGCTTCCTTTTATACCGTTTATTTTGGCTGAAGTTTTAAAATGACTTGTTTTAGTGAGCGTAAGTTTCTTTTTTTGATAACCTTTTTTTAAAAGATAGCTTGGTAATGACATAATTAAAAATATTTTTGTAAAAGTAACGAAATAATATCCCTATTCATGATTTTAACAGATACACATACGCATTTATATAGTGAGGCTTTTGATGAAGATAGAGCTGAGATGATGCAACGCGCTTTTGACAATAATGTGCAACGCATGTTTGTTCCTGCAATAGACTCTACCTATACTGAGGCTATGTTAGACATAGAAAAGGCTTACCCGAACCAGGTTTTCTTAATGACGGGTGTGCATCCTACACATGTAAAAGATAATTATTTAGATGAGTTAGCACATGTAAAAGAATTGTTAGCGCAACGTAGTTTTGTGGCTATTGGTGAAATAGGAATTGATTTGTATTGGGATAAAACATTGCTTATTCAGCAGCAAGATGCATTCAGGACCCAAATACAATTAGCAAAACAATATGAATTACCAATTGTAATTCATTGTAGAGATGCTTTTGATGAGGTTTTTGAAATTTTAGAAGAGGAAAAATGTAAAAGTTTATTTGGGATATTCCATTGTTTTACAGGGACATTAGAGCAAGCTAAAAAAGCGATATCCTATAATATGAAATTAGGAATAGGAGGAGTGGTCACTTTTAAAAACGGAAAGATAGATCAGTTTTTAGATGAAATAGAATTAAAGCACATTGTATTGGAAACTGACGCTCCATATTTGTCGCCAACACCTTACAGAGGTAAAAGAAACGAGACTTCATATATTGTAAATGTAGTTGCTAAGTTGGCAGAGGTGTATCAAGTTTCTGAAAATAAAATTGCAGAAATTACTACGGAAAATTCTAAAGAGGTTTTTGGAGTTTAGTGTAGCGAGATGTTGCTAATTGGGGGGGGTTAAAGAAATCACTGCCTTAGCTGTAGAGAGGGTAGAAGTAAATTGATTTTTTCTATTTGAGTAATAGCTATTGGTTATTAAATCTATCTGTGGGATTAATCTCGATTATTTTTCGTTTTTTTGTACTCTAAAACATATAAGTTTTGTCAAAATACGATCACATAAGACCTTACCATGATGAAGAAGTAAATCATGCACTTAAAGCAATTAGTGGGCATCCAATGGTGAAGTCCATGATGAAGTTTATATACCCTCAAGCAAGTGAGGAGTATATTCAGAAGCAATTGGATAATTGTAACTCTATTCGTGATTTTCAAACCAATGTTATTTCAAGAGGTATACAGAATGTATTATCAAGGTCATCCCATGGTTTAACAACCTCAGGGTTTGATAAACTAGAGAAGGATACTGCTTATTTCTATATCTCTAATCATAGAGATATATTGTTAGATACCTGTTTGATAAATATGTCGTTATTTAATCATGATTTGGTAATGACAGCCTCAGCGATTGGTGATAATTTGGTGAAAAAATCCTTTTTATTAGAATTGGCTAGGTTAAATAGAAATTTTTTGGTGCAACGAGGCTTGAGTCCGCGTGAGATGCTAAAGTCTTCTAAGTTAATGTCGGAATATATGACGGAAAAAATATTAGTCGATAATCGTTCTATATGGATAGCTCATAGAGAAGGAAGGACTAAGGATGGGAATGATGTTACTCAGCAAGGAGTATTGAAAATGATAGGTTTAGGGAAAGGAAATACTGCTGTTTTTGAACATTTCAAGAAAATTAAAATCGTGCCTGTTGCAATTTCTTATGAGTTTGATCCTACTGATATGTACAAAATGCCAGAATTGATGGCCAAGCATTATGAGGAAGAATATATAAAATCCTCAAATGAAGATTTTAATTCCATATTAAAAGGTTTAACAGGACAGAAGAAAAGAATTCACATCAGTGCTGGTAAAGTATTGGATATTGAGTTAGATGAAATTGCAAATTCTGGAGAGCCAGCTAATAAACAGTTTCAGCAGTTAGCAGGAGTTATTGATTACAGAATTCATCAAAATTATAAGCTTTGGCCTACAAATTATGTAGCTTATGATATGTTACATAAGACTGAAAAATATAGGGAGGAATATACTGATAAAGAAAAAAGACAGTTCAAGCGTAGGGTTGAGCGAAGAATTGATACCTCCAACGCAGTTGCATATCAAAATTTCTTAGCGATGTATGTTAATCCGGTACTTAATAAAGAGCAGTTAAATGGCAAAGCCTAATATATTATTAATTTATACCGGTGGTACTATTGGTATGGTTAAAGATTTTGAGACCAATACACTTAAGGCGTTTAATTTTGATAATCTGCTAGTAAGGATTCCGGAGATTAAACAATTGGACTGCAATATATCGACACACTCTTTTGAGGAGCCTATTGATTCGTCTAATATGAATCCGAAATATTGGCTTCAGATAGCTGAGGTTATTGAGGAGAATTACGCAACAGTTGATGGTTTTGTGGTGTTGCATGGTTCTGATACCATGTCGTACACGGCATCAGCATTAAGTTTTATGTTAGAAAACCTTTCTAAGCCAGTTATTTTTACAGGATCACAATTGCCAATTGGTGATTTGCGAACTGATGCTAAAGAGAATTTAATTACAGCTATTCAAATTGCTTCGTTACAGGAAAATGGTGCAGCTCAAATTAATGAGGTTTGCTTGTATTTTGAATATAAACTATACAGAGCTAATAGAACTACAAAAATTAATGCAGAACATTTTGAGGCATTTGCATCATTGAATTACCCGGAATTAGCGGTTTCAGGTGTTCATTTAAAAGTTTTTTCTGTGAATTTATTAGAAAATAGTGAGTCTGGAACGTTTTTTGTTCACAAGAATATGTGTCCGGAAATAGCGGTTTTAAAATTATATCCTGGAATTACTGAAGCGGTAGTAAAAGCTGTTTTAAATGCGCCAAATATTAAAGGAGTAGTTTTAGAAACCTACGGGGCTGGTAACGCGCCAACCTTAAAGTGGTTTGTGGATTTATTGGAGACTGCACTTATTAAAGGAATACGAGTTGTTAATGTAACCCAATGTAGTGGTGGAAGTGTTATCATGGGGCATTACGAAACAAGCATGCATTTGCAAAAAATAGGTTTGATTTCAGGTGGAGATATTACTTTTGAAGCAGCAATTACAAAAATGATGTACTTGTTGTCCAAAAAGTTATCAAAAGAAGATTTTAAAACTCAGTTTGAAAAGGCAATAAAAGGAGAGCTGACTGCTAGTTTTTTGTGAAAATCTTTCAAAAAATAACACTTAAAATTTCATCACATCACATTTTTTTTGTTATTTGGCAGTCGTTAATTAGTTAAGACCTATAAAATGAGGTGAATGTCAAATTCGCAACATTTATTTAACTGAAAGACAAGAATATTTAAAATTATATCGTTTAAAACAAATAGTACTAATTTAATTAAGATTAAAAAAATGAAAAAGGTATTTTCAATTTTACCAGTAGTAGCAATGATGTTAGCTTCAGCTAATGCTAAAGCCGTAACAATTATTCAAGATGCTCCAGCAGAAGGATTCGGACATGAAGTATTAAAGACAAGATTCATCGAAGGTGGAGCTGGTTTCATGGGAATTGTATTATTATGTTTAATATTAGGTTTAGCTTTCGTAATTGAAAGAATTATCTATTTAAATTTAGCGACTACAAATACTAAAAAATTAACACAAAACGTTGAAGATGCATTAGTGTCAGGTGGTGTTGAAGCTGCAAAAGAAGTTTGTAGAAATACAAAAGGACCAGTTGCTTCTATATTCTACCAAGGATTAGAAAGATCTAATGAAGGAATTGATTCAGTTGAAAAATCAATCGTAGCTTACGGTGGAGTTCAAATGGGACAATTAGAGAAAAACGTTTCTTGGATTTCTTTATTTATTGCAATTGCACCAATGTTAGGGTTCATGGGAACTGTAATCGGGATGATTCAAGCCTTTGATAAAATTTCTGCAGCAGGTGGATTAGATGCATCGTTAATTGCAGGGGATATTAAAGTTGCCTTATTAACAACAGTATTTGGTCTTGTAGCAGCAATTATCTTACAGATTTTTTACAATTACATTATCGCTAAAATCGATTCTATCGTTAACGATATGGAGGATGCTTCAATCTCATTGATTGATTTATTAGTTGCAAACAAAAAATAATAACTCTTGACATTTTACAAGCTGTAAGAGGTGTGTAGATAATCAAGGTAAAAACATATATAATTATGAATTTACAAAAAATGTTAACGGTAGCTATAGCTATCATTAGTATTATAGCTTTTGCATTTTGGATTATGATCATGAAAGGTGATGATAGTAGTTCGGCAATTGATATGATGTTATGGTTTGGAAAAATATTAGTATTTGGTGCAGGTGCGGTTGCAGTTGTGTTTTCATTAAAAAACATTGCTTCAAACCCAGAGAAAATTAAGATAGCAGGTATCGCTATTGTAGGTTTACTGGCGATAGTAGGGATTAGCTATGGTTTGTCAAGTGGGCAAGAAATATTAAGAGATACAGGTGAACAAATGGTTTCAGAATCAGCATCTAAGTTAGTAGGAACTGGTTTAAGAGTGTTTTACATTTTAATTATTGTAGCATTAGGTGCAATAGTAGCATCTGGAGTTAAGAAAGCTTTAAATAAATAAATTATGGGAAAAAGATCAACACCTGAAGTTGACTCAGGATCCATGGCAGATATTGCTTTCTTGCTTTTAATATTTTTCCTTGTTACTACAACAATGGAGCAAGATAATGGTATTATGCGAAAGCTTCCGGCTTGGGAAGAAATTCCTGATACAGAACGTGTCGTTATTAGACAAAAAAACATTTTTACGGTTGTGGTGAATAAAAATGACCAGATGTTAGTTGAAGACGAACTGATGGAGCTTAAGGATTTGAGAAAAGCAGCAATGAATTTCATCGACAATGGTGGAGGAGTAAATGCTGACGGTGACAAATGTGATTACTGTAATGGGTCTAGGGATCCAGCATCATCTGATCACCCTTCTAAAGCAATTATATCGCTTAAAAACGAACGAGAAACATCGTATAGTGCCTATGTTGCTATTCAGAATGAATTAGGAGCAGCCTATACTGAATTGCGTAATAGGGAAGCGGTACGTTTGTATGGGGCAGGAAACACGTACACTGTGATGAATATTATTTTTAAAGATCCTAAAGTAAAAGACGTGTCTTTAAAAGTAAAGTTAGAGCAACGTTTGAATAAATTAAAGAAGATGTATCCTCAGATTATTTCTGAAGCAGAATCTAAATCTAATTAATTATGGGAAAGTTTAAAAAGAAAAAAGACGGTGAATTGCCTCAGGCTTCTACAGCAGCTTTGCCAGATATTGTATTCATGTTATTGTTCTTTTTTATGACGGTAACAGTAATGAAAGACAAATCATTATTGGTTGAAAACAAGTTGCCAGCAGCGGATGATATAGAAAAACTTAATCGTAAAAATGATAGAGTTATGTATATCTATGCTGGGAAACCTGTAAAAGGGTATGAGAAATATGGTACTGAAGCAGTTTTGCAATTGAATGATAAAATTGCGCACCCTTCAGATCTAAAGCAGTTTATTCATTCTGAAATAGCATTAAGGGATCAAGAGATTATACCGTTTATGGTTACAGCTTTAAAAGTAGATAGAGATGCCAATATGGGACTTGTGTCTGATATTAAATTGGCACTTCGTAAAGAGAACATGTTAAAAATTAATTATTTGTCGGTTAAGCCTACAAGAAGATAGTTACTGTTTTTAAATAAACATAAAAAAACCTGCTAATGCAGGTTTTTTTATGTTTTAAAGTGAGTTCTAGTTGTGTTATTTTATGTATTTTAAGAAATCATCTCTCGAAATTTCTCTTGCCCCTAAGCTTACCAAGTGATTAGTGTGCATTTGGCAATCGATTAGTTTGTACTCTTTCGTTTTTAATTCTCGTACTAAAGTGATAAATGCTGCTTTTGAAGCGTTGCTAACTTTTGAAAACATGCTTTCCCCACAAAATACTTTTTTATCTTTTAAATCAATACCATATAGTCCGCCAACTAGCTTGTTATCTTGCCAAACCTCTATCAGTGATACGGCGCGGCCGGATATCGATACCGCGCGGGCCTTTGAGCTTTATATCCTGTTGCTGCGGGCCGCCACCTCGCGCAGTGCCACCGAAGAGCAACAGGACTATTTCAGGCAGGTTGCCGCCGATACCAAGATCGACGGGGACAGCTATCTCTCCCGCATGGCGCGGGGTGTGTTGCTGCAACATCGCGATTGGCTGGGTCTGGATAACGAAAGGGCCATCATGCGCCATGCCTGGTCGGAATTCTTCCAGGACTGGGATATCCTGCTTTGCCCGGCCGCGGTATCGGCCGCCTGGCCCCATGATCAGGCAGGCGAACGCCATGACCGCACCATCACGGTCAATGGCCAACAGCAATACGGCGTGGATCAGATGTTCTGGGCCGGCTATCCCWACATGGTTTATCTGCCGTCCACCGTTGCCCCCGCCGGGCAGAGCCCCGAGGGTCTGCCCCTGGGCCTGCAGGCGGTGGCGGCGGAGGGTGAGGACAAGACGGCGATCGAATTTTGCCGCCTGACGGCAAGTGAAATCTTCGGCTTCCAGGCGCCACCCGGTTACGAATAGCGCCTCGTGTCGAAAGCGCTTAGAGCATGTTTCTTCTAAACATGCTCGGACTCTTAAGGGAGGAGGGATTGAATCAATTACTTGGATCGCGATGGCGAATCGAATTAGTTGAATATTGCTCTAGCAGGCCGCTGAAAAACGGGCGAGAGACGCGAGAATCGGGCACGGGCACTGCTGGGCATCCCGCACATCTTCAAAGAAGCCTCACAAGCACGCCAGCCGACCACGTTCTGGGCAAGTTCTTCCATTCCGCGAGCCAGGATCAGCCACCCTGGCGGCACGCAGGCGCTGGCCAGTAAGCTCCCCGGCTTAGTCCTTCTTCTGAACCACAGATTTCACAGATTCCACAGATCAGGAGGAAGCATATGCCGTGACGAGAGGACATACGCGATCATTGGCGCAGCAATGGAAGTGCACGGCATCCTTGGCCCAGGGCTTCTTGAAGCTGTGTATCAGGACGCTCTCGAGATCGAGCTCGAACTCAGGAGCATCCCCTTCGTGTCCAAGCCCAAGGTAACGATCAACACCAAGGGGCGGCAGTTGCACCCTCACTACAAGCCAGACCTTGTCGTTTTTGAAGGAGTCGTCGTTGAGCTCAAGGCCCAGTCTTCCCTTGGCAAAAACGACGACTCGCAGCTCTTGAACGCCCTCAAGTGCTCCCAGCTTAAGGTAGGCCTTCTGATCAACTTCGGTGAGTCCTCGCTCAAGTGGAAGCGCTTCGTCAATTGATCCGACTCATTAATCTGTGAAATCTGTGAAATCTGTGGTCCATCAAAAGAGAGCACCCTTTGAGGAATGACCCTGCCCGCATGAAATCAGAGACCTACGACATGTGATGAATGGTCAGCCGTGCCCGTGCCCGTGCCCGACGCGCTCCCTATTTTCGGACGTGCTCACCGCTGTTGCTGAAAGGTTTGTTTTGCAGCTAAAAACCAAACTTGTACCCTGCACGACTCGTAGAAAGGTGTAGCAGCAGGAGAGCGATATGCGCGGACGCGTCGACCAGCAAGAGAACATGTGGTTCACCATGAGGTCTGAGGACTTCGTTCCAGAGACCCACCCGCTGCGCGGGATCAAGAAGCTCGCCGACGCTGAGCTTGCGAGGCTCAGCCCCGTGTTCAACAAGGCGTATGCGAAGAGCGGGAGGCGATCAGTTCCTCCCGAGCGCCTGATCAAAGCGACGCTGCTGCAAGCGCTGTTTTCGATTCGTTCAGAGCGACAGCTCTGCGAGCAGATCTTTCGGTGGTTCCTGGATCTCAAACCTGACGACCCGGTCTTCGACCCGACCACCTTCACCAAGAACCGGGATCGGCTGC
>NVVR01000052.1 GCA_002733415.1 Kordia sp. | reverse complement strand
AATGGGGCTCACCTCTTACCTTTCCGAACAGAGAAGTTAAGCCCATTAGCGCCGATGGTACTGCAGTTATGTGGGAGAGTAGGTCGTCGCCTTCTTTAAAATATCCTCAACATTTTATTATGTTGAGGATTTTTTTTGTTTAATATTGATTACATTTTGTGAGGTGGATGATTTTGGACAGACATTCGTTTTACATACCATAAAAAAGCATCTAAAAATTGAGTTGTTTTTTCATTAATCGAAGTGTTTAAAATTGCACCAGAATTATTAAAGAGTTCGTTAATATTAGATACACATAGTTTTTCAGGAATAGGCAACCCTCCCATAGCTAAACCAACTAACCTTAATTGAGATAAACAATTAATACCTCCAAATCCGCCAGATGATACCGTAATGTTTCCAATAGGTTTGTGTCTAAATATTTGAGGTTTTAAATAATCTAAAACATTTTTTAAAGCTCCAGGGATTCCATTTTTATACTCAGGGCTCACAATAATAATTCCATCAGCATTAATAAGATACGAACTTAACCTTTTTAAAATTTCAGGATATTGTTCTTCATTATCTAATCTAGTTTCCATAATTGGTAATGGGTATTCTTTTAAGTCTAAAAGAATAATATCATGATTAGTTGAGTTTTTTAGTTTTTCTGAAATTAATTCTGCGACATAATGACTTTTTCGTCCTTCTCTAACAGATCCAGATAATATTACTATTTTTTTATTTTTCATATACTATTTTAAATATCAAGATAGCATCCATCCACGCATGCAATCCATTTATTATGAGTGATTTTATGTGAGTCCAAATAATGCATTCCATTACTGTTCCATTGATTTTTATCTTCATATTTTCGCAAAATCGGACTTTCTGTCAATTCAAATTCTTGATAATCGGATGCTGTTAATGCAGTAATTTCAATAGCTCTTACACTAGAACCATATTTAGGGTAGCCATCTTGACATAAACGAATTAGTTTATTGTTGATTTTAATTATTTTCCCTGCTGGTCTGGTTATTCTTTTATTATTGATTATTAAAGGGCTTTTATGATGTTTTGTATAGGGACTAGTTAAATTATCTAACTATAAGCTATAGGTAAACATCCACCATTTATTATGATGGTGAAAAACAGTTGGATCTGCATATTTTCCTTTTACAATATCTGTTTGATATTCCCCAGTCATATGGGAAATTACTCGCTTTATATAAATGAACAGCCTGTGTGTCTAGCGTTTCTGGGATCATATAAAACTCATCATCATGTTTAAATATAAAAGGATACGATAAATGGTAATCTTCTTTAAGGACAACTTGTTGATATTCCCATGTTGTTCCATTAGTACTCGTTACCAATCCTATTTCGCCAAGTTCAGTTTCAGAATTCAAAATCCCCATGAACAAGTACCATTTTTTTTCGTCATGAATCATGAAAGGATCTGCTACAAATAATGCAGGAATGTCCGTTACATCATCTTTAGTAATCTCCGCTATATGAGCATTTTTTGAAATATCTATTTCTAAAGGAGATTTGCCATGACAAATTCTGATAGACCAAATATCCTCTATGGTACCTTCAAGTTTTTTAAGTTTCATTTCCATTAAAATATTCAGAAATTTAATTCGTTTATTTGTTTCTTGGACATTAAAATCTCGTTATAAATTTTAAGATACTTTTCAGTAGTTTTTAAATAATGAAAATTATTCATAGCATATGACCTGCAAGTACTTGATTTTATGGCATCGATATTTTTGAAAGCATTTATATAGTCAGATTCTGTTTCACAAACAAAGCCAACATCTTTTGATATAATTTCTCCATAAGCTCCATTATTACTACAGATTACGGGGGTTCCCGAAAATAAAGCCTCAATCAAGGTAATACCAAAGGTTTCGGGTAACTTAGATGGTGAAAAGAGTGCTTTGGCATTTGCTAATAGCTTAGCTTTCTCTGAGCCTCTTACATCACCCACATAAGTAACGTTGAATTTATTACATAGGTTTTCGACTATAGCTATATCTGAGGGGTTTTTACTAGACCCTGCTACTACTAATTTTTTGTTTAGTTTTTGAGTTATTTTAAATGCTATGTCTAAGCCTTTTTCTAAATATCGGGTGATGTTTGCGATAAACAAATAATAATCATCTTTTTGTTCTTTATATATGTAATCTTCAGGATCTAAGCCGCACCATACATAATGTTTTTCCTGATACAAGTCTGCCGTAGTTTTTGACACATGTACCCATTTAAAAGGAGGGATTTCATTTGCTACATATAAATGATTAGTTGCAATAACTGAAACACTTTTTGACTTATAGTACCTATAAACCTCTTCATTAATTCGTGCATTTAAATGTACGATATCAACATCATCAATTAATGTAGATACTAAATGCACACCTGGGTCAGAAATTGCATCGGCTGTGTGATTAACAAAATAGTATACTTCGTGACCTTTTTCAGCTAAACCTCTCGCTAATAAATCATGTTGATGATGGTTTGAACCCGATGGAAATTTGGTTATTTCTTTTCCAGATCCATTGGGTTTATATGAAGGATACTCATGATTACAGGATAATAAAATTCTCATCTTATGACAATATTTTTTGTTAAAAAAGTTTTATACAATTTTGGATCATGTTTTGAATCCACATTTTGGGGTTTGTTAATCTTATTTAGGTCATCAGACTCCGTATTACCTTTGGCATAGATGACAGCGGTTCCTGAGTTTACGTATTTGGTGTTAACGTATCTAATAATAAAACCAATTCTTTTGTTTTCTGAACTATTGCACTTAGAGCCATGAATGATACTATTATGATGGATCGAAATTTCACCAGACTGAAGTTCTAGATTAAGTCCGTCCTCTTCATTAACATTTGCAGTTATTTTATGTCCCTTTTTAATCATGTTTTTATCATCTAAAAAATAGGTATGCTCCTGCAATAAATTTTTATGACTTCCAGGTATCACTTGCATGCAGCCATTTACCATGCTGCTATTGGTTAAAGCCAACCAAACAGTTAATGAGTTGTTTTGATCCCATTTAGAATTCAAGCCATCTTGATGCCATGATATATAATTCTCAGTTTTTGGATATTTCGTCAACATTAAAGTGCCTACAACACTTATATCGTCACCAAGAATAGGAGAAACAATACTTAGTATTTTTGGGTGTATAGCTAAATTATAAGCCCAAGGTAAGGAAAAATGCAAATTACCTGCATAGGGTAATTTACCACCAAAAGCATTTTCCATATATGCAAATTCACTTTTGAAATTTAAAACATCTTCTTTTGAAAAAATAGGGATAGGGAAAATAATTCCTTCTTCTTTAAAGGTGGTGCAATGCGTATTTTTTGATTCCATTTTTAGTATTGTGTTTTTATTAAGAAAAAGTGATTTACCTCATGTTAATTAATTCATGTTGTTTTTCCATTTCTCTAACCAGAGGAATAACATATTCCCCAAATCGTTCCATTTCTTCTGCCTTAGGCCATCCAGATAAAATAAAATGAGTTATACCTGCATTTTTATATTCCATTAATTTTGAAGCTACTTCATTATAACTTCCTACAATAGCAATTGCCGTAGGTCCAATTGTTTTAACAATACCTGTCCAAAGATTGGGGCTAGGCCATTCTTCTTTAGTTAAAAACTGACTATATTTAATAGACTCTGAATCTGTTTTTGAAATAAAGTCAGATTGCTTATTCTTGAGGTTTTTTGTGTTTTCTAAAAGTTGATAAGCTAGTTTCATTGCTTGCTCATGTGTCGGCCTGCAGATAATAGACAAACGTAATCCTGCAGATTTCCCTTTAGAAATGATGGGCCTAACCTTTTCTTTAATACGCTCAGGAGTATCTCCTAATTGCATCCAACAATCACCATATTTCAATGTAAGATCAATTGCTGGTTGTGAACCACCTCCGATAAAAATAAATGGTCTTTTGCTTTTATCTGATATATAGGGCGTTTTAAGTAAGCCCTCTTTTACTTTTATATAGTTACCATCTACATTTACGGGGCCATTTTCCTTCCAAAACTCGGTACATATATTTAAAAAATCATCAGTACGTTCATAACGCTCATCATGATTTAGAAAATCACCATAATATTTTTGTTCAGATGGTGAATGTCCAGCTACTACATTTAAATAGATTGGTCGGTTTGTTATAGTAGATAGTGTATTTATTTGTTGTGTAAATAATGTAGGGGATAATAAACCAGAACGAACAGCAATTATGAATCCTAATGATTTTACTTCTAAAGCTAATGCAGTTGTTAATAATGTTGGATCAGGTTTACCATAGTTAAGATCTACTAAAACAGATTCTATCCCTAGCTTTTCAGCTGTTTTACAAAAAACATCTTGTAAGCCTAAATCGGGCCATGCAGCTTTTCCTAAATCGTTTTGTGTTGTACT
The DNA here is from genome assembly GCA_002733415.1 of Kordia sp. Lineage (GTDB taxonomy): Bacteria > Bacteroidota > Bacteroidia > Flavobacteriales > Flavobacteriaceae. The sequence continues at coordinate 4,761 of NVVR01000052.1, read as the reverse complement.
GGTAGACATTGTGTCTTCTCCTCCTTGTACAAGTCTCCAATGAAAATGAATAGTGTTGTTAGTTTTCATGCATCTGTTTTTTTATAAAGAATACCTTATTATCATATAAATATTTATCATACAATTGTTGATTCAAACTCCTTTTGGGTTTCCATTTTTCTGACTAATGGTAAAACACCTTTTCCAAAATGCTCTATTTCTAGAATATCTGGCCAACCAATAAATAAAAATTGGGTTACACCTATTTTCTTATATGTTAATAACGCTTTTGCAATGGCCTCGTAAGATCCAACTAGTGCAATAGCTGGTGCTCCCATATAAGGCACGGCCCCATTCCATAAATTGGGAGTAATCCAATTTGAATTTGCAGTAAAGGCGGAGTCTAATATTTCTTTAAACCCTTGTGAATCGAAACGGTTATTATAGCTTTTATGGTTGTCTTTTGTAGATTTAGTAAAATTATTTAAAAGATCTTTAGCAACTTGTTCGGCTTCTTCTTGTGTTTCCCTTGCAATAATCGATGTCAGTAATCCTGCTTCTTTTCCTGAAGAAATTACTTTTTCTATTTTAGGTTTTAAGGTTTCTGGAGCATCTGGAAACCGCCACAAACAATCTCCTTGTTCACTTACAAGCTCTACAGCGTCTTCAGAATTGCCAGAAATATAAACTTCTGGGCGGCCACGTTTTGAGTTATATGGGGTTTCTATAATACCATTTTCTACTTGATAATATTTTCCTTTATAATTTACAGGTTTGTCTCTTTTCCAAAAAGCATTACAAACAGTAACGAATTCTTTTGTACGTTCATTTCTTTCAAACTTTTCTTCAAAATCACCATAGTATTTTAATTCACTCGGTGTATGCCCTTTTACTACATTTATATAAATCCTATCTCCTATAAGTGTAGATGCTGTATTTATTTGCTGAACAAAATAGGCAGGTGTTATTAATCCCGATCTTACTGCTACAAGGAATTTAATACGCTTTGTTTTTTTTCCTAAAGCTACTGTTAATAAAAGTGGATCGGGACGTGTATATCCAATCGCCATCAACATAGAATCTATTCCATTTTCTTCTGCTTTTAGACACAATTCAAGTTGAGCTTGTAAACTAAATAGACCTTTTAGTTCATTAAAATCTCTAGAGGCTCTAAAATTATCTCCTGCTTGTGATAAGCTCCAGTGAAACCGTAAGGGTTTGTCAGTCATGATTCTTTTGTATAATAAGGAATGTCCAATTTTGATTCACTCAAAGTTGATACCTTTATGTTTAACTCGTTACGTAAATAGTGTAATAATGGATTAAGACGTTTTACACTACTCCAGATATCTCCATGTACATCAAGCACTTCCGGATCTTCATTTTCGGTCTTATCCCAATAGCTGTTTCCAGACATATCTACTCCGCAAAGGAGAATTTCCTTTGCACCTAAATTATAGGCTAACTGAATGGCTAAAGCAGAAACAGATGCTCCGTACCGTATCAATCCATTAATTGGTAACACGATATCGTCCCTTAAAGGTTCTTTTTCTAAATAAAAAAAATAGACTTTGTCTGCTGACATTTTCAATGCTGTTTTGGAAATTGAAGGCAATGCTCGATAGCTATAGACCCGAGTTCCCGAATAATGTCGATCTGCTTTATTAAACCAGGAAGTATTTGTGTGAGCAATTATCCACCAGTCTGGTTTTACTTCCTCGATTTGTATGGCTTTGTTCACAACAATTTTTGTAAAGTCCTTCGGGATTTCATGATAATGCTGAGAACCATTTGGACCAGGAGCAATGATACACACTTTCTCTCCCGCAGTTAAATTCGAGTCAAAAACATTGAGGATTTTCATTTTTTTTCGATGTTGTTAATATGAGTACTGTATTTATTTAGTTTTTCAAGAAAATTTGATCTCTTTTCGCATAATCAATCCATCAATAAGCTGCTCTAATTTTCGAGCACATTCAATATAAGCGTTCAGTCCATTGCTGTGAGGCACAGGAACCGAACCATCCATATCTAGAAAATTGATTTTGTTTTTCATTTTAGGAAACTTTTCAAGGACCAGGTCCCGATGTTCATCAGTCATGCACCAAATTTTATCGACCTCTTCAAGGTCTTGTTCATTTAACCTTCGCGAATTATGAGGCATAATTTCTATCCCTAAATATTCCAAGGCTAGGCGTGCGTCATTATTTATAGGTACACCATCTTCTCCATTGATGCTTGCACTTAATATCCTAATATTAGCTCGTCTTATAGTGGGAAGGCTAGAGATCATACGGTTCAAACAAATGGCTTGTGCCATAGGAGATCGCCCTGTATTACCTGGGCATACAAAAATATAAGTACGTTTTTCTATAGCGAGTTGTCTTTTTAATTCTGAAATAACCATTGGAGTATTTAAACTGAATATTGCTAAAACGAGTATAATAGATCCTATAAGTTGTGTGTTCGTAAAGAATTGTTTTTCAAACATAAATGATAATAGTACAGCTCCAGTAACCCCAGCCAATAAGCTAGCACATCTGTTTATCGGAATACAAAACGTGTTTTCCCTGTGATTAAGATATATCCTTGAACCAAAAATATAGAGACAGGAGTATAGTATACCTATAATTAAAGTTGGTATAATTAAGCCCGATGATAAAAAGTTTGTATAGCCACTTCTTAATGTTAACATTATTTCCCCTTGTCCTATTAATGCTAGTATAGGAGGGATAAAGAGTATGATGACCATTGCAGAAATCATTTCTTCAATGAAATAGGTTTTATTATTCGAATCGTCCTCCGTTTTTGCTCTATAGGTTATAAACTGTAGTCGAAAAAAGTATCCAGATAGATAGGCCATTATATTTATAATAGCAGCTGAATTTAATGTAAATCCTATTTTTTCAGAAAAAACGATTAATAAAGAAAATAAGGTTAACCCAAAAGCTAACCAAGAATACCATTGTATTTTTCTGCGATAAACAACATCTATAAATGGGGCCATAATTAAAACGCCTCCACGCATTAATAAGGCGGCAAATACAATTGAAATACCTGTAAAACTATAAGCTAGTGTAGTAGTTGCAATGATCACAGCGGTTGCAACGCCCGATAAAAAGGTATATTTGTTTGTTGCAAAAGGAATCTTAATATTTAATATTGAAATTGTTCCAGCTTGTTTCCACCATCCAGTTGTTACTAGAATTGCAAAAAAACCTATAACTGTTCCAATTAATACAATAGGCAGCATTTCAAATCCGGAGATTATAATTTCTTTTTCAGAAAATAATCCTTTTGATAGGCTTTTGGTCATGCCACTATAAGGTACATAAAAAGCAAAGTAACCCAGAGCTAAAGCCCAAATACTAAGTTTTTTTGATTTGATAAGGTTTTTCATGTTACTATTATGATTATGGATTAAAGAAGGAACAATCGTGTTGTTCTCCAAAAACGGATTTTCCTATAGTTGCAAGTAATTGATCATCATTGTCATGTCGGGTATATAAGGTAAGATCTCTTACAATTCGTTCTAAGCTACTCGGTTGAATTAATCCTCTAGCACCACAAGTGTGTACTGCATGATTTACCGTATCTGTCGCTAATTGTTCAACTTGATACCGAACCATGTTCCCTGCAGATTTTGCTTCTATTATATTTCCTTCCTCCCAAAGTCGAGCAACATGATCCAACCACATATGGGCAGATTTAATATTAAGTACCATTTTTGCTATTCTATGTTGAACGAAAGGATCATTTTCTCTTTTTTGACTTTTAATATGTGATAATGTATAATCGTAAGCAGCTTCTGCAGCACCTAAAAATGTAGCTGCGTATTGAGGAATCCAACGCGTTTGCCATTCATTTAATAAAAATTCACCAGGATCTCCAATTTGATTTTCATAAGGAATTAAAGTATTATTAAAATGAACCAAGTAACTAACAGATCCTCTCATACCCATTGGTTTCCACCATGAATCATCAAATGTAACCGAGGGGTCAGATAGTTCACAGGCTAGCATTAAAAGGGATTCTGGTGATCCATCTGCATGACGAGCCCCACCTGAACCTGCTGTGTTTACTAATAAGTTTGCCCATGTAGCTCCAGGTGCACTTGAGCAAAAAACTTTTTTGGCGGATGCGATCGGTGCCGCGGTGTGGGGTCCCGAGGGGGTCGAGCACGTCGGCCACCTGCTGGTCGATGGCGATGCGGTCGAGACCGACGAGGGGCAACTCGTGGCGGTTCACACGCCCGGTCACACCTCGAATCACTTGTGCTTTTACTGGCCCGAGCGGCGTGCGCTGTTTGCGGGGGACATGCTTCTGGGACGGGGTGATACCACGTGGGTCGCCGAATACCCTGGGTGTGTCGCGGACTACTTCGAGTCGATCGAACGGCTGCGGGAGCTCGACATCTCCGTCGCGTATCCTGCTCATGGGCCGCCGTTGGAGAACGTCGCCAAGGTGCTCGACCGCTTCGCCAGACACCGACGAATAAGGGTCCGGCAGGTCGAGCACGCGTTGATCGGACATGAGGACGCGACTCCGGAGCAGTTGTTCGAGATCGTCTATGGGGGGTCACTGCCCAAAGGCATGGAGGAGCCCGCCAGGCTCAGTTTGGCGGCTCTTATGGAGTACGTGAGGGGCCGTGATCAGACCTGAGCCTGCCGTATTGCACGCACCGTTACGAACGGGGTATGCTCGGGCATGAGCCAGCCGCCAACCCCCGGGTCTCTCGGGTCCGCCGGGCTATCCGTGTTACCCGTGCCCCCCAAGATCGTG
>NVVR01000051.1 GCA_002733415.1 Kordia sp. | reverse complement strand
TAAAAGCTTAAGTCTAAAAATTTCCGTAAGAGTTTTACATACCCGAAAAATAGGGCCTTATACTGTGCTTCGTGAAGAACTGCAATTACATACAACAATGATATAAACGCAATTGTGTTTATATCTTTTATATGACCAAGATAGTAAATTACTTAAAAACATAGTTAGTGTACTGTAAATATTAGTGTTTATTGCGATGTAAATACTTATTGTCGTTTGTAAGCGTATAATAATACGTCTTTATAGATTTAAACAATTTTTCACAAAATGGATATAGAAGTTATTACAATCAACAAGAGCGGCACATTCCCTCAGTTACCAACAACAACCAACACTAATAAATTTTGAGGCTGTTGGATAGATTACAACCTCAGTAATAATAAGCGTTCGTTAATACTTTCCGAATTCGAGTTAAATAAAAAAAGACCCTTTATTACAAGTGGCTTTTTTCTGTGACTATTTTTGCAGTTCATAGTTTTACTAAAACCATAAATCAAAGGTATCTATATTATTATGCCAATACTGCACCAATTATAAAATAAAAAACTCTAAACCCTTTATATATAATAGGCTTAGGGTTTTAATAGTGACCGCGAAGGGATTCGAACCCCCAACCCTCAGAGCCGAAATCTGATATTCTATCCAGTTGAACTACGCAGCCATTTAATCACACTTCGACAAGCTCAGTGTGACATTAAAATATTACATTAAATTCTTTTTAACCAATACAGAAATAGTTTTCCCATCAGCTTGACCAGCAACTTCCGCATTTACCGCAGCCATTACCTTACCCATATCTTTCATTCCGCTTGCTCCTAATTCCTCAATTGCATGCAATACTATTTTTTCAACCTCTCCTTCAGTAAACTGTTCTGGTAAGAACTGCTCAATTACTGCAACTTGCTCCAATTCAGGAGTCGCTAAATCCGGCCTGTTCTGTTCTGTAAAAATTACAGCACTATCCTTACGTTGTTTTACTAACTTTTGAATCAATTTCACTTCCTCTGCTTCAGATAATTCTCGCTTAGATCCCGATGAAGTTTGCGCCAATAATAACTCAGCTTTTATCGCTCTTAACGATGTTAAAGCAACTTGATCTTTCGCCTTCATAGCTTCTTTTAACTTAGTCATTATATCCGTCTGTAAACTCATGTTTTTTCTTAATTAAATGATTGAAAATTATTGATTAAATAAATTAAAATATTATTGATGCTGCTAAAATAAAAAACTCTCAACCAAATCTGCTGAGAGTTTTACTTTTTATTTTAATAATGTATGTCAAAATAAATAACACTAACAAGTCAAAACCCCTACTAGCGAGCTAATCTACATTATCATGTAAAAAAGAGTTATTAGAACGCAATTGAATATCATTGTTACTATCCGTACCAATTGTAGTACGCGACATTCCATTAGCTCCTGACGCTTCGTTTAAATCAACGCCCATACGTTTGTACGCTGGCTCCTTTTCAATTTCATCTACATTTTTGGAGTTTGCATTATTACGAAACTTGTAGTTAAATTCTTTTAACTTCTTTCTTCTTGCATCCGCTCTTAATCGTAAACTTTCTTCTATTGAAGTATTAAAAGGATCAAGCTCTACCGCATCCACCACAACGCTATCTTCTATAACTTCTTTGTTTTCTACCTCTGAAGTAATCTCAAAAGAAAGTGATTCTTCCTCAATTCTCTCTTCTACAATTTTCTTTTCTTGTACAGGCAAAACCTCATCAGAATCAGTATAGTCTAAACTATAACGAATGACTCCATTTTCATTATTTTCCTGAACCGGAACCACCTCAATATGGTCAGCAACCTCAATTTCACTTATCTCTTCAGAAAGCTGAAAAACTACCTTATCTTCAACTTGAGCAACTGGCTCGAATAATTCCTCTGAAGTAGCTATTGGGGTCTCAAAAGAAAATACTTCCTCAACTTTTTCTTCAACAACTACCTTAGGAGTAATTTCTTCTACCTCATTAACATCAGTAATCACAAATTCATCAGTAGTTAATACTGAAGGAGCAACCACTTCATCATACACTATATTAATATTTTTAATCAATTCCGATGTAGGAATCAAATCACTAAACACTTCATTTTGCTCTACTTCTTCTATAACCTCATTATCAAACAATGTATGCTTAATTACCGGCTCTACTTTTTTAACCGGAACAACAATTGCTTTTGGTAATTGAATATCAGAAATCACATTTTTAGTAGATAATACTTGAGTAGCTTTTTGATTTTCCTCTAAAGCATGTATTATTTTTTTAGCTTCTGTATTAACAATATCATCTTGCTGATCAGCATCAAATCCTGTCGCAATAATTGTTACAGACACATCACCTCCTATAGACTCATCTTCACCAACACCCATAATAATGTTAACTCCATTTCCAGCTTCAGATTGTATGTGCTCGTTAATCTCACCTATTTCATCAATAGTAATTTCTTCGGACCCCGAAATAATTAGCAACAATACATTTTTAGCACCCGTAATTTTATTGTCATTTAACAATGGAGAATCTAACGCATTAGATATCGCATCAGTAGCTCTGTTAGCACCAGATGCAGTTGCAGACCCCATAATAGCACTACCACTATTAGACAATACTGTTTTAGCATCTCTAAGGTCAATATTTTGCATATAATGGTGCGTAATAACTTCTGCAATACCTTTTGCTGCAGTTGCCAACACCTCATCTGCTTTAGCAAACCCCGCCTTAAACCCTAAGTTACCATAAACCTCACGTAATTTATTGTTGTTAATTACAATAAGAGAATCAACCTCTTTACGTAATTTCTCAACACCAATTTGAGCTTGTTCATTTCTCACTTTCCCTTCAAACTGAAAAGGAACGGTTACAATACCAACAGTAAGCACATCTAACTCCTTAGCCATACGCGCAATAACTGGCGCAGCACCTGTACCAGTACCACCTCCCATACCAGCAGTTATAAATATCATTTTGGTATTAGTACCCAACATAGCTTTGATATCTTCAAAACTTTCAATAGCAGATCGCTCTCCTACATCAGGATTTGCTCCTGCCCCTAAACCCTCAGTTAAGGACATCCCTAACTGAATTTTATTAGGCACAGCACTGTTTTCTAGCGCTTGCGAATCTGTATTACAGACTATAAAGTCTACCCCGTTAATTCCTGACTCGAACATGTGATTGATGGCATTACTACCACCACCACCTACCCCGATGACTTTAATTACATTTGACTTGTTTTTTGGTAAATCAAACGATATACCTCCGAATTCTGCGTTGCTACTCATAATTCTTTTTTATCCTTTTTTTTTCTCGTAAATAATTATTGCAAAACTAACCACTCGTTATTCTGCTGTATCTAAAAAATCTCTAAAATTGTCCGACCATTTTTGAAGAAAATTTTTCTTCTCCTCTTTTGGCTTTTCAATTATTGATTCTTCCACTACCTCTTCCTCAGAAACAGTTTCAGAAACAATTGGGTCGATATTTTGGGGTATCTCTTCAATAATTTCTTTTTCTTCTACTACTTGTTTTGACTGGACTTCAGCAGCATTCATAACTAAACCAACTGCTGTTGCATATAACGGACTTGTTGCTTTTTCATTAGAATCTCCCGCTAAATGCTCATTAGGATATCCAATTCTAGTATCCATTCCAGTAATATATTCTGTCAATTGCTTGATGTGACTTAATTGCGAACCTCCACCAGTAATTACTATACCAGCAATCAACTTCTTTTTTTGTTCCTCGTGACCATAATTTTTAATTTCAGAAAAAACCTGCTCTATAATCTCCACTACTCTTGCATGGATGATTTTAGATAAATTCTTCAACGAAATCTCCTTAGGATCTCTACCTCTTAACCCTGGTATTGAAACAATTTCATTTTCTTTATTTTCTCCTGGCCAAGTAGAGCCAAATTTCACTTTTAATAACTCAGCTTGTTTTTCTATAATAGAACACCCTTCTTTTATATCATCAGTAATTACATTACCTCCAAAAGGAATAACTGCTGTATGACGAATAATTCCATCTTTAAAAATTGCTAAATCTGTTGTTCCTCCTCCTATATCAATCAATGCTACACCAGCTTCTTTTTCCTCTTTACTCAATACCGCATTAGCAGATGACAAAGGTTCTAAAGTAATTCCCGCCAATCCTAATCCAGCATTTTTAACACATCTCCCTATGTTTCTAATCGATGCGATTTGACCAACTACCACATGAAAATTAGCCTCCAATCTACCTCCATACATCCCGATTGGCTCTTTGATTTCTGCCTGTCCATCTACTTTGTATTCTTGTGGCAACACATGTAATATTTCTTCCCCAGGAAGCATAATTAATTTATGCACCTGATTTATTAATGCATCAATATCACTTTCATCAATCACCTCATCAGAATTCGCTCTTGTGATATAATCACTATGCTGAATACTTCTTATATGCTGACCCGCAATACCAACGACAACATCATCAATTTTCAATCCTGAAGACATCTCAGCTTCCTGAACTGCTTGTTGAATAGACTGGATTGTTTGCGTAATATTATTCACAACACCTCTGTGCACACCTAGACTCTTCGTTTTTCCTAAACCAAGAATCTCTAATTTTCCATACTCATTTTCACGACCAATCATAGCAACTATCTTTGTTGTACCTATGTCTAAACCAACCGCAATTTTACTGTCCTCCATAGCTTATTTTTTGGTGCAAATTACTTGTGATGCAATTTGTAAATTAACGCTGTTATATATTTTTATTGTTTTATCCTTCATTGCTTTTTTGTAAAAAGCTTTAAAATTATTTAACTTCAATACTATATTTTCTGATGTTCCAAAATCAATTAAAAAATCAAATTCTCTTAGTAGCAAAGTGTATTTGTTTTTTGAAACAACTACTCCTACTATCTCTTTCTTGAAAAACGGATCCGCATGAATGCTTTTCACTATTTTAAACACATCAGACAGGTTGTTTTTTGTCACGTCCCCTGTCACCAAAGGTACACGCACAGAAAAATTTGTCGAGGTAGGCATCATTTCCCCTTCCTCGTCAATGTAAAAAGACTCATTTGTTTGCACTCTTGCAAGTGGTCTTTTCTGCAAAACATCTACCCCAACTTCCCCATTTACAGAAACATACACGTTTACGTCTCTGATATATGGATTCGTATCTAATACAAATTCTATACTATTCAAATCTAAGGCATCTTTTCTTATGTTTTTCACACTGCCATTATTTAGTATTAACAAGTTATTAACCGTTTCTTCAGAAATTAATGGTTGTTCTGGGTTTTGGAACTTCACTTCGTTTGTAATCAAAAATCTAGACCCATTACGCACTGAAGACGAAGTGAATAGAAACAACACAAGCCCCAACAACAACATCAACTTGATGTTTAATATCAGTTTTTTAGAAAATCGCTTATTTTTAATTAATTCACTCATTTACAATGATTAACCTATTTCTTTTTTAATTCGTAAAACTTCTGCTCCGATATCCCCTGCGCCAATTGTTAATATAATTTTTGCATCAGATTTTTTAATTTCTAAAACTATCTCATTTTTAGTAATTAATTTCTTGTTTTCACTTGTCATTCTCCCCAACAACCATTCAGAAGTTACCCCTTCGATTGGTAATTCTCTTGCTGGATAAATATCCAACAAACGTACTTCATCAAACCTACTTAAGCTTGCAGCAAAATCTTCTATAAAATCTTGAGTTCTACTAAACAAGTGCGGCTGAAATATTACCAGAACCTTATCATTAGGATACATTTCAGTAACAGCTTGATATACTGCATCAATTTCTGTTGGATGATGTGCATAATCATCTATATACACCAAATCATCCGTTTTAATTTGATACGTAAATCGACGCTCAACCCCTCTGAAAGAAGCTAGCCCCTTTACTAATTCAGACACTTTAAAGCCATGATCATATGCCATTGCAAATGCCACCAACGCATTATTTAAATTATGCTTGCCGGGTAAATCAAACTGAATACCCGTCAACAATTCTTTAGGAGTGTTTATACTAAAATGATAAACTCCGTCAATGATTTCAATATCCTGAATACTATAATCTGCATTTTCATTAACACCATAAGTAACCCCTTTCAACGGTAATCCGTTTTTAACAAACAGCTTACTTTTATCAGATAATTTATTGGAGAATTCAACAAAACTCTTCTCTAACTCATCAGCTTGACCATAAATATCCAAATGATCCGCATCCATTGATGTAATACAAGCTACATCTGGAGACAATTGTAAAAATGACCTATCAAATTCATCAGCTTCAACAACTGATATTTCAGTACCATTTAATATTAAATTTGAATGATAATTTTCTGTAATCCCTCCTAAAAAAGCAGTCATATCAGCATCACATACTTTTAATAAGTGCCCTAAAATACTTGATGTGGTTGTTTTTCCATGCGTTCCCGCTACCGCAAAACAAAATGTATTTTTAGTAATTAATCCTAATACTTCTGCACGTTTTTGGACATTGAAATTATTAGACATAAAATACTGCAATTCACTATGTGATTTTAGAACAGCTGGTGTATAGACAACCAATGTATTATCGGAATTTTTAAATTCTGAACCAATCAAATCAACCGAATCCTTAAAATGAATAGAAATCCCCATTTCACTTAAAGCATCAGTTATTTTTGTTGGCGTTTTATCATACCCAGCAACTTGTTTTCCTATTTCACGAAAATAGCGCGCAAGTGCACTCATTCCGATTCCTCCGATTCCTACAAAATAAACAGTATGTATCTTTTCTAAATTCAAAATTCTTTATTCAAAAAAATTAAAGTTTTAATTCCTTGCTCCATATCTCGATATAAAATATTTTTTATTTCATTACAAATATTTCACTCATCACCACACTCGTGGGATTAATTTTTCAACTTCATCAACAATATCTTTAGTTGCATTTTCCAATGCTAACTTTTTTATTTCACTTGATAATTTACACTGTAAAACATTATCTTTCAACAATTCTTCAAACATCATTTCGAAATCAGCATCCAATGCCAACTCCTTTATCAAAATTCCAGCACCTTTACTTGTAATTGCCTCGGCATTTTTAGTTTGGTGATCCTCAGAAACATTCGGACTAGGTATAAAAATTACGGGCTTCCCAACTACACATAACTCAGAAACTGAGCTTGCTCCTGACCTTGAAATAATCACATCTGCAGCAGCATAAGCCAAATCCATCCTATTCAAAAAAGCATGTGTTTGCACACTACCTTTTTCATCATTCTTTTTATACTCTTCGAAATATAATTTCCCTGTCTGCCATATTAATTGCACTTCTTGATTTGCGAAAAAAAGCAACTCCTTTTCAATCAGTTGATTAATTCTTCTTGCACCCAAACTACCACCTAAAACCAAAATAGTTTTCTTAGTTTCTTCCAATTTAAAGAACTCTTTAGCTTCTTTTATTTTAGAAGAAATTTCTAATAAATCTTGACGTACAGGGTTACCTGTTTTTACTATTTTATCACTCGGAAAAAACCGTCCTAAATTATCATAAGCAACACAAATTTTCATTGCTTTTTTTGACAATAACTTATTCGTTATCCCTGGAAATGAATTTTGTTCCTGTATCAATGTTGGCACTCCTTTAGCATTAGCCATATACAATAAAGGTCCACTTGCAAAACCTCCTGTACCAATAGCTATATCAGGCTGAAATTGTTTTACAATTTTTTTAGCATTCCATAGACTACTGATTAACTTAAACGGGAATAATAAATTATTCTTAGACAACAACTTACGCTGTACACCAGAAATCCAAAGCCCCTTAATTTTATAACCAGCCGCAGGAACCTTTTCCATCTCCATCCTATCATTAGCTCCTACAAATAAAAACTCCGTGTCAGGATAACGCCTTTTAATTTCATCCGCAATAGCAATAGCAGGGTAAATATGACCTCCCGTTCCTCCTCCTGACACTATAACTTTTACCTTTTTCATATTTATTCCCCTTGACAAAGGGACTCTTTTTTACATTTATTTTTTTTTAAACTCTTATTTATTTCTCTATACAAATTCTACTCATTACAATCGTAAAATTCACTCGAACTGACAACCTATACCGCTTGTCACAACACATCAAGTGGATTATCTCTTTTTCTTATTTTCTCTTTTTCTTTTTTCTGACTTGAACTTACACTCAAAATAATTCCAATCGCCAAACAAGTCATCCAAATCGATGTCCCCCCTGAACTAATTAATGGTAATGTTTGTCCTGTTACCGGAAATAGTTCAACCGCAACCGCCATATTAATTAAGGCTTGGAATATAATTGGCAAACCCACCCCAACAACTAATAATTTTCCAAAAAAAGTATCCGACTTATTTAATATTACAATCAACCTGAAAAGCAATAATAAATAGAATAACAATATTGTCACTCCAACTACCAAACCCCATTCTTCAACTATAATAGCATAAATAAAATCAGAAGAAGACTGTGGCAAAAAATTTTTCTGAACACTTTTCCCTGGTCCCAAACCAAATAGCCTCCCTGAAGCAATCGCTGTTTTCGCACGTTCTATTTGATAATCATCTTTCGTATCCTCACCATTAGAAAAGTTTTCAATTCGAGAAATCCAAGTATCTACCCTATTTGGAAATGCATCAGGAAATGCTTTTGCTGTTATAAAAAAGAACAACACAAAAATCATCCCCGAACCAATAATTACTCCTATATATTTTAATGGATACCCTCCCAAAAACACTAACACCAATACCATTGAAAAAATCAATGCGGCAGTAGAAAAATTCGCTGGAAAAATCAGCAATAAAACTAACACTACTGGAGTCCATAATTCTATAGCACTTTCTTTAAATGTAATTACTTTGTCTTTTATTTTTGCTAAATACCTCGCTACATACACCATCAATACAACCGACGCTAACGTTGATGTTTGAAACGAGAAACCCACTACCGGAACTCGTATCCATCTACTCGCATTTGCCCCGCCAATTGTAGTTCCCTGCATTAATGTAATCCCTAACAACACAATTATACAGCAGGAGAGATATCTGATTTATTGGAAACTTTTGAAACTGGAACGGCTCACACCATAGGTATACCAGAATTAGCTCATGGTGGTTTAACAGGTGTTGATCAATACATATTAAACCGATACAAATGAAAAACCCCACATTAGTCAAAAACATGAAAAACGTAAAATGGAAAGCAATCCCTCCTGTAAAGGGACCAGATCCTAGAGGCTTGATTAAAGTCACAAAACAAGATAAACCAGAAAGATTGGAGAAACTACATGGCAGAAATTGATAAGGGCCTACCTAACATAAGACAAAGCGTTACTATCCCTTCACCACAAGAACAAACAGAAGTAGCAACAGAGATACAAGAATCTATGCCATCTCCCGCGAATACGGAGATGATAGAAAATGAAGATGGTTCAGTAGATATTAATTTTGATCCT
>NVVR01000025.1 GCA_002733415.1 Kordia sp. | reverse complement strand
CGTACGGATGGAAATCGGCCAGCCGGCGCATCCAGTCGAGCGCGACTTCGCGCAGGCGGCGCAGCTCGTCCGGCTGCGTGTCGCTTTGGAACAGCGTGAGGTATTCACGCAGTTCTTCCTCGATCAGGTCGTTATCCGGCAATCCCGCTTTATCCCCGAGGAACTGGCCGAATTGATGGAATTGAATCAGCAGCGAGCCGACATGAAGCGCCGGCTCGGGCTGTGAGCGGGCTGGAGCGCTAAGAGAGGGCGCCCCAGCGTGCTATAATATAAGGTTTCCAGCGGTTTGTTTTCCAAGCAGAGGCGAGAATCGCGATGGCAAAGACGACAGGCGGAAAGAAAGCAGCAGGCAAGGGCTCGACGGAGCCGACCACGAAGGTCATAGCGGCCGAGTCTGCTTCTTCCGCAAGGAGAGAGTCTTCCGCCGTCATCGCCGCTGCAAGAAAAAGAACCGCGGCCGGCACTGCTCAAGCTACGCCGGCGCCGGCAGCCAAGGCAACACGGGCTGCTGCCAGACCCGATTCCGAGCCGGACTGAGCCTGTCGAAGTGTTTATTATTATCGACGATAATGGTTATTAACGAGTGTAATCTGTACGTTGTTAGCTTGTATAAGCAGGTAAAATGTTGCTGATGTCTCTTGGTTTTAGTACTATTCCTATACTTGCGTCAAAATCGTCATCACCCCATTGTTCTATGGTTAAACATTTTTCTTCCTCATCATCTAGGTAATCAAACGAAATAAGTTCTTCCCAGTCTTCATTTTCAGTATTTCTATAAAACCCTGGTGATTCATCATCCAGAAAATAGGTAGTTCCTAAATAGTTGATTTTTTTTGGAGGTTTTCCATTATCTTCTATATAATCTAATACTTCAGCCCCTAGTTTTCGAAACTTGATATCTTCAGAAAGCGTAATAATTAGTTTTCCATCATCTTCAATATGCAAATAACGAACTATCCCTTTTGATAGGATTGTAAATTCACGAGTAAAGAAATTACTTCCCCAATCATATTCGGACATTTTAGTAACCGTCCAAGTTTCAAAGTCGTAATCTAATAAGTATCCGTTTTCTAAATCGGTTACTTTTATGTCAGTAGGATCGTAGTGTTTTTCTTCGTCCTTTTTCTTTTTAAATATATCGAATAGTCCCATGTTGTTTTTTTATGATGTGTTTTGGTTAGCGTAATTTGTTTTTCAGTAAAAATACAATGTTTAATTAATTGTAGTAACTAGTTTTTTAGTAATAGTTATAGGTATTTTTTTTGTGTAGATAATATTGTTTTTAAATTTTAACTTTAAGATCAAAAACCACTTTAATTTTGCGTTTTCGGTATTTAACGAAGCGGGTAAATATTGATTGTTTGGATAAAAGATATCTATTTCATTAATGTTTTTTAAAGTTGTACTAACTCTTGATGTTTTTTGCTCATAGATATTACCTATATGGGTAGTTATATTTTTTCCTCTATTATCAATAACAACTTCTTCTAATAGTAAATATTTATGGAATGTATTAATTTTTATAGCATTTTTAGAAATATATAATCTTAATGTAAAGCAACTTTTATCTTTATGCGAAATAGTATATTTTAGTTTACCTAAACTGCCAATGCTTAATAAATGATATGCAGCTTTTATTGTTATAAATATTCCAAACCCTACGCATGGTAATACAAATAATAACCGAGCATCAAAACCATAATATAAAACAGTCGAAATGGCTAAAAGTGTAATTCCAAGTATAACTTTATTTGTGTAATCATTCTCAAAGGATTCAGATTGAGGTGATATACAGTATTCTCCTTCATTGTGAATGATAGTGCCAAACTCTTTTTTAAAGTCGCCGAATGTATTTAATAATCGTATAAAATTCACTTTTTTTAAAAAGTGTTTCCTTAAATATGAATTGGTTACTTCATCTGGAGTTATTTTAAATTCAATGGTACAGGTAGTTTTAAAATATTTGCCTTTATAACTAAAAAAATCTTCAGGGAATTCAGTTTGTATTTGATATTCATAAGATTGTCCTTTTCTCCATAGAGTGTTTTTTGCTATAGATTTTATCTCAAACAATTTTTTAAAAGATGATAACTCCCCTTTTATTCTGTATTTCAAGTAATAAGAACAATCGGTACAAGCAAAATCAATATTGGCTTTAATCTTAACCTTACCAGTTAAATATGAATCATTATCAATGATCAATTTTTCTTGATTAGGTATGAATTCAAAATGTAAAAATTCACTAATATCTTCCATTACCTCTCAAACCCTTTAGCAAGCACCTCTTTAATTCCTTCTAAATTATCAGAGAACTGCATTAACTGATTTAACACCTGAGCCATTTCATTTTGGTTACCGAATCCTTTTAGTTTGTTATTTTTTACAAACGTCGTTTTAATGGTGTTCCAACGTTCTTGTTCGTTTTTAGTTAAGTTATTTGACAGTTCTTTATACTTTAATAAGTTTGCTTCCGCTGCACTCGTTAAAGTTTGGGATTCACTTTCGTAATGCGACAATAGGAGTGTAGTCAACTCCTTTTCATTCATAATAGGAACTACTTTGGCTACCAACTTATTCATATCACGATAGGATCCTTGTAACTTAAATGATGGCTCTGTTCTGTACGCATCTTCCATCGCTGCCGATTTGATATACTGTGCATTTACACTCAATACATCGTTGCGAATCCTCAATACTTTTTCTAATACAGAAATATAATCTTGTACTTCTTGTTTGGTATGATTTCCTTTTAAATCTAAAGTTCCTTCACCACCTTGTTCTATATGAGTGACGATGCTGTAAATATCCTCAAAGTTTTTACTACTTAATTGGCGTAATAAATCATTAGAAGTCAATGCGTTTTCAATTAAACTCAACTTAAATAAATCGGCAGAATCTCCAATAACATCCCCTAAATTATAAATATCCGCACGATTGGCTAGCATGTCTGGAATTCTAAATTTATCTCCGCTTTCAGTATATGGGTTACCTGCCATAATCACACAGAACTTCTTATCTCTAAAATCGTAGGTTTTGGTAACGCCATTATAAACTCCTTCAATTTTACGTTGTCCATCTGCTAATGAGATAAACTTCTGTAAAAATTCTGGATTACAGTGCTGAATATCATCTAAATAAAGCATCACATTATTCCCCATTTCAAAAGCTAAGTTCAATTTTTCTAGCTCTTGTCTGGTAGCAGAATTATTTGCTGACATCGGATCTACTGATGTAATATCATGGCCAATAGCCGGACCGTTAATCTTCATAAAAATCAATCCTAATCGCTCCGAGATGTATTCCATCAAGGTAGTTTTACCATAACCAGGAGGAGAAATGAGTAGTAACATACCCATACGATCGGTGCGTTTGTTTTCACCTACTGTTCCTAATTGTTTTGATAAGTTATCTCCAAACAAAGGTAAATACACTTGGTCAATCAGTTTGTTACGAACAAAAGAAGACAATACCTTTGGTTTGAACTCTTCTAGTTTTAAACTATTTTTTTGCGCTTCAGTTAATTCTTTTTTAGCTGTTTTATAAGCTATAAAATCTTGAATTACGTTGTTGTTGTATTGCGCTAGTTTGTTAATAAAAAGATGGTAGTTAAACGAATAATCGTTTCCTTTAATTACGCCATGACTACCTTTTAAAGTACTAATATTTTCAATAGCATTAATGTGGTTTATTTTTTTATTTACTTTTCCATTAAACAATAGTAAAACAATAGCCTCTTGACTGTAAAAAGTTGCCTCTTTATTAAACGAATTCAACCACTGACTCACCAAAGCCACTTGATCTTTAAGATTGTTTAATGAAGCAATACTTTTTTCAAAAGTTTGCGCTCCATTATTGGTTTTTAAATACCCTTGAAATTGTTCTTTTAATTCAATGGCTTTTGCACTCATGCAAAACTCATCATCGCCATACAATTCTTTAAATAGATAGTTTGCAATAGCATTAGCATCTAATTCACAATTCCATTCTTGAAGAAAAGGATTAATTTGAGTAACTAAATCTTCTATTACAAATTCATATTGGTCAGAATCGGGGAATACTGCTAACACACTTCCAGACGCTTTTATTTGTTTGTCAAGCACTTCTTTTTTATCAGACACTAAACTGTTCCAGAAAAACTGTGCATAAGCTCTTATATCCGGAGTGTATTTTAATAAACCTAAACTTTCTTCTGTTTTAACTAAGGTGGTTAAAATAGTAATAGCATCTTCATCATGAACTCCTTTTACATAACCTTCCGCATAATTTTCGCCTCCTTGTTTTTTTACTAAAGCAGCTAAATCATCCGCATTTAAAAGCGATAGCTTTTTTAAACCTTCGGTATTATATATTTTATAGGCTAAATATTCCGATCGATACACCTCCTTGTTTTCAGAAATCAATTCCTGATTCCAGATATGTTGTGATGTATTTAAAATATCATTTTCTATTTTTTGATAGAAATCAGTACCCGTTAAATGAAAATATAAAGCATTGTTTTTAGCAATAATGTTGAGGTCCAGCGGTTGCTTGTTTACTCCAAAGCGGTGTTTCCCAAGTTTGATAACATTGTCACCATCTTCGTATAAATCTAGTTTATCCTTAAGCTTTCGTACCGTTTCTTGTTTAGAAGATTTTAAATTAGATTCTAAAGTTTCGGCTTTACCAATTTCATCAATTCCTTTTAGTTGCTTGATGATACTTTGGATTTTACTTACCATTAAATCGGAAGCAAAATATCCGTTTATTTCTTCAGCATTTCTAAAAGTAGCCGCTTTTTTACGGATGCTTCCTAAAATACGTTCAGCGGCACTCTGTAATGTGATTGCCTTTTTATTTTTAGCGGCTACTAAGGAGTTTTTGCGTGTTTCAAAAGCAGCATATACTTCCTCACGTTTTTCGATTATTTGAGTGATATATTCATCAAAATCAGCAAATTTACCTTCTAACTCTTCTAACTGAACAGAAAGTTTCGTTAAGTATTCATCACACTTTTCAGGAGTATTGGCAATATCAATAAAGTTGATAATACTCTGGTCGAATAACTTCAATTGTGCTATAAAATCAGCTTTACTTTCCGATTCATTTAAGTTTTTTGCCTTTCGTTTTAAACCTGCTTTTAATTGATTAATTTCAGCAAATAACAACGAAATAGTATCGATAATTGCAGTAGAATGTGAGGTGTCATCTATTTGAAGATTATTCACAATATCAATTAGCATTTCTAAATCAGTACTAATTTGATTGATTTCTTCTTCTAATCCTTTTGCATCAACAACTTTCTTTATCTTTTCTAAAACGGCAGCCTTTTCTTCTAATCGATTGTGATACGGAAGGAGCGCTTTTTCATCTAATAAAAAACTAACACAGCGTCGGGAAATTCGTTCTGTCTGTTCGCTAATATCCGCTGATAATTCTTCAATATGAGTGTTATTAGTATAGCGAATATCTTTTAAGCTAATGGTAGCTCCTTGGGCTCCACGTAAACGAGTAAGTACTTCTACAAAATCATCGATAGCTTTAAAACTACTGTGCTTTATTTTATCGAATAAATCTGTAATATCTTGTTCAACTTCAGCAGTTGCATTAGTAGCAGCTTTTTTTAATTGAACTACTTTTTCAAATTCATCAATGGCTGCATTAGCTGTCGTTTTTAATTCTAATAACGGAATATTTAAGCAAGAAGTTTCTGTATCGTTAATCCAATAATATGAATCTAAAACATCGGTTGCTTGTTTGCTAATATCATCATACAAACCATCATAATCATCTGTTTTATTCAACAACGTAATCAGCTCTTGACATTCTGCCATAGCGCTTACAATATCCTTATTTCCGATTTTGTAAAGTAACGAATCACTATGTGTATTGGAAATTTGTACTGTTTTAGAAAATGGAGTTTGCCAAATTTGCACTACATGGTGTTTGGTTGAGTCCTCTTCTGCTTTAAAATAACACAATTCTCCGTTTTCTAATACGGTAAATCCATTACAAATAATAGGAGTGTTTATTCTTTGTTCTATGATGTTGTAGGTCATTAATACATAATCACCTTTTCCTTCTTCATAGAAAATATACAGGTAATCTTCTCCATTAGGAGAAGCGATTTTTTGCTGAAATTTTACTTGCTCAATACTCTTTTCGAACTTTTTAAATTCTCCAGTTTGCAAGTAGTACCCATCAGGAAAAATTAATCCGTGATTATCGGGTAGGAGTACAGCAGTGTCTTGGATGCTTTGTATGCGGGCTACCTGTTGTACTTTATGATTGTATACAAAATAACGCGCTGTTTCTTGATAAGGTGTAATGCTTAACACCGTAAGGTTTCCTAAGTCAGCAAATAAAAATTTACCATCCTCTAAGGTTTGATCCTTATGCTCAACAGGTTCGTTGAGTATCCCTTTACCATCATTGGTATTATCCTCTATTTTAATAGTTAAGTCACCACCAATAGTTTCTACAAAAAGTTTATCAAGTATAGAAATGTGTGGATGCGATCCGTTACGATGCATGTCATAATTGGTTTCTTGCCATTTAAATTCATGCTGTACCGGAAACTTAAACTCATGATCACTTCGGTTATCTATATATGCTAGTGACTGATCTTTTATCAACCATTTAAAAGCTTTTATATCAGTAGTATTTTCATTTGTTTGAAAAACCATGTATAGGTAGTTTCCAATAATACTGAACTTAGCAAAGAAAGTATTGCGATAGTATTTATATAGATTTTGAAAATCACTTATAAATAGTTCGTCGTTTATTAAAGTAAGCGGTTGTTCCTGAAAACGTTGTTCTTTATAGGTGTATATACTAAAAACATCGGTTAGTTTTATTTCGGTACGTAAACCAAAGTGTACGTTATAGCCAAATAAACAGTTGTTCTCTAAAGCCACAATATCACGTGCAATACAGGTGTTTTCGGTATTGATTCTATCGTTAGCAATTAGTTTTGTTTCAACGGAGCCGAACACCTCTTTTCTAGAACCGTTTAAGTTATTTAAACGTGTTACTAAATCGGTTTTATGCTTTTGAAGACGTGATTGAATAATCTCGTATGTTCCGCCTTCTAGTTGGTTAGTTTGTTCTTGCATAGTTAATCTTTAGTCGCTTTAAGCATTGATGTTTGTATATTCTAGTTTTATAAAAAGCTTCTTGAAGCATATTATAAAACCGAATAATAAACCGTTTCTAAAAATTTATTTTGTTGGATTTCCTCTTTTTTGTTTGTTTTTAGCTCTTTTAAAACGCCTCCACATTTAATGAGTTGTTGAGGGAGTTTTTTAGAACTTCTAGCATGTGCTATTAAAAAGTATTGATCACTTTCCTGATCTCTTATTTTATAAACATCGTAATGATCTATTATGGGTATCATAGTCATAGTCATGACGCTTCCTGCCATAATAGGAATCATGATAAAACCATTGAAATCAGAATTAGATGTAACATATTCTGGTATCCCCGTTATGATGGCGTTTTTTGAAACGATACCATTTACTATAGCTTCAGAAGGTGTTAGAATTTGTGATTTATATTTGTGATATGCAATAGCTAAATCATTTGATAGGAGCTTAATAACACAATGTTTTGAATTTTCATCAAGATTTAAAAGAGACATCTCTAAATACAACACCATTTTTTGTTTATCACTGAAAACACCAGCTACTTTTGCTAATTCAGAAGTAGAAACATTACCATCATTAGCTTTAGTAAGCAAATTGTAAAATCTACCTCCATTATCCATAGCGGTAATAGCATTTCTAGTAGTTTTATATGGTGTTATTTTTTTCATGTTATAGATAAATTTTTATTAAATAAACAAAGGTTGAAATAATAGTAATAGAGGTCAAACATGTATATCCAATCAATTTTTGTTGATAGATACTGTTACTTATTTTGATACGCCTCCTAATCATTAAAAGCTGTTCTTGAGTAGCTTTCTTAAATTGAGGGGGATTCTTTTTTCTATTACCCGATAGATAAATACTGTCTTTATCAAAAGGAGTATGTAGTTGTCTTCTATTATTGTTTTTTATACTAGTAATCATTGCTTGTATTCCCATATTTCTTGAGTATTAAAAGTTAATAATCTGAATGTAAGAATGAAGCACAGTACATAGTACCCTATGCATAATAGAATTTCAACAAGCTCATTCTGACATTTTATTTCGTCATGCAGAGCTTGTCGAAATAGTTTTTAATTCAATTTCTTGTCACCTAATCCTAAGGCTTTCGCTAGGTTGAATAGGTTACCAAAGTTATTTTGCTCGTCTGTAGAGCTTGCTTTAGACTGTAAGTCCAATAACAATTTAGAAATAGTTAAGTTTTTGATGTCCTCAGAACCAATTCCGTATTGAGTAGCAAACTCTTTAATACGATCTAATAAGTTTCCTTTTACATCGTCACTACCTAAAATTGCGTCTTTCACTTGTGTGATATTATCAGAGTGTTTTACTAATCGGTCAATTCCTTTAGATTTAGTAATCTGACCAATAATCTGATCGAAGAACATTGTCTCACCACCTACGATATCAATGTTAGCAGCTCTTAACGCTTCTCCAATTACGTCTGCTTGCGCATCTGCAATATCTTTTTGGATATTGATTTCAGCTAAGTCTACTTGTAATTGTTTATCAAGGTTTAGTTTGAATTCTTCGTGATCTTTACCTACACCATCTAATTTCTTCATTGCTTCAGCTTTCTCTTCGATTCCAGCAGCTTCTGCAAATGCAATTTCTTTATCACCAATAGCTTGAGCAAGTGCTAATTCTTTATTACCAGAAGCTTCAGCTAATGCTTTTTCTTTGATTACATCTGCTTCAGCAATTC
Source organism: Kordia sp. (assembly GCA_002733415.1). GTDB lineage: Bacteria > Bacteroidota > Bacteroidia > Flavobacteriales > Flavobacteriaceae. The sequence continues at coordinate 37,925 of NVVR01000025.1, read as the reverse complement.
CTTGAATTTTCAAGGCTTCTGCTTTCGCTTCAATCCCTGCTGCTTCAGCAATAGCAGTTTTTTCAATTATAATTGCTTCAACAAGACCTTGTTTTTCTTCCGCTTCCGCTTTAGCATGCATCACTTGTGCTTCAGACATACCAATTATAGCTTCTTCTTTTGCTGTTGCTTCTGCTAAAACCTTGCGTGCTTCTGCTTCCTTAACAGATGCTTCTTTTTGTGCTTGAGCATGAATGTTAATTTCCTCTGCTTTTTGTTTAGCAGCTTCTTTTTCTGCTTCTGCTAATTTTACGCGTCTAATCATTTGCTCTTCAGCAGCTTTTTCTGCTAAAGTAATGGCCACTTGCTTTTCACGATCGGCACCTTTGAAGGCTTGGATGTCTTTCATGTTTTCTTGCTCCTCTACAACTCCTTTTTCTAGGGTAACACGATCACGAATAACATCTTGAATATTTTTCTTCTCAATCTCAACTGCTTTTTCTTTGTCTATTTGAGCAAGGGTTACTAAACGTTCACGTTCTGTAGCTTCTAAATCACGGTCTTTCAATACGCGTTCCGCTTCAACTAAATCAGTACGTTCTTTGTTTTTGGCTGCTACAATTACCTGACGTTGCATGTTTTCTTCAGCTACCTGTAGTTTTTCTTCAGTGGCAATACGTGCAGTTTCTGATTTTAAACGCTCTTCTTCAGCAACTTTTAAAATCTCTGCTTCTTCACGAGAAACAATATTCGCTATTTCACGTTTTTGTTGTTCTTCTTTTTCAGCTAATTGCTTGTCTAACTCTAAGATGGCTTCACGGGCTTCAACATCTTGCTTACGGATGGTTTTTTGTTCATCACGCATAATTAAGTTTGACTTTATATTTTGGATAGCAGTTAATTCGGTAATTTTCTTAATACCTTCAGCATCAAGAATGTTATCTGTTTTTAAATGACTGATAGATGTCTGTTCTAAGTAATCAATAGCGCAATCCTCTAAAGTGTACCCATTTAAATCACGACCGATTTCGGTGATAATCTCGTCTCTAAATTCTGCTCTAGATTCGTATAGTTCAATGAATTCAAATTTCTTACCAACAGTTTTAAGTGCTTCAGAGAATTTTGCTTCAAATAATTCATTTAAGGTAGAAATATGTGATGCTCTTTCACATCCAATAGTTTGTGCAACTTCAATAATTGCTTCTTTTGATTTGTTTACACGAACGAAAAAAGCAACGTTTATATCCGCACGCATATTATCCTTACAAATAAGTCCGTCAGCTCCTGTACGTTCAATTTCGATTTTCTTTACCGAAATATCCATGATTTCTACTTTGTGTAATAATGGGATAACGTACATACCTTTGTCAAAAGCTACTTGTGTGCCTCCAAAACCGGTTTTTACAAGTGCTTCACCTTGAGGTATTTTTTTGTAGAATAAAGCAATGTACATTACGAATAGTAATATAAGAGATACTAATCCGCCTACAACAGCCCAAGCTATTGTGATCCATATATTGGTAGCAAGAAATAGTGAGAGAGTTAAGTTCATAGTTTTTATTTATTTAGTTAGTTTAATTGATTAGTATGATTGTATGTAATAGTATTTTTTGTCTTTTGATTCTTTTATAATCAGTACTTGTTGTCCTGATTTAATGGTTTCACCTTTTAATGATTTGGCATAAATATTAATCGGGTCGCTATTTACAACTAGTTTAACGCTTCCTAATTTATCATTAGTTATATTAGAAAGTAAGGTTCCTTTTCTTCCTAATAAATCTAAATTATCGACTCCTTTTCGTTCTAGTTTTTTAAATATTGCTTTAAAAGGCGTTGTAAATATTTTGTTTATTATCAGCGCTGGTATAATTGCTCCTAAGAAAATAACTAGGCCAAATGAATTATCATAACTACCAGTAATATAAGTTCCAATAACTGTCAAGCTCCACCAGAAAAATATCCAAGAAGTGAAAGTGAATAGAAATGGTAGCTCCGCAAAATTGAAATAAATCAATATAATTTGCCACCATTTTAATTCTTTTTGCTTGTTTCCTACAATAGCATCTTTCTTAATTTCAATATTTGAAATTTCTTCAATATCCAATCCAGTGACATCAAATGAAGTATCAGTATCCATATCTGCATCAAAGTCTGCATCTACATCGATGTCAAAATCCATGTCAAAATCTAAATCTAACCCAAATAACATGGTAATGACTCTGTAAGCAGCCAATACTATTAATAAAATAGTTAGTGGTGAATTTATGGAGGAAAATACTAAGTCAGTTAATGTCATATGTTCTTCTTTTAATGATTAGGTTAGTAGTTACCTTTTGTCGGATTGAGCTTACTGAAGGTCAGTAGTAATAATCTTCAACAAGCTCAGATTGACATTATGTTCAAATTTTAAATATAAAGGATGGAAGTTACGATTCTTTAGTATCGTCACTCATTCCTAATTGTTTTTTTAATTTTTCTAAATCACTTTCAGCACTTACTTCAGTAGTGTCAATAGCAGCATTTAGTTCATCGTCAATACTTTTTGAATCGTTTGCAATGTCACCATATGCTTCAGCTAAAGCTTCGTCTTGCTCCACTTTTTCTTTCATACGTTCTAACAAACTAACAGTACTTGAGCTATCAATTTCTGCCATTTGTTTGTTTAAGTTTTTAGTAGCTTTGCTTACTTTAATTCTAGCCTTTAGGGTTTTTAATTCGTTTTCCCATTTGCTAATGTTCGATTTAATCTCACCTACATTTTTCTCCAACAGAGCTACTGAGGTATTGAATTTTTCAGCATCATTAGCCGTTCTAGTTGCGTTTTTATGACTCTCTTCCTTCTTAATCAAAGCCTCTTTAGCTAAACGATCAGCATTTTCTGCTTTTAGTTCTCCTTTTTGTGCTTTTTTAAGAATTAACATCGCCTTATTTTGATAGTCTTCAGCCTTTAAAGCATATTCTTCTTTGTCATTATTGGCTCTAATAGCCATTGCCTTTACTTGTGCTAAAGATTCAAGACTTTTGTCTAAGTCTTTTTTCATGTCTCTAATTCCTTGTTCTGTTAATTTAATAGGATCTTCCATTTTATCAATGGCTGAATGTGCTTCTGCTTTTCCTATGCTAAATAATCTTCTAAATATGTTCATAATGTTTTTGTTTTTTTAGTGAATTTTAATGTATTGTTTTTCTATTAATGTTAATTATCTCGTTGTTCAAAATCTTCTGTTTTTTTAATCTTATGTCTTCTTCTAATTAGATAAATCAAAGCGAAAAGAATTCCAAACCATATCAATGCTTGTAAACCGAATACTAATATTGTTTCTGTGTCCATATTATTTCAATTTAACAGCTGTACCATAGGCTAAAATTTCCGAAGCACCTTGCATGACCATTGACGTACTTAGCCGCATGTTGATAATGGCATCTGCTCCTAGTTTTTGAGCATCTATCGTCATTCGTTGCATCGCTTGTTCTCTTGATTCCGCTTGCAATTGGGTATATTCTTCAATTTCCCCACCGATGATGTTTTTTAGTCCTGCAAAAATGTCTCTACCAATATTTCTAGCTCTCACTGTACTTCCACGTGCGATACCTAATATTTCAGTAATTTCTTTGTTGGGAATGATGTCTGTAGTTGCTATAATCATAATATTGGTGTTTTATGTTATTATTAAATAATAACTGGTTAGTATTTTGAGAACTCTATAATTTGTTCAGAATATTCACTTAGTAATAAGCTTAATGAGTTGATAGATCCTTCAAATTCATTTAAATCTAAATTCTCTAATTGTAAGGTGTCTCTAAAAATCACTTTTTGTCCTGTTTCATCTAGTACAAAAGCTCCGTGAATAATATCTCTGTTCTTTTGTAGTAATTGTTTAAAAATACCTTCTGATGCATTGTTTATTTTAAAAATGTATTGCTCCATTATTAAAATAGGATCCGCAACACCTAAAATTAAATTTTTAATACCGTCACTTTCTTTTTGAACCATTAATACGCCGTCTTTCCTATTTTCGTAAGTAATGCTATAGTTTAATTCGATTAAATAATTTTTGATGATGTCAAAATGGTTTTCCATATAGTTAGTTTTGTTTTAGTCCCATAAATGGGTAGTGATTATTTTAAGTTTTCTTGGTTGAGTGTTGATAGTATTAAAGTTAACTAGTTTTAATACTCCTTTTCAGTTAGTTTTTTTTGAGTCTTAATATTACAAAAAGTTTATAAGATAAACGATGTAGTTAGTAATATGTTTTAGTAAAGTTATAAGCAATAATAGCATAATTAATTTGTTAGTTAGTTTACCCCTGAAGAGGGGTTTGTTGATTAGTTTTTTTGGAGTAAAAAAGAATATTTCTTGATTATTTCCTTTTGTTTGATGTTTACTGTATAATTAAGACTGCCAATTATATTAGATTTTAAAATGTAATATGCTATCTTTGTTAGCGATTTAAAAACTAAATTAGCTCGTTTTAATAGTATTAGCTAATAATTATAGTGTAAATATACAATAAATAAACTAAATTGCAAATAAAATTAGCAAAACATGTCGTTTTTTGGAAAGAATATAAAAAAAATAAGAAAAGTAAAGAATTTAAGTCAACAAGCTTTTGCGGACTTGTTTGAGCTTAAGCGAGCTACTTTAGGGGCTTACGAGGAAGGGAGGAGTGAGCCTAAGATAGAGACAATCATAAAAGTTGCTAATTATTTTAGTATTTATATCGATCAGCTGTTAACAAGGGAGTTGACTGTAAATGAATTATTGAAGTTTAAAGGAGGCATCACAACTGATATAAATGAACTAACTCAAGAAAAGTTTACTGAAATCCCGTGCATCACTGAAAGTAACATGGCGGACTATATATTGTATAGTGATAAAGCTACGTTTGTAAATCAAATGCCGAAATTACAGTTACCTGTTAAGAATAATTTGGAATTGCGCGGGTTTACAATAGCGAATTTAGAAATGACCACTCATGATAAAGGATTGTATCCTAATGATATTGTGGTAGGGCATTACTATCCAGTAAATAAAATAAAGGAGCTTTCAAATAGTACTCTGGTGTTAGTGCTTGTTTCAGGAAAGTTAATCTTGCGTAGGATATATGTATTGAAGGATAAGGTTGTCTTAAGGGCGGATCATTCTAATATAGAAGATAAAGAGTTTTTGAAAAAGGATATTAAAGAAATTTGGAAAATAAAATATTCTTTTTTTAAAAGAATTCCCGAATTTAAAGATGATTTAGAAGACAAGTTAGCATTACTTGCTAGTGAGTTAAATAAAATTAAAAAGCAATTGAAATAACCATGGTGCTTGCTGATTTGAAAATAAAAATGAATTCGCTTTTAACTGCTATTTTTGATAAAACAGAGGTAGAGTCATTTTTCTATTTACTGATTGATTTTAGATTGAATTTGAGTAAAATTTATTTTTTATTGAATCCAAGTGTAGCGATTAGCGCAGAAGATGTAACGTTTTTTGAATCGGCTATTCAGAAATTAAAAGAGGAAAAGCCAATTCAATATATCCTAGGAGAAACAGAATTTTATGGATTGCAATTTAAAGTAAATGAAAATACTTTAATCCCACGCCCAGAAACTGAAGAGTTGGTGGATTGGATTATACAAGATCAATTAATTATTAATAATGAAGGGTTAGCAATTCTTGATATTGGTACCGGTTCAGGTTGTATTCCTGTAAGTTTGGCTAAAAACTTAACAGGTTCAAAGGTGACTACTGTTGATGTTTCTGCAGCAGCGATAGAAGTAGCTCAGGGAAATGCTGAGGTAAATAAAGTGGCTGTTAGTTTTTTGAATGATAGTATTTTAGAACCTGAAATTGTAAATGATTTAAAATATATGTTTGATGTGATTGTTTCTAATCCTCCTTATGTTCGGAATTTAGAGAAGCAGGAGATCAAGAAGAATGTGCTAGCTTATGAGCCACATTTAGCATTGTTTGTGGAAGATAATGATGCGTTAATTTTTTATAAGAAGATAACCGAATACGCATTAAATCATTTGAAAAATGAAGGAGTGTTGTATTTTGAAATAAATCAGTACTTAGGAAAAGAAACTGTAGAGTTGATTGAAAGCTTAGGCTTTAAAAATGTTGAGTTGCGAAAAGATCTGTCTGGAAATGATAGAATGATTAAAGCGTGCGGATTTTAAAATATATAGCTGAATAGCGTAAAAACTTTGTTATTTTTACTTTTTATAAATTAAGCCCCTTAGTGTCAGTAGGGGGTGTGAGTTAACAAATACACATTTTTCATAGAGGTGTTCCCTCGATAAATTAAGCCCATAGGTGGGATTCAATAAAAAAAATCAAATAGATGAAAAAACACATTCCAAACATAATCACCTTATTAAATTTATTTTGTGGGAGTATAGCGGTGATCTTTGCAGTAGAGGACAATTTGTTTATGGCAGCAGTTTTTGTGATGCTAGGAATAGTGTTTGATTTCTTCGATGGTTTTGCTGCGAGAATACTTGATGTAAAAAGTGAACTAGGGTTGCAATTGGATTCATTAGCTGATATGGTAACTAGCGGAGTGGTACCTGGAATAGTTATTTTTAAGTTATTTGAAAAAACTACGGGGTCGTTTCCGTATGCATTAGATTTTTCTGCTACTGAATGGAATGATGGTGCAACCAGTTTTGTACCTTTAATTGGGTTACTAGTAATATTAGCATCATGTTATCGATTGGCAAAATTCAATATTGATACCCGTCAAACTGATTCTTTTATTGGTTTGCCAACTCCTGCAAATACGTTGTTCATATTAAGTTTGCCATTAATTTTGATGACTAACGATGCCCAAGGGGTGAATGAGTTGATTTTAAATAAATGGTTTTTAATTGGGTTGACCTTGTTCAGCTGCTATATGTTAAATGCTGAGATCCCGTTATTTTCACTTAAAATGAAAACTTATGGTTTTAAGGAAAATGCAGTAAAGTATATATTTTTGATATTAGCAATCGTGATGTTAGTGTTGTTACAGTTTGTAGCGATACCGTTAATTATTGTTTTATATGTATTGCTTTCGGTATTCATGAATTTAAAGAAGTAGTATGGCTTCTGGAAGATCTGAATTAATTCGTTTGCAGCGAAAATCAACTCCTAAACGAAAACTGATAAAAAAAAGAAAGTCTCCAAAGAAAAAATTTTCGTTTAAAAAGCATATACTGTTTCCAATAGTATTAATCGCTTTTCTGTTTGGTGTATGGCATTATCGGTATGCATTGTATTATGTAGCGTTTCAACGGATAGAAAAAAATGAGGCTATAAAAGTATCTTCGATAACTACTCAATTGCGAATATTTGATGTGTTGCAACATCATCAGCAAAAAATATTCGGAATAGATGTGTCTCATTATCAAGGAAAAATAAATTGGGATGAGGTAACTAAGGTTCAGGATAGTTTTCCGATTTCATTTGTATTTGTTCGTGCTACGGCTGGGAGTGTAAAGCAAGACCGTAAATTTAAAACCAACTGGAAAAAGTCAAAGCAAAATGGATTCATACGAGGTGCGTATCATTATTATCGTCCTAATGAGAACTCAATTTTACAAGCGAATAATTTCATCAATACTGTGAAGTTACAAAAAGGCGATTTACCACCGGTGTTAGATATAGAAGATGTGCCAAGAATACAGAGTATAGCAAATTTAAAAATAGGTTTGCGAAAATGGTTGAATAAAGTTGAGAAACATTATGGTGTTAAGCCAATAATTTATTCAGGAGAATCGTTTTATAATGACCATTTGTATAAAGATTTTTCAGATTATACTTGTTGGGTGGCCAACTATAATTTCTATGTGGAAAATATAGATAAGGATTGGAGTTTCTGGCAATTTACTGATAAAGGAAGTGTTCGAGGAATTAAAGAGTTTGTAGATGTAAATATCTATAATGGTGATAAAGAAGAATTATTAAGATTGGTTAAGTAAAGGATGCTTGACTCTTTTTAAATTAAAAACAGTAGTTAATAGAGTTATTAGCTACTGTTTTTTGTTAGATTTATTTAGTCCTCTGTAATCTCTAAAGGAAAAGTTGCTTTTCCGCTTGTATTAACTGATTCAAGTGTGATGTTCTCAAAGCAGTATTCTACATTTAATGTGTAATTCCCTGCAGTATCATTAGCTCTGTTTATCATTGCAAACTCTCTTGTTTGACAAGAACAAGGAGCTAAACAATCAATATTTATGAATCTATCAGGTACAATTTGTATTTTTTCTAGCGGATGTATGTCTGGCGTTAGAGAAACTTTTGTAATCCTAAGTCCGTTATATGTAATGTCCTTAAATGAATTACAAACAGTTAAGTAGAATACTTCGGTGTCATGTTCTTCTATTTGATCATTAGCGCCATCTCCCCAATGAAAAGAAAAACAAGGTTCAAAGTCAATTTTTTCTGTAATAGCATTTAATGAACATGATTCCATAAATGGATCAGAACAGTTTTTGTCAGCTTTTACAATGGTGTATTTTGTTTTTGCTCTTTCGATTAATTCTTCGTTTTGTTGTTCAGAATCTTCATTACATCCAGTACACCCACAGCCACAATCTTCATCAGAACAAGGGTTAGGTAATAAGTTAGGGAGTCCTAGGTAGCATAGTGTATCTTTTTTTAGGGTAATATAATTTTCATTTACATCACAAGCTTGACCAATTATATTGGGGTCTAAAATAGCTCCTAATGAATTTTCTCCGTCTTTTGCGATGTATATTTTTCCATCTGGACCTAATTGTAATGCTCCAAGTGCATATCTGCCACCTTTATTGTTAAAACTTGCTACTTGGGTAGATGTAATAGTTGTAGCTGTTAAATCTACTTGATAGATTCGTCCATTTCGTCTGCCGGAAACTAAGTTTGCATAATATAATAATTTACTGTTTGGAGAAAATTCAACTCCATATGTACTTCTGTTATTAGTAGTTATAATAGGTATTGTTATGGTAGTTAAACTACTAATGGAAATTTGGCCTGTAGAGTTGTCAAGGTCAAAAACATGTACATTGTTATTTGTACCATTAGCTACGGCTAATCTTGAGCCGTCAGGACTCCCTTTTAAATATCCTAATTCATGAATATTTACTTTCATGTCTAAATCATACTCATGTGTTATTCCATTTGTAGTAATTTTAAAAACTCTAAAAACTCCACCCCCATTTACTACGCCTGTTGTTGGAGAATCACCTCCTTTTTGAAGAATGGTTATTACCCAGAAATCTTTACAGTTTTTATGTTGTACAGCTGTAAGTTTTTCACAAGGAGAATATTTGGATGTATTTGGTAAGTTTATGATACTTGATAAAGGAGTGCTTGTCCAGGTAGTAACATTGATTATTATTCCGTTAAAATGATTGAATGGAGGGTTAGCATTAGAGGATCCATCCATGGTAAGGACGTAGTATTCATCTTTATTTCCTGGATGGGGTACAATAATGGCTGATTGTGTAGAAGAAAAATCTCCTAAAAGCCCAGTAGCACGTACTGTATGTGTATTGTCCCAAACGGTCATTCCGTTGGTGTAAAATAAAAGATTTCCGTTTGTATCTGAAATAGAAGCACAGCCTTCATTCCCTCCGCCTGGAGGCGAAGGCATTACTGATGTAGTAGCTGATGGTGGTGTGGTTGAAAAGTCCAAGCCTGAATTTTTTCCAAAAGCCCAATTTTGATTTATTTTTGACATAATTATTTGATTTAAAGATTAAAAAGTTGTCATGTGATTAGGTATGATTATGGAATTACAATTTTCATTTGCTCAAAAGAAAGTGGGGTAATGGTATCCGATTTTGCGTAAGATTTATAATGATAAAAGTACTTTCCGTGATATGTTTTCAGTACGACATCATCAACATTACTTCCCCAGCCTTGTTCTATAAAAAAGGATTCATTATCCCCCATAGTGTTGCTATTACATCTAACGTTATCATTTGCATCAACAGACAAAAATTTGTGGTTACTTTTAGATCTGAAAAATACTTTTGTGACAATGCTATTTCTTTCTCCCCAATGTCCGTAAAACACCAACATATCAAATTTTGTGTTGTCTGGAAATGGTTGCCAGCTATGAATATGATTAAAAGAAACACTGTCGTTTGGGTTAATGGCTAAGTGCATTTTGTTATGCAAACCTGTTTCATGTCTAGCTTTGATGGAAATGTCTTCAATCACATCAACATATCTAAACCAGTTTTTTTGTTTCCAGCCTACATCATTGCCTAGGACACCTTTTAGTTTAGACCCTTCTTGGCTGATGAATACTCTTTGATCAGGATTAAGGACCTGATTATGGTAATAGGTCATTAAGGTGAAGCTCTTAAATGGGTTCTGTCCACTTATCCAAGCCGGTTGACCTAGGATTCCGTAAATATCAAAATGATGTGGGTGATTAGTTGTATTTGCTGCAATACCGTATTTTAATTCTCTATTTGAATAATCAATATATAAAGAAGAAAGCGGGTTTTGGAATGTTTGATTTTGATCCGCTTTACATTTTAACAATGCATATAAAAAAGAATATCGTTGAACATCTCTACCGTGACCTGTTTGCTGATAAGGATCATAATTTGCGTGCATGTTTAAGTTTTGAGAAAACTTAAAATATTCATTTCCATAAATTCCTATTTGTGATACGAATTTAACGATACCAGTTGTTGGGTCAGCAGATAGAAAATGTCCGTCTTTTCCCTGAATAACAAACCATTCATCTTGCCAGCTTTTACTATAGCCAAGACCACTTTTTAAGTATGTAAAAACGTGTTCTTTGTCTAAGTTTTTATCGTAATATAAATAATAGCTTTTTTCAGCAGAGTCTTTAGTGTCTAATTTAGTGGGTACTAATTTTACTTGTTCTTTAAAGTTATCAAAAGCAGGAGGGGTGCCTTTAAACGAGAATATTGTTTTGGATTTGACTAATCTTGTTTTGTTGCTCATTTTTTCAATGGCAGCTTGCATATCAGTTATTTTATCATCTCCTATACCCTTGATAGCAGAAATTTGGTCAATAGATGTAAATAATTGATTATCAAGTTTATGTTGAGTTTCTTTTATGCGTTTAGCAATAGTTGCCCCAATGCCTTTTTTATTCCCATCAGCAAAATGTTCTAATTGTGTGCTGTTTGAATAATTGATAAACTCTAATAATTGGTTAATTGTTGTTTTCATAATCATTGTTAAAATACACCTACTCTATGTTGCAGTTTTCGGCTTCCCTGTTTTGGTTTTACAAACTTCGTAACATGTTCGGTTGCAATTGTGGAGTAGTAAACCTTAATAAAGAAGAATAAGTAACCCGTGTTTTTTAGGTTGTTTAACCCTATGTTTTAGGGTTGTATGTTATTGAATAGAATTCTGATAAAATAGTTCCTTTGTATAAGAAAAAAGTATCTTTAAAAATTAAAACTAATTAACCATGATTTTACCTTTATTATTAGCGATTGTAATAGTTGCTTTCGGTGTTTATATGTATAAATTCCCTCCAGTACTAAGATGTAATTGTACAAAAGAAACTATATGTATGGATTATTCTAATGAGCCAATGAGTGAGCTTGGAGTAGCATTGATTCATGAAATGGTGGGGGGGTATGAAAATAATCAGTTAAAGCATATAAATAATAGTGCAAATATGGATGATGCGCATTCTATTTGGTTTGATTTAGAAACTATAAAGGCTTTTGTGTACCACACGGAGATAAACGCTAGAAATAACGAGGTGAAGAGTGATATTTTAGGATTGCGTATATATTATTCTCGTTACCCAGAACAAAATCAATGGGGTAATTATAAGGATTTAGTAGGAACAGTAGATGGAGATTATCAAAAACGCCACACATTAGTGATGGTGCCAACTATTAATAGGGGTAAAGGAGATATAGATTTCAATCCTTTAGACTTGGATACTTACATTGCAGGCTTAAAAAATATCGAAGCATATGCTGATACTAATCCAAGTTCTACAGTAAAAACGTTGGCGTTTGGTATTAATAATTTTAGAAGTTCATCGACTTCTTCGGGAGCGCAAAACCATGGAGGTCTTTTTCCGCCAGAACCGACAGATGGACATGCTTTTAAATAAAGAGTAATGGCAGAGTATTACTTAGTTTTCCGTAAAATTTTAGTAGGAATAGAATTTGTTGCTGCACTAGTAGGTTTTATGTATATATTGAAATTAAAAAACTCTTATTGGAAGTATTTTTCTTTTTATTTGTTTTTTATTTTTCTTCAGGAATTTCTTGGGGTTAATAATATACCTTTTTTTAATATTCCAAAAGAATACTACTATGCTTTTATTGGTATTCCTATTCAATATTTGTTTTGGATTTGGTTATATGCGTATAAATCACTTAAAAACAAGAAGCTTTTTGTAGTATTTATTATTATTTACCTTTCTACGTATTTTCCTGTAGAACTATATTATCAAAAAATAGACTTAGTGTACTCTTTAAATCTAACAGTAGGCACAATTTTGTTGATGATATTGATTGTTTTGGAGTTTAAAAAGCAAATAATAACGGATGATATTCTTAAGTTTAAAGAAAATAAAATGTTTTATATCAATATTGGTGTAATGTTGTTTTATGTAGGAACATACCCATATTTTACATTTCGAAAAATTTTATTAGAAGATGTGTATATTGATATTCGGGAGTTTTATTATTTTTATTTTCTAGTATCAAATTACTTAATGTATTTATTATTTACGGCATCTTTTATATGGGGGAAACAGGAATCATAATAACGTTAATTTTATTTAATATCATATTTATTACTTTTATAGGTGGGATAATTATTTTTATTCGTGAATACCGAATAAAAAAGAAAGCACATTTGAGTCAAATAATAAGTATTGATGAAGGTCATAAAAAAGAGTTGTTAGAAACGAAAATAGAAATTCAAACGCAAACTATGCAATATATTGGCCAGGAAATACATGATAATATTGGTCAGAAACTAACATTAGCAAGTTTGTATGCGCAGCAACTAATGTTCGAAAATAAATCGCCAGATATTACTGATAATATTAGTGGGATCAATGATATTATAAATCAATCATTAATTGAGTTGCGACAATTGTCAAAGTCATTGACGGATGATTCTATTAAAAATAATTCAATTACTGAATTAATAGCGAGTGAGTGCAAAAAAATAAATGATTTTAAAAAATGCACTGTTCAATTTTCAAGTACAGAGGAAATTAGTTTAATATCATACCAAATAAAAAGTGTGATATACAGGATTACTCAAGAGTTCTTACAAAATAGTATCAAACATTCCGAGTGTAAAAATATATTAGTGTCGTTGTTTAAAACGGAGAATGGAATTAGACTAATATTGAAAGATGATGGGGTTGGATTTGATGTTGATAATGTGAAGCCAGATGGTATTGGCCTTCAAAATATACAAAAACGAACGAAATTAATTGGTGGGTCTATTGGCTTAGTAAGTCAACAGCCTATAGGAACAGAATTAACTATAGAAATACCCTTATAAATGAAGCAAACTATTGTTATTGTAGATGATCATGTGTTGATTGCAAATGCATTAAGTAGTATTATCTCAAAATTTAATGAATTTGAAGTACTGTATGTTTGTGAAAATGGTGTTGATTTTCAAAAAAAAATTAAAGTAAAAGAAGTGCCGGATATTGTGTTATTGGATGTTAGTATGCCTGTTATGGATGGTTTTGAAACGGCTAAGTGGATCCAGGAAACGCATCCAAATATACTGGTGATGGCTCTAAGTATGCAGGATGATGAAGCTAGTTTGCTTAAAATGATTAAAAATGGGGCAAAAGGATATATGCTTAAAAATGTGTATCCAACTGAGCTAGAGAAGGCATTGAAAATACTTGTTGAAAAAAAGCGGTTTTTTCCTGATTGGGCATCAGATAAAATTTTCGAAAGTATTAGTAATAATAGTGTAGGGGAAGTGCATAAAATAAAATTATCAGAACGAGAAGTAGAGTTTCTTAAATACACTACTACAGAAATGAATTATCGAGAGATTTCTGAAAAAATGTTTTGTAGCCCTAGGACAATAGAAAATTATAGAGATAGTCTATTTGAAAAACTAGAACTTAAATCAAGAGTTGGGCTTGCTGTATATGCGCTTAAAAATGGATATTCTGAAAAGGTGTGATTTTTTTGAAAATACGCCTAAAAAGTCTATTTAAAATCTAATTTCTTTTTACGCAATTCAAAATTTTGACCCAAGTATACTTTACGAACCATTTCATCTTCAGCTAATTCTTCAGGTTTACCGTGTTTTAAAATATTTCCTTCAAACATTAAATATGTTCTATCAGTAATCGCTAAAGTTTCTTGTACGTTATGATCGGTAATTAAAATACCAATGTTTTTATCTTTTAATTGCGCTATGATTCGTTGAATATCTTCTACGGCAACTGGGTCAACACCTGCAAAAGGTTCGTCTAATAATATGAAGTTAGGGCTGGTTGCTAGTGCGCGAGCGATTTCTGTTCTTCTTCGTTCTCCACCAGAAAGTAAATCTCCAAGACGGTTTCTACGTTCTTGTAAGTTGAATTCTTCAATTAATTGTTCGGTACGTTCTAATCGTTCTTTTTTAGAAAGATCTGTTAATTCTAGTACACTCATGATGTTTTCTTGAACGGTTAGCTTTCTGAAAACAGAAGCCTCTTGTGCTAAGTATCCAATACCATGTTGTGCACGTTTGTACATCGGAAATTTTGTGATTTCAGTTTGATCTAAAAATATTTTTCCGCCAGTTGGTTTTATAAGTCCAACAATCATGTAAAATGATGTTGTCTTACCAGCTCCGTTCGGTCCAAGTAATCCAACTATTTCACCTTGTTTTACTTCAATAGAAATGCCTTTAACAGCAAGTTTGTTTTTATAAGATTTTTTAATGTTTTCAGCTCTTAAAATCATAATGTGTAATTAAAGTATTGTAAAAGTAAGTGTTTAGGGCGTAATGTAGAATTCTTTAGTAAATCCTTAACTATATTAGTTGTTTAGTATCAAGGGAATCAATTACTTTTCATTATGTAAAAAGCCTTTTGTATTTGATTAGTCTTCTTGTAGTGCGTCCCAAAATTCATAAGCCCTGCGCAGATGCGGGATTACTATGGTTCCGCCAACTAGTGTAGATATGCTCAACGCTTCAGCAACTTCTTTTCCGTTTAAACCAGCTTTGTAGCAAGCTTCTAAGTGATATTTTACACAGTCGTCACATCTCAATACCATAGAAGCGGTTAGTCCTAATAATTCTTTAGTTCTAACATCTAAAGCACCCCCTTGAAAAGCTTTAGTGTCCAAGTTGAATATTCTATGAAGAATTTTGTTGTCATCTTTTAAGATGCGCTTATTCATTTTTTCTCTATACTCGTCAAAGTCTTTTATTTTGTTATTCATGGTTTATGATGTTTGGAGTGCTTTTTCGGCTTGAGTTTTTAATACTCTTTTTGAGATAAAAATACTTACTTCGTATAATATCAGTACTGGTATGGCAACAATAATTTGACTAGCGATGTCTGGTGGTGTAATTACTGCAGAAACAATCAATACAATTACTAAGGCAACTTTCCTGTGTTTCCTTAAAAATTCAGGGGTAACTAATCCGATTTTTGTTAGAAAATAGATGATGATTGGTAATTCAAAAATCAATCCAGAGGCTAGGGTAGATGCTCTTATTAGACTGATGTATGAGTCTAAATCAAAATCGTTATGTATTTCTTCTGAAACACTATAGTTAGCTAAGAAGTTAATTGATAGTGGGCAAATGATGTAATAGCCAAATAATACCCCTAGAAAGAATAGAGATGAAGCAGAAAATATAAAACCTTTTGATGTTTTACGTTCGTTACGGTGTAAGCCAGGGCTTACAAATTTCCAGAATTGATATATTACAAACGGAAAAGCAATAATGAATCCAAAAGTAATGGATACCCATATGTGAGCAGAAAATTGTCCTGCTAAAGTTCTACTTTGTATTTCAAAAGGCATTTCTGTAATACACAAGCTTTCATCCATACCTAGGGCTTTTGAAATATTGCAAAGTCCTTTGTAGGTGACAAACTCTATTTTAGATGGCCCAAAAAGTAGCGTGTCGAAAACTATTTTTTTGCATAGAAATGCAATTGAGGCAAATAGTAAAATTGCTAAGGTAGCTTTTATCATGTGTCCTCTTAATTCTTCTAAATGATCAAGAAAAGACATTTCATTTGGGTTTTTCTTTGCCATTTTTATATGATCCCTTCTTTTATTAAGTCATGTATGTGTACTACACCACTAAATTGATTGTTATCTTGAATAAGTACTTGAGAAATATTATTTTCTTCTAAAAGTTCTTTTGCCTCAACTGCCATGGCATCACTGGTAAGTGTTTTTGGTGAAGCTGACATAATATCACTAGCTTTTAGGGAGTTAATATCTGTAGTTTCAGCCAACATACGCCTTAAGTCACCATCAGTAATAATACCAATAATTTTATTATTGTCATCAGTAACAGCTGTCACTCCTAAGCGTTTGTTCGATATTTCTATAATTACATCTTTAATAGATGCGGTAGCTTTTACAACGGGTTTTTCATGTTTAGCAATGATATCACCTACCCTTAAGTATAAGCGCTTTCCTAAAGCACCTCCAGGGTGGTATTTTGCAAAGTCACTACTAGTGAAGTCTCTTAATTTTAATAAAGAAACAGCCAAAGCATCTCCCATTACTAACTGAGCAGTAGTGCTTGTAGTTGGTGCTAAATTATTAGGGCAAGCTTCCTTTTCGGCATATGCATGTAATACATAATCTGCTTCAGAACCTAAAAAAGAAGTTCTGTTTGAAGTGATTGCTATTAATTTGTTCCCTCCGTTTTTAATTAACGGAACCAATACTTTTATTTCAGGGGTATTTCCGCTTTTAGAAATACAAATAACGGTGTCGTTTTTCTGAACAGTTCCTAAATCGCCATGAATAGCATCTGCTGCATGCATGAAGATAGCTGGTGTACCAGTTGAGTTTAATGTTGCTACAATTTTGGTGGCAATATTGGCGCTTTTTCCAATTCCAGAAATAATAACTCTACCATTAGAATTGTAGATATGATTTACGGCTTCTGCAAATTCATTGTCAATTAAATTTTCTAAATTGGCAATTGCTTTTTGCTCAATAGAAATTGTTTCTTTTGCTATTCGAATGATTTTTTCTAAACTGCTCACTTAAATAAAATTTAAAAATCAACAAAAACTGTTGTAGGTTACTTTTTTGCTGATTAAGTTTGTGCATTAAAACCTTAACGAAGCATATTTTTTTATAAAAAAGTTGCTTTAGGTTTTAAATAAAATACTATCTTTAATATCCTCAAACGAAATTACTTTTTTTTTACCATATACATATAATGTAAGGTAAGAAAGTTGTCCTATTTAAGTGATATAATTTAAATAGCGCATAAAACATAAAATATTTAAATGGAATTTAATCAAGTTGATATTCACGCTTCGTTAAAAAAACACTTTGGATTTTCACAATTCAAAGGATTACAGGAAGGTGTCGTTAAAAATGTATTAGAAGGAAAAGACACTTTTGTTATTATGGCAACTGGAGGCGGGAAATCGTTATGTTTTCAATTACCAGCATTAATGAGAGAAGGGACTGCAATAGTGGTATCTCCTTTAATCGCATTAATGAAAAATCAAGTTGATGCTATTAGAGGTATTTCTTCTGAAAGAGGTATTGCCCACGTGTTAAACTCTTCTTTAACAAAAACTGAAGTAAAACAGGTGAAAGAAGATATTACAAATGGTATAACAAAGTTATTATATGTTGCACCAGAGTCATTAACTAAAGAGGAGAATATTGAATTTTTGCGTTCAGTACCAATCTCATTTATGGCAGTTGATGAAGCACATTGTATTTCTGAATGGGGACACGATTTCAGACCAGAATACAGAAATTTAAAAAGCATTATAAAAAAAATAGGGGATAATATTTCAATAGTAGCACTTACGGCTACTGCAACACCTAAAGTACAAGATGATATTACTAAGAATTTAGGGATGCCAAATGCGGAAGTTTTTAAGGCAACTTTTAATCGCCCTAATTTGTATTATGAGGTACGTCCGAAAACTAAAAATGTAGATGCTGATATTATTCGTTTTGTAAAACAAAATGATGGTAAAAGTGGTATTGTATACTGCTTAAGCAGGAAAAGAGTTGAAGAGTTGGCTCAGGTGCTTCAGGTAAATGGAGTAAAGGCAGTGCCTTATCATGCTGGTTTAGATACCAAAACAAGAGCAAAACATCAGGATATGTTTTTGATGGAAGATACGGATGTTGTAGTGGCAACGATTGCTTTTGGGATGGGGATTGATAAGCCAGATGTTCGTTTTGTAATTCATCATGATATTCCTAAAAGTATTGAAAGTTATTATCAGGAAACTGGTCGTGCTGGAAGAGATGGAGGAGAGGGGCATTGCTTAGCATTTTATGCTTATAAGGATATAGAAAAGTTAGAAAAGTTTATGGCTAATAAGCCTGTGGCTGAACAAGAAATCGGACATGCTTTATTGCAGGAAATGGTTGCGTTTTCAGAAACATCAATGTCTAGACGTAAGTTTATACTACATTATTTTGGAGAAGAATTTGATAGTGTAAGTGGTGATGGAGCGGATATGGATGATAACATGCGTTATCCAAAAAAGCAACACGAAGCTCAGGATGAACTGAGAATTCTTTTGGAAATCGTAAGTTTAACTAAAGAAAAATATAAAGCAAAAGATATTGTTAGTACGCTATTAGGAATTAAAAATGCGCTAATTTCTTCTCATAAAACTGATATTAAACCATTTTTTGGAAATGGAAAAGGGAAAGAAGGTGTGTATTGGATGGCCTTGATACGTCAAGCTATTGTTGCTAAATTCATTAAGAAAGATATTGAAACATATGGAGTTATTCGGTTGACTGATAATGGAAATCAATTTATTGATGCACCAGAGAGTTTTATGATGACCGAAGATCATATGTATGTTGATGAAGGAACTGATGGAGTAATGGTTGCTTCAAAAGGAAGTAATGTTGCTGCAGATATACAGTTGATGAAAATGTTGAAAAGCTTGCGTAAAACGGTAGCTCATAAAATAGGAGTACCGCCTTTTATTGTTTTTCAAGATCCTTCTTTAGAGGATATGGCATTGAAATATCCAATTAGTATCGAAGAGCTGAAAAATGTTCATGGAGTAGGAGAAGGAAAGGCTAAGAAATACGGAAAGGAATTCGTAAAGTTAATAGCGCAATACGTTGATGATAATGATATTGAGCGTCCGGATGACTTAGTAGTAAAAAGTACTGGAGTTAATTCAGCTTTAAAGCTATATATCATACAAAATGTTGATAGAAAATTACCTTTAATTGATATTGCTGCGGCTAAAGGGATGGCTATGAGTGAGTTCATTAAAGAAATGGAGCAAATTGTGTATTCTGGAACTAAATTGAATTTAGATTACTGGATTGATGATCATTTAGATGAGGATCAGCAAGAGGAAATTCATGAGTATTTTATGGAAGCTGAAACCGATAAAATAACTGATGCAATTGAGGAATTTGAAGGAGAATATGAAGATGAAGAATTGCGATTGTATCGTATAAAATTCATTAGTGACGTTGCCAACTAAATAAAAAATTTTATTTGAGAGTTCATAAAAAAATACAGCTCGAAAAAGGGCATGGTATTAAAAAAAAACTGTTGCAATGGAGTCAACAGTTTAGAGAAGTAGTTTGGTTGGATTCTAATACCTATCAACAAACATATTCAAGTTATGATGCTGTTTTGGCAGTTGATGCGTTCACTATATTACAAACGGACGCTTCTGAGGCATTCGATAAATTAAAGGAGTAT
The DNA here is from genome assembly GCA_002733415.1 of Kordia sp. Lineage (GTDB taxonomy): Bacteria > Bacteroidota > Bacteroidia > Flavobacteriales > Flavobacteriaceae. The sequence goes on along the minus strand of NVVR01000025.1, from coordinate 18,070 downwards.
CAATCACTTACTAAAGATTGGTTATTTGGGTATTTAACATATGATTTAAAATATGACACTGAAAACTTGAAATCAACAAATTTTGATGGACTTGATTTTCCTGAGTTGTTTTTTTTTCAACCAAAGAAAGTATTTCTACTAAAAGATGATATTTTGGAAATTCAATATTTACATTTTGTAGATGATGAATTAGATGATGACTATTCAGAAATTACAGCAATTAATAATGAGTCGGTTAAGTTTGAAGAAGAAAAAAATCCAATAAAGATTAAACTTCGAATGACTAAGGATAGTTATTTTGATAAATTTCAAAAAATCCACAATCATATTAGCAGAGGAGATATTTACGAAATGAATTTCTGTCAGGAGTTCTATGCAGAAAACACGACGATTGACCCGTTGCATGTGTATGAAAATTTAAATGCTATTTCCAACCCGCCATTTGCAACTTTTTTAAAATTAGATGGTAAATATTTACTTTCAGCTTCTCCTGAGCGGTATATCAGAAAAGAAAAAACCTCAATTATATCACAACCAATAAAAGGGACCTCAAAACGTTCCTTAAACCCTATTGAGGATGAAGAATTGAAAATAGGGTTAGCGGATGACAAAAAAGAACGCTCAGAGAATATTATGATCGTTGATTTGGTGCGTAATGATTTATCAAAAACAGCGACCAAGGCAAGTGTAAAAGTGGCAGAGTTGTGTAAAGTATATTCGTTTGATCAAGTACATCAAATGATAAGTACAGTAACTTCGGAGGTGCCTCATACCAAAAGTCCGGTAGAAGTGTTACGTACAACGTATCCTATGGGGAGTATGACAGGGGCTCCAAAAGTATCCGCTATGAAGATAATTGAGGAACTTGAAGAAACAAAACGCGGATTATATTCAGGATCTGTAGGGTATTTTACTCCAGATAATGATTTTGATTTTAATGTAATTATTAGAAGTATCCTTTATAATAAATCAAACAAATATGTTTCTTATTCAGTAGGTGGTGCTATAACAGTGAAATCAACAGCTGAAGCAGAATATCAAGAATGCTTGATAAAAGCTAAGGCAATGCGTGAGGCATTGTTAGCTTAATAATTAGTGTATTAATTATGTTAGAAAAGTTCAAAAAGCATATTAATCAAAACTTACCGTTTTTAGTTAATAGTAAATTATTACTTGCTATTTCTGGAGGGATTGACAGTGTTATTTTAGCTCATTTACTCCATGAAATGCAACTGAACTACTCTTTAGCACATTGTAATTTTAAATTGCGCTATGAGCATTCAGATAAAGATGCTGTTTTTGTTGCTGATATTGCTACAGAATTAGGAGTAGGTTTTCATACAATTGAATTTGAGACAACTTCATATGCCGAAGAAAAAAAGTTATCTACTCAAATGGCAGCAAGAGAGTTGCGTTATAATTGGTTTGATGAATTAATTTTGAAGCATGATTATGATTATGTGTTAACTGCACATCATACAAACGATAATATTGAAACAGTACTTATAAACTTAACTAGAGGTTCAAGTTTACAAGGTTTAACCGGGATTCCTGAAATTAACGGGAATATTGTTCGACCATTATTACCGTTTACTAGAGCTGAAATTGAGCAGTATACAATAGTCAATAATATTTCTTGGAGAGAGGATGAGAGTAATCAATCTACTAAGTATTTCAGAAATAAAATCCGTCATGAAGTAGTTCCTGTTTTGGAAAAATTAAATCCGAGTGTCTTAGAAACCTTTAATACGCATTTATCATACTTAAAATTAGAGAAAAAAGTACTCGATAATCATTTTGAAAAAGTAAAGAATGAGGTGTCTTTTTTAGAAGGTGATTTATTTAAGATAAACATTAAAAAGCTGAAAAAACATATAGAATACAAAGCCTATTTATACTATATGCTTAAGGGGTGTTTGTTTACGGAATGGTCTGATATAGAAGGGTTAATGAGTGGTCAGTCAGGTAAATATGTCAATTCAAAAACGCATAGATTGATAAAAGATAGAGATTTTTTATTATTAGAAGAAAAGAGCTTACATTTACAACAATTAAATATTGAAATTAATAAAAATGTCACTAAAATTAACACGCCAATTAACTTGAGTTTTAATTTTGTTAATCAGGTAGGTTCTTTAACTAAAAATATAATTTATGTTAATGGTGATATTTTAGAATACCCATTGCATTTGCGTAAGAAAAATGAAGGAGATTTTTTTTTTCCTTTTGGAATGAAAGGAAAAAAAAAAATAAGTAAATACTTCAAGGATGAAAAAATGTCCTTGATAGATAAAGAAAATAGTTGGTTGTTGTGCGATGCTAAAGGTGTTGTTATTTGGGTAGTAGGAAGGCGATCCGACGACAGATATAGTGTGACACAAACAACAAATAAAATATTAAAAATAACCCTTAATTAATTATAACCCAAAAATCACCTACAATGAAGAAATTTTTAAGCACATTATTAATGACTATTCTTTTTATAGGAACAAGTTCTGCTCAGTCTGGATTTATAGAGCCAGTAACTTGGGAAACTTCTGTAGAAAAGATAAATGAAGAAGAATATTATTTAGTTTTTGAAGCAAAAATTGAAAATAAATGGCATCTCTACTCTCAATATTCAGATGAAAATGGATCCGGGAAATTGGAAATTGAAAGTGAACAAGCAGATTCATTATTTACATTTGAAGGTAAAGCATTGGAAAGCGAAACTCATAAAGCTTATAATGAAACCTTTAAAGTAACTGAAACTTTTTTTGATAAAGAGGCTGTTTTAAAACAAAAAATTAAAGTTTTAAAGAAAGTAAATGAAATTGAAGTATCTGTTTTTGGACAAGCTTGTAAAGATGCATGTGTTTTAGTAAATGAAACATTTACGTTTCATTTAGATCAAGCAGTTGCATTGGGAACTATTGCATTGGGTAATGAAGATCACATTAATAATAAAACTGAGGTCAAGAAGGCTGTAACAAAAAAGAAGAAAAAAAATAAAGGCTTACTGAGCTTGTTTATTCTTAGTTTTATTGGGGGGTTAGCGGCATTGTTTACACCTTGTGTATTTCCAATGATACCTATGACAGTAAGTTTCTTTACTAAGCAAAGTAAAACGAAAGCAGCCGGAGTCAAAAATGCAATTATTTACGGATTAGCTATTATAGCACTTTATGTGTTATTAGGAGTTGTTGTAAGTGCTGTTTTTGGAGCAGATAAATTAAATGAGTTATCAACGGATCCTTGGTTTAATATCATATTTTTTGTATTATTAATTGTCTTTGCCGTGTCATTTTTGGGGGCATTTGAAATTATGTTACCAAATTCATGGGCAAATAAAGTTGACAGGCAAGCTGATAGAGGTGGGGTTGTAGGTATTTTCTTTATGGCTTTAGCGTTAGCAATTATATCATTTTCATGTACAGGCCCAATTGTAGGGTCGGCATTAGTAGCTGCAGCAACAACAGGTAGTTATGTCGCTCCAATTATTAGTATGTTAGGTTTTTCGTTTGCAATCGCACTTCCTTTCACATTGTTTGCCATGTTTCCAGGTTGGTTAAACTCTTTGCCAAAATCTGGTGGTTGGTTGAATACGGTAAAGGTAGTATTAGGGTTTTTAGAGTTAGCATTAGCATTTAAATTCTTGTCAAATGCCGATTTAGTATTAGATCTTCACTGGTTAGAACGAGAAACCTTTTTAGCAATATGGATTGCGGTATTTGGAGCTCTAGCATTCTATTTATTTGGGAAAATCCAGTTGCCACATGATTCCCCTTTAACACACATATCAGTAGGAAGGCTGTTGTTAGGTTTACTTACTTTGACATTTACAATATATTTAATCCCTGGATTATGGGGAGCACCATTAAAATTAATAAGTGGTTTTCCGCCACCACAAAATTATAGTGAATCACCTTATGGGGTAGGATTTACAAAATTAGGAGGGGGAGTTTCTTCTCATGAAGAATTGCCAGAAGGAGCAGAGTACGGACCACACGATATTATTGCTTTTACAGATTATGATACTGGCATGGCATATGCTAAAAAAATAGGGAAGCCTGTATTTTTGGATTTTACTGGTAAAGCGTGTGTGAACTGTAGAAAAATGGAAGAAAAAGTATGGTCTGAAAAGAAAATACTTAAAAAATTACAAAATGATATTGTATTAATTTCTTTATATGTCGATTATAGAAAGGCGCTTCCAAAGAGTGAGCAATATGTTTCAAAAGTAACTGGTAAAAAGGTTAAAACAGTGGGGAATAAGTGGAGTGATTTTCAAATGAAAAAATACAAAACGAATGCTCAGCCGTATTATGTTATCTTAAATAATGAAGGTGATAACTTGTCCGAACCTGTAGGTTATACTCCTGATGCTGATGAATATGATGTTTGGTTGAAATCAGGTATTGATAACTATAAAAAATAGTGTGTATAATCAACCTTGTATAAACAAACAGAGGAGCTTTAATAGGCTCCTCTGTTTGTTTATACAAGGTTTTGTGTAGCAATTTAAGTTTTGGTATATAACAGGTAAGAGCGCTTTTGTAATTTAATATTTATTAATCACTGATGTATTGTTTTATTTTGATATTCAATAGGTTATATTTAAATTACTGTCAGATTTATCGCCCCTGTTTTGAGTGAGGACGAAGTATCGAAATCCATAAATGCTTAGATTCTAAAAGACTTTGACATCCTGATATCTATAGGATAAGTTGACTTTTTCTTATTAGGAGCAACTAAGTTTGTCATTTTTAGAATAACATAGTCTTTATAAGTGTCGAACCTATTTTAGTGCAAATTAACAAGCTTTCGGGTAGTAGTGATTAGTTAGTAGAGAATGTTTTAATCTGCATATTAGCTTTGTGGAAATCTATTTTAGAATAAGGTTTTCTTTTATTAATGGAAATAAAAAAAAGCACATTTCCTTTACAGGGAAATGCGCTTAATATAAACTTAAACTATTGGGGGTTAGTTTAGTTTAGCTAATAATTGTTCTGCTTTTTGATTATTGTAATATGAGCTATCTATAATAAATTTTAATGTTTTCTTGGTATCCTTAATATTTTCTTGTTTTAAAGAGGTTAAGGCTAAATACCAATAGGCTTTATTTTTATCTAAAGCATCACTGTTTTTAAGTGTATTGAATACGTGCTTAGCTTTTGAGTACTGCTTTAATTCTAAATAACACATTCCTTTATATAGTAGGGTATTTGCTGATTGTGAACTATACTTTTCATCGTATAACTCAAGTGATCTAACTGCTCCAAGATATTGTTTGTTTAAAAATAATTTTTCAGTATCAGATAGTAACTTATCAGCGTCGCTTCTTTGGGTTAATGATGGTAATTCTGATAAGTTACTAAAATCTGCATACAGGTTTTCAGGGGTATTTTGATTACTTGTAAAAGTATAACTAAAAGCTATTAATAATACTAAACTTGCGGCAATACTATGCCATCTGTAACGTTTTATTGGGGTGATTGAGTGGTGTTTATACTTGCATTTGGCATTATTAATAGCTGCCTTTATTTTTTGTGCATCATCGCTTAATAGGTATTCTTGATAAGCAATTCCGTCTTTATTAAGGATTGTAATATCTTCCCATACTTCAGTTTCGTGTAGCGCGAATAAATTTTTATTTATCGAAACTTCTTCTGCTAAATCATGATCAGTAAATAATTGCTTTTCAAATGCAATTAAATCTTCTCTTGATAACCTATCATTTAGGTAATCATCAATCATCTGGTCTTTACTTGCATCATTCATAAGCTTGTTTTTTAGATTTAAAGGGCTAATTTTAAATTTTATTATATACTAATTATGTAACTGGTGTTCACTTATATATTCCTTTTTTTGTGTTTTTGTTACCCATTTTTTTAAAGTTTTTTCAATTTATTTTCAAGAAGCTTATTTTTAGCGAGTTACCTTGTGAGGTTAAAGGTTTTTTAATTTTTTAAATGCGGAGTCTTTTTGAATTAGTTTGGTTAGTTTGGTTTTACATTTAAAAACACGTTGCCTAACAACAGTTTCTGAATTGTACCCTAACTCTTCAGCAATTTCTTTTTGTCTTCTTTTTTTAAGAAATAAGGATAGTACTTTTTTACAATTGTCAGAAAGTAAGTTGAAGTTTCTTAAATACACTTCTCTACGATCATTTTCTAGTATTTCTAATGCCATTAGTTTGGCGTTACTTTCGTCAGATACTTCTTTTACTTCAGCTTTTGTTGCCCATTTTTTCCTGAAACTCAATTCTTTTAACCAAAGATTTTTGCAAATTCCATAGAGGTACCATTCCAAATTTTCGACAGGCTGGTAGTTTTTTACTTTGGATTTTGTGGTAATGTGTAATAGGGCTCTTTGAAAAATATCTTCCGCATCTTCCTCATTACCACTATTATTTCGGATATATTTCCTAACCGAAGGGTAAACGAATTCGTAGATTTCTAGAATTCCTTTGGAATCTCCAGTTATTAAAGAGTTGAATAGATTTTTTTGCTCGGTCATACAATCAATGAATGGATTATAGTAAATTTAAATAATTTTTTTTAAAGACTGTTGAAAAAAAAATAAAAATAAAGGGGTAACGTTTCTCACTTTATAGGAACTATAAAGTGGGGACTCGATTAATATGTCTCTTTTGAATTTTCTAACTAAAAAACCATAAAACAATGAAAAATTTAATTCAATTATTCGCGTTATTAGTTTTCTTTACATTCACAAGTTGTACTATTGAAAATGACAGTTATGATTTTATCAATGAACAAGAAAATAACATTTCAGACAATAGCTATAAAACTGCAACAATAATATATGATTCAAATATCAACCTCATTGCATTAGATGAGTTGAAAGAAAAATTAAAAGTTAAAAAAGCTTTTTCACAAGGTAATGAAAATATCACTTGGATAATGCATAATAACAAGGAAATCAATTACTTAGAAGACCTTATAATGTTTACTGATGGGGTTCTAGGTGTTGATATAGTAGAAGGGGAGCTTGACTCAGATAATGAGAAAGATGGGGATACAACCGGAGGGGATGATACAACCGGAGATGATGAGAAAGATGGCGATACAACCGGAGGGGATGATACAACCGGAGATGATGAGAGAAATGGAAATACAACCGGAGGAGATGATACTACAGGAGATGACGAGAAAGAGGGCGAGAAAGATGGCGATACAACCGGAGGGGATGATACAACCGGAGATGATGAGAGAGATGGCGATACAACCGGAGGGGATGATACTACAGGAGATGACGAGAGAGATGGAGATACAACCGGAGGTGATGATACAACCGGAGATGACGAGAGAGATGGAGATACAACCGGAGGGGATGATACTACAGGAGATGATGAGAGAGATGGCAATACAACCGGAGGGGATGATACTACAGGAGATGATGAGAGAAATGGAGATACAACCGGAGGGGATGATACTACAGGAGATGATGAGTAATGATTGTAATTGACTACGTTTTATAATTGTTCTTTTAAATAATAAAGGTTAAATTTGACTTAACCAATCAAAATCAAATGCCATTATTACTAAAAGGAATTATTTTTTTTACTTTTATATACTCTATTAATATTTTTTCTCAAGAGTTTAATGAAGATGAATTTGATAAGTTATTAAATTCGAGTATCTCCTTTGTGATTAAATCAAAAAAAGTAGATTCAATTATTAAATTAAAAAATATTTCTGAAACAAACATTTCATATGTATATCATTGTTACGCAAGGTTTTTACATAAAAACAAGAAGAATAAAGAAAGCTTTTATTTTTTAAATAAAGCTATAGAATTAAGAGAGAAAAATCAAGAAAATGATTTAATTTCTTTGAAAAAAAGTTTGTGTAATCTTGGCTTGTATCATAGCAGGAACGGTTCTTTATACAAATCAATTAATGTGTTTAAAGAGTTAATTGATTTGCCTAAAGAAGATAGGTTAAGGATGAAAGCGTATTCAGAGTTAATAATGTTATACTCAAAAATAGGTGATTTTGAAAAAAGTCAAAGTTTTTTTCAAAAAACTACGAATTATCATATAGAAAACAAAGATTATAAAAGTCTGTACAAGAATTATATGCGGATATCAAAAGTGTACGCATTAAAGGGCTATAAATTGAATAGTAAAGAAATTATCTACTATTTGAATAAAGTCGATTCATTAGGGAAATACACTGAAATAGTGATAAAAGACAAAGCAATAATTAATTTAAGGTTAGGCAGGGTTTATGTAAAAATTAATCAGAAAAAAAAGGCCTTATCTCATTATAATAAAGCATTGGTACTTTATAAAGAATTGAAAGATTCAACTTTAATTTCTACACTCAATAATAATATAGGAGACTTGTACTTATATGATTCTTCATTAGAAAAAGCAAAATTAACTCTTCAAAATAGTTTGTTATTTGCAGGAGATGATATAAAGTCAAAATCCTTAGCCTATAGTACTTTTGGAGCGTATTATTCGAGGATGAAAGATTTTAAAGAAGCTAAGCTGTACTTTGAAAAAGCAATTCAATTATTGGTTTTTGATAATGAAACTGATATATATGTAAATCCAACAGTAGATGAACTGACTTTAAAACCTAATAAACTGCGTCTATTTGATTTTATACATCAAAAAGCATCTTACTGGAAAGGTCGATTTGATAATGAGAAGCAAAATGAATATTTAAACAATGCTTTAATAGATTATAAATTAGCAGATCAGTTATTAGATGTAATAAGGTTTGATAGTACAGAAAAAATGTCTAAGTTATTTTGGAGAGAAAAAGGAGCAAGTCTTTATATGAAAGCTGTGGAAGTCTCTTATTTACTTAATGATATGGAGAGTGCTTATTTCTTTATGGAAAAAAATAAGGCTTTATTACTTCTAGAGGAGTTGAGTGACCAGGAAGCAAAAGTATTAAGTAATTTACCACAACAACTAATTGAACGTGATTTTGCGCTCAAACAAAAAATTATAGAAATTGAAGAAGCTACTGTAAGTAATAAAACAGATGTTTTATTTGAACTAAAAAGGAGCTATGAGCAGTTTAAAGATTCATTGGCAACTAATTATCCAGCCTACTCAAAATTAAAAAAATCATTGCCAGTTTTAAACCTTCATAACCACAAGGCTAATTTTATTAATGAAGATTCAGCTACCTTACAGTATATTATAAATGATACTCAAGCTTACGGATTAGCAATTACCAAAGAGAGTACTACTTTATATCATATAAATGATGGGGTGATTTTACAAAATGAAATAGGTGAATTAACTACGCAGTTACAACATCCATTTGACACACAAACTGAGGTTGCAGCATATGTGAAAAACTCGAACTCAATTTTTGAGAAATTAATACCGAATAGTATTTTCGAAAAACTTAAAAGAAAGAAGATCACTATAGCTGCTGATGGAATAATTCAAAACATTCCATTTGAAGCATTGATTAGTGATATTGAAAATCAGAATTCCTACTTAATTAAGTATAATGAAATTAATTATGTGTATTCTTTTTCATACCTGTTGTTTAATAGTAAAAAGATTAGAGACCCTGAGCATATATTTTTAGGGTTGGCTCCTGAGCAATTTAAGGATAAATCTTTGGCAGTATTACCTAATTCCATAAATGAGGTAACTAGTATTAATTCAATTTTCTCTGACAAAATATTTGTAAAAGAGGAGGCAACAAAATTAAATTTTAAAACAAATTTTGAGAATTACAAAATAGTGCATCTGGCTACGCATTCAGGATCAAGTAATACTGAAAAACCTTGGTTGGCTTTTAGCGATGATAAAGTAAATTTAAATGAAATTTATGCCACACAAAACCAAGCTGATTTGGTAGTGCTAAGTGCTTGTAAAACTTCACAAGGCGAGTTAAAAACAGGGGAAGGTGTTATGAGTTTGGCAAGAGGGTTTTTCTTTTCAGGGACAAATAGTGTAGTTTCAACATTATGGAATATTAATGATAAAACTACACAAGAAATAATGTATTCTTTTTATACTAAGATTAAGGATGGGCAAACGAAATCAAAGGCATTACACGAATCAAAACTAGCGTATTTATCCTCACATCAAGGGTCAATGGGATCTCCTTTTTATTGGAGTTCTTTTGTGTTAATTGGCGATGCCGGTATAGTTCCTATGGATGATAAACTTAATTTACCAATACTATTATTGTTATTTGTTATTGTTTTAATGATACTAGGGGTAGCTTTTAAGAAAAGGCACAAAAAATAGTTTTGAAATTGAATCGTGTAAAATGATGCATTAGACGAATTATTTAAAAAATAATGTAACTTAGTAAAGCCTCAAATGAATACACCCTTATCCAAGGTTAAAAAGGTATGCTTCTGAAGAAATATTTTAATTTAGAGGTAGGCTTTAAATAGTTAACCCCTCCATGAGGGATTAAAACCATTTGTCTATGCTTGTTAAAATTTATGGGAGTGCATTTTTTGGAGTTGAAGCCACAACAATAACGATAGAAGTAAATATTGTTAAAGGAGTAGGGTATCATTTAGTTGGACTACCCGATAATGCAATAAAAGAAAGTAATTACCGGATTGCTGCAGCACTACAAAACAATCAGTTTAAAATTCCGGGAAAAAGAATCACGATAAATATGGCTCCTGCCGATTTACGTAAAGAAGGGAGTGCTTATGATTTGCCTATTGCCATGGGGATATTAGCTGCTTCGGGGCAAATAAAATCGGATAATATAGGTTCGTATTTGATTATGGGGGAGCTTTCGTTAGATGGAAGTTTACAACCCATTCGTGGTGCTTTACCCATAGCTATAAGAGCTAGAGAAGAAGGGTTTAAAGGATTAATTTTACCGAAGCATAATGTAAAAGAAGCAGCTATAGTAAATGATTTAGAAGTTTATGGAGTTGAAAATATATTGGAAGTAATAGAGTTTTTTGATAAGGGACATCAGCTAGAACGAACTATTATTGATACACGAGAAGAGTTTTGTAAAGGCTTAGATTTTCCTGAGTTTGATTTTTCAGATGTAAAAGGACAAGAATCGATTAAACGATGCATGGAAATTGCTGCTGCTGGTGGACATAATATTATTTTGATAGGACCTCCAGGATCAGGGAAAACCATGTTGGCAAAACGATTGCCATCAATATTACCACCAATGACATTGCATGAAGCGCTAGAAACTACAAAAATTCATAGTGTAGTTGGTAAAGCCAAAGATACTGGCTTGATGACACAGCGGCCATTTAGGAGTCCTCATCATACAATTTCTAATGTAGCCCTTGTTGGTGGGGGAAGTTATCCTCAACCAGGAGAAATATCTTTATCGCATAATGGCGTTTTATTTTTAGATGAATTACCCGAGTTTAAACGGGATGTATTAGAAGTAATGCGTCAGCCTCTTGAAGATAGAGAGGTAACTATATCCAGAGCAAAATTTACAGTAACCTATCCAAGTAGTTTTATGTTGGTAGCTAGTATGAACCCCAGCCCTAGTGGGTATTTTAATGATGGAAATTCACCAGTAAGTTCATCTCCTGCAGAAATGCAACGCTATTTAAGTAAAATATCAGGTCCGTTGTTAGACAGAATAGATATTCATATAGAGGTTACTCCAGTGCCTTTTGAAAAATTAACTGAGGAACGAAAATCAGAATCATCAGTAGACATTAGAGCAAGAGTAACTAAAGCTAGAATTGTTCAAACAGAGCGTTTTAAGGATTCTAAAGTGGTGCATTATAATGCGCAAATGAATGTGAATCAAATACGAGAGTATTGTGTTTTGGGTAATACTTCAAAAGAATTGCTGAAAAATGCGATGGAACAATTAAATTTATCAGCGAGAGCTTATGATAGGATATTAAAAGTCTCTAGAACTATTGCTGATTTGCAAAATGAAAATGAAATTAACGCAACGCATATAGCTGAAGCAATACAGTATAGAAGTTTGGATAGAGAAGGCTGGTTAGGCTAATGCTATCAGTGGGGTTAATTTACGATATTTGCTTTAAATTAAAAATAATTTTAATCAGACTAAAAATTTGAAAATGAAGAATAATATCACCATTATTATAGTCTTATTGTTTGTTTTATGCTCTTGTAAACGAGAAACAAAAAGTAAAATCATCAATAATACTATTAGCTCTTCGGTTAGAATAAGTGTTGATTCCATCGCTCAAATAGAAAGTTTGAAAATTCTATCTAGCGATGCGTATTTAGGGAGAGAAACTGGAACAAAAGGGGCAGAGCTGTCAAGAAACTATATTGGAGATAAATTTACGGCATTGAAGTTAGGTAAATTAGGGGGGTCTTATTTTCAATCGTTTCCATATAATGGAAGTAATGATCATGGCGATGCAAAAGAAGGTTTGGCATATAATGTTATTGGTTTAATTAGAGGTACAGAGCAATCAAATAAGTTTATTGTAGTTGGTGCTCATTATGATCATTTAGGAACTAGCGGTAAGAAAGTATATAACGGAGCTGATGATAATGCTTCTGGTACAGCAGCATTATTTTCTATAGCTACTTATTTTAAAGAGAATCCCCCAAAACATTCGATTATAATTGCAGCATGGGATGGAGAGGAAATAGGATTGTTAGGGTCCCAATACTATGTAAATCATTCAATTATTTTACAAAAGGATATTTTATGTAATATCAATATGGATATGATAGGTAGGAGTAAAAAAAATGAATTATTTATCACAGGAACACCGCATAATAAACTTTTAAAGGACTCCGTAGTTACATCGTTATATTCTAATAAAATAAAAATCCTTACAGGGCATGATGGTGATGACAGAGAAGATGATTGGACCTATTCCTCTGATCATGGTTCGTTTCATAAAAAAGGAATTCCTTTTTTATATTTTGGAGTTGAAGACCATAAGGATTATCATAAAACATCAGATGTATTTGAAAGCATACAGCAAGCGTTTTATTTAGAAGCAACAAGAGTAGTTATTCAGGCAACAAAGAGAGCTGATGAGTGTTTTGCAAGATAATGATAGCTAATTTACTGGAGTATAATTAACACGAATTAAACAGGTTGTAAATTATGGTAATCATATATTTCGTACTTGTTGTTAGTTTTTAGTGAGTGAAGCAGCGTATTGTGATGGTGTTTGTCCTGTAGATTTTTTGAAATAACGGTTGAAAGAGGATTTTGAGTTAAAACCACAATCATATGCTAGGGATAGTAGTGTTATTTTTTGGTTTTTAGGAATTGTAATTAACCGTTTGAATTCTTCAACACGAAAATGGTTAACGTATTCATAAAAGTTTATACCTTCTCTTTCATTAATGATTTGTGATAGATAATTGGGGTGAACTTTAAGTATTGATGCTAATTCACCTACAGATAACTCGCCATTCTGGTATATGGTTTTATGAGTCATTAAGAGGGTTAATTCTTGAAATAATTTTTCAGAAGCCTCTTCTTTTAATCCAGACTTCGCATATTTTTCCTTAGGAACTTCTTTTATAGTTATTAATTTTTGAAGTTTCTGAATAGGTTTAATTTCTGTTGATTGTGTTTTTATTGGATTATCAGACTTTGTTAGAGTAAAAATATTTCCTTGTTTAATTCCGTAAAAACTTATTGAAAATACAAACAATACTACTGATAAAAATATTAAGGGCTCTTTTTCTGTAAATATTACAACTATCCAAATGACTCCTAGTCCACCGATTAGTAATTGTAACCATTTTGTATTAACCTTTTTAGACTCTTGATTGTTATTGTGAACAATACGTTTATATTTCCTTAATAGGATATACGACCATAGTACGTATATAGCTCCTGAAATGGAAATAGTTGTAGATAAGATAGAAGAGAATAGTTCATAACCTGCGCCATTATTTTTAATAACATATATTTTTTCTGCTACAGAAAGCATAAAGAAGGTAATTAAATAAAGGTATGTAGCTATAATAGGAAAAAAATGTAAAATAAGAAGGCCTTTTTTTTGAGGTAATTGGGATGTGACTGTAGCGATATATAAATATAATAATACTCCATGTAGTAATGGCATGGGGAGTTCAATACCCAATAAGAAGGGATACTGAAAAATATCCTTGGTATATGTTATATAATATAAAAATAAGTGGATTGCTGTTAATAGCATCCATGTGATAAGTAGTTGGTCAGTATTTGATTTATTTTTTTTGCTGATTAATAAAAAACTAATAAAAAGGGCTATACTAATTCCAGCTATAAATATCATTTTTTGTAATTATTTGATTGGTTAATTAATTAAGATTTACTCTTAATAGCCAAACAAAAATAAGTACATACTTATAATTATAAAAAATATAACAACACTTTAACTTAGTTTAACATAAAGTAATATTTTTCGAAATTTAATAAAATAACTTTGTTATTTACTGAATGACTATTAAGTTACTTATGAGTATATAAAAAGGCTAAAGTAAATTACTGTGCAAATCATTAATAGCCTCAATAGTGGTACTACCATAGCCCCTCACTATTTTATTTCCCTTTGAATCAACTAGGCTGGCAACATATTCATTAGGTAGTTTTTCAAATGTTATATGTTTAAGATTGTTGATAATGTCGTGTATTTTATTTTCTACTTCTGTTAGTGTATTCATAAGATTTGATTTTTATCCTAAATAAATATTCAGTTTTTAGTATTCTAACTCTTAAGCGTATTTATTGATGTTATTGAAATGTGTAGCTCACTTTTGCAACCTCAGTTAATCTAAAATAACCAAGAGCATAATTATCAGGTTGAATATGATTAATACAATTTCCTTTTAAAGCTGCTGGTACTGCACTAAATGGATCTCCTCCACTATTAGATTGCTCTATTAGTAAACGGATATAATTATGGTAGCGTTCTGAAATACCATGTAGGTCAATATTTACAATGTCTCCAGGGATAAATGATTCCTCGTTAGTGTCGTCATTATCTTCTTTTTCAAACCATGTGTCAATTAAATTACCGTTAACAAACTCGTCAGAAAGATCTTCTAGCTCAGCAAAAAGATCTCCAACTTCCTTGAATCGTACTAAGTAAAAATTATCCTCATCTGGAGGATCTTGAAAATAAATGCTAACATCCAAAACTTCATCATCAAAACCACCTTCATATGATTGTGCAATATTTATGATACTTGATACAGGCATTAATGTTTCCTGAGCATTATATGTTTCATTGTTATAAATAACTTCTAGTGTATATGATTGATTTAATACAGGAACGAAACTTGTTGTTGTGTATTCGCCATTGTTTTGATCAATAAAAATAAATTCAGTACTATCATTATCATTAGTAACTTTAACCGATGCCCCAGCTACGATATTGCTTGTAGCAATATCAAAATACGGTTTCGTATTACTTAGTTTTATTGTTTGTTCGTTACCAACGGTTCCTTTTTCCCAATCTAATGAAGCTTCAATAACTAATCTTGGAGTTGCTGTAGGAACGTCTACATCAATAACATCGTTACATGAAATAAAATGGATGGATAAAGTAAGTAGTATATATTTGATATGTATTTTCATAATATTAAAATTTAAAATTATAGGTTATAGAAGGTATAACACCAAATATGGCTGTTCTAGTTGCTTCGTTTATTCCAGTATCAGTGTTTTGAGCAAATGATATAGAAGCTGCATTTTTACGGTTATAAAGGTTATATATGCCAAAAACCCATTCCCCTTTCCATCTATTCTCGGGCTTTTTATTTGGAGTATAAGTAGCAGAAACATCTATTCTATGGTATTCTGGTAGTCTACTTTCGTTTCTGTCAGAATAACTAGCGATAGACATCTCTTCATATTGATATTGAGCATTAGGATAGGTTACAGGTCGTCCAGTTTGAAATATAAAATTAGAGCTAAAAGTCCATTTGTCATTATATTTATATACCCCAGTTAGGGAAAAATCGTGTGTTCTGTCATAGGCTGTATTATACCAATCACCATTATTAATTCCTGGTCCTCCAGCTTTTCCTCCTAATGTTCTTTGTTCGGATTTAGATAAAGTATATGCAAACCAGCCTGTAAATCTTCCTTTGTTTTTTCGTAATAAAAACTCCAGCCCATATGATTTAGATTCTCCATTAAGAATTTCAGTTTCAATATTATTATTTCCTATTAAATTTGCTCCATCTATATAGTCAACTCTATTATCGGTTGTTTTATAATAAACTTCTGCTTCTAGCGAATACATTTTATTATTAATGTTTTTAAAGTATCCCAATGCATACTGATTAGATATTTGGGGATCAATAAATTGCCCACTTGGAGCCCAAACATCTAAAGGAGTAGCTGAGGTTGTGTTTGATAATAAGTTAATGTATTGCGTGGATTTTGTATACCCTGCTTTTACTGATGAAGTTTTGTTTAGCTGATATGATAAGGCTAATCGAGGTTCGAAATTACCAAAGGCTTTTATTTTTTCATTATTTTTATAATCAGTTTCACTAGTTTCTATTCCTTGTTCATAAATATCCAGTTCGTTGTTATAGACTACAGGGCTGTTATTTGAGTAACTACTTAAAGGTTGTCCTCCTAGTCTAGTAAAGGTACTGTATCTTAATCCATATTGAATTGTAAGTTTATTTGTAAGTTTATGTTCCGCACTTACATATGCACCTCCTTCAAATGCTCTTTTCTGATCTAATTTTAAATAGTTTATAGGGGAGTCAGGAGCTGTTGGTTTTACCTCTCCTGGGTTGAACTTATAATTAATTCCACTAAGGCCAAAATCTAGTTTAAATTTATCGCTAACATAGTATTTTAAGTCATATTTTATATTAAGGTTTTTAATTTCTGCAATCCAGTCAAGTTTTACAAAATCTAATATCACTTGATAATCATACTTGCTATATATTAATGATAGATTTGAAAATAGTTTATCATTAAAAATATGATTCCAACGTAAATTTCCTGATAAATTCCCGTAATTATTTTCTACAATTTTTGATAATTTAAAAAAGTCCCTACCATAGTATCCAGAGAGGAATAGTTTATTAGTTGAATTTATTTCATAATTACTTTTTAAATTTAAATCATAAAAGTAAGCGCTATCATCTTTTAAGTCCTCAATAGCTTTCATAAACAAGTGTGCATATGACCCTCTTCCCGCAATTAAAAATGTACCTTTCTTATTAAGTATAGGTCCTTCAGCGGTTAATCTGCTTGAAATAATTCCTAATCCACCAGTAAGATTAAAATTTTTACTATTTCCATCTTTTTGACGAATATCTAAAACAGATGAGACACGACCGCCAAAGCGAGCAGGAATTCCTCCTTTATAGAGTTTAATATCTTTAATGGCATCGGCATTAAACACTGAAAAAAAGCCAAATAAATGTGAAGTATTATATATAATAGCCTCGTCTAATAATACAAGGTTTTGATCAGCAGCACCGCCTCGAACATTGAACCCACTTGTCTAGTCGTCCTGTATCGTATTTTGACAAATAAGCATTGCTGCCAAGCTCTGCTAACCACTTAAACTCGCCCGACTCATGCAAGACTTGAGCAATAAACATGGCTTGCCGCCCTGGTGTGTTAATCAGCCACAACGGCATTATCTCAGCAAGTAACGCAGCAAATACAACGCAACGCTCTTTGCCTTGTTGTGTCTTGCAACATCTTTGTAAGCCCTCGATTGTAAGCATGATTAACTCTTGTAATAATTAGCAGATTTTCCGATTGTAGCCACATAACCAATTATTACAAGAAATAAAGCGGCAGTGAAGAGCGCAACTCATGATTATGCATCACTAATGACGTACCGCAGGTTTATACGTCATTAGTGATAGTTATAATGTGTTATCTCATCTCTAGCCAAGCCAAATACTTATCAATAAACGCATCATATTGCTCAGGCTTGCCAAAAACTTCATGCCCACCTGCTAAACCCACAACAAAATTAGTATCATTAGGCTCGCTGATTGTTTGTATGTACTTGAACTGACACAAACTAGCTAACATAAAAACGTCGGGAATCCACTCTAACCGCGCTTTGTCTGACTCTTTCACAATTCAACACTCCAAACCATCATTGCGTCATAGACACTATTATCTATTTGACATCGCCATTTGTT
>NVVR01000024.1 GCA_002733415.1 Kordia sp. | reverse complement strand
AAACAATGCAGGTTTTTCCTGGGAATCAGCAAACCGGTTGTGACCACTAGGAAATAATCTTCTTGAAGCTCGAATTCTTTTAATATCCGTTTTCTTTGTTCTGGTTTGTCAGTATGTAGCTCGTTGATATTGTTGTAAAGGATTTGGATATCCTTTTTCGTGTTGCCGAGTTTAGCCAGTTCAACTCTAATAGATTCAGAGTTTGCCACCAGCGAATCAGATATTGCGATACCTGCTTTTTCAAAAAGACGTTCTATCATGAAAATAATTTGTGAACGGCCAAATGTATATTCTTTTTTCTCCTTCAGTGTGCGAATAAATGTAAGAAGAGGAGCGCCAGTTATCAATTTTGCCGGTGCGCACAAACATGCGTAAGTCAAGGAGAAGATCGATATCAGTTGTATTTTTTCCTTGCACGCTATCCAGGCAGTAAACCAGGGAGCTACAGCAAAGAAATAGATCCAAAAAAATAAAGTATCGTGATTTTTAAATGGGGTGGTGAGAATATGGGGAGTTAAGTTCTTATGTTTGTAAGGAAACGGTTCCAGGGCCGTTTGATTGATGGAGAATGGGCCATGAAACACCTTGATATTAGTGTGAAATTATATCTCTATTATCCATATGTCTATTTATTTATCAATAGGTTATATGGGATCATTGAGTATAAAGGAATGAGGTATTCTTCAGCGAAGTTTCCTTAAGCCCAGGGTTTCTCTAAACAGATGAGTGATTACAAAAAGCAGGTTTTCCTTTTTTTCGACCAGTCGGCGGAGGGTATAAGGCAACCAGGCATTTCCATAGGGGACATAGATTCTTACCCGATATCCTTTTTCTTTAAGTATTTTCTGCAGGTCCCGTCGGACTCCGTACAACATTTCGAAATAAAAGGATTCTGGCTCAATCTTTTCTTGGTCTATGAAATGCAGAAGTTTCACTAGCAGGTTTTCATCATGGGTTGCGATTGCGGGCTGATGACCTTCTTTTAGTAATTGGCAAGCGAGTTTTAAAAAGTTTGCTCTTATATCATCCATGGATTGCAACGCAAAATGGGTGGGCTCCTTATAAGCTCCTTTGCATAGTCTCAAGGAGATTCCGTTTTCAATGCAACGGCGAACATCATTTTTTGAGCGGAATAGGTAAGCCTGAATGGCTTGGCCAATATGGGGATGGGTGCGGTGTACTTCTTCACAAATTTCGAGAGTGTTCTGAGTATGGGCGGAACCTTCCATGTCCAAACGGATTGTGTGATTTCCCATTGACTGTGCTAATTGTTTTAGATTATCTATGCAGAATTTTCTATCAATATCCAAGCCCAACTGTGAGAGCTTGATAGAAAAATCGAAGGAATGGTTAATACTATCGAGCGACTCACATAACTTTAGATATTCAATTTTTGCGTCTTCCCCTAACACTCATTGTGTCACCTCCAGAATAACCAATAACTAACATTGTTTCTTCATTGAAAGAATTAAATAATGCTATTGTTGAATTCCTTACAGATTCATACTCTTTTAACAAAGAGGCTAAATCTCTATCATTAGCATTTGAGTTTGGTACATAAAAATTTTCATCATACCCCGGCAAACTAGTTTTATCATTTCTAGCAAACCTTAGTGCTCTATATTGAAATATACGCTCTGTATCTATCACATGAAGCAGCAATTCCTTAATCGTCCACTTACTTTCTTTATAGGAGAAAGATAGTTTAACTTCTTCTATGGAGTTAAAAAACGAAATAAACTCATGTAATGAACCTTCTAATGAAACAACTATTGGTTTATCCTCCACTAGATCTAAATACCTGCTTTGATAAGAAACATATTCCTCAACCTTCAGTAACTTTGTAATCATTTTTTTTTAGGTTTTAACTTTATTTAGATAACTATTGTACCATTATTAGTAGTAATCAATATTTCAAAAAAAAAACCTTCTAAAACATTAGAAGGTTTTTAAAAACTATTCTACTAATCTTTAAATTTCTTTAAAAATAGTACTCATTAATCTTTTCTTATCATTAATACTTTCTTCAAGAGAAATCATTGTTTCAGTTCTGTACACCCCATCAATGTCATCCATCATAAAAATAACTTCTTTTGCATGTTGCGTATCCTTTGCTCTAATTTTACAGAAAATATTAAACTTACCTGTAGTAATATGTGCTACAGTAACATATGGGATTTCATTAATTCGTTCTAAAACGAATTTCGTTAATGAAGTTTTTTGCAAAAATATCCCCACATATGCAATAAATGAATATCCTAACTTTTCATAATCAACACTTAATGATGATCCAGTAATAATACCTGCTTCTTCCATTTTCTTAACACGAACGTGTACTGTTCCCGCAGAAATCAATAGTTTCTTTGCTATATCAGTAAAAGGAACTCTTGTATTATGGATAAGCATATCCAATATTTGATGATCTATTTCGTCTAATTTAAACTTGGCCATTGTGTAATAATATCTATTAGTTTAGGGCACAAATATAACTTTTTTGTTATGAAACTGCTATTTTATCTACGAAATCTACTCCGTTTATTGAAATTTCATTAATTATTGTTAATGAATTAGCTATTTTACCTGTATTGTTTATCAATATTGGATTTTGACCACCATCAATCTCCTTATGCCCAAAATATTCCTCCAAGCTGCCAACTTTAGCTATCCTAGGCACAAACAGCAATTCTTCATCTTTTAAAGTCTCCTCATACTGTATAGCCACATCAACAAGCTCCCCATCATTACTAGCGACATTCCTGATGATTATATCAAAAAATAATTTCTGGTTTTCCGGTAAATTAAAATACGATTGATACTTATCTCCTTTAACTTCATCATTTGCAATACACAAAAACGAAGTCATTAGTGCATCATATATGAACAACCGTGTTTTTTCTCTTTTATAATCCCCTGGAAAATGCCCAGCCTCAAATAATATTGTAGGAGTATTCATTGACTGAAAACTATCCCCCACACAATTAATATTAAAACCATCATCATATCTTGATATTTGATCTGGCAATACATCTTTTAACGCATTATTAATAGCTACAATTACCTCCATTGCCACCTTACGTGTTCGTGTTATAGAACGCTGTTGATCGTGAGCAGGAGACAAAAACGACAATACTGAAGAGTTTGCAGAATACCCCGCACTAAATATAGTTCGCTGCCCATGTAAATTAAAACAATAGTCAGGCTTAAAGGATTTATATGTATTCAATAACACTTTACTTTCAGGCTGACTTAATTGCTGTGCATCTCTGTTCAAATCAATATTATTAGCATTTACTCGTGTATATTTCTCAGCACCATCAGGGTTTAAAATAGGAATCACACAGAACGTACACTCGGAAAGTAATTTAAAAACCACTTCGTCTCTATGATGCAACCTATTAAAAAAATCAAATAATGCTTTTGTAGTAGTACTTTCATTTCCGTGCATTTGAGACCAAACTAGTATCTTTATTTTACCAGTTCCAAAGGCATAAGAATATATAGGTTTCTTTTGAACAGAAGACCCTATTTTAGTTATTTCAGCAATACTCGCATGCTGTTTGGCTAATGGAATTATATGTGAATTTTTAACATATCTCCCCTTTAATGTTAACTCCTTAAATGAATTGTAATTCAGCATGTTTTTTTTTGTTTATACAAATGTAAACAATCTATCTTTTACATTTGTAAACAAGTTGAGTTGTCAACTGTGTTTACATTTGTACACGATAGACATGCTCTTCACTAAATTAGAGTTAACATATTATTGAATTAAATTTAAAAACACATTGAACATTGTTTTTCAGTGAGTTATATTGCTTTGTATAAACCTGTAGTTTAAGTGGGGGCAGCGTGCCTGTAAACTATATTTTTATAATTGAGATATATTGTATACTTTTGTAAACAACAAGAATAGCTCATGGACAACAACAACGTATTTACAAATCGTTTACAAAAGTTACTAGATTATTACAATCTATCAGCCTCTGGATTGGCCACGAAAATAGGTGTACAACGCTCTAGTATTTCTCATATAATTTCTGGACGAAACAAACCAAGCTTGGATTTTGTAATGAAGCTTCTACATACTTATGAAGAGGTTACAATTGAATGGTTAATTGATGGAAAAGGAACGTTTCCAAAATCAGAAAACACACCCCCTACCCAACACAATATTATAAAGGATATTACTCCTGTACAGACAGAAAAAATAGAAGTAGAAAAAAGTAATCCTAAATTTTTATCTGAATTGACTCCTAAAAGCAACAATCAAAAAGAAATTGAAAAAATCATATTATTATACAAAGACGGAAGTTTTGAATCTTTCAATAATTAATGTTTAAGTTAGATTCATTTATTTTGTTTCTTTGTTCTATAATAATTCAATATTTATTAAAAATGAAATTTGCTTTACTTCTACTTATTATACTAATTACATCTTGCAATACACACGAACGAAATTGTATTGATTTTAAAACAGGTAATTTTGAATATGAATACGAACTAAAAGGAAAGAAGATAAAAGCTACATTTATCAGAACCGAAACATTAGAAATTGATTATAACGGAAAAAACATCGATTCAATCAATGTCCGATGGATAAATGATTGTGAATATGTTTTAAAGACCATCAATCCAAAAACTCTCGCTCAAAAAAAAGCAATACATATTAAAATTTTAAGTACCAAAGGGAATACCTATACTTTTGAATCAAAAATTATTAATGACCCTCAACAAAGAACCAGTAGAGGTTCTGTAACTAAAATTAATTAATCCTACCGTGGGTTTAATTTCCCATCCCGATAGCTATCGGGGCTCCTCGAACGAAAAATGGTGTTAATTCATCCCTCCTGTGCTTGCTCCGAGGATATTGATTCAAGTGAATTGTATTTATACTAGACACTCCCAACATACTTTCTCCTGTAACGCCTAAATACACATTACCTATAAACCCTCTCTAAAATACTTTTTGTATCTTTAAGTGAATAACATTGTACAATTTGAATTACAAAATATTACTTGCTTTAATTATAATTTTTAGTTGCTTTTCTATTCAAGCACAGGATAACGATATTATTTATTTAAACGATTCCGAAATACTACGTGTTGGTTCTAAACTTGAAATATACGAAGACACAACTAACAAACTAACTATAAATCAAGTAAGTAATCTTAAAACCTTTAAAAACTACCATAAAACAATTCCTAGCTTCGGTTTATCCGAGAGTACTTTTTGGGCTAAATTCAATTTTACAAACAACAGTGATTATGAAAATTTTATTTTAGAATTTAACAAAGTTGATGTAGTAGAGCTTTGCCTTTTTCATAAAAATAACACCGACACCTCTTTTACTCGTCAACCAATGGTTTTGAATAGGAAAAAGTATAGTGGAAGAATGTTTTTATTCAATCTTAACGTTCCCAAAAATAATTCGAAAATTATTTATATAAAATTTAAAAGCAATTGGAGCGTTACATTCCCTGTAAAAATAAGCGCTAAAGAACAAATGTTCCATAAACTTTTTGATGAAGAATTGATAAATGGTTTATATATAGGTATTTTCCTGATCATGGTTTTTTACAACCTGTTCATCTATTTTTCAATTAAGGACAAAAGCTATATTCTATACGTTGCATACATCTCTTTTTTTTTATTGTTTCAGTTAAATGAAAATGGTTTTTTTTATAAATATTTCTTATACAAAACCCCATACATATATGGAGTAGCCGTAAAAACGCTACCCATCATCACCTGTATAGCGGCAGTATATTTTATTAGAGATTTTGTTAAAGCAAAAAAATACATACCTAAAATAGATAGGTTTCATATTGTAATAGTCATCCTATTTCTTTCAAATTTATTTTTTGCTTTTGATGAAAAATATAACCATGCAGCATTTGTAAGCTTAAATATTCTAACCCTAACAGCTTCGTTTTATGCCTTACTTATAGGGATAGCAGTAATACTTAAAGGATTTAAGCCTGCATGGTTTTTTTTAATTGCCTGGTCTATATTAATAATTTCTATTTTTCAATTTACATTGAGTAGCCTCGGTATAATGCCTTACTTTCCTATTACAGATCATTCCCTTAAAATTGGTTCCGTATTTGAAATTGTACTCCTCTCTTTAGGCTTGGCAAATAGAATAAATGTATTAAAACTAGAAAAAGAAGCGTCACAAGCTCAAGCATTACAGTTGATAAACGAGAAAAAGAGTATGATTGAAAATCAAAACACTCAACTTGAAAGTATGGTGGCTGAAAGAACTTATAAACTTGAAATTAGAAATCAAATAATTAGCAAAAAAAATGAAGAAAAATCAATTATGATGCGTGAAATACATCATCGTGTAAAAAACAACTTGCAGATGATCAATAGTATGGTACGTATTCAATCAAGATATACAAACAAGGAAAATACTAAAGATTCATTAAAAGAAGTTGAAAGACGTATACAAACGATGGCTTTGTTACATGAAAAAATGTATCAATCAGATAACTTAGTAGAAATAAATGTTAAAGAATACATACAAAGTATTTTAACAGACTTACTTAGTATTTATAGTCTTGATAAAAAAATAACATATGAAATAAATGTTTCAGAATTACAGTACAGTACTGAGACAATACTTTTTTTAGGGCTATTGATTAACGAACTGATTACAAACACCCTGAAACACGCTTTTAATGATCAAAATAACGGACATATAACTATCTACTTAAAAATTCATGATAAAGAGAGTAATCAGTTGATCATAACAAATAATGGTAGTAAAATAGACATTGAGAAATTTAATAACTCCAAATCACTTGGACAGCGCTTAATTAAAAACTTTGTAAAACAATTAGACGGTACTTTAACCATTGACAATACTGCAAACACAACATTTACAATACTGTTTAAAATTATTAGCTAATGATTTTTCGCAACGGAATTGGAAGCGGCACACCTTCCTCATTAAAGCGTTTATAAACAGCTTCCTGGAAAACACTTTTCATTTTAAATTCTTTCAATGGATCACTAAGCCATATATGCGCCTGAATATGCATAGCGACATCAGTAACCTCTATCAACCTGACATCAAATTCTGGAACATTATCAATAACACCTTTAGGAGTTCTATTATCTATTACAAAATCTAATTTTGAAGCTTCTTCATAAATAATACTTTTTACTAAATCTATATCAGACTCAAGTCCTATCATAAAATTATTAAAACTAAGTATCTTTTTATCCTGAATAGTATAATTTAATACTGATTCGGTGCTTATTACAGAGTTCGGTATTATTAATCGTTTATTTTCAAAAGTTTTAATTACCGTATGACGCAAAGTAATGTCCTCAACAATCCCCATATTTCCTTTCTCTAACTTAATATAATCGCCTATTCTAAATGGCCGGAATAAAACAATAAATAAACCTGCAATTAAATTTGATATCGCATCTTTTGCTGCAAAACCAATAATAGCCGCTAAAATCCCTGCTCCAGAGAAGATATAACCTACTTTCTCTCTGAAAACCGGCACAGTAAAGAGTATAATCAACACCCCTATCAAACCGAGAATAAAACGCAAAGAGTTTCTTGTAAATTTTAATCTGGTTTCTCCAAATGCTTCCTTTGTCAAGCTTCGTTTTAAAAAAAGTATTACAAGAGTCCTTGAAAACCTTGAAACAACCCAACAGATCAAGGTTATACACAAACTATAAAGTGTAATTCCTAAACCAGATTCTAAATTAAAATAATTGATTAAAGTACTCATTATTATGTTTTAATAAGGTTGTATCAAAAAAACGTTAACACTAATGTATACGATAATGATACATTATTGAATCGAATTTCCTTTTACTGTATAATGCCATGCCATTTTCAGTAAACTATCATGCTCAATTTTTAAGGTCGTTTTTGACCCAATTTCTAGATTTTTAAACTTAAACTCTTGAACTTTAGTCGCTTGATTAAATTTTAAAAGTCCATTACAAGTAATAACTTTATTGTGAGCTATACCTGCTTTTTGTTTTTCTTTTAAAAGCAATGAGCTCCCGAAACTATAATAATTAAACCCTTTTGGAGCAATCATTTCTATTAAAGTTGGTGCAATATTTATATGACTCCCAGGTGATAAGTTTACTTGATGAGAAATTTCTTTTCCATAAAGAATAAAAGGTACAGTTGATTTTTCATATAAATTTGGTTTTGAATTCACAAAACGTCTTCCAAAATGATCTCCTGTAAAACAAAATAATGCTTCAGGGAATTTCGTTTCTGCCTTATCAACAAAATCTCCAATAGCTCTGTCCGAATACCACAAATGTCCTAATGCTTTAAAGGACATCGCATCTGTATAAAGCTGTTGCGCTTCAATTGGCAAATCTTCTTTTTGTTTATATTTAAACCCTTTTTTGTAAATATCAATTTTATACGGAGGGTGATAGCTCGTTGTTAATATAACATTAATACTATTTATGTTTTTATCAACTGTATTATATACTAAATTAAATAATTTTTCATCCTCAATTCCCCAAACACCACTTTCCGTTTTACCTCCAGCATTAGGAGCTGAATACAAATTATCCGCCCCTTGGTTTTTCATTAAATTTCCAATATTTTGCCAAGAAAGAAAACCTCCGTAAAAGAAGTTTGTTTGGTAGCCTAATTTCTTAAATTGTTCGAAAATAGAGCTTTTAAAAGGTCCGTTCATCGCTCCAATTTGATTAATATTTACGCCTACATAAGGAACACCTGTTGTTATTGCTCCAAAAGAATTTAATGTAGATTCAGCTGAAGGTAAAAAATTAGGAAAACTTAATCCTTTACTTTGAATATTTTTCAATCGTTCTGACAATCCAAAGTCTTTATATTTATCCAATAATGGCCATGAATCATAACTTTCCATTACCACTAAAAATAGTTGCTTTGGTTTTTCTATAATTGCTCCTTTAGCACTTTTTCGCAAAGCTTGAGTCACTGTTGATATTGATTTGTTCGGTATTTTAAATGACCCGTATGGGTTATTCCCATTGAGCTCGTTTAACTCTTTAAAGTCTTTAATTGCATAGTTTAATGACCGGAATGGATTAATTATAGTTTTATTTAAAAACTCATCTGACGAAACTGAAGCCCATTTTCGCATTGCAGGATTCTTACCTAACCCTCCCCTAATACTTGCCACAAAACATAATAATGACACTATTACAATTGCTATTTTATAAGGTGTTTTAGTAAAACTCTCTAAATAATTCGCAATATTTTTTTTTGTTTTAAAATAAGAGAAAATTTTAAAACTCAACCATAAGACAGTAATAACAACTGCTATGTTTAAAAACGGATTAAAATCTTCCAATATTGTTTTAGCAACCGCTTTCTGGTCATCATATAAGCTTAAAAAAAGAAAATGATTGAATTGATCATTATACTCCACAAAATAGTTTAGTGTTACAACACACATAAGTGTTGCTAATACAATAAAAAGCATTTGAAAAAAGCTTCTTATTTTTGTGACTACTGTTGATTTATTAAAAGGAGACAACATTAATAATGCTAAAAAAGGGATAGCCAAAAAATAGGCGCTTACTGTAACATCAAAACGAAATCCCATTAAAAAAACATCAAAATAATCTGAAAAAGATATTGAATTTCCAACGGAATCGTAGTTTAACACAATAAACACAACTCTAAATAGAAAGAAAAAGAGTACACAAAACATCCAAAAAAAACTAATGTTTGCTAATTCATGGAGATAACTACTCCATTTATTTATTTTCTGTAACATTTTAAACTTAATTTTTTACAACTCTAATCAACCCCCTCAATGCTAGCTCATTAATAGACAGGTTTAACAATACTATTTTTTATTCAAAGCAAAATACCATGAAAAGTTAGAAGGTAATGAGTTAAAAAAGCTCTGTCTGCTCCCCATCAGCACCTATATCATCATTACCAAAATCGATGTTATCAACCGCTGGATTAACTTGTTTTTCTCCCACTACTTCAATATCCTCAGCAATTTCAGTTTCCACAACTTCATATGGCAAAGAGTCCAATAAATTAATTTGCTTGATTTTATCAGAAGTTAACTGATTCCCAAGTGCTTTAATCCCTTTAATAGCTATAAACTCCTCTATATTAACCTCCTGATTAGGTTTTTGATCTTTACCTCGTTGTTTTCCGTAAACAATTTCTACTATAGGTCTATAATCAATAGCTACAATTTCTAATTGAGATTTTGGATGTTCTGAGATAAAATGCTCTTCCCTACCGACACTCTCTATTAAAAAACGCTTGATATAATAACGCTCTTTTTCTCCATCAAAATAAATTGCTGAAATAGGTTTTTTAGGCAACCATTTCTCCAATACAATCATATCATCATCAAAATGTAAAGTAACCTCAGGAGTAACAGTTTTAACAAGCCCACTTTGAGAAATAATTAGTAATTTATCATCACCTCTAAACTCTCCCAATAACTCTCCTCTACCATCTAAATTTAATCGTTGTACCGCATCATCAAACCATATCTGGCGAGGTTTCAATGTAGAAACTCCTTTTGATTTTAACTCTATACGCTTTACAGCATATTTAGTTACTAAGTTTCCTTTCGAAGCCCTTCCTTTTACTATTACATCAGTAAAATCTAAATCCCATTTTAGTTTTTTAACACTACCTACTTGACGTAAATTAATAGTAACCACCTCAGCCTCACCATTAGGATTAGCAGAGTAATACGTAAGTATTGAACCTTTAGTTCCTTGGGTTATTGTATATTCTTTATCTCTGGTAACACTCGTTACTGAAAAACGTTTTATATAAGAAGCTTTTGAAATACCATCTTTATAAATGATATTATATACTGTTCGTGTATCTTTCTTTTTAAATATAGCTACATGAATAATATTTTTTCCGATAAAAGTTTTACTGTCAATTTTAGTAACCATCATTTTACCTTCTCTGGTAAACACTATGATATCGTCTATATCAGAACAATCAGTAACATATTCATCTTTTTTCAAAGAAGTACCAATAAAACCTTCTTCTCTATTTACATATAACTTTGTATTCCTAATAATTACTTTGGTTGCATCAACATCACCAAACTGACGTAGCTCTGTTTTACGACCTCTACCTTTACCATACTCCTTTTTTAATCGCAAAAAGAAATTAATAGCATACTCAATCAAATTAGCCAAATGATGTAATACTTCTTCAATTAACTCTTCTAGAGCGTCAATTTTTTGCTGTGCTTTATCAATATCAAATTTTGAAATACGTTTAATTCGTATTTCTGTTAACCGTACAATATCCTCTTCTACAACTGCACGTTTTAAATGCTTGATATGCGGCTTTAATCCTTCATCAATTGCGTCAATAACTCCTTGCCACGTTTCCTCTTCTTCAATTAAGCGATAAATTCTTTTTTCGATAAAAATTCGTTCTAATGAAGCAAAGTGCCACTGTTCTTTTAATTCATTTAATTGAATTTCTAACTCACTCTTAAGTAAGAATACTGTATGATCAGTCGACCTACGTAACATTTCAGAAACTCCTATAAACACTGGTTTATTATCATCAATAACACAACCTAACGGAGAAATTGATGTTTCACAGGAGGTAAATGCATATAAGGCATCTATTGTTTTATCTGGAGAAATACTTGCTGGTAGATGAATTAAAATTTCTACATCCGCAGCTGTATTATCCTCAATTTTTTTAATCTTTATTTTACCTTTCTCATTCGCCTTCAGAATAGAATCTATTAGAGTAGATGTTGTTGTTGAGAAAGGAATCTCATTAATAACTAATGTATGCTTGTCTAATTGTGAAATTTTAGCACGTACACGAACCTTTCCTCCACGCAGTCCATCATTATAATTTGAAATATCTGCAGCACCTGCTGTAGGGAAATCAGGATAAATAATAAACTTCTTCCCTTTTAAATGCTTAACAGAAGCATCTATCAATTCAATAAAATTATGTGGTAATATTTTAGTAGACAAACCTACAGCAATTCCCTCTCCTCCTTGCGCTAACAATAATGGGAATTTCGCAGGTAAATTTACAGGCTCTTTATTTCTACCATCATAAGATTGTTGCCATTCCGTAATTTTAGGATTAAAAACAACATCAATAGCAAATTTCGTCAAACGTGCCTCAATATACCTAGAAGCCGCTGCTCTATCACCTGTTAGAATATTACCCCAGTTTCCTTGGGTGTCAATTAACAGTTCTTTCTGACCAATTTGCACCATCGCATCAGCAATACTCATATCACCATGTGGGTGATACTGCATGGTATGCCCCACAATGTTTGCTACTTTATTATAACGCCCATCATCCTTCTCTTTTAAAGAATGCATAATACGACGCTGAACAGGCTTTAACCCATCATCAATAGCAGGCACAGCACGTTCTAAAATTACATAGGAAGCATAATCCAAAAACCAATCTTTGTACATTCCTGTAACTTTGGTTATCGTCTCTTCCTCACTATGCTGATTCGTATTTAAATCCTCTAAATTTTCGTTTTCTTCTATACTCATTTACTAGATGAATTTTCCTGTACTACTTTATCTAATGACATCTTTAAAGCTTTAATTTTATTATTACTTAAAAAAGTAATATCCAAACAAACTTTTTTTACAACACCATGTGTTTTTATATACAAATAAAGTTTCTTACTAAAAAATGCATTTTTAATATGAAACTTTTTTAATTTACTCTTCGGTATTTCTATTCGTTGTTCTCTGTAATTATTTATTTCAGAGAACAACAATCCTTTACTAATGAAAACTAAGCATAATCCTGTACTATCATATTCAATATGTTTAGCCCTTTTATACCAATACACAAAGCCTAAAATTACTAGCAATGTAAAAATACCTATTTCATGTAATTGAAATAATGATGAATCAGAAATAAGACAATTATAGCCAAGAAAACTTAGCAACACTACCCCTAATATTACATAACCACCTTTATACAAAGGGAAGCTTTTTTTATTTGTAAATTTCATATTTCCTCAAAAATATTAATTCCACCAGTGGCGTTATTCCACAAGATTACTCTCACTAAAAAACGTTGTTATCAATTCACACCTGCTGGCTTTCAACAAGATTATTGAATCATTCTTCTTCTATTATATCCAGTTCAACCTTTAAATTATTTATGATAAATTTTTGTCTGTCTGGTGTGTTTTTACCCATGTAAAACTGTAATAGGTTCTCTATAGATGTTTCTGGATCTAACATAACAGGGTCTAACCTAATATCTTCTCCAATGAAAAACTGAAATTCATCAGGAGATATCTCCCCTAACCCCTTAAATCGAGTTATTTCCGGTTTTCCTTTTAATTTATTCATTGCTTTTACACGCTCCTCTTCAGAGTAGCAGTAAATAGTCTCTTTTTTATTACGAACTCTAAATAATGGTGTTTCCAATATATACAGATGCCCTTCTTTTATTAGTTCAGGAAAAAATTGCAAGAAAAAAGTAATCAATAACAATCTAATATGCATACCATCCACATCAGCATCGGTTGCTATTACAATATTGTTATAACGTAAATCAGATATAGATTCCTCTATATTTAATGCGGCTTGCAATAAATTGAATTCCTCATTTTCATACACAATTTTCTTACTCATTCCGTAAGAATTCAAAGGCTTCCCTCTCAAACTAAATACTGCTTGTGTATTTACATCACGCGATTTGGTGATTGATCCACTTGCTGAATCCCCTTCTGTAATAAATAAAGTAGATTCTAAACGACGTTCTTTTTTGATATCACCTAAATGAACCCTACAATCACGTAATTTTTTATTATGTAAAGATGATTTTTTAGCCCTATCCTTAGCTAATTTTCTAATTCCAGATAATTCCTTACGTTCACGTTCCGCTTGTAATATTTTACGCTGTAGCGCTTCAGAAACATCATTATTCTTATGCAAATAATTATCTAACTGTGTTTTAATAAAATCATTAATATACGTACGAACTGTAGATAATTCACCTCCCATTTCAATAGAACCTAACTTTGTTTTAGTTTGACTCTCAAAAATTGGTTCCATTACTTTTATAGCAACTGCAGAAATAATTGATTTTCTGATATCAGATGCCTCATACGTTTTACCGTAAAAATCACGTATAGTTTTTACAATCGACTCTCTAAAAGCTGCTTGATGTGTCCCTCCTTGCGTGGTATGTTGTCCGTTTACAAACGAATGATATTCTTCCGAGTATTGTGTTTTACTATGTGTGATAGCCACCTCAATATCTTCTCCTTTTAAATGAATTATCGGATATAACATATCCTCTTTACTATTGTTATCCTCTAGCAAATCCTTTAAACCATTTTCAGAAAAATACTTCTCTCCGTTATAAATAATTGTCAACCCAAGATTCAGGTATACATAGTTTTTTAACATTTTAACTACATACTCTGAGCGATACTTATAATTTTTAAAAATAGCAGTATCGGGTATAAAAACCACTTTTGTTCCTTTTCTAGAAACTACATTTTCAATAGGATAATCTTTAGTAATATTTCCTTGAGAAAAATCTACTGCTTTACGTTCATTCTCTCTATTAGATTCTACTCTAAAATAACTAGACAACGCATTTACTGCTTTGGTACCAACTCCGTTAAGTCCAACAGATTTTTTAAATGCTTTTGAATCGTATTTCCCACCAGTATTCATTTTAGACACAACGTCTATTACCTTACCAAGTGGTATCCCTCTACCATAATCTCTAACGGTCACCTTACCATCTTTAGTAGTAATTTCAATTGTTTTACCAGCCCCCATTACAAATTCATCTATAGAATTATCAAGTACTTCTTTTAGTAAAATATAAATACCATCATCCGGAGATGCTCCGTCACCAAGCTTACCAATATACATTCCTGGACGCATACGGATATGCTCTTTCCAGTCTAACGAACGGATATTATCTTCAGTATATTTAGTTTCTTGTGACATTAAAATAGTGGCTGTTAGGATATGATGCTAATATAGGACAAAGTATAAAAAAATAAAAGGCGTATTACAGAAAGTTATTTTTTTCAGTTAACAGTATTCAGTAATTTGATCGTTTGACAGATATTCACATAAAAAAACCTTCTGAAATATATTATTTCAGAAGGTTTTTTTTATGTAATCAAAATGCGATACTAAATCCCACTTGGTGGACTACACATTAAATCTAAAATGCATAATATCACCGTCTTTAACGATGTATTCTTTTCCTTCAACGCCTAATTTACCAGCTTCTTTAACTTTCGCCTCACTACCAAATTCCACAAAGGTATCATACTGCATCACTTCAGCTCTAATAAATCCTTTTTCAAAATCGGTATGTATTACTCCTGCAGCTTGTGGTGCAGTAGCCCCAACAAACACAGTCCAAGCTCTTACTTCTTTAACTCCAACGGTAAAATACGTTTGTAAGTTTAATAACTTATATGCAGCCCTAATTAAGCGTGCTGCTCCTGGCTCCTCTAAACCGATATCTTCTAAAAATATTTGTTGTTCCTCATAGTCTTCCAACTCAGCAATATCTGATTCTGTTGCAACAGCTAAAATTATAACTTCTGCATTCTCATCTTTTACAGCTTCACGAACACGCTCAACATATGCATTACCATCTTTTGCTGAAGCTTCATCAACATTACATACATATAATACTGGCTTAGAAGTTATCATTTGAAATTCGTCAACAAAAACTTGTTCTTTTTCATTAAAATCTAATGACCTTACTGAATTACCAGATTCCAAGACTGCTTTAAGTTTTAACAATGTAACTTGTTCTAAAATCGCCTCTTTATCTCCAGTTTTAGCTGCACGATTAACCTTCTCTAATCTTTTATCTACCGTTTCTAAATCCTTTAACTGTAATTCAAAATCGATAATTTCTTTATCTCTGATAGGATCAATCGTTTCCTCTACATGTATAATATTAGGGTTATCAAAACAACGTAATACATGAATAATTGCATCACATTCTCTAATATTCGCCAAGAATTTATTTCCTAAACCTTCACCTTTACTTGCCCCTTTTACTAAACCTGCGATATCAACAATTTCAACAGTTGCTGGCATAACACGTTCAGGGTTTACCATGCTTTCCAACTTAGAAATTCTTGAATCTGGTACATTTACAACACCTATATTTGGTTCAATAGTACAAAAAGGGAAGTTAGCACTCTGTGCTTTTGCGTTAGACAAACAATTAAATAAGGTTGATTTACCTACATTTGGCAATCCTACAATTCCTGCTTTCATTATTATGATGGTATTACAATTAAACTCGTAAAATAGTTACGAAAATCAGTTTGCAAAACTACATATTTTATTGTTCTCTAACGAGAATGGATTGATTAATTTATAAATAAAATCGTAAATACTTAAGAAAGTGTTACAAAAACTTACAACCGAAAACAAGAGTTTAACTAATGCCTTATATCTACACATTATTAGATATATAAAAGTACTCAAATACTTAACTTACCTCATACCTCTATAGCTTTTAAACTATACTTTTATTCTTTTATAAAAGTATAAAAGTATCCTGAAATTAAAACACCGCTAAATAGAAATTTATTTAATTGAGCGTTAAAAAAATATTTATTTAAATAACTTAATTACCACTCTAACATTACAAGTACCCAAAGTCAACTTTTTGTTACCCAAAAAAAATAAATAAGATAGTGATAGTTTTACGGTCAAATTTAAAAACTAAAAACATGAAACAAAAGAAAGGTTACTATTTAATTATTGTGATATACTTACTACTCTTTAGTCAATTTACTTTTTCACAAAAGCAAATTAAGGGAGTAGTAAAAGATACTTCAGGTGTCCCCATAATGGGAGCCAATATCATTGAAAAGGGCACTACCAATGGTATTATTACTGACTTTAATGGTGTGTTTTCAATAGAAGTACAAGAAAATGCTACACTAGAAATTTCATATATTGGATATGTATCACTCGAAATTTCAGTCACAGACAAAACTTTATTACAAATAACATTAGAAGAAGGTGTTACCCTGGATGATATTGTAATTGTAGGTTCTAGAGCAGTACTTAGGAGTAATACTACTAGTGCTTTACCTGTAGATATCTTATCTGCTAAAGATCTGGTTAATACAGGGCAACTTACTTTTGACAAGGCATTACAATACAAAATTCCTTCCTTTAATACTGTACAAACTCCTGTAAATGATGCTACTTCATTATTAGACCCTTATGAGATAAGAAATATGGGGCCTAGTAGAACATTGGTACTTATAAACGGTAAAAGAAAAAATCTTAGTGCTTTATTGTACACACAAACATCACCTGGTAGAGGAGAAACTGGTGCGGACATTTCAGGCATCCCTGTTGATGCTATAAAAAGAATTGAAATTCTTAGAGATGGTGCATCTGCGCAATATGGATCAGATGCAATAGCCGGGGTAATAAATATTATATTAAAAGATGACTACAAAAACGGATCTTCTACCCTAAGAACAGGTATTACTGGGGAAGGTGATGGTGAAATGTTTGGATTCAGTATAAACAACGGGAGTACTCTTGGTAAAGAAAATGGTTTTATAAATTACACCATAGATTTATCAAAAGTAAATTTAGCAAATAGACCAGGAACTGTTGATGCAGCAGGTGAATATTCAGATTTTTATGATGGCTCACATTCACAACCTATTACACTGCAAGAAGTTCAAAACTTCTTATCTAGAAAACCAGATGCTGGAAATATTAACGGATCTCCAGAAACTGCCACCGCTAAATTTTTAGTGAATGGGCAATACAGCACGTCTGAAACTACTGATATGTATTTCAATGCTGCATATGTTTACAAAAAGGTAAATAGTTTTGCTAATTACAGAACACCATATTGGAGACGTCAAGTTGATTTTAATTATCTATCAGACTTTTTCCCAACTGAAGGTACACCTAATAATTATGATGGGTACCTCCCAACCTTTGAAGGAGATTTAAATGACTATAATGCTACTATAGGCTTTAAATCTATAAAGGATGGATGGAAATATGACGTAAGCTTTACAACAGGAGGAAACAGTCAAAACTATACTGTATCAAACTCTCACAACAGATCAGATATTTTAGATGGTAATGGGGATTTTCTTTATCAAGACAAAAGTCCAATTACTTTCAAACCTGGAGGAACATCATTTAGTCATAATGTAGGGAATATTGACATATCCAAACCATTAAAGGATAACTTAGCTATTGGTCTTGGTGCTGAATTTAGGAGTGAAACATTTGAAATACTACCTGGAGATCTCGCATCATATGATGGTCAGGGAGCAGATTCATTTGCTGGAAACAGGCCTGAAAACTCCGGGAAATTTAACCGTTATAATTTTGGAGGGTATCTTGATGTTGCATGGGATATTACTAATGACTTTTTAGTAAATGGAACAATCAGAACTGAAAACTATAGTGATTTCGGTAATGCCTTTGTTTGGAAACTTAGCTCAAGATATAAATTTATAGACGACAAGGTTACACTTAGAGCTTCTATATCGACAGGATTTAGAGCGCCAACCTTACATCAAACATATACACAAAAATCACAATATAGCTTTGTTCCAGGAAGTGGTATACAGTCTGCTGGCTTATTTAACAATACTTCTCCACAAACTAGATTATTGGGTATTGAGCAATTAAAACCAGAAGAATCCACAAATTTCACTATAGGAATTGGTGCAAAACCCACTAAAAAATTGAATATAACCATCGATTATTATAGCATTACAGTAAAAGATAGAATAGTTCTTGGTGCAGAAATTGGACATACGCAATCTGGAACGACTCCACTTGATCTATTTCTAGATAATAATGACGTGTATAACCTTAGTTTCTTTTCAAATGCTATAGATACCAGAACCTCAGGATTAGATTTTGTTGTAAGTTATAAAAGAATCAACATTGGAGAAGGAAAATTAAACGTAAATTTATCAGGAAATTACACCCTAGAAAACAAGCGTATAGGTACTGTTAAAAATCCAAAAATTGTTGAAGACGCAGGACAATCTGTAATTAATGATACACAAGAAGCATTATTTTTCACGTCACGACCAAAGACTAAATGGATCATTGGAGGTGCTTACAAAATTGGAAAGTTTAACTTTAATCTTAATAATACATATTTTGGAAAAACGACTTTTAAACAAACCGGATTGGATAGTAATTTAAGAACTGAATTTATCCCTAAAATAGTAACCGATTTGGGAATTAATTTTGAGGCAAGTAAAGAAATCACCTTAAGCTTAAACATCAACAATATATTAAATGTATTACCTGAATGGGAATTTGTTGCTGAAAACAGTACTGGAGAAGCTATATTAAGTGATCCTACCCAAGTAAAAGCTCAATCTAATTTAATAACTTTTAATCAGCGTTATTCTCAAATGACCTATGATGGTTATCATTTTAGTCAACTAGGTACCATGTTTAATTTTTCCTTGAATTATAAATTCTAAAAAAATGCCATAATATAAACACAAATAGAAACTAAAAAAGTAATACAATATTTTACTAAAGCACTCATAATTGGTTGTTTAAGAGGAGTGAAAATACCAATATTAAACCAATTACATTTTAAGTTTAGCATAATTTTAACAAAAAAGCCAGTTTTCAAATTGAAAACTGGCTTTAAATTCTTTCTCTTACAATATTACTATCCTTTAGGATGCATGAAAACTTGTTTCTCCAGTAAAACTTCTTCTGTCTCTACATTATCATCATCAGGTACACAACAATCAACAGGGCATACAGCAGCACATTGAGGTTCTTCATGAAATCCTTTACACTCCGTACATTTATCAGGAGAAATATAATACACTTCATCACTTATTGGTTCTTGTGCATCATCAGCATTAACCGTTTTTCCGTTTGTTAATACTAAATCACCTTTTAATGATGTCCCATCAGCATATCTCCAATCGTCAGAAGCTTCATAGATTGCTGTATTCGGACATTCTGGCTCACATGCTCCACAGTTAATACATTCGTCTGTAATTATAATTGCCATAACTTAAATTCTCTTTTAATTAAAATAACTTGTTTCCATTTTAGTACAATGAGTATCTTTGTAATAAATTAGAAACAAACCTATATTCTTGGTACAAAAATAACGCCAAAAATATGTAGATACCAAATAAATGAGTCAATTAAATAATAGAATTTCAGCTTTTTCACAATTAGGTACATTTTTAAGTCAATTTACAACAAAAGGGATAACTAAAAAAGAAGGAATCCCACATAATGATTTATTTTTTGATGCATTTAAAATGCAAGTTGAACGTGCATTTCAATTTAATGGATGGTTTACCATAGAAAATGTATTGTTTGCATGTGAGGGATGGAGTAATTCGCTAACCAAAAGAAATTTAGAAAATTATAGTACTACTACAAATCTTAATAAGATTACCCCGAAAAAAGTTGCCATTGTTATGGCAGGGAATATTCCTTTGGTAGGTTTTCATGATTTCCTATCAGTCCTTATTTCTGGCCATTCTGTTATAATTAAGCAATCGTCTAACGACAAGCACTTGTTACCAATTCTAGCTAAGTACTTGCAATATATTAATGAAGATTTTAAGAAAAAAATTACTTTCTGCGAAGGGAAACTAGATGGCTTTGATGCAGTTATTGCTACAGGAAGTGATAATACTGCTCGTTACTTTGAATATTACTTTGGAAAATACCCCTCAATAATAAGAAAAAGTAGAAATTCAGTAGCCGTACTTACTGGAAATGAAACAGAAGAAGAACTTCGCGGATTATCCGATGATATATTTACGTATTTCGGATTAGGATGTAGAAGTGTTTCAAAAATATTTATACCACAAAATTACAATTTTGATAATTTATTTAATGCAGTTTTTAAACATAAAGACATCATCAATAATGCAAAATATGCTAACAATTATGATTACAACAAAGCAGTATATTTAATGAGTTTATTTGATTTGTTAGAAAATGGCTTTTTAATGTTAAAAGAGGATAAAAGCTACTCCTCTCCTATTTCATCATTATTTTATGAGAAATATGATAATATAGAAACACTAAAAACACAATTAATAGCCGATAGTGATTCTATACAATGTATTGTCGCAAATGACTTTATAGAAAACGAAATTGCATTTGGGGCAACACAAAAACCAATACTTACTGATTATGCTGATGGAGTTGATACATTAGCTTTTTTAGCAACACTATAACGATAAAAGAGCTTGTAATACTGTACTTGTTTCAGTATCACATTTAGAGAGATTTTAGAAGCAATAGTCTTCAAATATTTAATAAAATAAGCCCCCCGCTTTCTCGGGAAATAAATATGAAAAAGCATAATTTTAGCGCAGGCCCTTGTATCCTACCACAAGAAGTACTTAAACAAGCTTCTGAAGCAGTCATAAATTTTGACGGATTAAACCTATCTATATTAGAAATATCACACAGGAGTGAAAGCTTTGTACATGTTATAGAAAAGGCTCGTTCCCTAGCACTTGAATTACTTAATTTAGAAAACAAAGGGTACACTGCACTATTTCTTCACGGTGGTGCGAGTTCGGAGTTTTTATTAACTCCATATAACTTAATGAACAAGGACAACGGTAAAGCTGCCTACTTAAACACTGGCGCTTGGTCAGCCAAAGCCATAAAAGAAGCCAAACTTTTTGGAACTACTGAAGTAGTAGCTTCCTCAGAAGACAAAAACTTCTCATATATCCCTAAAGGATATACTATCCCTAGTGACGCTAATTATTTTCACTGCACTAGTAACAATACCATTTCAGGAACTCAAATGAAAAGTTTTCCTGAATTTAATGGACTTACAGTATGCGATATGAGTTCTGACATATTTTCACGACAATTAGATTTTTCAAAGTTTGACTTAATCTATGCTGGGGCACAAAAAAATATGGGGCCAGCAGGGACTACTCTTGTTGTTATAAAAAATGAAATTCTTGGTAAAACTGGTAGAACTATTCCTTCTATGCTTGATTATCAAGTACACATAGCGAAGGACAGCATGTTCAATACCCCTGCAGTCTATCCTATATATGTATCAATGCTTACCCTACAATGGTTAAAGGATTTAGGAGGAATTCCTGCTATTGAAAAAGCAAACAACGCTAAAGCGGAATTACTATATACCGAAATTGACAGAAACCCTTTTTTCAAAGGAAATACTGCTGTTGAAGACAGAAGTATCATGAACCCAACTTTTTCTTTAATTGATGAAAGTCATAAAAACACTTTCGATAGCCTTTGGGAAAAAGCTGGCATTAATGGTTTAAACGGACATAGAAGTGCAGGTGGGTACAGAGCGTCAATGTACAATGCATTACCTATAGAGAGTGTTCAAGTATTAGTAGATGCTATGCAAGAATTTGAGACCGTTATATCAAAAAAATAATACTATAACAAATGAAAATATTAGCAAACGATGGAATTTCAAAAAGTGGTATTAGCTTACTAGTTAATGCTGGATTTGAAGTGCTTACAGTTACTGTAGCTCAAAATCAGTTAGCAAATTATATTAATAACAATAATATTGTTGCTTTATTAGTACGCAGTGCAACAAAGGTTACTGCTGAACTTATTGATACCTGTCCTAGCCTAAAACTAATAGGACGTGGTGGTGTTGGTATGGACAATATTGATGTTGCCTATGCTAAAAGCAAAGGATTACATGTAATTAACACTCCTAATGCTTCATCTGTTGCTGTTGCTGAATTAGTTTTTGCTCACTTATTCGGTATGGTTCGATTTTTACATCAAGCCAATAGAGAAATGCCTTTAGAAGGTGACACCAGGTTTAAAGAACTTAAGAAACAATTTTCAGGCGGAACTGAACTTAGAGGTAAAACACTAGGTATTATTGGCTTTGGACGGATAGGAAAAGAAGTAGCTAAAATTGCTATAGGAATTGGAATGAAAGTAATTGCTACAAGTAGTTCAATAAAGAAAACGACCATTACCATTCCATTCTATAATGGACAATCATTAGATTTTAATATTGAAACGCAACCACTTGATCTTCTTTTAAAAAACTCAGATTTTATTACACTTCATATTCCTTATCGAAAATCTCCTTTAATCAAAAAAGAAGAACTGGAACTTATGAAAAACGGGGTTGGAATTGTGAATACCTCACGAGGAGGTGTTCTTGATGAAATTGCTCTTATTAACGCTATAGGATTAGAAAAAGTAAAATACGCAGCTTTAGATGTCTATGAAACTGAACCTACCCCAGAAATTCAGTTATTGATGAACCCAGAACTCTCCTTAACACCACATATTGGAGGAGCAACTACTGAGGCACAAAGTAAAATTGGTAAGGATTTGGCTTCTCAAATTATAGAATTATTAAAATTGTAATACTAAATAAGTTTTAAAATGATTATTTATCCCCTAATCTTTTTTAAGCTTATCCAAAATAATCAATTCATAATAAACTAAATTTTGGCACACTCCTTTTAATTGATAGCTTTAAAAAAGCAATAAATTTAACGCATAAAAAAGGAGGTCTGATAGCACCTCCTTTTAACAAAGTTATTATAATAGTCTTAAAACTTTACTTTTAGTAAAAATTCTGGACCACCACTAGTTTGATCTTTAATATCAGATGTTGTAAAATCATATGCAAACCCTATATCTAATATTTCTGCTAGTTCAAAAGAAGCTAATACAGAAACAGAATTTTACTTTCTTTATGTATCTATTTAAAATTATATTAACTCTTGAAAATATATCAATCTAATTAAAAGGTTTCTATACAAACTATCTATTTCTCCTACTATACATCTTTTATTCATTTATAAGCTTTATTGAACCAACTCCAATTTCAGTTTTTAAGTATTCCTGAGGGGAAAGACCCGTAATTTTTTTAAAAGCACTAAAAAAAGGATTGTAAGAAGAGAACCCTGTTTTATATGCAAGAGCTTCAAGGGTATTTACTTTTAAAAAGTCATCCTTCATTAAATGTATCGCATCTTGAATCCTACTATTCATTCTATATTCAGAAAATGTCATTTTTGAATGGTATTTGAATAAATAAACAATATGACTTGTAGGCACACCAAGTTTACTTGCCACTTCAGCTGCAGATATTTTTGAATTTCGAAAAACAAATTCTTCACTACTTAATTCTTCAACTCTTTTTACATATCCAATTATATTTGATTTTATATTCTCTTGCAACTTTAAATCTTGTCTATTCTTTTTATTAGAAGGTTCTAATTCCCAACTATCATTAACCTCTATAATTTTAGATTCCTGATCAGTTTCCATATTATTAAGTACAAGTAGTTTTTTATTAAGTATGGGAAGACCATATAGTATTTCTGGGGAAATTAGAATTTTAAAATAAATAAATAGCCAAAAAAGCAAGAGTCCAATCGCCATATATTTTCCTGATAGGGCTATGCCTAAAATAGATTCTATATAAAATGAAGTTAAAACACCAACAACAGATAATGTGTTTAATGTAAATAAGTAAATGGTCCATTTTTTAACCAAATTATAGTGCGTACAATTAACTTCAATATGTGTTTTATTCCACAAGTTAATACTTAATAAGCTATAAATCTTCCAAAGATAAACACCTATAAAAAGGGTCATAATAATAACATTCGTTATTTGACCATAATAAAATAAAAAACTATCCCTAATAAAAGGAATTGCGTTTACTAAATAAAGAGTTACAATAAATATAAAATGTTTTAAGCTATTGAAATCAAAAGCTCTTTCTCCATGTACCAAATTTTTATAATATAAGTAAAAGAGAGGGACAACAGCTAAATATAATATGGCCCTATATCCTATACTGGGGTATAATTGAATCTGTAATCCTAAATCATAACTACCATGTATTATGAATTTAACAGACGTTATTACAAAAATCAACATTAAAAAAATATTG
Source organism: Kordia sp. (assembly GCA_002733415.1). Classification (GTDB taxonomy): domain Bacteria; phylum Bacteroidota; class Bacteroidia; order Flavobacteriales; family Flavobacteriaceae. The sequence goes on along the minus strand of NVVR01000024.1, from coordinate 22,808 downwards.
AAAAATTGATTAGATTTATATGAGCTTATCATTAACACCATAGTTACTATACCGATAATTCCAGTAAATAGAAATAATAAAGCTTCTAACATTTAAAATGAGTATTTCTTTAATGTGAAAGATTCAAATATCAAGTGCAACATTTATAATTTTGTTTATTAAACACTCATACTAATAATCCATACCAATTTTTAGTTATTGTGGTTGTAGTAAAGGTACTCATTTTATATTGCTGCCATTTTTTATTTGTATTCTTTTTATTTCTCATTTAAGTTTAATAGGTTGTGTAACACATTCTTCCTTTATACATATATATTGGTTTGCATATAAAACCAATACTATCAATTCATTTAGTTTTATAAGATCTCACTAAAAAGTATTGCTTTTAAATTTGTGTAAATTCTTCATACCTACTTTATATTTCTTATAAAAAATTGAACAATTAGTATATCAAACCCTCTTAAATTGAAATTGGATATTTAAGAGCATCCTGTTTTGATTAATTAAAAACATAATTACACTTACTGAATCCATAAAATTTTTATTGATTTCTTTAAAACATCAATAAAAACAAATTATTTTGACAAGTAATCAGAAGTTTTATTGATAATTTTATAAAACCCAAACATAAAGCTATACTAATCAATATAACTATATACTTTATGAAACATAACTTCTCTTTATTATGTATTTGTTGCGTTTTTCAACAACACATACATGCTCAAACAAATTCTAGTCAAAACTTAGTGAGGTCCACAACCGGGATTTCTGGATCTACTGTGGAAGTCACTTCAACAAACAAAACATATGTCATTCAACAAAGCATTGGACAAGCCAGTACAATAGGTGCTTTTAATAATAATTATACGCTTCGTCAAGGGTTTATCCAACCCAATATTTTAGCAAAAATTATTGATGAAAAATTACCTTTAAATTTACAGGTAAAAGTATACCCTAATCCATTTGTTGAATATATTACTTTATCCTTTAAAAATGAAATCAAAGGCGATATTAAAGTAGCTTTATACGACCTACTTGGACGTATAATAGTTACTAAAAGCTTCTTATCTAATCAACTTATAACTGTAAAATTAAACAAACTCCCTTCAGCAGAATATATTTTGAAAGTACATGCTAATCGTAAGCAATTCATAACCAAAATCATCAAAGAGTAACAAAATTCATTTAAATATTAAAAAGCCTATGTAGCTCTGATTTAATATATCAGGATTATAATAGAACGAAGTTTTATAAACTAACCTAACCAAAAAAACATGAAATACAAGGGATTTAATCTCCATAAGGGGATGAGAACAAGGTATAATTTAATAATGTTGATGTTAATTATATCTACTACGATAACAGCACAGCAACTTTATTTAGAAACCGGAAAAACGGTGTCGTCATTTGACTACAAAAATTCTCAAGGAAACAAACTAAACAACTTACAAGCAACCACGCATAATTTTATGGCATTGGGTTACAGAAAACAAATTTTTACAAAAACCCTTTTCGCCTCTTTAGAAGCAAGTTATGCAGATTATGGAGCAATTGGTAGTGATGATACTGTAGGTAATTTTATGGAATGGAATTTAACTTATCTAGAGTTTAATTTGGGGCTAGATTATGAGCTATTTACTCTTAACAAAATTAAATTCTACACAAAAGGAACCGCAGCTCTTGGGCTTCTATTACGCGGTACATAAACCCTTAACAACAGAGTTATCAACCTAAAGAACAATGATGAATTTGATAAAACACTCATCAATTTAAAAGTCGGGGCAGGTTTATCTCGTCCGATTTCAGATAAGCTATCTGTTTACGTGCAATACATGTATGCAAAAAGTTTAGCTCAAAAGAATAATACTGAACAATCAATAGGTGAAGAAACTTTGAAAATTGAAAGTCATAACATAAGTTTTGGCCTGCTAATTAATCTATTTATACCAAAAACTTCACATTCAATTTCACAATAAACAACTCTATAAAAACTAAACCAATCATATGAAAAAATTATTTTTATTAATCTTACTAAGCATATGTGCTTTACAAGGTTATACACAAAACCAAGGGATTAGTTACCAAGCGGTAATTTTAAACCCTAATGTTCAAGAACTTCCTGGTGTAGATGCACAAGAAAATATTTTAGCGAATAGCAGTGTGGTCATACAATTTACTATTATTAATGAAATTGATAATGATGAATATCAGGAATATCACGAAACAAGCACAGATAAGTATGGTATGATCAACTTACTAATTGGGTCTGGAATACCTACTAGTAATAATTATTTTACAGATATACTCTGGGATGGGTACTCAAAAAAATTAAAAGTTGATATTGATTTTTCAGGTACAGGAAGTAATTTCCTTCCTTTAAGTGTACAGGAACTTAGTTACATGCCACAACCTGTAACTGCTGAAACAGCCGCTACAATTCAGGCCAATACAGATGCCATTGCTACCAACACCACTAACATACAATCGGAGTTGGATATCACTCAAACGAGTGCTGGATTAAATGCTGATGGAACTTATACCGCTAACGGAACTACTAATTACATCACTACTTCTACTTCTGTAATAGCTGCAACTGAAGATCTAGATGCACAGGTGAAAACAAATGCCGATGCAATTGCAGCCAACAACACCAACATACAATCGGAGTTGGATACTACTCAAACGGGAACTGGACTAAATGCTGATGGAACTTATTCCGCTAATGGAACTACAAACTACATCAACACTTCTACTTCTGTAGTAAGTGCAACTGAAGATTTAGATGCACAGGTGAAAACAAATGAAGATGCAATTTTACTAAAAGCAGACTTAACTTCTCCAACCTTCACAGGAACACCTACATTACCAACAGGAGCCATTGCAACTACTCAAACTGCTGGAAATAATTCAACAGCAATTACTACAACTGCATTTGTTAGTGATGCAGTTAACACCGCAACAAGTGGTAACTATGTAGATTTAACAACTAATCAAACTATTGCAGGAACTAAAACATTTAGTACTGACGTGGTGGTTAATGGTGTTAAAATAGGAAGAGGCCCAGGTAGTGTTAATGGACAAAATACAGCTATTGGAACTAGTGCATTGGGAACAGGTACAGGAACAAGAAATACAGCTATCGGGTATCAGTCTTTGTCTAGTTATACAGGAACTAGTTTTGACAATAACACCGCTGTGGGGTATTCCAATTCAAACAATATAAATTCTGGACAGCAAAATACTTCCATTGGAGCAGAAGCACAAATGGCATTAACAACGGGAAGCCGTAGTACGGCAATTGGTGCACATTCATTGATAAATGTGAAAGGTAGTGATAACACTGCATTAGGATATGCTGCGGGTCAGATAATCACTTCTGGAAGCTCAAATACTTTTCTAGGTAAAGGATCAAATGGTAATTTAGCGACAATGACCAATGCTACCGCTATTGGTGCAGGTTCAGTGGTTACTGCCAGTAATACAATTCAATTGGGTAATGCAAGTATTACTGATGTAAAAACTAGTGGTACCCTTACTTCTGGTGCAGTGACTTATACAAATACAGACGGTGCAAACGGACAAGTTTTGATGACAAATGGGACTGGTGTAACATCATGGAGAACCCCTGCAGCTTCAGTTAGAGACGTAGCAGATGAGTTTAGTGCAACAGCTTCCCAAACTAGTTTTACCTTAACACAAACCCCTTCGGTTTATAGTAAAGTAAAAATGTTTGTTAACGGAATTAGAGTAAGTAATACGGGGTATTCCGTAACTGGAACTACCTTAACTTATATCCCAGCGAATAATGGTGGATATGCCTTAACGCTTAGTGACAGAATTCAGTTTGATTTTTATTATTAGAATAGTTTATAACCTTAAAAAAAAATCATGTTTAGATATATATTGTTTTTTTTCTCTTTTCTAATTGGCTGTGTATTTACACATAGTCAGGTACCTCAAGTTAGTGATATAATTGCTTATTATCCATTTTCAGGTAATGCTAATGACCTAAGTGGTAATAATCATGATGGCATATTAAGTGGAGGACCAACTTTAACTCAAAACCGGTTTGGTCATAGCAATGCAGCGTATTCCTTAGATGGTGTAGATGATTACATCTATTTTGGAAATACCATGTATGTTGACCTTCCAGATACAGACGGAGATGGATATTATGAAGATAGTTTTTCTATAAGTATTTGGGCAAAATCTTCAGTAAATGCTGAAGAAGCCTTTGTAGCCTTTGGTGAAGAACTAGGTCTTTACACTGGAATGATTGCGAGAATAGGAGCCAATATATCGTTCAATTCAAGCAATTGGGGGATTGCAACGAGTACTTCTGGTAAGAAATATGATGGGCAATGGCACCAATATGTGTTCGTTTACGTCGCTGGGAATTCTAGAAAAATATTTATTGACGGATCTCTAGCAATACAATCTAATGATAGTCAACTTAGGTTTAGTTTTATAAATTATGGCGTTTCAATTGGTAAGGAACGGTTTATCCCATCCGGTACTGAAAGCTTAGATAACACGTATACTGGTAGTGTGGATGATGTGCGAGTATGGAATGTTGCTCTAACGAATACAGATGTTGCTTCTTTATACACTTATGAGAATGATCCTTTAAATGCAACTACTCCCTTCGTTACAACTTGGCAAACAGATGCAAGCGATAGTATTACAATTCCCTTGACAGGAAGTGGATACAATTTTACGATAGATTGGGGAGATGGAAACTCCGAGAATAAAAGTGGTGCTCCAGGGAATATAAGTCATACTTATACTTCTGCTGGGATCAAAACTATTTCTATAACTCCAACCACAACTTCAGGTTTCTCCAGAATTTATATAAATAATTTTGCCAATAGAAACAACTTAAAAACTTTGGAACAATGGGGTAATGGACAATGGGCTACAATGGAAAGAGCTTTTTATGGAGCCAGTACTTTTGATATAAATGCTACTGATTCCCCTAATCTATCTTTGGTAACCAATTTTAATTATATGTTTTTAAATTGTAATGCCTTGAGTAATCCAAATAGCTCTATGACAAACTGGGTATTTACTACTGACCCTACAAAGTCGATAAATATGGCTAATATGTTTCAATCTGCTATTGCATTCAATCAGGATATTAGTAGTTGGAATACGGAACGTGTGACAAATATGTCCAATTTGTTTAATAATGCCAAAGTATTTAATCAGCCCTTGAATAGTTGGGTATTTACCACAGACCCTTCAAAGTCAATTAATATGACTTCAATGTTTAGAAGTACCCCTGTATTCAATCAGAATATAAGTAACTGGAATGTAGAACGCGTGAACACTATGAATTCAATGTTTTATAATGCTCAAGCATTTAATAAAGACTTAAGCAACTGGGACGTTTCTAACGTAACTAATATGACTAGTATGTTCAGAAATACTACGGTATTTAACCAACCCTTGAATGCTTGGGGCAATAAAACAGGGAACGTAACTACAATGCGAGAAATGTTTTGGCAAACTATCGCATTTAATCAAGACATTAATGGCTGGGATGTATCAAATGTAACCGATATGTGGGCTATGTTTCATCAAGCCGGTAGTTTTAATCAGGATTTGGGAGCTTGGGACATATCTAGTTTAACTAATGCCGATCATTTTATGACAGGAAAAAAACTTTCAAGGGTAAACTACGACAATATTCTAAGGGGTTGGGAGACCCTAGATGCGGGGGAAACTCAAATCCCCATAAATATTGTGATTAAATTTGGTTCAAGTAAGTATTCAAACAATTCATTAGTAATCGCTTCAAGAAGTAATTTAGTAGATAATAAAAATTGGACTATAACTGATGGTGGGACGGTATATGTTTTAACGAATAATGGAGAATTATCAGGTTCTTACACTATTAATGTAAATAAAAATGGAGTACTCGGCATAAGTAGCGGTGTGTCCAGTAATGGGGAAATTATTGATTAAGAATACTATTTAAATGAAATAACAAAATTTAAAAAATGCTTTACATGGAGTTATCTGTTTACAGTTATACTAATTGGTTTGTTACAAAACTTTTTTAAAAGTAAAAGTATAACTTAAACAGTAATACAGAGCTAGTACTTTTGGTCTTAATACTTTCACTCTGTTGTAAATGCATAAACCTCATAGCAAATGTTGTGGGGTTTATTTTGTAAAAAAATAGAGATAACTTTTATTACCGCTTTAGAGCTGTAGAAAATGTTGTCAATTTCATTACGTAATGCAAAATGATTAAGAACTATTTCTTATACCAGAATTTTTGCTTCAACAACAACTTCCCTTTCGTCGATGATAACATGTTTTTAATCGATGATTTAATACTAGCTAATAGTTTTACTCTGATGAAGATATTTTTCTGTAACTTGTAAATGAAATTAGTAATTAACTAAACTGTATTATAAAAATGTCAGGAATATTAGATTTATTAAATAGTGACTTAGGTAAAACAATCATTAGCGGTGTAGCAGGACAATCTGGACAATCAACAGATAAAACTTCATCATTACTTACAATGGCTTTACCTATATTAATGGGGGCCATGAAACGTAATGCGGCAACACCAGAAGGTGCAGCTGGTTTAATGGGTGCATTGTCTGGAAAGCATGATGGTTCTATTTTAGACAACCTTGGAGGATTATTCGCTGGAGGTGTAGACAAAAGTGTTATGGATGATGGAGCTGGAATATTAGGTCATGTATTAGGTGGGGCACAAAACAACGTAACTAATGCATTATCGCAAAAATCTGGAATGGATTCTAGTGCTGTAATGGATATATTAAAAGTAGCAGCACCATTAGTAATGGGATACTTAGGAAAACAATCAAAACAACAAAATGTTTCTGATTCAAACGGGATTGGTGATTTATTAGGTGGTTTATTAGGTGGTGGAGCTTCAGCCCCTAAACAACAAAGCTTAATTGAATCATTATTAGATGGAAACAATGATGGATCTATCTTAGATGATGTTGCCGGAATGGTTTTAAACTCTGGAGGCACTAAAAAAGGTGGTCTTGGAGGTTTATTAGGAGGGCTTTTCGGGAAATAATTCCTTTAATTATAAATACTTTAAAAACCGAACAAATCATTGTTCGGTTTTTTTATGAAGTAAGATTATATTATTTTTGCAGCAAAATTATGATCATGAAAAAGATTAAAGAGCGTTGGGAAATTGAAAAAAACTGGCAATTAGTTCACCTTCTACTAGGAGGAGTTGCACTATTACTTTCTGGTTATTTATTAGCTAAAGGAATTCTTTCCAGTTTTTCTGAAACAAATACCATTCTCCTTATATTTCTTACATTTATCATTTCATATGGCATATTAAATATTACGCTTAAACTTTTTAAAAAACTAGCTACGAAATGGCAAGTTACCTTTCGTTGGGAACTAATAGCCATTTTCCTAGTGTTCGCTATTACTGGATCGACATCGGCAAAAATATCAGGCCCAATAATTGAAATGTTAAATTTAAAAGAGTTAATTTCAAACTCATTTCTATTTTGGACAATTCGCATACTAATCATATTTCCAATTTACCAAGTATTACTAGTACTTGTAGGCTGGATTTTCGGTCAGTTTAAATTTTTCTGGGCATTTGAAAAGAAAATGTTAAGCAGAATGGGGTTCAAAAAATATTTTAGTGAATAAACACCTGAAGAACATATTAAAATCAGTACTACTAATAGGGCTAATATCGGTTTTATTAACCCCTTCTGTTCTTAATTTTATTCATTCACTTGAACACCATAAACATGTAATTGATTGCAATGAAAAAGAAAAAACACACTTACATGCAATAGAATTTGATTGTCGTTTTATTCAATTATATGCTACTCCACAAATTTATGATTCAATTGTTTATTTTTCATTAGAAAAAAACGCTCATTATCATAGTTCAATTCACTCAGACTATTCGAGTGAACACTTTCATAATATATTCATTGGTAATCAGCCTCTTCGAGGACCTCCTGTATTAATATAGATTAAATCAATCACATTCTATTTTTTATAATTATACCTACGTTTCTACTTAGGTATATATGTTAATACAACTATATATGAAACATTTCATAAATTTACTTATACTTTTTATTAGTTTAAGTAGCTTTGCACAGTACAAAATATCTGGTAATATCACAGATCAAAAAACATTTAAACCACTAACTGGTGTAAATATTTACATCGAATCATTAAACACAGGTACCACAACCAATTCCAATGGTTATTTTAATTTAGAAAACCTGCCTGCAAGCAATTATAAACTTTATATCTCTTATTTAGGATACCAAAATATTCATGAAAATATTGAGTTAAATTCAGATTTAAATATTAATTTTCAATTACATTCGACAGTTTTAGAACTTGAAGGTGTTCTTATTTCTACTCCATTTCATAAGCTCCAAAAGGACAATGTAATGAAAGTAGAAAAAATAAAAGTTGCTGATTTAACTGATGCAAATAATTTATCTGAACAACTAAGTCAGGTTCCAGGAGTTAATCAAATTAGTACTGGTAGTGGAATAGGAAAACCTGTTATTAGAGGATTGAGTAGTAATAGAGTACTTGTCTATACTCAAGGAATCCGATTAGAAAATCAACAATTTGGTGAGGAACACGGAATTGGAGTAAGTGCTTCAGGTATTGAAAGTGTGGAAATTATAAAAGGACCTGCTTCCCTACTCTATGGTTCTGATGCTATTGGTGGCGTACTCTTTTTAAATCCTGAATTATATGCTCCGTTAGACTCTTTAAATATCGATATTTCTTCCAAATACTATTCTAATACAAATGGAATAACTACTAATTTCGGACTTAAAAAAACTACAGAAAAATTAAAACTTTTAACTCGTTTCTCTTTACAACAACATGCTGATTATCAATTTGACAATACACGTGTAACTAATTCACGATTTTCTGAATACGACTTAAAAACTGGTGTTGGTTTTGGAAATGATAAAATAACTAATGATTTCCGTTATAACATTAACTTTAGTCGTTTAGGTATTCCTGAAGGTATTGACACTCAAAACAATAATATAAAACCACTATTACCAAATCAATCTATTGAAAATCATATCATAAGCTCACATACAAAAGTAAACTTGAATAAAGGAAAACTTGATATGACTTTGGGGTATACATTTAATAAAAGAAAAGAATATGAGGAAGAGCACAGTCATGATGAACATGAAGAGGATGGGTATTCAGATGAGGAAATAAATCCTGCTTTGGAAATGCACTTAAGTACTTTAAACTATAACATTAAATATGAGTTACCAGAAATAAAGGATTTCGAAATAATTATTGGTTCGCAAGGGATGTATCAAAAAAATAAAAACTTAGGATTTGAAACTTTAATTCCAGACGCTACAATAACTGATGCGGGTATATTTGGAACATCACATTATCATTGGAAAAAATACGCAATACAATTTGGTTTACGTTATGATTACAGAAATATCCATCTAAACACTGTTAGTAGGTATAAAACTTTTAATAGTTTCAATGGCGCAATTGGGTTTAAAACCGAATTAAGCTCACAAATTACCGGACGGATTAATCTTGCAACCGGGTTTAGAGCTCCTAATTTAGCCGAATTAACATCTGACGGAGAACATGAAGGAAGTAATCGTTACGAAATTGGAGATATTAATTTAACAAATGAACAAAACATACAGCTTGACTTAAACTTAAATTATAAAAGCGACCATTTTGATTTTTTTATAAATGGTTTTTATAATAATATAAACGATTACATATACCTAACTCCTACTGAAAATTATATTGATAATGCACAGGTATTTAATTACCTACAAGAAAACGCTTCTCTTTATGGAGGTGAATTAGGAATACACCTACATCCTCATCCATTAGATTGGCTGCATATTAATAGTAGTTTTGAAACCGTTACTGGAAAGTTAAAAAAAGGTAACTATCTACCTCTTATACCAGCCAATTCAATACACACCAATTTAACTTTTACAATCTCAAAGAATTCTAAACTAAATACGAATGCTTTCATTAGTTTAAAAAATGTATTCAAACAACAAAACGTAAGTAATTCTGAAACATCTTCAAAAAACTATGACTTAGTTAACTTAGGAGTTAATTCAGAGTTACAAACAAAAAAAGCCAACTATAAATTTAATCTCGGAGTAAACAATCTTTTAGATAAACAATATATCAATCATTTATCAAGACTAAAGAATAATGGTATTTACAACCAAGGAAGGAATATTATTCTTGGTTTGACTATAAAATTATAACAATAAAAATGGGCTCCTAAAAATTAAAATAGAAGCCCATTTAATCTGTTCTTATAGTTTACTCTACTTCAATAATATCTCCCTTAACATTTTTCTTATCAAAAACAAATGTATAAATCCACATAAGCGTAAATGTTGGTACAACATCTAAAACCGGTAATGCCTCTTCAATAAAAGTAACTATAGCCGCTATTTTCCCTTTTCTGCCTTTATATAATCTAGTCATCAAATAAGCAGAGAGAGGTGCCCATACTATATCAAATGGTGGAAAAATAAATGAAACATATCCTAATGCGTCAAATAATATCCCTAAAGCTAATTTTTTATATTTTTCTTTCTTAATTATTTCTGTTGTTGTCATTTATAGTTGGTTTCAATTCTATTTAGTGTATAAAAAGCAATAAGTATGCCGAAAAACAATCGTTAAATTCATAAAATATAATCGTATAAATTAAACAGTTCTAAAAATTTAAATATGAATTTTATCACATTGATAAAACTTTATACAATAAAAGAAGTTCAATTACATACTTGTCAAAAACCGCACAATAATAGGTATCTTTGAGACTCCTTAAATCTGAATTCTGTAATAGAACTTCAGGATGAGAATTAAAAATACAAACGGTGTCCTTACCGTATTAACTATAAAATTAAACAATCATGTCAGGAAAAGCAAAGATTATTTACACAAAAACAGATGAAGCTCCAGCTTTAGCTACACATTCATTTTTACCAATAGTTAAAGCATTTACCGCTTCTTCAGGAGTTATTATTGAAACAAAAGATATTTCTCTTGCTGCTAGAATACTAGCTATATTTCCTGATTACTTAACTGATGATCAAATAGTCCCTGATGCTTTAGCTGAATTAGGTGAGTTAGCAAAAAAACCAGAAGCTAACATTATAAAGCTTCCGAATATATCTGCTTCTGTACCACAGTTAAAAGCTGCTATTAAAGAATTACAAGATGGTGGTTTTGCTATACCTGATTATCCAGACACTCCATTAACTGACGCTGATAAAGACATTCAGAAAAGATACGGAAAAGCTAAAGGTTCAGCAGTAAATCCTGTTTTACGTGAAGGAAATTCTGACCGTAGAGCTCCTAAAGCTGTTAAAAATTACGCTCGTAAAAATCCGCACCCTATGGGAGCATGGTCATCAGACTCTAAAACGCACGTAGCAACTATGAGCGCTGGAGATTTTGCACATAACGAAAAGTCTACTACCTTAACAAAGGTTACGAATGTAAAAATTGAATTTACAGCAGCTAATGGAAAAACGATTGTTTTAAAAGATAATTTAGACTTATTACAAGGTGAAATTATTGATGCTACTGTAATGAATAAAAAAGCATTAGTAGCTTTTTTAGACGAGCAAATTAAAGACGCGAAAGCAAACAATGTATTATTTTCATTACACCTGAAGGCAACTATGATGAAGGTTTCTGACCCAATCATTTTTGGTCATGCAGTAAGAGTATATTTTAAAAATGTATTTGATAAGCATGCTCCTGTCTTAGGTGAATTAGGAGTAGATGTGAATAATGGATTTGGAAATTTATTAGAAAAACTAAATGAGTTACCTGCTGATAAACGCGCAGAAATTGAAGCTGATATCCAAACAGCCTATACAAATGGACCATCAATTGCTATGGTAGATTCCGATAAGGGAATCACTAACCTACATGTTCCTTCAGATATTATCATTGATGCATCAATGCCAGCAATGATTCGTACTTCAGGACAAATGTGGAATACAGAAGGAAAACAACAAGACACCAAAGCAGTAATCCCAGATAGTAGTTATGCTGGTATTTATACAGCTACAATTGATTTCTGTAAAAAACATGGGGCTTTTGATCCTACTACAATGGGAACTGTTCCAAACGTAGGTTTAATGGCTCAAAAAGCTGAAGAGTACGGTTCACATGACAAGACATTTGAAATGACTTCTAACGGAACTATTCGTGTAATTGACGCAAGCGGAACAACTTTACTGGAACATACTGTTGAAACTGGAGATATATGGAGAATGTGCCAGGTAAAAGACGCACCTATTCAAGACTGGATTAAACTAGCCGTAACAAGAGCAAGAGCTTCTGCTACTCCGGCTGTTTTCTGGTTAGATGAAAATAGAGCTCATGATACAGAATTAATTAAAAAGATAAATACTTATATACCAAACCATGATACTTCTGGTTTAGATATTAGAATTTTATCTCCTATTGACGCTACCCATTTTACATTAGACAGAATTAAAGAAGGAAAAGATACAATTTCGGTTACAGGAAATGTATTACGTGATTTCTTAACTGACTTATTCCCTATTTTAGAATTAGGTACTTCAGCAAAAATGTTATCTATTGTACCATTAATGAATGGTGGTGGATTGTTTGAAACTGGTGCTGGAGGTTCTGCTCCTAAGCATGTACAGCAATTCACTAAAGAAAATCACTTGCGTTGGGATTCATTAGGAGAATTCTTGGCTTTAGCGGTTTCTTTAGAACATTTTGGAAATACAAATAACAACACTAAAGCACTAATACTAGCTGAAACTTTAGATGAAGCTACTGATAAATTTTTAGATAATAATAAATCTCCTTCTCGTAAAGTTGGTGAATTAGACAATAGAGGATCGCACTTTTATTTAGCAACTTATTGGGCAGAAGCCTTAGCTAAACAAACAAAAAACGTTGAATTACAAGCAGAATTCACTAAAATCGTACAAACACTAACAGAACAGGAGACTACTATTATAGATGAATTAAACATTGTTCAAGGAAACCCTGTAGAATTAGAGGGATATTACGCTCCTACTGAGTCGTTAGTGGTTTCTTCTATGAAACCTAGTACTACTCTAAATACTATTTTAGAGAGTATTGCTTAAATTTTTCAAATTATATTTAAAAAATAGCTTCTAATTAAATTAGAAGCTATTTTTTTTTGCTCTTCAAAAACAGTAATAAATTCAGGTTTATATTCCCTACTAAACCAGATAGTTAATTCATACATTATCAAGCTTATCTCTATAAAATTGATCATACTTTTTTTTACAATCAAAAAAGATAACATTTGTTAATATATATTTTTTTATTTACCAATTTAATCTATATTTGATTGATTTTTAAAACATTAATCTTTTAACATTGGGGAATGAAGAGAATAACGCTATTATTATTGCTTATCAGTACGGGAAAATCTTTTTCCCAAACACCAGTAGATAACATTTCTATAAATAACGTGTACAAAGAAGTAGAGGCTATGAAAAAAGCTTACTACCAAAGTTTACGTGACGAAAAAAAGCTTGCTATCGACAACACAAACAAAGCAAGAACTACTGAACGCAATAATAAGTTTTCAAAAAACAATTCTGAAACAACCAAACGAATTAATAACACCAAAAATGATCGTAAGGTTACTAAACAAAAAAAACTAGCTAGCCTAGAGGAAAAAAAGAAAAACTTAATTAAAGAAAACAATTCAAAGCTCAATAATAGAATTATTGATAAATCCGCAGAGGTTTCATTAAAAAAAGATGCTCTCGTTGCCAATAACACTGAAAAAAAAATCACTAGAAAACAAACTGTAGAAAATCAAAAAAAACAAAACATTTCTAGTCAACAATCTAAATTAAACAAAAGAAAACAACAGTTATTAAATAGGTACGCTAAATATGCTAAAAAAAAATAACTACATATATCATCTTAAAATAGATTAACAGTCATCATAAATTTTTATTTAAGCCAGTGAATATAACTTCAATGCCTTTTTTATGTCACTTATAGAGTTAGGAGAAACCTTTATAACCCCATACAAAACACAATGCTTTCAATCCTAAATACCAAGAAGGCTATTTGATTTTATTTCTAGATATAATGCTCTTTCTGATTCTAAGATATAGTTCATTAAAACCAAAATATAACCGTATTGGTTAAACTTAACTAGCTTGATATTTTTATTATTCATAATAAGTTAATTTTATATCAACTTATTTCAGGACGAAACACAGTGATATAAAAAAAGCCAGTAAAATTTAATTACTGGCTTTTTTTATATCATGCATAATTCTTAATATAGCTCAAAATTAAACTCTACAACTTGGTAGTTTTTATCAACAACTTCTAAAGAAGAAAAATCAATATTATTATAGTTTATATCTGCTCTTTTCCTATACTGAAACCACATCGCATTTGATTTTGTAGCAAAACCGTTATCATCCTTAGCAACAATTGTATGCTTAGTAACATATAAAAATTCATCACCAGTATTAATAACTTGATAAATATAATTCCCTATCTCATCATATTTCCTAACAACAAAAGGCTCTTTATCATTATCTGCTGTATACCCAAACATTGTATGATCTTTATGGATTAATATTTCAGCTAAATCCCCATTCACACCGTACATTTCAATTTTATTTCCGTTTTTCTTTGGTGTATACTTAAATACATTCCCATTTAATGGATCAATTGACAATGAATCTCCAGAAGAGACTCCCATGTCATCTGGATCCATAACCTCTATTTCTATTTCATAAGGTAATGACTCTTCGTTAAATCTTCGTACAACCTTATTTAACTGTTTACCTTGAATATATTCACCAAATTTATATTCTGCTAAATAATCTTTCCTGGTTACAGATTTAATTTTAAAGTCTTTTTTTACCTCAATCTCAATTGGCAAATTCCCAGCAGCTACTTCTTGACTACTCTTATCCTTTTTACAAGAATACATTGTAAAAGAAACCAATGCTAATAGTACTATTTTTTTCATATGAAAGATATATTATTAGTTATTACTTATATATTTTTAACCAATATATGGTATTGCAATATAACTAAAACTTAACATTTTTATACGCAAAAATACTTTTAGATTTTTAGTTCTAATTATTATCAAAATGCGTTATTTTGTATTATGAAATTTACTAAAACTACTGAGCAAGATTCCAATTATAATGATTTAGAAAACATGAGTGTTTCCGAATTGTTAGTAAACATAAATACCGAAGATAAAACAGTCGCTCAAGCAGTCGAAAAAGCTTTGCCAGAAGTAGAAAAATTGGTTTTAGAAACAGTAAATAAATTAAAAACAGGAGGTAGAATATTTTATATAGGAGCTGGTACAAGTGGTAGGTTAGGTGTAGTTGACGCTTCAGAATGTCCACCTACTTTTGGAGTGTCGCATGATTTAGTTGTTGGGTTAATTGCAGGTGGCGACAACGCTATCAGAAAAGCAGTTGAAAATGCTGAAGATGACACCGAACAAGCTTGGAGAGACTTAAAGCAACATAATATAACAGATAATGATATCGTTATTGGTATAGCTGCATCTGGAACAACACCATATGTCATTGGAGGTTTAAAAAAATGTAACGAAAATAATATTGCAACTGGTTGTATTACTTGCAATCAAAATAGTCCATTAGCTTTGACTGCTCAATTCCCTATTGTTGTTATTGTTGGACCTGAATTTGTAACTGGAAGTTCACGTATGAAAGCAGGTACAGCTCAGAAACTAGTTTTAAACATGATTTCTACAGCAACTATGATACAATTAGGAAAAGTAAAAGGCAATAAAATGGTGGATATGCAACTCTCTAATGATAAATTAGTAGAACGAGGTATTCAAATGATAATGAATTTATTAAACATCGACCATAATTTAGCACAAGATCTTTTATTAAAACATGGATCAGTTCGTAATGCAACCACATTTTATAATAATGAGAACAAATAAAGAAGTTTTATCAAAAGGAATAAAATTAATGGCAATCGCTTTATTTTTTATGTTTGCAGGTCCATTTTTATTGCATTTAGGATTTAAATTAAGGAATTTTCTAACAATTGGAATTGCTGGTTTATTTTGCATAGCAGCCATTTTACTTACAATGAAAGGCTTACACACAATTATAAAAGCATTATTTAACGACTAGTATTTTTTATAACCTTAGCAGGTGTTGTTGGATTATACCCAAACGTTTTGTCTTCAATTACAATTTCAAAAGCAAAAAGTAATTGGGATATAATTGCATAATGATGAATTGTATGCGAATTTGCTTGAGCAAAAACCGCATATAAATTAGTAGGTATAGACATTTTCCCCTGCCCTAAATCATCAATCAATTCATATTTCTCTTCTAAATCATAGCCTGAATAACTATCTAATTCCAGTAAAACTTTTTTTATTTCCGTTTTAGCGAAGTATACATCAATTTCAATAGCATTATTACGCTCTCTATCTGTTAAATCGATTAGATAATTATTTAATCCTTTAAAAATTGAAAAATAAAAATCCAATATATGTCTAATATGTCCTCCTATACTTGAATAAAATGGACCAACAGAATCATCTACATAAACAGGCTCAGGCAAATTTTCTAATAAAACTAACGCCTTTTCTAAAGTACTTTGAAGAGAAGAAATAAAGGGTTTACTCATATAAAAATGAAGATAAATAATTTAACTGAGTCTTAGTCAGAAAAAACACAAAAACTTACATGCTTATAAAGTAATTATCATACTACAAATCAAAAAATACAAAATATTATATACTTAAATTTAAAATTGCCACTTTCACTCAATAATAATCCTTTTAGTTTTGCTCATAGTATTACTAGAAACTTTAACAAAATAAACTCCTTTAGCACAATTAGGAATATCTATAAAAACCTTATTATCATTTCTCATTATTTTATAATAAATTATTTTCCCTAATGCATCATAAACACGAACTTCACTAGATTTAATACAACTATTAAAAGATAAAGTAAATATTCCATTATTAGGGTTAGGAAATACATCAATATCAGTCGTATCGGTAATATCTAAACAACCTTCATCTTGAAAACAACTGTTAGCTTCAATTTTCATTGGTCCAAATGTACTTTCACAGCTAACATTTGTACTATTTAAAGCTGTAACTGTAAGGTACACATTATTACTCCCAGTAGTTGTATAGGTATGTCTTGGCTCAAATTCTGTACTAGTATTTCCATCACCAAAATCCCATAAATATTCAACATCAATCCAATTGCTAACTATTGAGTGATTATTAAATTGATAGATACAATCACTTATTTTTTGACTACTAAATTTAGCATCTACACTACAAGGTGTACAGTTAATTATTACTTCTTTACAAATTTGCTTACTACAAGTCTCTCCTAGTATATTACTACTATTTATCTCTAAGCACACGCTATAAACCCCATTTTCCAAAAACTCGTAAATAAAGAACTCTGGAATAATTGTATTTGAATGAATTGTTTCTAACTCATTACCTTGCTCATCATATAGACTCCATAAATAAGAAGTAATTTCACCATTATAAACAGTTATATTTGGTATTAGCACTATACTATTACAAACATCATTACTATTTCTTGAAATAGTTAATTCACCTTTAATATCACATTGTTCACAACTTGGAGTTAAAGTAACTATTTTTTCTGCTTTACATACACTACCATTAATATTCATACCCACTACAGTTAACACAGTAGTAAAAGGCATCCCTACATTTGGTAGGTCGACTTCTATTTCATTGCCTGAGTAATTACCGATTAAATTATTGTTTATATCCGTTATCACCCAATCATAAGAAATTATATCACCATAGCTAACAACAGGGGGCACAACATTTAAGTTATAATTCAAACAAGTAAGGCCTATTATAGTTTCAACCTCCACACTTTTAATAATACACTCCTGAATGCAAATGTATTCTGTTAATGTATTTTGCAACTCAAATCTCCTTACACAAGTAGTATTAGTATTACAACCTAATCCTATATCAATTATAGTATTTATAAGAAAACTTACATCTCCACAATATTCAGGATCCGTAGTGAAATCAAAAATGAAATCAGTACCTCCACTAGAAGGTAATGTAAAATTTAAATTATCTGTAGAATATATTCCAGCAGGTAAATTAACAGTAAGAATTCCTAATGAATCCAAAATATCAGTATTAGGAACATAATGAACTGTAGCTGTGTAATTACTTAAACCGACATTTTGTTGTACATCCATAGACAATTGAAGAGAATAATTATTTAGTGCATCTAACTCTAAAAATGTAGGGGTGGATTGAAAAGTTATTTCTTTTTCTTCATTACAATTAGTAATACCGCTTGCCGAAAAATTGATGGAACTTACTCCGTCATAACCACAAGTAGGTGTAAGTGTTACTAATAATTGGTAGTAATTATTTAAATAATCAGATTGATTAGCTATATACCCGGGAAGTACTCCATTTGTTTCTTCTAAACCCCATAATTGCCCACTTACAATATCTATTGGTGATGAAAAACCTGTATTAATAAATTGAGAATTGGTAGCGTCAATAGCTTCTAAAACAGGATAAAGATACTGCACAGACATTTCAAATCCGTTTGGCACATCTACTTGAAAACTCGGGCTAGTAATATTTGCTTTTTCATTATTAAATATTTGTACTATATACTGAAAAGAATCACAATATTGAAGAGGAACACTACTATCGAAAAGTGGTATTACATCCATTCTTAAATTTGATTTAATAATTTCTAATTGAACCTTTTTATCAGTATCTAAAGGACAAACAATACCATCATTATTAAAAATATCATCAGAGATAGGCTCACAAGAAATTCCAGTTTCTATGTGAATGTCAACATATTGGTCGTCAAATTCACAATCATTTAATGTTATATCAATATACCCCTCCATACCACAACCAGCATTAATCGGCTGTAGTTTTAATAATAATGTATTTGTATCGTAAACTGACCCAACAATGTCATACCCATTAATTGCAGAATTATTAATGGAAATTAAATTATCTGGGTATGTAAATTTAATCCACGGATGTTTGGCCTGTTGGGGATTAATATTATCAACATCTATCTTGTATCTCGTTACAGTTCCTATAGTTTGAAAAAAAGGATTTACAATATCTAAGTTTAAATCTCCAGTATTGAAACCACTGCCATTACTAACAATTCTTGTAGGATAATTGGTTTCAATCATTTCTTTTAAAGGCTCTTCCGCATACCCTTGCTCTAAATATGCCCCAAGCACATCTATAGTTTGCTCTTCAGAAAGTGAACAATCATTTAGACTTAATCGAAATCGGATACTACAATACATAATAGTGCTTGTTTTATCAAAAGGGCGAAATTCTTCAAGCTCTCCATACTCTGAATCATAAATTCTAAATACACCTGAGTTACCTTCTACAGGATTAATACTTAAATTTGATGAATTATATATTCCGCTTACGGCATATTCTGCACTAATTAAAACAATGTTATCATTAATTGCAGCTGGTATTATTACTTCAATCGGGCCAATAATTTGGATTACATTTCTAAATTCATTTGGAAAATCATCTTGAAATCCCCCCTTAACATGGAAAGACATATAAAAATCCCCATAAGATGAACAAGTAGCAGGAGAACCTCCTAACCCTCCAAAATAATCTAGCCCATATACTTCAAAATTAGTTCCGTAATGGTATGGAGATTCAGGTAAGTTTGAGGTACTATTAATTCCACCTCTAAACTCCGCAATAGAATACACATCTGGAAATTCTGTGTTGTTATTAATCGATTTATCTACTAAAAAATAACCGCTAATTTTTACAGCATCGTATTTATTAACTTGCTCACCACTTACTTTCACCTCATAAACAGTTTTTATTGATGTACTTAAATCATCCCTATAGCTAAAATCACTTGTAATTATTGGATCAGATAAACCAATACTGTATTCAGCTTGTGTCATTGTAAGAATAGGAATGTTTTCTGGGTGAGAAAACCAAATATAGCCATAAAATATTTCGTCACTTCCTACATCACAAACTGCTTTACCAACTATATCAGTTCGAATAGTATCAGATGCATAAGCTCCATTAGTATTTAAATTTTGGAATTCACCACTTTCTACTCCTTCAATCGTAATTTGACTACCATCGGAATATGTTCCATAACTAGTTCGGATAGCATTAAAACTAGTAGCCATAATAGTATATTCATTAGGACAAGAAGGAAATAAAGGAATGTAATGCAAATAAAGTTGTTTTTGATCACAACCAAGATTAATTTTTTGATTAGGACATTCAGAAAATGCACCATATACAGTTCCCTCTAATAATGATTCAGTATTAGTGCAATTAAATAAATTACCCGAATCTAAAAGCAAATCAAATTCAAAACAACCTCCATAAGTACTTATTGAATCGGAAAAAATATAAGGGTCTATAACCTTTAAGTTTAACACCAGTTTATCATCAATGATTAGAGTAGTTGGAATTACTGATAATTCTATCCCGCTATCAGTGGTAAATATTGGTTGAAAGTTTAAATCAACCCCTGTACCACAAGGGAGTATAATATTTGCATCTAATAACATCGTGTCATCAAAAATTTGATTTTCATATCCTCCTTTATTTCTATTAAAACAAAATTGAACATGATTTGATTCCCCTAAATCAAGATCTACATTTAGTTGTAGGTTATTAGAATTACTTGACTCTATTAATTGAAATATAGAATACAGATCATTATCAGTAGAATAAACTGTATCACATTCTGAACTTAAACTATAAAATTCACTTTGAAAATATGTTTCATGAAAACCATTATCACAATTATCTAATGAAAAATATTCAGATGATAAAATTAAACTTACATCACATTTAACAGTAATTGATGCACCAGGAGCTAAATCATCAATTTCACCATCATTATCCTCATCTGTTAAATCAAAAAATTGATCGCCAAGTAAATGTACCATACTATCATTTCCAGAAGTATAAATTGATGTTTCTACGGGAATGTCATTAATTCTAATATTAGAAATTTCACTTCCATAATTCGAATTCAATAATAAATGAATATCATAAGCTGGACCAGAAGCATCTATAGAATTAGTTATGGTATACTCTACTGCAGAAGTTTCTCCACAAAAATTAAGTTTTTTATCTGAATTAAAAGAATAAGTTAAACTCGGAGCTATTGTACGAAATTGAAAATCACCAAATATTTTAGAAATAGCACAATCATCAATATTAATTCCACCTACAATAGATTCATATTCAACATGCTGTGAATTCCCTACAAAACAACTTTTCGCTCGAAAATTTAATTTAACTTTAATTAGCATATTTGCACTAAAATTAGATAAAATAGTATCAATATCAGAAGCTTTAAAAATCAAATTAGTAGTAGTACTAGGCGCTACAGGTGCTATTATTGTAGTAACTAATACACTATAACTTGTTGTACCAATAATCAATTCAGAAATCCCCATAAACTCTAATTCAGAAGTTGGACTTACATTTATTTGAAATGAAGAAAACTCTGCTGAATTTCCGGGTATACTTATATGAAGGCTCTGAGTTAGTGACTCATTTATACTATTAAACTCAAGAGTTTGATTATCCTGACCCAAAATTTCTAATGGCAACTCTAAACTGACATCACTAAAAGACAAATTATAACTATCGGTTTCATTGAGTATTATTTCTGATTGATTAACTCCTCCGATACTATAAGAATATTTTATCCCATTTTTAATAGCGACTAAATTGTCATCAATAAATGCATAACTATTGCACTTTGCCTCAGCTTTAAATTCTAAAGTAATTATTTCTCCAACTGCAATAGCATTTATAGTTATAAATTCTGGGTTATTAACGTCTAATACTGATGTTCCAATAAAATTACTTGATACTGAGTTGTCCACATAAGTTATTCCCACTGGTAAGTTGACTTCCAATATAGAATTTTCATCAATAATATTTTCAGTATTATTTTGTATAAACACATGATATATTTCTTCACTACCAAAAATTTCAATTCCTAATGGATTTTCATATGTAATACTAATATTCTGTGAAAAACCTAAATAAAACATTGAACAAATAAAAATTGTAAGTATTTTTTTCATAGTAAAGAATTTAGATTCATCAATAACAATATATAAAATGACCTTTATACTTATATGTTCTAATAAAATCAAAATAGTTACCCATGTTTTTACGAATTATATAATCTTTAACGTATTTTAATAAGAAACGACTAAACTTACAACCTATTTGTTGACTTTATGATAATACTAATTTAACGTTGATATTAATAAAAACATTACTGTTAGCTATAAAAAAGTAAGTAACACCTGTATTTAACAGTAGGTATTATTTTAGCTAATTATTTGCGTAGTATGAATTTTAGGTGATGAAAAGCTTGGGTTTTAGTATAATATATGACTATATCTTAAATATATCATGATTTAAGCGATAGATAACTATTTTTAACGTTAAAAAACATATTATTCCATAATACAGAACGATAAGATCATAATCATAGGACATCATATAAATCTTCTAATCGAGTAAAACAAATTCAACATTAGAATGAAGTTGATATTTCATTTGAGTTTATGACAAAAAAAATCCCCAACATAATAAAATGTTGAGGATTAAAGAAGGCGACGACCTACTCTCCCACATAACTGCAGTACCATCGGCG
>NVVR01000023.1 GCA_002733415.1 Kordia sp. | reverse complement strand
CAATCAACAAGAGCGAACATATTACAAAGTTACAAAGGAAGTAGCTTTATTTTTATAATGGAATATTATTCTATCAACAATATTTTTTGTGAAAAACTACACTTTTTAAGGCTAATGACACTTTAACTACACCGTGTTTTAAAAGTGTATCAGTTTAATTGTTTGTTAGTCAGCAGAAAATTAAGGAATAAAATTTGAAGTTTAAAAGAACATTACTTACCACTAAGCTTACCCTTAAAAAAACAAAACCCCGTAAACATTGAAGTTACGAGGTTCTTTTGAGGTGTCGAGCGGATTCGAACCGCTGTAGATGGTGTTGCAGACCACTGCCTAGCCGCTCGGCCACGACACCCTAATATGTAAGCAAATGTAATAAGATATTTTTAATTAGCAACGCTCTTTGCTTAAAAGAATAGTAACTTTCTCAACATTACCACCCATTGGCGGATTTATTTTAGAAACTGCAACTTCAGCATTGGTCACTAAAGCACTCTCTTTAAATATTCTATCTAAAATTCGCTGCCCAACTTCTTCTAATAACTTTGAACGAATTGCCATTTCTTCTGCAACAATTTTATTTAACAACACATAGTCAACAGTGTCATTTAAATCGTCTGTAAGCGCCGATTTTGATAAATCAGCACTAACGGTTACATCAACTTGGTATTCGCTTCCTATACGCCCTTCCTCGGTTAAACAACCGTGAAAAGCATATAATTTTATATTTTCAACTTTTATAATTCCCATAATAAATAGATTAGTTTAATATAGCTGCAATACCAGGTAAAACTTTACCTTCTAAACTTTCTAACATTGCTCCACCACCCGTACTTACATAACTTACTTTTTCACTTAATCCAAATTGTTTAGCTGCAGCCACAGAATCTCCACCACCTACTAATGAAAAGGCTCCGTTTTCTGTTGCAGCAACGATAGCATTACCTAAAGCTATTGTTCCTTTAGAAAAGGTTTCTAATTCAAACACACCTAATGGTCCATTCCAAAGTATTGTTTTTGATTTAGCCAATACTGCAGTAAATTTTGCGCTAGTTTCAGGCCCTACATCTAATCCCATCCATCCGTCAGGGATTTTTGTAGTATCTACTATTTGTGTATTCGCATCATTTGAAAAATTATCAGCAATTACAGCATCTACTGGTAAATGAATTTCTACTCCTTTAGTTTTTGCTTTTTCTAAAATAGTTTTTGCAAGGGCTAAATATTCATCCTCTACTAAAGAATTTCCAATTTGTCCGCCCAATGCTTTTATAAAGGTAAAAGTCATCCCTCCACCAATAATTACATGATCAACTTTATCTAAAATATTTTCAATAATGGTAATTTTAGAAGATACTTTTGCTCCCCCTAAAATTGCAGTAACTGGCTTTTCTCCAGAAGCCATTACTTTACCAATACTTTCAATTTCCTTTGCTAGTAAGCTTCCAAAACATTTGTTTTCTCCAAAATAGGAAGCCACAACACTTGTAGAAGCATGTGCTCTATGAGCAGTTCCGAAAGCATCGTTTACATAAATATCACCTAATTTAGATAATTGTTCTGCGAAGTTTGGATCTCCTTTTTTCTCTTCTTCATGAAAGCGTAGATTTTCTAACAATAGAATTTGTCCATCTTCTAAATTAGCAACCGCCGCTTCAGCAACTTCTCCTACACAATTTTCTACAAACTGAACATCAACACCAATAACATCTTCTATCGTATTAACAAGATGTTTTAATGAAAATTCATCTTGCACCCCTTTTGGTCGCCCTAAATGCGACATTAATACACAACTACCACCATCTTCTAAAATTTTAATAATAGTTGGTTTAGCAGCTTCAATACGTGTAGCATCAGTAACTTTTAATTCATCATTTAAGGGTACGTTAAAATCTACGCGAATTAATGCTTTTTTTGAGTTGAAATCAAAGTGGTGTATGGTCTTCATTTGTGTATGTTTATTATTTAAATCCCACCAGTGGGTTTAATTACTCGAGGGGTATCTCGAACGAAAAATGTTATTGTTAATTCATACCTCATGTACTTGCATCGAGGAAGTTGATTGGGCATGATAAATACGTTTTGCAAAGATAGTTTTTTATGTGAATGATTGAAACCACTTTTTAAGTTAAGATAATCCTTGACACCGACTATTATCATGCCAAAGATATTTAAAAATACACGAAATAAAATTGAATTATTTTGATTTAGATGAGTTTTAAAATATAAGCATAGCCATAGCTACGGTTATATTTTAAAGCGAAATAAAAAATAAAAAAGGCTTGTGCTCAACTTGACTGGGTAAATAATTTAATAGTGAGGTTTTGAATTTTAGTTGGTATTTAGATTATATTTGTCTGATGGATTTCTCAAAAATCATAGGGCAAGAACATTTAATTAGTCATCTTAAGACTAGTGCCGATAACGGACGTATTCCGCATGCACAATTGTTTGTGGGGCCAGAAGGTTGTGGTACATTAGCTACTGCAATTGCTTATGCACGTCATATACTTTGTGGAGTTGATAATACTGCTTGTAATTTAAAAATGGATAAGTTATCACATCCTGATTTACATTTTGCATTTCCTGTAGCTACGAATGATAAAATAAAGCGTCATGCGGTAAGTAATTTATTTTTGGAAGATTGGCGAACTTTTGTAACCGAACAACCCTATGGTAATTTATTTGACTGGTATAAGTTATTAGGAGTAGAAAATAAGCAAGGACAAATAGGAGTTGATGAAGCCTTGGATGTGGTGAAGAAATTAGCCCTAAAATCCTATGAAGGTGGTTATAAGATTATGATTATTTGGATGGCAGAAAAAATGAATACTGCTGCTGCTAATAAGTTGTTGAAATTAATAGAAGAACCGCCTAATAAAACAGTTTTCTTATTAGTTACCGAAAATGAAGATCAAATAATAAATACGATTAAATCCCGTTGTCAACTATTGCATTTCCCTGGGTTATCAGAAGATTCAATTGTAAATGAATTAGTAGCTACTAATGAAGTATCTCAAGCTGAAGCTACAAAAATAGCACATCAAGCTGATGGAAACTACAATAAAGCAGTAGCTCTTTTAAGTAAAGATTCAGAAGATTTACAATTTGAAGAATGGTTTATTACTTGGGTTCGTGCTGCATTTAGAGCAAAAGGGAATAAAACAGCTATAAATGATTTAATTGCCTGGAGTGAAACGATTGCAAAAACTGGTAGAGAAACACAAAAACAGTTTTTAAATTATTGTTTAAATTTTTTCCGTCAAGCTTTATTACAAAATTATACCGCTACGGATTTAGTGTTTTTAGAAACACAAACAAAAGGATTCTCTTTAGAAAAATTTGCACCATTTGTACACGGGAATAATATTTTAGCTATTAATACCGAATTAAACGACGCTATTTACCATATTGAACGTAATGGGAACGCTAAAATTATTTTAACAGATCTTTCTATTAAATTAACACGTTTATTACACGCAAAAAAATAGTTTTTTCACACTACTAAAAGTAGTGTATTTACCTTACTCTAATAGGGTGAAATGGAATATCATATAATAGTTTTTTTTATTTTTCATAGGGAAAAAACATATCTGACT
Organism: Kordia sp.; assembly: GCA_002733415.1. Taxonomy (GTDB): domain Bacteria; phylum Bacteroidota; class Bacteroidia; order Flavobacteriales; family Flavobacteriaceae. The sequence goes on along the minus strand of NVVR01000023.1, from coordinate 45,295 downwards.
GTTTAAAAGTTAAGTAAGAATATTCTTTACTATTAATATTAAAACTTATTAATTATGAAAAAAAGAACCAATTTATTTTCGTTAATTTTATTAGTGGCTATGTGTTTTATGGTCTCCTGTAATGAAAGTGATGACACTAATGTTGATCCTGCATCAAAATCATTAACACAACGACTAAAGTCCACTTTAAATTCAGCCAGAGCGGCCAATTCTAGTACAAGCAGTGATGATAATACTAGTTATGATTCTGATTATGGTGACGACTGTATGGAAGAATTTGATTGTTTTGAGTTTGTTTTCCCTTTAATAGTGATACAAACAGAGGGAACTCAAGTAACTATTGCTGATAGTGATGCTTTATTTGATTTCTTTGAAAACCAAGAAGATGATTATGAACCAGATTTTGTTTATCCAATTACCTTAGATTTTGATGATGGAGAACAAGAAATAATGTATGATGAACAAGATTTAGAAGAAGCTTTTGATTATTGTGAAGATGATTTTGAATGTTTTGATATTGTTTTCCCTATCACGATGGTTGATGATGCAGGAAATGAAGTAATTATTAATAATGAGGAAGAGTTTTATACGTTCTTTGATGCTCAAAATGATGCTTATGAACCTGAAGTGGTTTACCCAGTTGATGTAATGGTAAATGAAGAAATGATAACGATTACTTCTGAGGATGAAATGGAAGAATTATATGAAATGTGTGATGGTGATTGGGATGATGTAATGTGCTTTGATATGGTATATCCATTTGATATGATTTCCGATGGTGTGACAACTACAATTACTGATGAGGATGTGTTTTTTGATTTTATAGAAAGTTTAAATGTTGAACAAGAAGTAGATTTTATATATCCTTTTGAGGTTATTGATGAAGAAATGAATCAAAGCATGACAATTACAAGTTTAGAGCAATTTGAAACCCTTTATGATGATTGTGGAGATGGTTGGGATTATGAAGATTAACACTTAACTTTAAATTATAAAAAGAGGCTGTATGAAATTTTACTTTTCATACAGCCTCTAACTTTTAAAAACTCAAACGAAATACTACGTTTGGTGTAAAACGCAAGCCATAACTTGTTTGCTCAATAATTTTATAATCAAACTTTTGAGTAACTTCATTGTATTGACTATCCAATCGGAATGTCTTTTCTAATTCGTTTTTGTAGTCATAAATATTAATAAAAGAGACACCAATTCGTGCTTTAGTAGTTTTAGAATTATTGATATAGAAATCATACATCACACTAGCATTTAGTTTATGGTAGTTTTTTAGTCTTGACACATGTTTATTTTCATAAATAATTTCAAATGATTCATCACTAATACCGGTGGCGTTTGTGTACGGTTTTCCTGTTGCTGCATTCCAACCTAGAGAGAACTGTAAGTTTTTATAGGTGTAGGTATTAGATAAAGAAATGACATGTGTTTGATCAAAATTTCCTAAAAAAGCATTACCATTATTTAAATTACTGAAAAAGTAATTGGTTTTACTTAAGGAATATCCCAACCAAGTTCTAAAGTTTTTAATACGTTTTTTTACTAAAACATCTACACCAACAGTTTCACTCTTTCCTGTAGAAAAAGTAGGTTCATTTTCTTCACCAGTAAAAAAATCTTTTAAAACAGTTAGTCCTTTAATTTTTTTATAATAGGCATCTATATCTATTTTCCAACCTTGTTTTTCGTATAAAACACCTAAAGAGAATTGTCGGTTATTAATTATTGGTCTGTCTTTATCGGCTAAAATCCAAAGGCTATTTCCCAAACCTAAATCATTTTGAGTTTCTGACAATACTTTACTGATCGATTGATTTTTTAGTTCTAAGGATGTTTTTACACTCCAATAATCCCTTAATTTATATTTTAAAAATAAACGAGGTTCAATAAATTGTTTATTGAGAGTACTCACTTTACTCGCGCGAATACCTGTTTGAAATGTCCATTTTTCATCTTGAAAAACATATTCATAAAATAGCGAGTGAATGTTTAGTTTGTCGTTATCTTTTTCTTCAAAATGAAATTCAGGGTCATTATTATAATCAGTAGTAATATTATAATCAATAGTATTAGAAACGATATCATATCCTATTTTAAAGGAATTTTTACGATTAGGTAAATATTGTAAACTTAAGTTAGCTCCCAAATCTATAATATTATTAATAGTATTTGAGGTATATAAATCATCAGGCCCAAAAGTATCAGAATAGCCATATTTTGATTTATAATCAGAACTATAACCACTAGTTTCTAAAGTCACTTTATTTGATAATAAAGCCTCCCATTTAAGATTAAAGCCTTTATTAGTTAAATCTAAATAATCATGAGCTTCTATATCATCAAAATTTCCGGAGCTAATTTTTGCAGCATAATCTAGCTTATTAACGACATATAAATTGCTAAAACTTATGGTGTGTTTGCTGTTAGGTTTCCATACCGTTTTGAAATTATAATCAGTGAAATAAAATCTATTTTCTAACTCTTCAAAAGTATTATTCTTTAGTTGGACACTTACGCCATCCACTTTAGTATTTTGAAATACTTTATTACTCATTTTTTTAAAAGTGATGGTTTTTAAAACATCAGAATATGAGCGACGGACTGATGCGGTTAGACTTAATTTGTCTTTTACAATAGGGGTTTTTATAAAAGCATCTGCTTGAATTAAATTAAAACCAATCCCTATAGCTAAACTATCATGAACTTTATCTGAGGTGCGAATATCTATAACTCCAGAAATACGATCACCATACTTTGCACTAGTACCGCTCCGTGAGACGTTTATAGATTCAGTTATATAAGGATTAAAAGCTGATATATGTCCGAAAAAATGTCCTTGATGGTACATTTTAATTCCATCCCATAACACTAAATTTTGGTCAGGTGTACCTCCTCTAATATGTAATTCAGATGCTGATTCATTAGGACTTGAAATACCCGGAAGCAATTGTAAACTTTGTAAAACATCTGGTTCTGTTAAGCCTGGAAGAATACCTAAATCATCGGGGGTTATTTTTATAGAACCATCACTTTTAATTTTATCAAAACCAATAGTTAGGTATTCGTTTGAAATTAATACTTCATCTAAATTTGTAGTTGATATATTCGGATCAAATACAGCCCTTTTTATGATGATGTTTTTAGCATCTAAAAAATGAAATTCAAGACTTGTTTGTTGTTTAATAAGTTCCAATATTTCTTCTAAAGTATTGGTTCCTGAAAGCGTAATTCTTTTATCAGTTAATAGGTTATTATTGAATGCAAAACGGACAGAAAACTTAGCCTCTAAATCAGGGATTATAACTGATAACGGTTCATCTAAATACTCAAGTTTTTGTACTTGAGCACTTAGATGAACCGTTATAAATAAAATTATTAAAAATACTATTTGCCTCATTAATACTTTTGAATACGAACATTACTGTTGGCATCAAAGGTATAGCGAATTTCCATAGTATCAAAAATAGTTATTAAAGCTTGTTGAAGGTTGGTATGTGAGAATCTTCCTGAAAAATAAGCGTCTTGTAGGTTTTCTTTTCCTGAAACAGTAATATTATACTGCCTTTCTAGTTCCGTAACAACATGGAAGATCGCTACGTTATTAAACGAACTTTCTTGAACAGTCCAACTAGGTTTCGTTTCAACAATGGTATAAGGGGTTGCAATATGATTCTGAATACTAATAGCATTACCAGGGGTTAAAATATGGTTTAATTTTCCAGAACTAACTTTAACTTTCCCTTCAAAACAAGTAACATTATAAAAGTCATTTCTTGAATTTACGGTAAACTGTGTTCCTAAAACAGCAACTGAACCTTCCTTTGTAATTACAGTAAATTTAGATCCTTTTTGAACTTTAAAATAGGCTTCTCCAGTTAAATCTAAGGTTCTGTTGTTTTTCCAGTTAAATGTATTAAAAGCAATTTCAGACCCTGCATTTAATAATACTTCAGATCCGTCAGGCAATTCAAAATTGGTTTGCTCAGCTAGTTCAGCAGTATAAGTTGTTTCTTGAAAAAAGAGAGTATACCCTAAAAAGAGTACTACTGAAGCTGCAGCTGCATACGCCCAATTAGGGAAAAGTGTTCGTACTTTAGTTACTGGTTTTTCTTGCTGTTCAGCAATTTTATCTAATGTAGCAGCGAAGTTTTTTTGTTGGTTATAATCAGGGACTTCTAATTCATCTACTACATCAATAAGAAATTTATAGTCAGCATAAGCGCTAGAATTTTTAAAATCCTGCAACTCATCTTCAGGCATTTCGCCTGCTAACCATTTTGCTAAATATGTATCGTCGTTTTGATGTTTCATTATTATACTTCAAGAGTTTTCTTATACTTAAAACAGTACATAGATTAAAAACCCTACTTTTTATTTTTTAAAATGTTCAATTTCTGATCGCAAACTCACTAATGCTCCGTGCATTCTTTTCTCAACAGCCTTTACGGAGATGTCTAACATTTCAGCAATTTCCTTATATTTTTTATTTTCTATTCTGTTTAATAAAAATACTTCGCGTTGCTTTTCTGTTAAATTAGCAATAGCCCTATCTAACTCTCCTTTGAATTCTTTTTCTCTATAAACAAACTCAGGACTTTCGTGTGTTGCTATAGAAGTAAAAGATTGTTGGTGTTTTAAAATCACTTTCTTATGAGCAACTTCGTTTAAAAAGGCATTATTTGCTAATGTATATAAGTATGATTTTGCTTTTTCAAAAGGTACTTTTGCACAATTATTCCAAAGCTTAACAAAAGCATCTTGAGTTAAATCTTCTGCCTGCGCGGAATCCCTGCATTTGAAATAAATGAAGTTTCTTATTGTTTTTGAATGGGTATTAAAAACCTCTTCAAAAACACGTTGTTCACAAACTGACTTTGTATTATCAGGCATTAAATAGAATTTTTGATAAAGCTAATAATTTTATAACAAAGTATAAGCTTTAGACACTAGTTTTTAGGTTATTAAAATAATCATATAGTTTTAATTAGGGTTTTTAGGTTTGAGCTTGTTTCATAGGTATAAGAATATAAAAATAAGCTATGATGAAGAATCTTAAAAAAGAAGTAGTAATATTATTTGTTGCAGTTGAAGAAGAAAATGTAAAACAAATTAAGACTACCAAGTCAGTTAATAGTAAAAAGAAAAATGAAGTAGATGAGTTTACTGAAATATGGGAGCTTGTTAAAAGCTAATGACCGTTTATTCCTGATAAAGAGATAAATTGAATTTTAAAACCTAAAAAAGAGATGTTAGCAATAGCACCTCTTTTTTAGGTTTATACATTTAATTGTGTTGTTTTAAACTTGTTTCATTTATATATAACCTAAAAAATAATATTATGAAAAAGTTTAGAGCTATGCATTATCTAAAAAGGATTGCATTAATGGTATTTATTGTTACAGCATTTGTGTCATGTAGTAATGACGATGATTTTCTAGAAAACAATGCTATCAACTAAAACATTAGTAATTCATCAGACGGATCAAGTACTGGACAAGGAACGGGAAACCAAACCAATAACCCAATAGGAAATGATGGCGAAATAACGCTATATAAAGTTAGTGGTGATGTGATTACTAAAATTCAAGACTATCAAGTTAGTGGTCAAAATTTAGCTTTTCAGCAGGATATCGCAAAGCATAATGAAATTTGGGAATTGGTAAAAAAAAATAGGTTCAATTAGTTACCGAATAAAAATGAGTGAATTTTTAATATATTCTGGAAGTGCAAATAAAACAAGATTTATCGGATTGGAAAATGGGTATTGCTATTGATTATGCGTATCAAGGATCATTTAATGAAGGAGGAGAACTTGTATATACTGTAATACATGAGTTTGGACACATGTTAACATTAAATAATAGTCAGCTTGACTCTAGTATTTCTGAAGCTTCATGCACTAATTATTTTCCAGGAGAAGGATGTGCAAAAGAAGCCGCTTATATTAATAAGTTGCAAAGAAGTTTTTGTGCAGATATTTGGAGCCACTATCAACAAGCCCAAGGAAGTCAAAGTGCTATGCAAGGATTTTACACTACTTATAATAGCAGGTTTGTTACGCAATACGCATCAACTAATCCAGAAGAAGATATCGCAGAAGTGTTTGCCGTTTTTGTAACACGTGCAGGTGGAGTAAACGGATCATCAAAAGCAGAACAGAAAATACAGTTAATGTATGATCATCCGGAATTAACAGCGCTTAGAAATTACATCCGTGGTAATATTTCTTCACGAAGTTTAAAAGGAGGCTTTGTATTACCTGCACCAGGAAGTTGGAAACAAGCAAATAGGATAGGGAACCCACATAAAAAATGTGGGCACTAATTTAATTGTAAACGGAGGTTGTCAGACTGAGCTTGTCGAAGTTAATAATCAATATAATATAATAGTTTGTTTTTTCAGACAACCTCCTTTTTTTCAAAAAAAATCAATTATGAAATATTATATCATAAGTTTAATAAGTGTTTTAATAATGTCGTGTAAATCAAGTCATTTATCTCCTAAAGATTCCTTAGTGAGTATTTCTAAAAATCCTTGTTTAAAATACTGTGAAGTATATGATTTACATATCTATTCTGATGGTACTTTTGTGTATAAAGGAGTATTGAATGTAAATAAGAAAGAAACTCATCGAGGTCAAATTTCTAAAGAAGCACTTTCAGAAATTAAAACATTGTTATAAAAAATACCGCAAGAGTATACTCCTATAAAAGGAAGGGATATTGCATCGATAACGATTAAATATAAATCAGTAAACAACACCTACAAGTATAATAATATCCATTTACAGGATATTAACAGTTTTGCCGCAGAAAGAGTAAAGTCAATCCCTTAACTTTGGAAATAAAAGATGAAAAAAACGGTATTGATTCTTGGTTTACTATTTTCATTTATTGCGTGTAAGAAAAACTATACGAGTTATAACAACGTACAGGCAGAGGCAAGTTGTGGACAATGTATGTTTGATATGGATGGGAGTGGTTGTGATTTAGCAGTAAAGATTGAGGAAGAGTATTATTTTATTGAAGGAACAGCAATTGATGATTATGGTGACGCGCATGCTGATGATGGATTTTGTAAAGCAATTAAGAAAGTTACTATTAGTGGTAAAGCTGCAAATGGAAAAATAAATGTTTCTTCTTTTAAAATTAACGAGGAATAGTTTTTCAAAAGGTCTTTTAGTAGATGATTTAAGTCTTCTTATCTAAGATTCAATAAATTTAAAAAATAACTACGAGGTTATTCTGTTACTAAGGGTATTTTAAAGTTTAATTTAAAAAAAACTTTATGAAAAAATTAGTAGCAGAATTCATTGGAACTTTTTGGTTAGTTCTTGGGGGGTGTGGTAGTGCTGTTTTAGCAGCTGGATTTCCTGATGTGGGAATTGGATTTGTTGGGGTAGCCTTTGCTTTTGGTTTAACCGTATTAACTATGGCATATGCTGTAGGACATATTTCAGGAGGTCATTTTAATCCGGCTGTCACTATAGGTTTATGGATGGGTGGTCGTTTTGACGCTAAAGAAATTCCATCTTACATAATATCTCAAGTTATAGGAGGTATTTCCGGAGCTGGAGTGTTGTATCTTATTGCTACAGGAAACGGAAGTGATGTAGGTAATTTCGCTGCCAATGGTTTTGATTCCTTGTCACCAGGGGGTTATAGTATGACTGCAGCATTAGTAACTGAAGTTGTAATGACTTTTATGTTTCTAATCATTATTCTTGGAGCAACACATAAAAATGCAAACACAAAATTTGCAGGAATCGCAATTGGTTTAGGACTAACATTAATACATTTAATTAGTATTCCTGTTACCAATACATCCGTAAACCCTGCCAGAAGTACAAGTCAAGCATTATTTGCAGGTGGTGAAGCTATGGGACAGTTATGGTTGTTTTGGGTTGCGCCAATTGTAGGAGCAATTTTAGCCGGAATAGTATATAAGTTTATGGCGCCAAATGAAGAGTAACCCACCAGTGGGCTTAATTACCTCGAATGAAAATAGTACCATTAATACATATCTCGTGTGCTTTCGCCGAGAATATTGATCTAAATTCTTCAACAAAAAAGCCGCTAATAGCGGCTTTTTTTATTGGTATGAATCTAAAAAATTACTCAGCTGCAGAGTAAGAGTTGTTTAAATTATCAAGTATATCTGTTGTGATATCATTCTTTTCTGAACCATATAAAACACTACCTACTTTGTTTTTTCCAAAAATATATGTGTATCCATTAGCTTCACCGTAAGTAGTAATAGCTTCGTCAATCTTTTTTAATAAACTATCAATTTCAGTTTGACTTTGTTGCGCCATTAATTGTTCTTCTTGTTGTATTTGTTGTTGTAAGAACTGACTTTTTTGCATATACGGAGCATATAACTCCTGTTGTTTCTCCTTGTTTAAATTAGCACCTTTAGCCTGTAAAGCTGCTCCTTCAGTTTGTAAAAACTTCCCTATACTATCTTTTTTCTTTGTTAAAGCTTCAACTTTACCCTTGTATTTATCTTCAATATCTTTACGTTCTTGATACTCTTCAATTAATTTTTCATTGTTTACAAAAGCGGTTTTTTCTTGTTGACAAGAAAATAAGGCTACAGATGCTAAAGCTATTATAATTACTTTTTTCATTTCAGTACTTTTAATTATGATTAATTTACAGCGAAAATATAAAAATTAAAGCAAATTATGCAGAAATAATTTACTCAAAAAACTTCATTAAAATACTGTACTTTTGTATTTTTAGAAATTAACCACACTTGTGGAAAACAACACATGATATGAAAATAGCTATAGGAAACGATCACGCTGGAACAGAATATAAGTTTGAAATCATTAAATTACTAGAATCAAGAGGGATTACAGTGACTAATTATGGAACTAACGAAAATTCAAGTGTTGATTATCCTGATTTTGTACACCCTGTAGCTAAAGATGTTAATACACAAGAAGTTGATTTTGGAATATTAGTATGTGGTAGTGGAAATGGTGTTTCTATGACTGCAAATAAGTACCCTAACGTACGTGCTGGATTATGCTGGACAAAAGAAATTACGGAATTAACACGTCAGCATAATGATGCAAATGTGTTAAGTATTCCTGCTCGTTATACCTCAATTCAACAAGCTTTAGTGATGGTGGAAACATTTTTAGATACTGATTTTGAAGGTGGTAGGCACCAAAATAGAGTTGATAAAATTACTTATTAATATGGTTAAATTTAAAACGATAACTTTTTCAGAATTTACTGTAAAAGAATTATATGAAACGCTTCAGTTACGAAGTGAAGTATTTGTGGTGGAACAAGATTGTGTGTACCAAGATATTGATTTTAAAGACCAGAAAGCACTACATGTTTTAGGGTATAAAAATGATAAATTGGTTGCTTATACGCGAATTTTTAAACCTGGAGACTATTTTAATGAAGCCAGTATTGGTAGAGTCGTAGTTCAAGAAAACGAACGTAAATATGGCTATGGACATGATTTAATCAAGGAAAGTATTATAGCAATAGAGAAACAATTTAATACTACAACTATTCATATTTCTGCTCAAAGGTACTTAGAGAAATTTTACAATACTCATGGTTTTGTAAAGAGTGGAGATGGATATTTAGAAGATGGTATTCCGCACATTAAAATGTTAATTAATTAGGAGGGATCAACATTACCGAATAAACGTTTAGAATAAAGAATATTAAAACAAAAGTGGCTACTTTTTAAGTAGCCACTTTTGTTTTTTTATGAGAAACCCGCTGGCGGGTTAGTTTGCATGAAATCTTCTTTTCTTAACAATGTTTTTGATAATGATTTCTACACGTCTGTCATATTCAGAACCTTTTCCTAGAGGCATGGTTCTACGCATTCCTTTATAGCGCATTCTATTTTTAGCAATCCCTTTACGTCTTAAGTAACTATAAATTGCTTTAGCTCTTGTTTGTGATAAGTTTTGTTTTTTAGTTTTTCTATCAATAGCGTCTCTTCCAAAACGAGTACAACATACATGTCCTTGAATTTCAATATATAAATCAGGACGATCAGTTAATACCTTTGCCAACTTACGTAAATGAGGAAATGATTTTTCGGTAATCCAAGCATACCCTTCTTGGAAGTGAATATTTTCTAAAACAAAACGATCACCAATATGCAATGGCTCAATAATTTTATGCTGAATAAGTGTTTCGTTTACTTTAGGCTTTTGAATAATAGTTTTTATATCAATAGTAACCTTTCGGTTTAACCCTCTAACGATATCTGTTTCTACTTGATCATATTTTCTGATGATAACCTCGCCCTTTCCTTTTACGACCTTAAAAAGAGATTTATCAATCCCTAAGCTGATTAAATGGTTTTTTACATTCTTAGCCCTTTTAATAGATAAGTTCATGTTGTATTTATTAGAACCCCTATCGTCCGTATACCCATACATGATTATTTCTACAATTTTTTCTCTACCTAGCTTATTTATAAAAGCTTCAACTTTTCCTTTTTCTCCGTTATTTAGTTTATAAATAGAGGTATCAAAATATACGTTGATATCCCTATGCTGCTTTTGAGCTTGCAGGGTTAATGAGAAGAAAATCGATATAAGGAATACGTAAATTAGTTTCATAGTCATTTGGGGTTTAGTCACAAATCTAATAAATAGTAATCAAAACAGATGCCAAATTATTTTAAAATGGTTTTATACTGTCCTGAATTTAATATTTCAATTCCTTTTTTTATATCCTCATGGTGTGTAATTTGGTAATTGTACAAGCCTTCTTTATAAAAATATCGAGTTACTAACTTATCGGTAATCAGTTTGGTTAATTCCTCCTGGTTTTTCGTTAAAGCAGCAGTTTTAGCAGCAGCAATACTGTTTTTTAATTGTATAATTTCAGCATCTAAAGGAATATCATCTTTAACAGCTTGTTTTTCTAAAGTACTCAGTACTTTTTCTGTGTTTGTTTGATACTTAAAATCACTGGTTGCAACATACTGTTTAAAGTTTTCATAGTCAGTATTAGAAAATAAAAAATCAGTTATTGTAGTAATAGGGTTTTTATAATAATAATCAGTACAGAAATTAAAAATTACTTGCTCTCTAATTAATGCTTTTGAAATATTACTTAGCTTACTCTTTGCAATTTTTATATCCGGATCAACTCCACCACCATCATATACCGTTCTCCCTTTTTTAGTTTTAAAAGCGGTATAGTTTTTTTCATCAGTACGAATAGCGTTTCCTTTTTTATCTCTGTTTCTGTAGTCAAGTGCCTGAATGCATCTACCAGAAGGAGTGTAATAACGTGAAATAGTTACTTTCAATTGAGTACCATAGCTTAATTTTTTAGGACGCTGAACGAGTCCTTTTCCAAAACTTCTTGAACCTACAATTACCGCTCTGTCTAAATCCTGTAATGCTCCTGAAACGATTTCACTCGCAGAGGCACTACTTCCGTTAACAAGTACCACTAATGGTATTTCAGTATCTAAAGGCTTGTTTTTGGTTTTATATACTTTATTGTATTTTTTTACCTTAGATTTTGTGGTAACAATCACTTCTCCTTTCGGAACAAATAAATTTACTATTCGGATAGATTCTCTTAATAAACCACCAGGGTTTCCTCTTAAATCTAAAATTAATTGTGTTGCTCCTTCAGCTTTTAATTTTACAATAGCAGCTTTGGTTTGTGCATATGCTTTACTGTTAAACTTACGCAACACAACATAACCGGTTTTTTCATTTATCAACTTGTAAAAAGGAACGGCATCAACATCAATAGCAGCTCTTGTTAAAACTGTTTGTATTTTTTTCCCTTGACGGATATAATGTATCGTTATTTTAGAGTTTGCAGCACCTTTTAAAAGTGTTGCAGTGTCATCTTTAGAGTCGATAACTTTGATATCACCAATTTGTATAATTTCATCACCAGCTTTTAAACCCGCTTTATCAGCAGGGTAATCTTTAAAAGGTTCTAGGATAAACAGGCGGCCATCCTTTCGGTTTATAGAAGCACCTATTCCGGTGTATTCACCAGAGTTATTTATTTTATAGGACTCTACATCTTGTTCATTATGAAACTGGGTGTATGGATCTAAATCCTTTAACATGCTCTTTATAGCCGTGTCCATTAATTCACCTGGGTTTGTTTCATCAACATAATTCATATTGAGTTCTTTAAACAAGGTGGTGAATATTTCTATTTGCTTGGCTATTTCAAAGAAATCGTTTTTAAACGCTGAGGTAGTAACCAATAATAGTACAGCTACTACTGGAATAAGTACTCGTTTTTTAAATAGTGCTTTCATAATATTGGTGTTTTATATAACTTCTCGATTCCGCTCAATATGAAGGTATTTTAAAATAAAAACCCCTCACGTTAACCTTCTCTTACTTCGACTACGCTCAGGACAGGCTTAGAGAAGAGACTTTATTATGAGTTTTCCTTTTCGACTAACTTATTTAAAAGCCTAACCATTTTAGAATTTATTGTATCAAAATCGGGCATTTCTTTACCAAGATACAAAAACATACAGATATACTTTTCATTAAGACCGCCATGTATGATGTATTTGTTTAATCTGTATCCTTCGCGTAGTAAGCGCTTTATCCTGTTTCTGTCTACCGCTTTTTTGAAGTTTCGCTTAGGCACAGAAACTCCTGTTTTAACTATAACTTCATCCTCAAAATTAAGTTGCTTGTACACTAATTTTATAGGATATTCATTTATTTTTTTTCCAGAAGTAAAAAGCTCATCTAAGAGTTTTTTACTTTTTAATTTTTCTATTGTAGGAAAGGTTTGATTCACAGGTTTTAAGAAAAAATGTAATTAAATAACGTCATTATGAGGAGTTTTTCATGACGAAGTAATCTGTTAGAGTATTTAAACAGATTGCTTCGCTTTAGCTCGCAATGATGTTTTATAAACTTACTTCGTAAATGTATTATTAGTTCTATCTACATCTGCCATCAATCCTGATGGGTCAATAATAATATTTTTTATGTTTTTTGAAGCTTCAAATGTATAGGTAGGGTGCGCCCAAGCCCAATCCGTTTTTACAACTCTTTTTAAGTTTGGATATGCATTTGTTTTTTCAGCTCTAGCCATTTGTAGCGGTATATAAACATACTCTTTAGTTCCGTCAGTGTATTCAACAACTAAATCAATAGGCATTGCTAAACGACCTTTACGTTCTAAAGTAACTGTGTTCCCATCGACAGCTTTAATTGAATAATCAATTGTTTTAGTCGTTTGAGTCCATCCTGTTAAATACCAGTCTAATTCAAATCCAGAAACCTTTTCAGCTACTCTTTTAAAGTCGTTTGGTGTAGGATGTTTAAATTTCCATTGGTTGTAATATTCAGTAATAGTTTCTGCTAATTTATCTTCACCAATAATATATCCTAACTGCGCTAAAAACACTTCACCTTTGTTATATGCAGCAATCCCGTATGCCATATTAGAATGGAAACGATCACCATAAGTAGCCTGTGGTTCTTCTTTACCAGATTTAACTAAATAGTTATATCCACGGTATGCACCAGAAAAAGGGTTTGCTTTTCCATCTGCTTCCGCTAAATCAGAAATATATGAAGTCATTCCTTCATCCATCCATTCATGTTTCGTTTCGTTGGTTGCTAATAAATGTTGAAACCAAGCGTGAGCCATTTCGTGAGCCGTTACACCAATTAGACTCTCCAGTTTTCTTTTACCAGTAATTAACGTACACATAGCGTATTCCATACCACCATCACCACCTTGAATAACAGAATATTGTTTCCAAGGATATGGACCAATATGTTTGTTATAAAACGCTAGTAATTCAGCAGTACGTGGTTGTAATTTCTTCCAGTTTTCTTTAATACTATCGTCATTTTTGTATAAAAAATGTAAATCTACTCCGTTTTCTCCTTTGATTTTGTCATGAATATAGTTAGGATCAGCAGCCCATGTAAAATCGTGGACATTAGGTGCTACAAAATGCCAAGTAAGTTTTTTACTTTTTGCTTTAGGAACTGTCACACCAGCATCCTGATATCCATGACCAATCTGATTTGGGTTTTGTAAATACCCAGAACCACCAACAGTATAATTTTTATCGATTGATAATTTCACATCAAAATTTCCCCAAACACCATGAAATTCTCTAGCAATGTATGCATCTGCATGCCATCCTTCAAAATCATATTCTGCCATTTTAGGAAACCACTGGGTCATAGATAACGCAACACCTTCTTTATTGTTTCTCCCAGACCTACGAATTTGTAAAGGCACTTGTCCTAAGAAATCCATGTTAAACGTTACTTTTTCACCAGACTTTATCGGTTTGTTTAAAGTTACCTCTAATACAGTTCCTACAGTTTTATGAGCTACAGCAACGCCGTTTTGTGTTAATGAGTTTACTTTAATGAACCCAGTTTCATGAGGTTTTAATCCTGCTATTCTACTAACAATATTAGGGTTTTCTTTAGTTCCTAGGTTAGTTGTCATTCTTCCGTCAGGATCTGGCACGTTTTGTAAGCGTGCATCCATTTCACTTCCAGGTTGAAATGCATTAAAGTATAAATGATAATATACTTTCGTTAACTCATCAGGTGAATTATTGGTGTATACTAATTCCTGTTTTCCTTGATACTGATAGTTTTCAACATTCATATCAATATCCATCTTATAATCTACATGTTGTTGCCAATAAGTATCTTTAGATGTAATTGAAGTTGAATTAGTAACGGTTTGGATACTAGGCTGTATAATATTTTCAGCTGTTTTACAAGAAAACAACGAAACAGCCGCTAGGCCAAGAAATAAAGATTTTTTCATTTTAATATAGGTAGTTAAGAGTTTGTTTGTCAAACTGAAATAAGTCCAGAATGACGTTTAAATAAACGCTAAAGAAAATTCAAAGCACTAAAATAAAAAAACCTCAGCAATTAATGCTGAGGTTTAGTATAATATTAACCACTTGTGGTTTTAAAATCAATCAAGAATTGACTTTAAGTCTTATTTCGACATCATTTCTGCCATTACTAATGCATTATATGCATTTACAATTTTACCACTTGTAGAAACTTCGTTTAATGTTTTTTTAATAGAAGGGTCTCCAGCCATAATTACTGTAGATTTAATTGGTAGCCCAGAAGTCATTAAAATTTGCTTTACTTGAGCAGCTTTTAATTTAGGGTAGTATGAACGTATTAAGGCAGCAACTCCAGCTACATTTGGTGAAGCCATTGAAGTACCTTGTAAGTGTTTGTATTTGTTATGTGGTACTGGTGCGTATATTTTAACTCCAGGAGCAAATACATCAACGTTTATTTTACCGTAGTTTGAAAAGGTTGCTACTAATTCAGATCCGTATTTGTAGTTTAATGCCCCAACAGTTAAAAAGTTATTAGCAATTTCAGCTCCGTTGTTTACTTGGTCATTTGGGTAAATATTTTTAGTATCTAAATCAGTACCATCATTACCTGCTGCATTTACAATTAATACATCATTATCAGCTGCGTATTTAATTGCATCGTAAACCCATTTAGAATGTGTAGAATATGATTTACCAAAACTAGTATTGATTACTTTTGCACCATTATCTACTGCGTAACGGAATGCTAATGCAATATCCTTATCGTATTCATCACCATTAGGTACAGCTCTTACCGTCATAATTTCAACATTATGTGCAATACCGTTTGTTCCTTTACCATTGTTACGTTGAGCAGCTATAATTCCTGCAACATGAGTACCATGTAAAGCACCATCTTTGTCTGGTCCCCACATAATATTATTACCATATGTAGTATCTGTAATATCATTAGGATTGTCCTTTAAAACACCTCTAAAGTCATTCGTCATGCTTAAATGGCTATTTAAACTGCCAGTAAAATGATCTACAGCACCTTTAATTCTTTCAGCAAAAATTGTTAGTGAATCAAAACCATTCCCGTAAGCCATTCCTGCAACTTGTACATCTTGCAATAATGCTTCATCTTCTGTTTTTATAGCTTTTACATCTTCTTTAGTATAATCTTTTTTACCAAAGTGTTTGGCAAGAGCTTCATCAGCATTAGTTAATTTTTGAAGCATTCCTTCGTATTGAGTCTTACTTCCAACCGCTTGTTGATATTGAGTATCATATTCTTTTTGTGCACTTGCAACAGTAGACGCATCTGCTAATGACTTGTCTCTTAAAATACGTACGAACTCTAAGTTTTCATCATTGATGTCTCCTAAGAAATTCCACCCATGAACGTCATCGATAAATCCGTTTTTATCATCATCCTTCCCGTTATTAGCAATTTCTTTTTTGTTTGTCCACAGCACGTTTTTTAAATCTTCGTGCTCAATGTCAATACCTGAATCAATTACAGCTACTACTACAGTTTTTCCTTTCTTTCCTTTTAAGAACTCATATGCTTTGTCAACACTCATCCCAGGGATAGTATCCTTAACTAAATCCAAATGACTCCAGCTGTTTAATTCTGCGTCAGTTAATTTTGAAATCTTTAAAGGGGTACTGTCAATATTAGTAATAGGTGTAGAAATAACACTTGTTGATCCGCAACTTGCTAATATCATAGCAGTTGTAGCAGATAAAAATAATGGTCTAATCAATTTCATTTGTAATAAGTTTATTGTTGATTTAATGTATTTGTTGTTATTATGTATTTGTTGTTACATCGAATACTCTTAAAAAGGTGAAATTTATGATAATTTTAAGATTATTGCGCTGAGAATATTTCATCACAGGTAAATCGTTCTTTTAATATAATTCCTTTTTCAGAATGTTGAACAGTAACAATCTCGTTATGCGCATCATGCTCCAAAAATAAGTAAAAATTTTCAGTTGCGGCTAAATTTAAGAATTTAGCTTTCTCATCTAAGCTTAAAAGTGGTCTGGTATCATAACCTGTTACATACGGAACTTTTAAATGTCCTAGTGTAGGCATTAAATCGGCCATAAAACAGATTGTTTTTCCGTTGTGATTTATGTGTGGAATCATTTGCTTTTCCGTGTGACCATCAATAAACAACACTCCAAAGTCTAATTCAGACTGTGCTGTGAAATCACCTGAAGTAGGAGTATTCATAAAACTTAACTGACCAGATTCTTGCATTGGTAATAGATTCTCTTTTAAAAAAGAAGCTTTTTCCCTGTTGTTTGGTTCTACAGCCCATTTCCAATGATTTTCGTTAGTCCAAAATTTAGCGTTTTTGAAAGCAGGTTGATATTCTGTTTTTTCTTTATTCCAGGCAATACTTCCTCCACAATGATCAAAATGCAAATGCGTCATGAATATATCAGTAATATCATCGCGATGAAACCCATGCTTTGCTAGGGACTTATCAATAGATAAATCACCCCATTGATGGTAATACCCAAAGAATTTATCCGATTGTTTGTCACCCATACCAGTATCAATCAATGTTAGACGATTTCCGTTTTCAATTAATAAGCAACGTGCTGCAATATCAATAAGATTGTTATTATCAGCAGGATTGGTTTTTTGCCAAATAGTTTTAGGTACTACACCAAACATGGCACCGCCATCTAACTTAAAATTACCTGCTTCTATAGGATATAAATTCATGGAATAGTCTTTTTCGTAAAATTATAGAAATTAGTAGAGAGAATGTTCTTTTTTAAGAAAAATGATTCAAAATATAATTAAGCTCCTCTTTGATTTCGATACAAATTTCACACTGTTTCACTATTTGAAAATCACTCGAACTGACGATAAAAACGTAAGTCTATCAATGATAGTAAAGTAGAGAAGTCACTCACTCGGACGAATTTAAAAACAATTGGCTACAATATCTTTCTTAATTCACCAGCAAAAACTTTCATCTTTTTAATTTCACTAACACCTGCTAAACGTTCTTTAGTAAATATGAGCAAAGCTTTTCCGTTAGATTCAATATGAAAAGAAGGGTTTTCTAATAAAAACTGCGCAAGTTCAGGCGTTATTAATTGCTGTATAGCCTCCTCGTCCTCTCCTTTAATGTAGAATTTTTTAGAGAAGGCAGGTTCTTTTTCAATTTTAATATCTTTAAAACCTGCATAATGGTATAGTAATTCTAATAAGCCTTCTCGATGTATAGAAAAGATAGGCAAGTCATGATCTATTTCTGTATATAACATTGTTGACCGAACAACTTCTTTTGCTATAAACTCTCCCTCATAAAACTCCACATCAAACACTTTGAAAACTGTATTTTTTTTACCTATTTCATTATATGTGTGATTAATGGTTTTGGTTTTAAAATAGATAAAGTTTTCTAAATATGCAGTTTCAATTTTCCTTCTTACCATATAATTATAATCCAATTCCTTGGCAATGGTTTTTATCAATTCTTGACGATTGGTAAGTACACCAGTGGATTCTAACACTTTTTTTACAGGAAGTATTTTTCTTAGCCCAAAAGGGTGTTTTGATCCAGCATCAAGAAGGTCTAGACCAATGATTTCTAAGGTGCCTCCTTTTTTTCTAAATATTTCTTTATAATCAGACATGTTTTCCATGACGGTATGATCTATAAAATCACACCAAGAAAAATCAATAATGGCTACTTCAGTTTCGGGAATGGTATCTAGTTTTCGTTTTAATTTACTAAAGTTTAAAAACGTACAAAAGTTTTTTACACTAACATAATAGTTATGTGTGTCAGTTTCTTTAAACATTAATACATTAGGTTTAAGAATGTTTCTTATAAAAGGCATTACACTTTTATTAATGATTAAATGAATTAATGCTGTAGCAATAATTCCTGATACAATTCCTTCTATTAAACCAATACTTATCGTTACAACTAAAGTTGTTAAGAAAATAAATCCTTGCTCTTTACCTATTTTAAAGGCGTCGATTAATTTTAATGGATGTGCTAATTTCCATCCTGTAAAAACTAAAATTGCCATCAATGCAGGTAAAGGAATTCGTGTAAGTTCGGCACTAAATAATACAACAAAGGCGACTAAAAAAGATGCGTGAAAAAAGTTAGAGGATCTATTACTAGCACCATTATTTACATTTACGGAACTTCGTGCAATAACTGTCACAACATTTAAACCTCCTAAAAAACCTGCGATAATATTAGCAAAACCAATGGCTTTAATGTCTCTATTAACATTGGAACGTCTTTTTTCAGAGTCTAATTTATCTACGGCTTTTATACTTAATAAAGATTCAATACTTGCAATTAATGTTAAACTCAATACTACTGCCCAGAAACCTAAAGTGCCAACTTCATTGAAATTAGGTGTGGGAATATTGGAAATAATTTCATGCGCTTTTGGAATGCCAGAAATCATATAATCTGGATGAATAGGATTTGGTAATTGTAATGCCAATTCGTAATAATAACTAAATCCGATTGCTAGTAAAACAATCCACATGGGAGCAGGAATTAGCTGTAAATATTTGTTTCTTATTTTGGCATAAAAAACCATAATTATCAAACTAATTACTCCAGAGATCATAGCAAAAGTTAGGCTTGTATCATTGTAATGAAATGATTTTATAATGGTTTTAGGTATTTCGGTTAGATACTCTAGGTTTCCATTTCTTGAAATTCTATTCCCCATCATAATGTGGAATTGCTTTCCTAAAATAATCAACCCAATTGCAGCTAGCATTCCTTGAATAGCTGATGAAGGGAAATAATTAGAGAGCTTTCCTAAACGTAAAAATCCAAGGACTAGCATTAATAATCCCGAACAAATAACGGCGGCTAAAAGGATTAAATATCCTTCGTATAATGCTTCATTTCCAGTTAATCCACTTTGGTCGGCATATAACAATACTGCTGCAGCAACCACACCTACGAGTCCATTTCCTGGGCCAGAGATGGTTACATTACTACCCCCTAATATAGCTACCAGTACACCACCAACCACGGCAGTTACAATTCCTGCAATTGGAGGGACTTCAGAAGCTAACGCTAAACCAATACCTAGAGGTAATGCAATGAGTGAAACCACAAACCCTGCAAAAATGTTTTTAGGTAATGCTGTAAAAAAGGATTTTATGTTTCTTGAGTTTGTCAATGAATAATTAATACGTCGGTTGGTAATTCAGATAAAATATAATCAATGTCTTGAGGAAATATCTTATCCCAAAAAGTTGATTTTTCAGGTTTATTCATCACTAATAAGTCGGCACGTTTTATTTTAGCATAATGACCAATTGAATACCCGCGTGTTCCGAAAATACCTTGTGATTTGATATTAATATCTTTTTTTAGAGAATTGTCAATTTCATTTAAAATAGTAGCAACTCTTGAGTTTTCTCTTTTTAAAATTTGATCTTGTAATAAGGTAGATTCTTCTAATGATTTATCATCATCTACTTTTATAGAAACTTCACTTTGTGAAATTTCCTCAACAATAGTCATTTTATTAGCACCAACAGCGCTTGCAAACTCAAATGATGCTTGTATAGTATTATTTGTTTTTGGATGTTCTAGTCCATTTACAACGATATGTCTACAGGGAATTCTTTCGACAGATGGTTTAATTAGTAATAAGAGAGAACAAGGTGCTTTTTTAGCTATTTTTTTAGCTACAGGCCCTAAGTAATACTTATTTAATTTTTCTTGTCTTGTAGCTCCTAAAATCAATAAATTAGCTTGTTGTTCTTTACAGGCGGTAAGGATTACGGCTACAGGTTTACCACTTTTCCAAATAACCGAAACTTGATCTTTAAATTCAGGAAAAGCATTACAGTATGTTGAAATTTGTTGCTCCTTTTCGTCAGTTTTTTCACCTACATGTACTAAAACAACCTTTGCGTTTAACAAACTACCCAAGCGTAACGTTTCAAAAACATTAGCTTTTAAATTAGGTGAGAATGCAATACCAGTAAGGATAGTACCAAAATGAGTCATCTGGCTAAGATATAAAAATTATCACCCTTAGAAAAGTTTGTTTTTAGATGCTTTTTATTTGAGATAATTGATTGATGTATTCATTAAAAATAGGAGAGGTACAAGTCAAATTAAGCCTGTCTGGGCTAATTATAGTTAATACTAAATATTAGACAGGCTCAAAATGACAGGTATTATTGTTTAATCAAATATATACAAAACATGTTGTTTTCAAAACAATAAATGAGTGAAGTAATGCGTAGAATGAGTAAAGAGTATGATATGTAACGTAAAGCGGAAAGTCTATTGACTTTCCGTTTTATGTTATTGTATTGAAATAGAGTTATTTCCGTTTAAAAATAAAAGGAATTTTTGTGTTGTCATCAGAAATTGTTGCCTTTAAATTTTTTCCGTCAAATGAGTAATTTAGCTGTTTAGGAAATTCATTTTCGGGGTTTTTACACGTAAAACTTGTTTCTGTTAATGAAGAAATAGGGAAAAATGTTGGGGCTTCGTTGACTCCAATCACTTTAAAAACCCATTGTTCTTTCTCTTTTATTAGATGCATTTTTTCTTTAAAAACTGTATCCTTCCCTTTAAGTGTACATCCGAATCCTATATATTCTGTATTGGATTTTTTAGTCCAATATTCATAGGTTTTACTTCCTTGACTATCGTTTGTGCGTTCCCAGCTACCAAGTAACCAATCAAATTGAGTTTCTTGTTTTTTGCTACAAGAAGATAATGAAATGATTATTAAAAGAAAAAATAGTCTATTCATAGTATTTATTGTGTATTCGGTGTAAAAAAAGCTTTAAAAGTTGTTCTAGAAGTGACGTAACATTAATCTCTAGTAAATCAGACTTGTCTGTTATTTTTCGTTAGGTAATTTATCAAATCCCATGTTATAAAGGGTAAAAGCAAATAAATCTACATACTCAGAAATTTGCATAGCAACGGGTTTTCCTGCTCCATGACCTGCATTGGTTTCAATACGTATTAAAACGGGTAAGTCACCTGCTTGTTTATCTTGTAATTCAGCAATAAATTTAAATGAGTGCGCTGGCACAACACGGTCATCATGATCTGCGGTATGTACCATAGTTGCGGGGTATTTAGTTCCGGCTTTTACAGTATGTACAGGAGAATATCCTTTTAAATAATCGAACATCTCTTTAGATTGTTCAGAAGTACCATAATCATATGCCCATCCTGCTCCGGAAGTAAAGGTATGGTAGCGTAACATATCTAGTACGCCAACTCCTGGTAAAGCGACTTTCATTAAATCCGGACGTTGCGTCATAGTTGCACCTACTAATAGTCCTCCATTTGATCTGCCTAAAATCGCCATATAATCTGGTGAGGTATATTTTTCGTTTTGTAAATATTCTGCTGCTGCAATAAAGTCGTCAAAAACGTTTTGTTTCTTCATTTGCGTCCCTGCATCGTGCCATTTTTTACCATATTCTCCACCACCTCTAAGGTTAGGAACCGCATAAACACCTCCTTGTTCTAACCATATCGTATTTGCAATTTTAAAACTTGGTGTTAAGCTGATATTGAATCCACCATATCCATATAAGATAGTAGGGTTTTTACCATTCAATTCAATTCCTTTTTTATGGGTAATGATCATCGGCACCTTGGTCCCGTCTTTAGAAGTATAGAATACTTGTTTAGATACATAGTCATCAGAGTTAAAATCGATTTTGGGTTTACTATACACTTCTGAAGTTCCTTCTTTAGGAGCGAATTTGTAAATAGTACTCGGATTGGTATAATTGGTAAATGAGAAGTATACCTCTTTAGCTTCTTTTTTGCCACCAAATCCACCAACACTACCTATACCAGGTAATTTAACATCTCTTACGAAATTACCATTATAGTCGTATTGTTTAATTTGAGAAACGGCATCTTTCATATACTCAGCAAAGAAATAACCAGCTCCAGTACTTGGAGATAATACATTTTCGGTTTCAGGAATAAAGTCTACCCAGTTTTCTACTGTTGGTTTTTTAGCATTTACTGTAACAACTTTTTGATTATGAGCGTTTAGGTTGGTTACAATAAATAATTTATCGCCTACATTTTCTATTACGTATGCATCAGATTCAAATCCTTTTACCATACAGACTAATGGAGCATTGGGAACCGTTAAATCTTGAATAAACATATCATTACCAGAAGTAGATTCAGCTCCTGTAATCAATAAGTATTTATTATCCTCAGTAACATTACCGCCAACATATCTGCGTTTTTGCTCTTCAGTTCCTCCAAAGATTAATTTATCCTCAGATTGTTTTGTTCCTAGTTTATGAAAGTATAATTTATGTTGATCTGTTTTTGCAGATAACTCACTTCCTTTAGGCTTGTCATAACTAGAATAATAAAAACCTTCGTCACCTTTCCAAGAAAGCCCTGAAAATTTCACATCAATTAAAGTATCTTCTTTTATTTCTTTAGTTTCCGCATCGATTACAATTACTTTTCTCCAATCACTTCCTCCCTCAGAAATAGAATAAGCAAGTATTTTTCCGTCTTTGGAGAAACTTACACTACCTAAAGAAGTGGTTCCTCCTTCAGAAAACGTATTCGGATTTAAAAAAACTTCATCCGTACCGTCTGAGTTCTTTTTGTAGATTACATATTGGTTTTGTAACCCGTCATTTTTATAATAATATTCATGTGATCCTTCTTTAAATGGAGCGCCAATTTTTTCGTAATTCCATAGTTTTGACAAACGGTCATTTAAGGTTTTACGATAAGGAATTTCGTTTAAATGTGCATAAGTAACTTTGTTTTGTTCTGTAACCCAAGCTTCTGTTTCAGGGCTTCTATCGTCTTCCAGCCATCGGTAAGGATCGTTGACCTTAGTATCGAAATACGTATCTACTATAGCTCCTTTTGAAGTTTCCGGGTATGTTATTTTCATTGTTGTTATTTCATCTTTAGTCTCGGTTTTACAAGCAGTGATTAATGCAATAGCAAAAAGCGAGAGTACAATTTTTTTTGTCATGATTATTATTGTTATTTATCCCACCAGTGGGGTTTGGTCACTTGAAGTTTGTTTTGTGTAAAATAAGTTATTGTTAAACTCATCTAAACCAAAAATAATACAATTTACTTATGAGCATCTTGAAATTTAATTGGTATAATAGATAGGTTTTCAAATTTAAGCATAAAAAAATACTCTTATGAATTCATAAGAGTATTTTTTTGTCAGTTGAAATTACTTAATTAAATAAGTTTTTGAACTTGCTTTTGTTGTCTATTAAGTTTAGCAGTGTTAATACCCCAACTAAACCAATTGGACTAATAATATCTTTAGGGCTGTTTTTTAGGAGGTAGGAAAACACTTGGATGGCAAAAAAGGCTAAAATAATTAATGCTAAAGGCATTGCTTTTTTAAATAGTATTGCCGTCCCAGAAATTAGGAATAAGCTACCATAAAATAAATCAATTGAATTCAAGCCGAATAATTCGCCAGAAAAA
This sequence comes from Kordia sp., assembly GCA_002733415.1. Taxonomy (GTDB): domain Bacteria; phylum Bacteroidota; class Bacteroidia; order Flavobacteriales; family Flavobacteriaceae. The sequence goes on along the minus strand of NVVR01000023.1, from coordinate 20,951 downwards.
TAAAAAAGATTGGAAAAATACGCGAATTGATTCGCGCCTAAAAGTATTAGAATCGCTCCTAATAAAAAACGAATAATGAGTGTGTAATTTGACCCCATAATAAAACAATAATAAATTAGTTAATTAATTGAATTATAGAGTTTAAGTTAACTACAAGTTAGAAATAATTAATCGGATAAAAAATATTATCCGATTAATTGACCTGTTTCTTCGACAAAAAGCAAGTCGTTTTTTATACTAATTTGTTGTTAATTAGGTGTTCAGCTATTTGAATAGTATTGGTAGCAGCTCCTTTGCGAAGGTTGTCACTAACAATCCATAAGTTTAAAGTGTTTGGTTGAGAACCATCACGACGAATTCTACCTACAAAAACATCATCCTTACCTTTTGCATAAATTGGCATAGGATACGTATTTGTTGCTGGGTTATCCTGTAAAGTTATTCCAGGTGTGTTTTTTAATAAATAACGAACTTCAGTTAGTTCAAAATCATTTTCAAATTCTACATTCACCGCCTCACTATGTCCTCCAGAAGTTGGAATTCTTACTGCTGTAGCGGTAACTGCAATACTATTATCACCAAGAATTTTTTGCGTTTCACGCACTAATTTCATTTCTTCTTTAGTGTATCCGTTTTCTTCAAATTCATCACAATGTGGTAATGCGTTTTGATGAATAGGGTGTGGGTAAGCCATTTCTCCTTCAATACCAGCAAGTTCATTTTCTAATTGTTTGATTGCTTTTACTCCAGTTCCAGAAATAGATTGATAAGTAGAAACTACAATTCTTTTAACTTTATACTTTTTATGTAATGGAGCTAATGCCAATACCATTTGAATTGTAGAGCAATTTGGATTAGCAATAATTTTATCCTCCTTAGTAAGTTGATGTGCATTTATTTCTGGCACCACCAATTTTTTAGTTAAATCCATTCTCCATGCTGAAGAATTATCAATTACTGTTGTACCAACTGCTGCAAATCTTGGAGCCCACTCTTCCGAAGTGCTTCCTCCTGCTGAAAACAAAGCGATATCTGGTTTTGATGCTACTGCGGTTTCTAAATCAACAACTGTGTAGTTCTTATCTTTATAAGTAATCTTTTTACCTACAGATCTTTTTGAGGCAACTGGAATTAATTCTGTAATTGGAAAATTACGTTCGTTTAAAACTTCTAACATAATGCTTCCTACCATTCCTGTTACGCCAACTACTGCTACTCTCATTTCGGGTGTTTTTAAATTATATGTTACAAAAATAAGTATTTATATAATATGATAATTAATTATTTTCTCATAAAATACTAATATCACAAAATGTTATATAAATTAATGAAATATAAAAAAAAACCGCTCTTTGAAGCGGCTTTTAGTAGATATGTTATTTGGATTTATTTTTTCAATAAATCTCTGATTTCTCCAAGTAAATCTTCTTGAGTAGGACCTGTTGGAACTGGCGCAGCTTCCTCTTCTTTTTTCTTTGTTGCGTTAACACCTTTTATAAGCATAAACATTACAAATGCTACAATAACAAAATCAATAACGTTTGTTAAAAATGCTCCCCATAAAATAGAAACAGCACCCTCTACTACACCTTCGGCATTTGCTACACCTTCTTTTATCACGTATTTTAAGTCTTTTAAATCCGAATTGAAAATTAATCCAATTAATGGAGAAACGATTCCTCCGGTAAAAGCAGTTACAACCTCTTTAAAAGCAGCTCCCATAACAAAACCTACTGCAATATCAACAAGATTTCCTTTCATCGCGAAATCTTTAAATTCTTTCATCATGCCCATATTATATTTTTTTTTAATTAGTTAGACTAATTACGAATGTACAGTATTTTTCTAAATGTGAAATATGATATTAAAAACCACATAGTTTTATCGCTGAATTATACGTTTTATACGACGAGAGGTAGCGGTGATGATTTCATAAGAAATTGTATTGGCTGATTTTGCGAAACTCGAAGCGGTGTGTGAGCCATCATAAATAGTTACTTCGTCACCTTCATTGCATTTAATTTCGGTGATATCAACCATAATCATATCCATACAAACATTACCAATAATTGGAGCTTTTTGCTGGTTTATATATATAAATCCGTTTCCGTTTCCGTATTGACGAGAAATTCCATCAGCATGACCAATAGGGATTGTTGCAGTTTTAATGGTTTTATCAGCAATTAGAGCTCTGTTATAACCAAGACTTTCTCCTTTTTGAATAGTATGAATTTGAGAAATGATAGATTTTAAAGTAGCTATTGGTTTTAAGTTTTTACTGTGAATTTCGGAATTTCCAAATCCGTATAAACCAATACCTGTACGCACCATATCAAAGTGAGCTTCAGGATAATTTAAAATACCAGATGTATTTGTTAAATGCGCAAATGGTTTGTCAGTTGACAAATTATTAAAATCAGTTTTTATCTTTTTAAATAAACGGATTTGTTGTTGCGTAAAATCTTGTTCATTTAAATCTTCACTAGCAGCTAAATGAGAAAAAATAGAAGTTATTTTTATAGTGTCATTTGAATTGGTAATCTCAGTAATTTTATCAATTGCATCAGCTTCAAAACCAAGCCTATTTAAGCCAGTATTAAATTTTATATGAATAGGATAGTTGTTTTGTTTAAGGTCAGTAGCTACAGCTATAAAATCATTTAAAACTCTAAAGTTATACAAGTTAGGCTCTAAACAGTAATCGATTAAAAGCTTGAAATTTACTGATTGAGGGTGCAATACTAAAATTGGGATATGCACGCCAGCTTTACGCAATTGTATTCCTTCACTCACATAGGCAACAGCCAAATAATCAACGTTTAATTCCTGTAAGTAATTGGCTATTACTTCTGCATCACTTCCATACGCAAATGCTTTAACAACGGCTAAAACTTTAGTTTTTGGTTGAAGTCTACTCTTTATAAACTCAAAATTATGTTTGAGGTTATTTAAGTCAATTTCTAAAACTGTTTCCTGAGTTTTCACTGGTTTATATGCTGTTTTTAAACAATTACCTCGTCAGAATCTATATCAAGGTCTTTTATACTTTCTTTAAGCATTGCTTTGTAATATGCAGCTCTGCTTAATGGTTCGTATTCTTCAGTTTCTCCAAGTAGTACAACATCATCACTTGAAGCTTTACGGTAACTGTATTGTGCTAAGTTTCCTGTACGTGTACACACGGCATGAACTTTAGTAACATATTCGGCAGTAGCCATTAATGCAGGTATAGGTCCAAACGGATTTCCTTTAAAATCCATATCCAGTCCGGCTACAATTACGCGAATGCCTTTGTTGGCTAAATCATTACATACCTTAACAATTCCGTCATCAAAAAATTGAGCTTCATCAATACCAACTACATCACATCCATCAGCTAATATTGGAATATTTACTGCTGCGGGAACAGGAGTTGATCTAATTTGATTAGAATCGTGTGATACCACCATTTCATCATCATATCGAGTATCAATTGAGGGTTTAAATATCTCAACGCGTTGTTTTGCAAATTGCGCACGTTTTAAACGTCGGATTAATTCTTCTGTTTTACCAGAAAACATGGAGCCACATACGACTTCAATCCAGCCAAATTTTTCTTCATGATTTACGGTGTTTTCTAGGAACATAATAATTTAGGTATATGAGGTAATGATGTATTTAACAAAACTACATAATTTTAAATTAAATAGAGATAATGTTTTTTGAATTTCTATCAGAAATGTATCGTAAAAATCAAGAAAAAAACCAAAAACTAAAAAATGACTTTTACAAAATCGCAAAGACTGTAGTCCTTTGTGTTTCAGAGTGATAACTGTTGTTTAAGTTGGTTTATTTTATAAAAATAGGATAGGTAAACTTGTATGCATTCATAATAATATGTTGTTTTGATGAAAACTCAAGAATATGTTAATTAGATTAAGAAAAGATCTAATTAAGTTTAACACTTATAAACTTAATTGGATATGAAAGAAAATAATATTTTCCCAGAAGATATTTTGCACAATACCGTCGAGTATCATATAGCAAAATATAGCAAGAAATCGAATTGGATTTTTTTGGGTAATTGTACTCACACTAGTAGCAGGATTTACCTCTTTGCCGTTTATTGAAATTGACTTGTATACCACAAGTAGAGGAAGGATAATTAGTCAAGAGAACATTGTATCAATTTATCCCCCAGCATCAGGTAGGATTTCTGTATATAACATTTATGAAAATAAGAAAGTGAAGAAAGGGGATACCTTATTAATTATTGATCAAAAAATATTACAAGAACAAAAAAAATTATTAGAACTTCAGTTAAAGTCTTACCAAGACTTTATTGAAGACCTTACTAAGTTACTGTCTAAAGGCTATGATAAAATAAAGACTGAACATTATAAAACGGAACAGTTAAAATACCAACAAGAGCTTTATAACTTTAATGTTATAATTAAAAATGCTAAAACAGAATATGATAGGGCAGTATATCTATTCAAAGAGAAGGTTATTTCACAATCGGATTATGATAAAGAATTACTAACTCTTAATAAACTTAAAAACGATCGGGTTAACTTCATTAAGCAGTCAAATTTAACTTGGCAAAAAGAACTTACAGGGTTTAAGCAGTCTATTGAAAACACAAAATCTAATGAAAACCAGTTAATAGAAGAAAAAAAAAGGTATGTACTTATAGCACCAATTGACGGGGAGTTAATTAATGTACAAGGCATAACAAACGGGAGTACGGTTACTTTAGGTAATTTAATTGCTCAAATCTCACCAGATAAAAATTTAATTATTGAAACCTATGTATCTCCATCTGATATTGGGTTTATTAAAGAAAAAGCTAAATATCAAATAGATGCTTATAATTCTAATCAATGGGGGTTTGCTACAGGAAAGATAACTGAAATTGGTTCAGATATTGTTTTTGTGAATGATATACCTGTTTATAAAATAAGGAGCTCTATAAATGAAAAAAGCTTATTTCTTAGAAATGGATCAGTGGGTAAATTGAAAAAAGGAATGACAAATACAAGTCGTTTTTTCTTAACAACAAGAAGCCTTTCACAATTAGTATTTAAGAAAAAGAATGTTGTAGAATTAAGTAAAACGGATCAAGTTACCGTAATAGGAGGTTCAGGAGTTAATTGTTATAATGATGATACAAGCCCTACACGTTTTACAATACCATTTTGTAACGCAGTAATTTCTAAATAATTAATATACATAAAGGCTGTGCCATAGAAATAAAATTATTTATTTTTTGGCACAGTTTTTCAACTTTTTTTTAATGCCACAGTTTTTTAAAATAATTATAATATTATTACTATTTCAGAGCTCTTTTTCTCAAAAAAAATGGAGTTTGAATGATTGTATTAAATATGCTTTAGAAAATAATATATCTGTAAAAAAAAGCAAGATTTCAATACAAGTTCAGCAGGAAAATAATGTGGTAGCTAAGTCTAATAAGTTGCCAAGCATAAATAGTACCTTGTCACAATCTACAAATATCTTTTTTTCAAATTTGACTAACAATAATAATCATAGTACTAATTGGTCAATCTTAAATACTAGTTATACGCTATATAATGGTGCAATAAACAATAACACAATAAGAAAAGCGGTCTTAAATAAGCGACTTAGTGAGAATAATCATCAATTATTAGAAAACAGTATTTCTATTAATGTGACTAATGCATATTTGGATTATTTATTGACAAATGAATTTATTAAAATAGCAGAAAATCAATTAGTAATATCTAAATCTCAATTAGAAATAATTACAAAACGAATAACAGCCGGGTTATTGCCAGAAGCAGAAGTTTTTAACTCAGAAGCATCAGTTGCACAAGATGAAGAAACACTTCTATTACAGAAAAACAATAAAAAATTATCATTACTGCGATTAAAACGTTTAATGCAAATGCCTGTAAAAACTGTGATAGTGATTAATGAGTATAATGAACTTCAAGAGAGTGTTTTTGCATTTAATTCAGTAGAAGGATATTTCAATTCAGCAAAAAAAAATAGGACTGAAGTAAGTTCATCAGAATTATTGGTTGAAGTGTCTAAAACTGATATTGATATTGCCAAAGGTAATTTTAAACCTATAGCAACTTTAGGAATTACAGTTCTAATTTTTACAGGAAACAGAAATAAGGGGTTATTAAATATTTCTAAATTAAATTTAGAAACATCAGAATTAAATTTAGAGGAAACTAAATTTAATTTACGACAACAAATTGAGGAAATGTACGTTGATATAAGCAATGTAAATCAAACGTTAAAATCAACAGATAAAACATTATTAGCAAGAGAGATTACATTAAAATATGCTCAAAAAAGTGTCAAAGTTGGTAGATTAAATAATTTTGATTTTGATAAAATTAAAAACGATTATATTATGGCTAAGGCAAATTATGCAAGGGCTAAGTTTAATTATTTTTTTAAAAACAAAATACTTCATTTATATACACTAGGTAAGTTTTAATAGGTTGCGTTTTTTTTAGTATATTTCAAGAAATTTACAAGAATATAAAATGTTTAGTGAAGGAATGAAAGCGTTACTTAAATCAGATTTACAAGCACTTGCCGAAAAAATTCAAAATTTATCAGAAAACACTTCGGTTTCAGAAATGCAAAATTTAGCAAAAGAATTGTTTGAAAAATTGACAGTTTTAAAATTTGTTGAAGAGAACCTTGATACTCAAAAAGTAGCTGAACCTATTCCTGAAATAATTATTGAGGAGCCGGTAAAAGAAGAAGAAACTAGTATAGAAGATGATTTTTCAAATTCTGATATATTATCAACACTAGATGAAGATTTATTTGTTTCCGATGAAGAAATGGATGAGTATTTAGTAGAGTCAGCAACCGAAAAAATGATTGATATTGTTGCGCAAATGGAACCAGAAACGCAACAAGTTGATGATATGTTTGAAGCGGTTATGGCACAACCATCCGTAGGTAAAAATGATATGGAAACAGTTACTCCAACTCAAAGTGATGTTGAGGTTTCTTCAGCTAAATCAGGATCGTTAAATGATAGATTAAAAAAAGGGATTACCATAGGGTTGAATGATCGTATTGCTTTTGTGAAGCACCTGTTTAACGGAAGTACGGAAGATTTTAATCGTGTGATATCACAATTAAATACTTCATCAAGTGAATTAGAAGCGCTTGAGTTTTTAAACAATATGGTAAAGCCAGAATACAATAACTGGATAGGTAAAGAAGATTATGAACAACGTTTATTGTCTTTTTTAGAAGGCAAGTATTCTTAGGATAAATATCTCTTATTTTTATGTTGGGTGAAAAAATGTTAACGAAACGAAAAACAAATTAAAAATATAATATTATTAATTATAATACTGACTTTCACGTTTCAATTGAAAGCTCAGAATTATAATTTCCCAGGAAATCCGAAAGAAGGAAAATGTTATGTAAGGTGTTTTAATTATGACAAGAAATTTGAAAGGAAAGAAGTAGGTTGTCAAAAAATTAAATAAAAAGTTGTAAAAAGAGGAAAGAATAAACTCAAAATATTACAATTAAATGTGTTTTATTGGTTAAGGATAGTTAATCTTGCATCATCAATTTTTCAATTATAGCATGAGTAAATTATATATCGTTCCAACTCCTATCGGAAACTTAGAAGACATGACTTTTAGAGGAATAAGAGTGCTTAAAGAAGCAGACTTAATTCTTGCAGAAGACACTAGAACTTCAGGGAAATTATTAAAGCATTTTGAAATTGGTACTCAAATGCAAAGTCATCACATGCATAATGAACATAGAACAATAGCAAATGTTATTCAGAAGCTAAAGTCTGGACAAGTTATTGCATTAATTTCTGACGCAGGTACTCCTGCAATATCGGATCCAGGTTTTTTATTAACAAGAGCTTGTGTGAATGAAGGTATAGAAGTAGATTGCTTGCCAGGAGCTACAGCGTTTGTTCCTGCCTTAGTAAACTCAGGACTCCCAAATGATAAATTTGTGTTTGAAGGATTTTTACCAGTTAAAAAAGGAAGGCAAACACGTTTAAAGATTCTAGCTGAAGAAACACGCACTATAATTTTTTATGAATCTCCTCATAAATTAGTGAAAACTCTAGGGCATTTTTGTGAATACTTCGGAGAAGAGAGGCAAGTTTCTGTTTCTAGAGAGTTAACTAAGTTATACGAAGAAACCGTAAGGGGAACCGCAAAAGAAGTACTTACACATTACGAAAATAAGCCTCCAAAAGGGGAGATTGTAATAATTGTAGAAGGAAAGTAAGGTTTTCAACTTAAAATGATTTCAGAATATAGATCAACGAATTTGATGCGAGAAGTCATTTCGACGATAGGAGAAATCACATAGTCTTATAGCTACATTAATAAAGCACAGAAAATATAAACACATCAACTCCTAAACAAATAAATTATTTGTCAAAATTAGTACGTTTATAACTGAAAAAGGAAGGTTAAAAAACAGGATATAATACAAAAAACATATAGCATTAAAATGAACAAACTTCAATACATCATAAAAGCGACGCAGTTAGCAGAAAAAGGAATTATAAACACCTTAAAATTGTTAGATGAAGATGCTACAATACCATTTATTTCAAGGTATCGTAAAGAAATGACGGGAAACTTTGATGAGGTTGCTATTGGAGAAATTGTAAAGTATAAAGGCTTATTTGAAGATTTAGAAAAACGAAAAACAACTATTTTAAAAGCAATAGAGGAACAAGGAGCGTTAACCTCTGATTTGAAACATAAAATTGAGAAGATTGTAGATTTAACTCAGTTAGAAGATATTTACCTTCCTTATAAGAAAAAACGAAAAACAAAAGCTACAGAAGCTCGTGATAACGGATTAGAGCCATTGGCAAAAATCATCATGAAGCAGCAAGATTTGAATATTGAAACTACCGCTTCTCGCTATTCTAAAGGAGCAGTTGCTACTAAAGAGGAGGCTTTACAAGGAGCTCGTGATATTATTGCGGAATGGGTAAATGAAAATGAATTTGTACGTCAGAAAATCCGACGTATGTATCAGCAAAAATCGGTAGTATCTTCTAAAATTATAAAAGCGAAAGCAACTGATGAAAAAGCGCAGAAATACCAACAATATTTCGATTGGGACGAGCCTTTACATAAAGCACCATCTCATAGGTTATTGGCATTGTTACGTGCACAAAACGAAGGGTTTGTTCGCATAAAAGTTGCTGTTGATAAAGAAGATGCTCTGGATAGTATTGACAAAACGATACTAAAAACAGGAAGTCAGTCATGTGCCGATCATATTTTTATGGCAATTGAAGATTCATACAAACGATTGTTGCAACCAGCTATAAGTAATGAAGTTTTAAAGGTGGCAAAGGAAAAAGCAGATGAAAAGGCCATACAGGTGTTTTCAAATAATTTAAGACAATTATTACTAGGAGCTCCATTAGGGGAAAAACGAATTTTAGCGTTAGATCCAGGTTTTAGGAGCGGTTGTAAAGTAGTTTGCTTGGATGAAAATGGCGATTTAAAACAGAATGATGTTATTTATCCGCATCCGCCACAAAATAAAGAGACAGAAGCGCTTAAAAAGATTAAAACATTAGTAAATACGTATAAAATTGAAGCTATTGCTATTGGTAACGGTACAGCTTCAAGAGAAACAGAAGCTTTTGTAAAAAAGTTACATTTAGATAAGGAGGCAGTACAAGTGTTTGTTGTTAATGAAGCTGGAGCATCAGTATATTCTGCTTCTAAAATAGCACGTGATGAATTTCCTGATTATGATGTAACGGTAAGAGGTGCGGTTTCTATTGGTAGGCGTTTAGCTGATCCGTTAGCCGAACTGGTAAAAATAGATGCGAAATCAATAGGTGTAGGGCAATATCAGCACGATGTTGACCAGTCAAAATTAAAGAAAGAACTGGATACTGTAGTGATGAGTTGTGTGAATACTATTGGCGTAAATGTAAATACAGCGAGTGCTCCGTTATTAAGTTATGTATCAGGTATAGGAACTACAATTGCAGAAAACATTGTAAAGTACCGAACGGAGAATGGGAGTATTCAGTCACGAGCAGAATTGAAAAAAGTACCTCGTTTAGGAGCAAAATCTTTTGAGCAAGCAGCTGGATTTATGCGTATTATTGATGGGAAACATCCCTTAGATAATTCAGCAGTTCACCCGGAACGTTATAAGTTGGTGGAGCAAATGGCGAAAGATTTAAAAGTGAAGCTTTCCGATTTGATAGGTGATAAACAGTTGATTTTAAGTATAGCGCTTGATAAATATTGTACTGAGGAAATAGGGTTACCAACCTTAAAAGATATTATTGAGGAGTTAGAAAAGCCAGGAGCTGACCCAAGAAAACTAGCTAAAGTTTTTGAGTTTGCAGCGGATTTAAAGAAAATTGAAGACGTAAAAGTAGGTATGCGAGTACCTGGTATAGTGAATAATATTACCAATTTTGGATGCTTTGTTGATATTGGTATCAAACAAAGTGGTTTAGTGCATATTTCTAAATTGGCAACTAAATTTATCTCAGACCCAAACGAAGTAGTAAAGTTAAACCAACATGTAACCGTAAAGGTAATTGAGGTTGATGAATCACGTGGAAGAATTCAGTTGAGTATGGTGGATTAGTTTTTTTTATTTTTTGTTTTACGTTTGTCCTTATTCTTGACGAAAATTAGTTTATTCCTGCTTTTTGGATTTTCACGCTGTTCAATTTCAAAATCTCCTATAGATTTAATTAATGGTGTTAATTTTTCAAAACCATAATTTCTAGAATCAAAATTAGTTTGCTTTTTTTGAAGTAGACTTCCTACGTCACCAAGAAACGCCCAGCCATCTTCATCTGATGAGTCAGTAATAGTTGTAGATAATAACTTAATTACTTTTGGAGTAATCTTATCAATATTTTCTTCGGGTTTATCTTTCTTATTAGAGTCTTCCTTTTTGTTAGATTGATTTCGAAGGATTTCGAGGTATATAAATCTATCACAAGCAACTACGAAGGGTGTAGGTGTCTTTTTTTCGCCTATCCCAATAACTTGCATTCCGGCTTCCCTTAATCTAGTAGCTAGTTTTGTGAAATCGCTATCGCTTGAAACCAGGCAAAAACCACTTACTTTTTCAGAATATAAAATATCCATAGCATCAATAATCATGGCAGAATCAGTAGCATTTTTCCCTGTAGTATACGCATACTGTTGAATAGGTGTAATTGCATTTTGAAGCAGTAGATTTTTCCATTTCGACAAATGAGGGTTTGTCCAATCTCCATAAATTCTTTTAATGGTGGGGTTTCCATACTTCGCAATTTCCTCCATCATCTCTTTTACGTGGGCAGAAGGTATATTGTCTCCATCTATAAGTACCGCTAAATTCATATTCATATAATAGCTTTAATTTTATAGTTTGAATATACGCTTTTTAACGACGTTTATTTATTATCAATGTAACTACTTATTATTAGAGTTAATAAAATAAGTTTAGTGAATAATATTTTATTCAATTTGTTAGGTGATTTTTACTCTGAAAAACTTTTTCTATCTGTCTGCTAATCTATATTTTTTTGTCATATAAAAGAAGCGTATCCATTTTCACTTATAAGCCAATGGTTGCTTTTTTCCATCACCGTTCATACTCCCCTCCTTTAAGAGTCTTTGATAAACAATTCCTGTTTTTCTGAATCTTTCCACTTTTTATCTGTGTTTTACAAATATTTCTGTAGCAGTTTTTATTTCAAAATATTGACAATTGAGATTTTGTTGTAAACTCTTCAAGGAACTTCATTCCTTTGTTTGAATTTCCTTTTTTATTCAGCTTTGGACTCCAAACAGCAATTGCATATTGATTTGGATGTATTGCTATGATTCCTCCTCCAACGCCACTTTTTCCAGGAAGGCCAACTTTAAAGGCAAATTCACCGGATTCATCATAAAACCCACAAGTTTGCATTAGCGCATTTATCCTTTTAGATTGGCTTTTGGTTACTACCTGGCTGTTGTCAAAAGTTCTAGCCCCATTGTTTGCTAAAAACAAGAGTAGCTCTGAAAGTTCTTTGCAATTCATTTCAATAGAGCAAAGATCAAAATAGAAATTAAGAACGTCTGAAGGGTTATTTTGAATATTGTCTAAAGATTTTATGAAATTACATAAAGCTGTATTTCGAAATCCTACGGTTTTTTCTGATGCCGCTATTTTAGTTGAATAATTTATTTCTAAATTGTTAGAAATATTTCTAACAAAAGCTAAAAAATCTTCTTTGGGGTTTTCTAAATTGCTAAGAAGAATATCCGAAATTACGATTGCTCCTGCGTTTATAAACGGATTTCTTGGTATGCCATTATCTGCTTCAAGCTGAATAAGAGAATTAAATGCTGTTCCAGAAGGTTCTACCCCAAGTCTGTCCCATATTTTCTCGCCAAGAATACCATATGCTAAGCTTAGTGAAAGTACTTTTGCGATACTCTGAATCGAAAACCTTTCAGAACAATCGCCTATACCGAAACTAACCTTATCAATTGTTGATATGTGTACTCCAAAACTTTCTGAATTGACATTAGCTAATTCAGGAATGTAAGTTGCTAACTGTCCTCTGTCCTCTATGTTTTTAACTTTTTGGTAGGTGTCTTGAATTATTTCTTTAAAATTCACTCTTCTTTAGTTTTAATGAGTCACTTTAATTATTTGCTGGCCAAATTCCCAGCTAATAATCCCATTGGAATATATGCTATCCATAAATCTAAAACAGTATACCAAGTGGGTGATGGTAGCATAAATACACTAGCAATTCCTCCTAATAAGAAAAACACGCCAATTGCTATAGCGAATTTCATTTTATGGCTAGCGGCTAATCTAGCCGCAACAAATGCTCCAGAAAATGTACCTAAGGCATGTGCTAAAAATGGCATAATGAAATGTTTAACTTCAAATAAATGCATCCCTGCTTTTAGGCCTTCGCTGGTAGTATTGTCAACACCTTCAGGAAGAGGTATAATATTACCGCTAATCATAATTAGCCCCATGTTTACTGCCATACCTATGAAAACACCAGTAATAACGGCTAAAATGTTTTTTAGAATTGGATTCATATGTTTATTTCTAAGTTGTTTAGCTAAGTTAAGTCATTTATTTAAGAATGTCAGCAAAAGTAATTTATCAATGTATTTCCTTATTTTTGTGAGTAATGACAGACCCGCTAAAATTACAGTTGCAATTATTACCTCAGGAACCTGGGGTGTATCAGTATTATGATAAAGAGGATAAAATATTATATGTAGGTAAAGCAAAGAATTTAAAAAAGCGAGTATCATCCTATTTTACCAAAAATCACGACAATGCAAAAACAGGAGTACTGGTAAAGAAAATATGTAGTGTCAAACATATTGTAGTTGCTACAGAAACCGATGCTTTGTTGTTAGAAAACAACTTGATAAAAAAGTATCAACCTCGTTATAATGTATTGCTTAAAGACGGAAAAACATACCCGTGGATTTGTATTAAAAAGGAAGCTTTTCCTAGGGTGTTTTCTACCCGGAGAGTGATAAAAGACGGGTCGGAATATTTTGGACCGTATACCAGTATAAAAACCGTACGTACTTTATTAGATTTAATTAAAGGACTGTATCCATTGCGAACTTGTAATTACCAATTGAGTAATGAAAACATCAGTTCTGGGAAATTTAAAGTCTGTTTAGAGTATCATTTAAAAAACTGTAAAGGCGCATGTGAAGGCTTACAAACAGAGCAAACTTATAACGCCCAAATTATTGCTATTAGAGAAATACTAAAAGGGAATTTTAAAGATTCATTACATAGCTTTAAAAAGTTAATGAATACGTATGCTGAAAACCTACAATTTGAAGATGCGCAACGAATTAAAGAAAAGGTTGAGGTGTTGGAAAATTATCAATCGAAGTCGACTATTGTAAATCCGAAAATATCTAACGTTGATGTGTTTTCAATCGTGAGCGACGAAAGCTATGGGTACATTAATTTTTTGCAAATTTCTTACGGGTCAATAATTCGATCACACACTTTAGAACTTAAGAAGAAACTAGAAGAAACTGATAAAGAATTGTTAGAGTTGGGGATAACAGAGATCAGAACTCGATTTCATTCTGAATCGAAAGAATTATATGTTCCTTTTGCAGTGAATTTGGGAGATGAATTAAAATTAACAATCCCAAAACTGGGTGATAAGAAACATATTTTAGATTTGTCAATTCGAAATGCGAAGTACTTCAGAATGGAGCGTTTTAAACAAGTGAAAATTACCGACCCTGAGCGACATTCGAACAGGATGATGAAACAGATGAAAAAGGATTTGCGATTGCATGAGGAACCAAGACATATTGAGTGTTTTGATAACTCTAATATTCAAGGAACACATCCTGTAGCTGCTTGTGTAGTATTTAAAAACGGAAAGCCAAGTAAGAAGGACTATCGTCATTTTAATATAAAAACAGTAGAAGGGCCGGATGATTTCGCATCTATGGAAGAAGTGGTATACCGTAGGTATAAACGCCTGCTTGATGAAGAGCAACCTTTGCCTCAGTTAATTATTATTGATGGAGGGAAAGGACAATTATCCTCATCATTAAAAAGTTTAGACGCATTGGGTTTGCGAGGGAAAATAGCAATTATAGGTATTGCGAAACGTTTGGAAGAATTGTTTTACCCTGATGATAAATATCCATTGTATTTGGATAAAAAGTCAGAAACCCTAAAAGTAATTCAACATTTACGTAATGAAGCGCATCGTTTTGGAATTGAACATCACAGGAATAGACGTAGTAAAACAGCGTTACAAACGGAACTGGAAACCATTAATGGAGTAGGAGAAAAAACCATTGTAGAATTGATGAAGGCATTTAAATCGGTAAAACGAATTAAATTGGCGACATTGGAAGAACTACAAAAAGTAGTGGGTTTATCAAAAGCTCAAAAAATATATCAAGAATTTCATTAGCTTTTAGTAACTTCCCAAAGTGGGGAGACAAATTATTTATACGGCATTTTTTTTAATTACTTTTTTAACATATTCGCAACAAACAATACCAGATAAAGATTTAAAAGTTGGTTTGGTTTTAAGTGGAGGTGGAGCAAAGGGTTTGGCGCATATAGGCGCTTTAAAAGTACTGGAGGATTCCGGAGTGAGGATAGATTATATTGCAGGAACTAGTATGGGGGCAATTGTTGGTGCGTTGTATGCTTCAGGGTATTCTGCAAACGAATTAACAGTATTGTTTAAAGAAGTAAATTTTGATCAATTAATAACAGACGATTTCCAACGTAAAAACAAATCTTTTTTTGAAAGAAAAGGCTCGGACAAACACGCGATTGTCTTGCCATTTAATAAATTTAAATTATCACTACCATCAGCAATTTCTAAAGGACAAAATAGTTATAATTTTTATGTGAAATTATTAGACCATGTAAAAGAAGTGGATGATTTTAGTAAACTCCCTATCCCCTTTTTATGTATAGCAACAGATGTTGAAACAGGGAAGCAGGTTTTGCTAGAGAAAGGGTATTTACCTGATGCAATTTTAGCAAGTGGAGCCATTCCAACATTGTTTGAACCTGTTAGTTTAAATGGAAAACTGTTAGTTGATGGAGGAGTTTCTAATAATTACCCAATAGAGGAGTTACTAGCAAAAAATGTTGACATAGTTATCGGTGTTGATGTACAAGATAATTTAAAGAAGAAAGAGGAATTAAATTCTGCTTCAGATATAATGTTTCAATTATCTAACTTTAATACACAAAGTCAGATGTCCGATAAAATAGAAAAAACAGCAGTATATATAAGGCCAGATATTAAAGATTATAATATCGTTTCATTTGACCAAGCTCAAGAAATATACACATCAGGTTATGAAGCAGCAAAATCGGTAATGGCTAATTTACTAGAGATTGCAAAAAGGCAAAAACGTAAGGAGGTCGTTAAAGTAGACAAGAATACTATTAAAGAATATTATTTAAAAAAAATCAATATTCAAGGGATAGAAAATTATACGAGATCCTATATTTTAGGGAAACTAAAAATAAAAACCCCTTCATTAGTGTCTTGTGAAAAAATTGAAAAAGGTGTTATTGGTTTAGCAGCTACAAGTAACTTTAATGTTGTTAAGTATAAAGTTAAGAACGATAGTATACTTGAATTGAATATTCAAGAAAGCAAAAACAAAACGTCTTTAAAGTTAAGTTTACACTATGATGATTTGTATAAGGGAGCAGCTTTAGTGAACATAACACACAAACAATTATTAACGAATAATGATATCGTTAGTTTAGATGTTATTTTAGGTGAAAATATTAGATATGATTTTGAATATTATATTGATAAAGGATTTTATTGGAGTATTGGTTTAAAATCTCGTTTAAATTCATTTGAGAAAAAATTGAATCTAAGTATTTTTGATAATACAACCCCACCCAATACTGAGTTTACAGGTGACATAGATGTGTTAGATTTAACCAATCAATTTTATATTGAAACTCCATTTCGGAAAAACTTAGCGCTAGCATTGGGAGTGGAACATAAAATGTTAAAAATAACAGCCGAAAATACAGGAGATAAAATAGAAAACGATAATTTTTTTAGTGCGTACGGTCAGTTGAACTATGATGCTTTAGATGATATTTATTATCCGACAAAAGGACTTTATTTTTCAGGGGATTATCACCAATATTTTTTTACAGGAAAAAAAGCGACAAATTTTGATCAATTTTCTATTGCTAAAGCAAAATTAGGAGGAGCTACTAAATTGGTTAAAAACCTATATTTAAATGCCTTTACAGAAGGAGGACTTAGAATAGGGAATAATACAAGCCCTTCTTTTGATTTTGTAATAGGAGGTTATGGTAATAACTTAATTAATAATTACACTCCTTTTTATGGATATGATTTTTTAAGTTTAGCAGGTGATGGGTATGTAAAAGGAACAATTGATTTACACTATCAGTTTTATAAAAAACATTTTTTCACCATAAGTGGGAACTTTGCCAATATAGATGATGGATTATTTAAAGATGTCGACTGGTTATCATTTCCTGACTATACAGGTTATGCATTGGGATATGGTGCCAAAACAATATTAGGTCCAATGCAAATAAAGTCAACATGGTCACCGGAAGTTAAGCGGGTACAGTGGTTTGTAAGTGTCGGATTTTGGTTTTAGTACTATCAGTGGGTTTAACTTCTCTATATTTGTCTAGAATAAAAAATGTAGTTATTAATTCATAATATATTGCTTGTACTTGTTTTTTGTTTTATAAAATATAACAAATATGTTGTTATATTTCTAATGCTTAACTCATAGATGTTGAATAATCATTAAAAAATTCCGATATTTGTAATACTATGAAACCATTTTGGCAAAACATATTAATATTTCTTAACTATCATCTCATAAAGAGAAACCCTGAATAGTGCCTTTTTTTTTATTTTGATGTCATTGTTGGGTAATTTTAAATAATTATTCAAAATCTTTAATTTTAATCATTTTAATTAAAAAAATATGCCTTTTTATCATAAACTAGGGAAAATACCGCCAAAACGCCATACACAGTTTAGAAAACCTAATGGAGATTTATATTACGAACAATTATTTGGGACTATCGGTTTTGACGGAATGTCGTCAAATTTATATCATGAGCATAGGCCAACACAAGTAAAGGAAATACGCAAACAATATAGCGTTTCTCCAAAAATAGCAAAAGCAAATAACATACAATCATATCGTTTTAGAGGATTTCAAGTCCCTCAAGAAAATGATTATTTAGAAAGTAGAAAAACCATACTTACTAATAGTGATTGTAATATTATTTTATCAGCTCCACGACATTCTACTGAAGCTTATTTTTATAAGAATTCCGATGCAGATGAAGTGATTTTTATTCATCGAGGAACAGGGAAGCTAAGAACTATATTAGGGAATTTAGATTTCAAATATGGCGATTATTTAGTAATACCTCGTGGAATTATTTATAAGCTAGATTTTGACACAGAGGACAATCGATTATTTATAGTAGAATCTTATACTCCAATTTATACTCCAAAACGGTATAGAAACCATTTCGGTCAATTGTTAGAACACTCTCCTTTTTGCGAGCGTGATATACGCAGGCCAGAAGAATTAGAAACTTATGATGAAAAAGGAGATTTTTTAATCAAAGTAAAAAAGCAAGGAGATATTATTGAAATGATTTATGCAACACATCCGTTTGATGTAGTTGGGTATGATGGATACAATTTCCCATATGCTTTTTCTATACATGATTTTGAGCCAATAACAGGGCGTATACATCAACCGCCACCAGTACATCAAACTTTTGAAACAAATGCATTTGTAATTTGTAGTTTCGTGCCAAGGTTGTATGATTATCACCCAGATGCAATCCCAGCACCTTACAATCATAGTAATATAGATTCTGACGAGGTATTGTATTATGTTGATGGTGATTTTATGAGTAGAAATGATGTTGATGCAGGTCATATTTCATTACACCCAGCAGGAATACCTCATGGTCCCCACCCTGGAGCTACTGAAAGAAGTATTGGGCATACCAAAACAGAAGAGTTAGCCGTAATGGTTGATACTTTTAAGCCTTTGCAAGTAACTGAAGATGCTATGAAAATAGCAGATGAGACATACTATCAGTCTTGGTTGGATAAATAAAACTATAAACATTCGCTCTAACTCGATTTAGAGTTATTTAATAAACTTAGGTTTTTCGTTTAGATGTAGACTAGGAGAAAATGAAATCCCATTCAAAACAATTAATTATGGCAGCAGAAATAAAAAATTTAGAAAACTTACAGAATACTACTTACGGATTAGAAAAATTATTTGAAGACGCAGAAGATTTTCTTCCGTTGTTAGGAACTGATTATGTAGAGCTATATGTAGGTAATGCAAAACAATCAGCACATTTTTACAAAACAGCATTTGGATTTCAATCACATGCCTTCGCAGGGTTGGAAACAGGTATTAAGGACCGAGTATCCTATGTGTTAAAGCAAGACAAAATACGTTTAGTATTAACAACACCTTTAGATGAAAACGGACCAATAAATGCGCATATCAATAAGCATGGTGACGGTGTGAAAGTAATGGCTTTATGGGTTGAAGATGCAAGAAGTGCATGGGAAGAAACTACCAAAAGAGGAGCGAAATCTTTTATGGAACCTACGGTTGAAAAAGATGAGTTTGGAGAAGTAGTTCGTTCGGGAATTCATACTTACGGAGAAACGGTTCATATTTTTGTAGAACGTAAAAATTATAAAGGTACATTCTTACCGGGATATCAAAAATGGGAGTCTCACTATAATCCAGAACCAGTTGGTTTAAAATTTATTGACCATATGGTTGGTAATGTTGGTTGGGGAGAAATGAAAGAATGGTGTGACTTTTATGCTAAAGTAATGGGGTTTGCACAAATTATATCATTTACAGATGATGATATTTCTACCGAATTTACCGCTTTAATGAGTAAGGTAATGTCTAACGGAAATGGACGTATTAAGTTCCCGATAAATGAGCCAGCAAAAGGGAAAAAGAAATCCCAAATTGAAGAATATTTAGATTTTTATAAAACAGCAGGTGTGCAACATATAGCCGTAGCAACGGAAGATATTGTAGCTACAGTTACCGCTATGCGAGATAGAGGAGTGGAGTTTTTATATGTTCCAGATACCTATTATGATGATTTATTAGAACGTGTAGGGAAAATTGATGAGGATGTTGAGGTGTTAAAAGAGCACGGTATTTTAATTGATCGTGATGATGAAGGGTATTTACTACAATTGTTTACTAAGCCAGTAGTGGATAGACCAACAATGTTTTTTGAAGTAATACAGCGTAAAGGAGCACAATCTTTTGGTGTTGGAAATTTCAAGGCGTTATTTGAGGCTATTGAAAGAGAGCAAGAAAATAGAGGAACATTATAAATTAAATAATTAAAAGATTAAAGAATTCAAAGAGTACTTTAATCTTTTTAATTTTGAAATCTTTAAATCAACACCGTATGATAATACCACCAATTAATATTCAAAAATGGATAGATGAAAACAGGGATAAGTTAAAGCCACCTGTTGGAAATCAAATTGTATATAAAGATACAGAATTTATCATCATGGTTGTTGGAGGACCAAACGCTCGTAAAGATTTTCATTATAACGAAGGAGAAGAATTTTTCTATCAAATAGAAGGCGATATTCAATTACCAACCATCCAAGATGGTAAAGTAGTGACTTATGACATTAAGGAAGGGGAAATTTTCTTGTTGCCAGCACGTGTACCGCATTCTCCACAACGACCAGCAAATACAGTAGGTTTAGTTATTGAACGTATACGTACGGAAGAAGAATTGGACTACTGTTATTGGTATTGTGAAAACTGTAATAATGAGTTGCATACGCCTTGGCCACCGCCGCTTTCAGTTCGCCTTCCCGGTTCTTGCGCAACGTACCTTTTTGCGTCAGGTAGTCATCCAAGTAAAGTTCGCGAGCGATCTCTTCCGCTTTGCTGAAATGCTCCGCCGGGGCGGAGAGCTGGATGGTGCACGGATTTTATCACCTGCCATTGTTCGCTTGGCGGCAACAAACCATACCGGCTTGCAGCCCAATGATCTGTGGAACTATGCCAGAGAGATGCGCGGCTGGGACGAGTTTCCCGCGTTTCTCGGACTCGGCTTCTTTATGCGAGGAACAGGCATTTGTCCTACGTATCTTGGCAGCATGGCCTCGCCTGGCACCTTTGGAGGGGTCGGAGCGGGTTCTACCTTGTTCTGGATCGATCCAGAGCGTGATGTGACCTTTGTCTGTCTGACCTCTGGGGCCTTAGAAGAATCATACAGCATGGATCGTTTCCAACGCTTGTCGGATCTCGTCCTGGCCGCCGTTGTTGATTAAGAGCGCCTAACGAGACTCCGTCTTGTCCCGTAGGCCTGGATAC
>NVVR01000022.1 GCA_002733415.1 Kordia sp. | reverse complement strand
TTAACAAAATCCCAACGGTGATCAGGGCCTAAATTAGCGAAATGGTAATTCTTATAGGAACCGCCTAAAGTGGACGTCGATGTCGTCCCAATGGGCGAACGCCCCCGCGATCTGCCGGGCGCGCTTCACGTCGTCGCCGTGCAGGTATATCGCAGGGGCGTTCGCCGACAAGCCGTGATTCGAATGCGGGAAAGCCGATGCCCGGATGCAGCCCGGCACGCCGGCCGGGCCATTCGGGCGCATGATACGGGAAGCGCCTGATGCATAGTCGCGTGGCCGGATGCCATGATCCCGTCCCTGCTCGAAGCAATCGATGCCGGCAAAGCGAAGCTGGATGCGGCGCGTCCGCTCCAGCCGCCAGCCTTGGCTTTGCTGCGGGAAACGTTCATGCGGGACGGCATTCCTCGTCCACGCGCAATCGACAACGACGAACTGCCGCTGCGTGAAACCACGGTCGTGCTTGAAGGCATGCCCCTGAGCGGAAGGTCTCTGGGGAAGAGACCTCAAGGGTACGGGTATTTCCATAACGGAAGATTAATATGCCTATATACTACAGAATCAGACCTAGGTGACGGATGGGAGAATCAGGAAATACATAATGACCCCCAAGAAATCAGACTTAAAGCATTACAAATGGGCGCTAATATTATTAAATATGCTTTTGAAAACTAAATAACAATGCAACTCACTCACTACACCTCTACATTCAATAAAAGAACATTTCCAATAACTGTATTGTGTCAAAATGTAAGTAACGCCCCAAATATTGGATCGTTATTTAGAATTTGTGATGCATTTGGAGTTGAAAAAATAGTATTTAGTGGCGAGACACTCCCAATACCGTCAAGGAAAATGCAAAAAACTTCTCGAGCTACTGAAAAATATGTTCCTTTTGAGCTAATCAATGATATTAATCAATATATTGAAAACATAAAAGAAACACACTACCTCATAGCTATTGAAATAACTGAAAAAAGCACCCCTTTGCATCAACAACAATTCCGTACTCAAAAACCAATTGTATTAATCATTGGTGATGAGAATTTTGGAGTGTCAGAAACAGTTTTAAACCAAACAGACGAAATAGTTCATATAAATATGTTTGGCGAAAACTCAAGTATGAATGTAGTTCAAGCAACCAACATTGCACTGTATGAAATCACTAAACAACTACAAGAAGCTGTTTAATACCAAATAAATCCCTATTTTTAAATTTCAATTCAATAATCATTAATACAAAAAGTATTGAACACAACAGACTCAAAAAATATCAGCAACGGAATATTAAGGGCTATAGCAATCATATTAGGTTTCAGTATCTTATTACTTTTTCTATACAAAATAAGCGATGTTCTTATTTACATAGCAATCGCTGGGGTCATTTCTTTAATCGGCAGACCAATTATTAGGTTTTTAAAATCACGTTTGAAGTTTAAAAACACATTTGCAGTAATCGCCACAATGTTATTGCTACTAGGATCTATTGTTGGCTTAGCATCAATGTTTATCCCCTTAATTAAAAGTCAAGGAGAAAATTTAGCACTACTCAATTACAGCGAGTTAGAAACCAATTTTAAATATCTATCAGAAGAAATAAACAGCTATTTATCCGCACATAATATTGATTTATTTCAAACACTTCAAAACTCTGATCTATTATCAAAGCTAAATGTAAATGCAATACCCGAGCTTTTAAATTCTATTTTAGGGATGGTAGGTAGCTTAAGTATAGGGTTGTTTTCGGTATTATTTATTTCTTTCTTTTTCTTAAAAGACAGTAAACTATTAGAAGATGGAGCACTATTATTAGTTTCAGACAACAAAGAGGGGCGTTTAAAAAAGTCATTTGAAAAAATAAAAGACTTATTATCACGCTATTTTGTTGGATTGGTATTTCAAATATTAATACTCTTCATAATTTACACCGTCGTGCTATTAATCTTCGGTATACAAAACGCTATTGTTATTGCATTTTTATGTGCATTGCTAAATTTAATACCATATGTCGGACCGTTAATTGGAGGTATTTTGATGTTGATTTTATCCATGAGTAGTAATTTAGGGATGGATTTTCAAACTGTTATTTTACCAAAAACAATGTATGTTATGATTGGTTATGCAATTGCGCAATTGGTTGATAATTTTGTGAGCCAACCCTTGATTTTTTCTAATAGTGTAAAATCTCATCCGTTAGAAATATTCCTTGTAATCATCATTGGAGGTCTACTTTTCGGAGTCATTGGGATGATAATTGCAGTACCAACATATACCGCATTAAAAGTTATTTCTAAAGAATTTTTGTCTGATAATAAAATCGTTAAAAAAATCACAGAAGGAATTTAATATTTACTAATAGAGCACGATTAAAACTACAAAAATGCATAATAAAACCTAATCTTATACTTTGAATAAGAACATATTAAATACTGATAACCAGCAGTTTATATTAAATAATTTCCGTACTGACATTTCGTCACTACTACTAAGGAAGCTTGTTTTCAAAGATGTAACACTACAAGAGTTAACTGAGCAAATTGAAGCAAAAAAACGCTGCCAAAACAAACTAAATACATGGTGTAATACCCCTAATATTTACTACCCTAATAAGTTAAATATTGAGCAAACTTCGTCAGAAACAACCGCTGTATACAAAGCCAATTTAGTATCAGGAAAATCATTAATCGACTTAACTGGAGGTTATGGTGTGGACTGTTTTTATTTCTCGAAAAAAATAAAAAAAATATCCCATTGTGAAATAAATCCTTCTCTTTCAGAAATAGTAAATCATAATTATAAGCAATTAAAATGCAGTAATATAAAAACCATTATTGGAGACGGAATTGAATACTTAAAAAACACCACAGGAACTTTTGATTGGATTTATATTGACCCATCAAGAAGAAGTGATTCAAAAGGTAAAGTGTTTTTACTAAGCGATTGTTTGCCAAATATTACTGATCATATAGAATTTCTTTTTACTAAAAGCAAAAACATTCTAATCAAAACCTCTCCGCTACTCGATATTACAAACGGACTAAAAGAATTAGGCCCTGTAAAAGAAATACATATTGTTGCAGTAAAAAATGAAGTGAAAGAATTATTATTTTTATTAGAGAAAAATCACTCAGGAAATATATCAATTAAAACAGCTAATATTCACAATGACACAGTTGACACCTTTAGTTTTATTAAAACCAATTCAGCTCTTGCACAACATGGATTACCTAAAAAATATTTATACGAACCAAATTCTGCTATATTAAAATCGGGAGGTTTTAACGAAATTGCATTACAGCACAATCTCTACAAGTTACACCAACACTCTCACTTGTACTCAAATGATGTTTTAATTGATTTTCCGGGTAGATCATTCGAAATAACTGAAATTATCCCTTACAATAAAAAAGAGCTCAGAAAACGCTTTAAAAAACAACAAATTAATGTTACTACAAGAAATTTCCCGAAATCTGTTGCTGAAATTAGACAAGAACTACAAATAAAAGATGGAGGAACAGAATACCTATTCTTTACCACCAATATCAAAAACAAGAAAATAGCAATACTATGCTTTAAAAAGCAGTCGATGATTAGTAAATATTAATAGTTTTATTTAAATTTAAATCCATTTAATAATTATTAGACACATATAACTATAATTGTACAAGCACAAATGATACACAAAACAGTTTTTCAATTATTTCATGAATTAAGAAATCCACCAAGAAACTGGTCACAGATAACTAATATTGCAATAAGGAAAAATTACAAAAAAAACGATATTATTTGTCGTGCAGGACTACATCCTGAGAATTTATTTTTCATAAAATCAGGAGTTGTACGAAAATATATTACCGATAATTCAGGAAAAGAATACAATAAATTTTTATTTTCAAGCAATCATGTCGTTGTTTCACTTACAGCAATTTCTACTAAAAAAACAGCTAACTTCAATATTGAATGCCTTACTGACGTTATTCTATACGAAATACCCTACAGTAAACTCAGAACTATTTTAAAAAACGACTTAGAGCTAAGTAACCTATATACAGACATGTTGCATCATTTTTTTGTAATCATGGAAGAAAGCGAGGTTGAAAAAGTGCAGCTCGAAGCAAAAGAAAGATATTTAAATTTTCAAACAAGATGCCCTGATATTCTCAACAAAATACCTTTATTCCACGTCGCTTCGTATCTAGGAATTACACCAATTCAATTAAGTAGGATTAGGAGTACGATCAAAAAAAACTAAAGTCACTGTTTATTTTAAATTTATTATTCCAAATAGCACCTAAATACCCCTTCTCAGTATTTATTCTGCTGCCTCAAGAAATAATCATATAATTTAACAAAAATTAACATCACAATTGACATATGTATATTTAAAAACATTATTTTTAATACCCCAAATATCAAATACAACTAACAACATGGAAGCACTTTTTAATTTCGCCAATAGAATAACCCCCATTTCTAGAGAAACTTATGAGCTAATAAAACCCCATTTAAAACACATTTCAGTAAAAGCAAACACGGTACTTTGTGATGTTGGTGATGACGCTAATAATATGTTTTTTATCGTTTCTGGCGTTGCTAGAACATCCGCAGTCAGCGAAAATGGAAAAACTTTTACCAGAACACTTCATACAGCTAATCAGTTTTTAGGCCCCTATTCTAATTTAATCAAAAATGAGAAATCTAATTTAGTATATGAAGCATTAACTGACTGTGAGATTATCCAATCCGCACATAAAGATGTACTAAAACACTTTGGTCATTTACCTGAAATGATGCAATTTGAAATTAAAATATTACAGCACCTATATAATGATATGCAGAAGACTATTATTAGCTTAGGTACTTTAAATGCTAAACAACGCTACTTAAAACTTCTAA
Source organism: Kordia sp. (assembly GCA_002733415.1). Classification (GTDB taxonomy): domain Bacteria; phylum Bacteroidota; class Bacteroidia; order Flavobacteriales; family Flavobacteriaceae. The sequence continues at coordinate 45,355 of NVVR01000022.1, read as the reverse complement.
AACGAATTGCTGGTATTGAAGAACTGATACCACAATATCAAATAGCTTCTTATTTAGGAATAACCCCCATACAATTAAGTAGAATTAGGAAATCATTAGCTGATCAGGTAATGTCATAAAACAAAAAAGCTCTTCAGTAATGAAGAGCTTTTTTGTTTACCAGGAAGCAATAGCTTATCTAACCAGCTTCCTGTACTTTAGACGCTTTGGCATTAAGTCACCACCAAGTCGTTTCTTTTTATTTTCTTCATATTCTGAGAATGACCCTTCAAAGAAATACACTTCAGAATTCCCTTCAAAAGCTAAGATATGAGTACAAACTCTATCTAAGAACCATCTATCGTGAGAAATAATTACGGCGCATCCTGCGAAGTTCTCTAATCCTTCCTCTAATGCTCTCAATGTGTTTACATCTAAATCATTGGTAGGCTCATCTAACAACAACACATTACCTTCTTCCTTCAAAGTCATTGCTAAATGCAATCTGTTACGCTCTCCACCAGACAACGTATCTACTTTTTTGTTTTGTTCACTTCCTGCAAAATTAAATCGACTTAAATAAGCACGAGAGTTTACTTGTTTGCCTCCCATCATTATTAAATCCTGTCCATCAGAGAAGTTTTCCCAAATTGATTTGTTTCTATCAATATCTTTATGTGATTGATCAACGTATGCAATTTTTACAGTTTCACCAACTTCAAAACTTCCTGCATCAGGAGTTTCTTCTCCCATAATCATTCTGAAAATAGTCGTTTTACCAGCACCGTTTGGCCCTATAATCCCTACAATTCCAGCTTGTGGCAAACTAAACTCTAAATTATCATATAGTAGTTTATCTCCAAAAGCCTTAGAAACCCCTTTAGCCTCAATAACTTTTGTCCCTAAACGATCACCATTAGGAATGAAAATTTCTAATTTCTCATCCATTTTATTTTGATCTTGACTCATCAGTTTATCATAATTCTTCAAACGTGCTTTTTGCTTTGTTTGACGACCTTTAGCTCCTTGACGAACCCATTCCAATTCTCGTTCTAATGTCTTTTGACGCTTAGACGCTGTTTTACTTTCTTGTGCTAATCGTTTCGATTTCTGATCTAACCAAGTAGAATAGTTTCCTTTCCAAGGTATCCCTACTCCTCTATCTAATTCTAAAATCCAACCTGCAACATTATCTAAAAAATACCTATCATGCGTTACTGCAATTACAGTTCCTTTGTATTGTGCTAAATGATGCTCTAACCAGTGCACAGATTCTGCATCCAAGTGATTGGTAGGTTCATCTAACAGCAATACATCAGGCTCTTGCAATAACAACCTACATAATGCTACTCTACGACGCTCTCCTCCTGAAAGTACAGAAATTGGCGTATCTCCTGCTGGAGTACGTAAGGCATCCATTGCTATTTCTAATTTTGTTTCTAACTCCCAAGCATTACAAGCATCTATTTTATCTTGTAAAACAGCTTGTTGCGCCATTAACTTATCCATTTTGTCAGCATCAGAATATATTTCTTCCAAACCAAACATATCGTTTATTTTATTGTATTCATCAAGAATAGCAACTGTTTCAGCAGCTCCCTCTTTTACAATATCCATAACGGTTTTAGTCTCATCCAACTGAGGTTCTTGTTCTAAATATCCTACAGCATGCTCTTTAGAAAAAGCTACATCACCTTGATAGTTTTTTTCTAAACCAGCAATAATTTTAAGTAAGGTAGACTTACCCGAACCATTCAACCCTAAAACACCAATTTTAGCTCCGTAATAGAAACTTAAATAAATATCTTTTAATACTTGTTTTCCAGTACTCTGATAGGTTTTAGAAACCTTATTCATGGAAAATATAATTTTCTTATCGTCTGACATAGTTATAATAATTTTTAGAAGTGTAAATATCGTGAATATTTGATGATATGAAAGTGTAATTTGAATTTACTATAAAACAAAAAACTCAGAGCATTAAATCGTTTTGGGGAAACAATTTAACTTAAAAGCTCTGAGTTAAACTAACTTGCTTCAAAAGTAACATAATTTTCATATAAAAAAAACGTTATCAGACATTTGTAACAAAAAAGTTATTTGCAATATGAAAAAATAACATTAATAACACCGCTCTACACCTATTTTATTTTTTCAAAAAAAGAAACAATATCAATCAATAATACAAAGCTATTTTAAGGCTATACATAAATCAATTTTACACTATATTTACTAGTAAACTAACTAAATTCATAATGAAAAATTATTTCTACGCACTTATATTATTTATATCTACATACGCAAATGCTCAAACAACAGTAGGGTTATATGTTAATGATTTTAAAAATATTATTGGAAATACAGCTTCAGAAACAGAGTTATTAAACTACGTACAAACAAACGGATTCAATTATTTAATTCTATACAACTTAACTTATATACACAATAACATATTTTCCGTAGACAATATAACCACATCTTTACCGCTCGCTAATTTTATAAATACTGCAAAAACAAGTTATGGCATAAATCAAGTAGCAGTTGTAGGTGAGAAAAACAGTTCATTTGACAAAATAAAAATTTATAATAGCTTTTATCCAGCCGAACCAAACAAACGTTTTGACGTATTCAATTTAGAGTTTGAATTTTGGAATTCTAACCTAACTGATCCAGACGAATATTACTGTACCACATACCTAATACCAAACGGACTACCCTGCACTAACGCTGGAGCTTTTGATTTTTATGATGATCAGTTGGCCTTAATGAAAGTTTATGGAGACGCAAACAACATCATTTCAGAAACATATATAGGTTCACCTACCGCAGCACAAAGTGATGTAATAACACAAAACACCCACCGTGTTTTAGTGCATTACTACAGAACTAGTGATGTTTACGGAAGTGGTGAGAGTATTTACCAATATAATAGTCATCGTATTGAAGATTTAGCTACAAACAATAATGTAATTATTATGCCAATATTTAGCGGACAACCAGCCCATATGTATACTTGGTTGCTTTTAAATCCATTAACTCAACCGTATGACACCTTTATAAACGGAACAAATGGTTACGATGATCAAACTGGGGATTGGAAAGACAATGTCACTTTTGATGGATACACTTGGTATAGATACACAACACTACTAGAAATCAGTAATACACTGGATATCACTACTAATGCAATTGAAGAGAAATGTGTGTTATATAATGAAGAAACGAAGATTATAACATTAAAAAACTTTAAATCATACAGCCATGTTGCAGTTTACAATTGCAATGGCGCTTTAATTTCCTCATTTAATCCTAGACAAGAACTGTTACTTAATACATTTGAAACGGGTATATATATAATAAGCGTACATACCAAAAACGATGTATTTACTCAAAAAATTAGTATTCAATAAATGGCAAAAAAAATAGGCTTTCAGAAATGAAAGCCTATTTTTTTTGCCATTTATAAAACTATTATTGGTTCCCTAAAATAATAGGCATTCCGGTTTTCCCCCCTCCAATTAATACTACTTTACTGTTTGGTGATTGCGCTAATTTTAATGTTGCTTCAATACCTTTGTCTTGTAAAATTTTATCGGTTAAAGACGCACTTAAAATTTTATTGGCATCCGCCTTTCCTTTTGCTTCAATAATTTGTTTTTCAGCTTCTTTTTGAGCAGTAACTAATCTAAATTCATATTCTAAAGATTCTTGCTCTTGTTTTAATTTACGCTCAATTGCATCTTTAATAGTTCTAGGTAACGTAACATCTCTTACCAAAATATCATTGATTACAACATGTTGATCAGCAACTTTTTTAGTTACTTCTTCAAAAATTTCTTTTTGTATTACATCACGCTTACTAGAATACAATTGTTCCGGAGTATAACGTCCTACTACACTACGCGCTGCCGAACGTACTTCAGGCACAATAACTACATCTAAATAGTTTTTACCTTTTGTTTTATGCAATAAGCCTAATTCATCAGATTTTGGCATGTATAAAATTGATAAATCTAGTTTTATTTCCAACCCATTAGAAGATAATACTTCCATATCTTGCTGAAATTGGTTTTGCTGACGCATATTATAAATATACACTTTATTCCAAGGCGCTATGATATGAAATCCTTCTTCTAAAGGTAGTTCATTTGTCACTACTCCTCCATCAAAGCGCTTCCATAACACTCCTGATTCCCCTGCATCAATAGTTACTGCTGTTTTTAACAATAAGAATATTGATATTACTACTAAAAAGATTATTGGTAAGCCCAATTTTGGTAATTTTTCCATCTGTTTTTCCATTTTAAATTTAAATTAGTCCGTTATATTTTCTTAAAAACCATTCTACTCCAAGTACTAAAATTAGTATTCCCAATAGGTATTTCCAATTCACTAAAGGCAACTGAGTTATAGTTTCTCGTTGTGTTATTTTATATTTTTCGTTCTTTCTTAATTCTTCAAACAACTGCTTATATTTTGATATATAATAGAGTTGTGTTTTACTATTAGTAGCCAACTGACCTAGTTTTGTTACATTAGGATTGATAAATTGTGATTCTATATTAAAATCTAATATTTCAAACACCCCTTTTTTGGTTAACCTGTTCTTTTGAGTAGTTACCTCATAACTATACACTCCAGCTTTTAAATGCTTTAAATCAAGCTCATAACCATTGTTTTTATACAGGAAATCAAATTCAATTGCTTCCTTTGTTTCTTGGTGAATTAATTTACAAGATATAATTTCATTTTCATCAGTAACATAGTTTTTATCAAAATATTGTGCCTTTAACTTCGCTTCTCCTAATAGAAACTCATCTTCAATATCTAAAACTAATCGTTCTCTTTTATTATTAGAAGCTAAATACTGAATCGTTTTACCAATTAAAGCATCAAACTTCTCGAAATTTTGAGTGTTTACAAAACTTTGAGCGCGCCATTTCCATATTCCTTCTCCAAACAACACCGCCTCTCTCCTATTGTTATTTTCAAAAAAACAAAATAAAGGGACCTCAGTTAGCACCGAACTAATTTGCTGATGCAGTAGAACAGATGCTGAATTATTTAAAGTTACATTTCCATAAAAACCAACTAAGGGCGGAAATGATGAAAAATCTAATTCTTCATTCTGAAACAAATCAAAACTGGCATTGTAGTTACCAGAAAAATCTTGAGACTGATTTACAACTGAATTTTTATAATTTTCACTCACACTATTTAAAAACACCCAATCGGTTTGTAATCCTGTAATGGTAAAATGATTCTTTTTAAAAACATCAATTTGCTGGAATACTTTTTTAAACTTAACTGTTGGCTGATATAATACCACTAACTGATATTTATTATAATCAATTACATCGCTAGTAGTTTGTATTGTTACTTTACGCTGTTTATTCGTTTCAATAGCTTTCTTTACCGCTCCTATATCCGGATGAATAATATCCGATATTAACAATACATTTGTTCTTTCATCAATAACCTCAACAGAAAAATCACGTGTATTGTTCGCAATATTTTCTTCATTAATAATTGGCGTGATAACTGCGCGATATTTATACCTTCCAATATTTCTTGCTTTTAAATAAAAAGAGAGTACTACCGTTGTGTTTTCATTGGACAACTCAATATTTTTAGAACATATTTTAGTATTTCCTGAATAGACACTCAACTTCTCCCTTATAGTTGTATTTCCAACATAATTTACAGTAATTTCTACAGGGAATTCATTATTTAAAAAGGCGTATTTATTATGCTGAATATTTGCGATTTTTAGATCTGATTTTAGAACAGAATCACCTAAAACAACTGGGTAAATTGGTTGCTTATAGGTTAATGACGACAGCACATAATCTTGTCCATAGGTTTGGTTCCCATCTGTAAGTAGTAATGTTGGTGAATTTGTATCCGAATACAATTCTTTAAAAGATGAAAAAACTGTTGAAATATTAGTCTGTGATGCTGTAAATTGAATAGAGTCCGATAACTCATTTACAGTGTTCCCAAAAGAATAATAATGAATTTGGAATTTATCAGAAAGCCCTGATTTTTTAAATTCTTTTAAATACTCCCTAACCTTAGCATCTTGTTTAAGATACCTTATCGATTCTGAATTATCTATTGCAACAACTAAATTAGGCTTTATATTAGTTATTACTGTTTGTTTAAATGTTGGGTTTAATAATAAAACACCAAGTAAAAATAAACTTAAGAAACGTAAAAAAGCAAAAAGAAATCGTTTGTTATCGATTCTTTTTGCTTTATAAAAATATTGAAAAACCGCAATTCCCAAAGCGACAATTGCAATCAGTATTATATATATAATATTGCTATTTGACATCTACTAGGTTAACATTCCACCATCAACATTTAACACTTGCCCTGTAATATAAGCACTCATGTCACTTGCTAAAAACACACAAACATTTGCCACATCCTCAGGTGTTCCTCCTCTTTTCAAAGGAATAGCATCTCTCCATCCTTGAACAGTATCAGCATCTAATTTCCCTGTCATCTCAGTTTCAATAAAACCAGGAGCAATTGCATTACAACGAATGTTTCTTGAACCTAACTCAAGCGCTACTGATTTAGTAAACCCAATAATACCGGCTTTAGAAGCAGCATAATTAGTTTGACCAGCATTACCTTTAACTCCGACTACAGAACTCATATTAATGATAGATCCTTTACGTTGTTTTAACATGGTACGTTGTACCGCTTTAGTCATATTAAAAACCGACTTGAGGTTTACTTCAATAACTTTATCAAAATCATCTTCAGTAATACGCATTAACAAGTTATCCTTAGTAATTCCTGCATTATTGATTAATACATCAATACCATCGAACTCTTTTATAATAGCTGCAATTAAATCTTGTGATTCTTGAAAATTTGCTGCGTTGGATTTATATGCTTTAGCTTTAATTCCTAACTCATTTAACTCTTTTTCTAATGCTAGCGCTGGAGCTTCTGATGAACTATATGTAAATGCAACATTTGCTCCGTTTTTTGCGAAAGTTCTTGCTATTTCATTTCCTATACCTCTACTTGCACCAGTAATGATTACTGTTTTACCATCTAAAAGTTTCATATGCTGTATTAAATTATATCTTTTGAGTTAATTTAAATCAAATATATATCATTTCAAGATAAAATAAACTAGTTATGTAAGAGAATATTCTTTTTGATAACATTAATACCTCGGATTATTTACAGTCTTATCTATTACAAAGTCAAACTAACTGCTATCTAAGGAAATGCTCTAAATATTTAGTCCTCAAAAGTGGGGGCAATTCCTCTGATAAAAATTTCTGTGCTTTCCTTTATATCTTGCTATTTTAACTTTTAATCACGGAAAGCCGTAAATAACCCAGGTTAAATTTATTACACCTCAAATAAACCCTTTTTCACTACATGGTGCATCATTTTTTTGGTTAGCATCAAATCTATTTTTATATTCGTAACCCCAAAACTATAACCAACATTAAATTAATTATGAAGTCAGCCTCAAGAGTTCAGAAAAAATCAAAAGCTAAGCTACTCCATCAGTATTATTCATACACAGGATTTTATACTTTTTTAGGAAATAGTTTAAAGAAAGCTATTGCACCTATACTAATAGTTATAACTGCATTAATACTATTTAATAAATATATTTATAACATTAATGATGCTCTACAAGGCCTTACCGAAACATTTTCAACTTTTGGTGTCTTAACTGTATTTTTTGCCTCTGAATCTTTTTTAGGGCTTATTCCACCGGAAATTTTTATCGCTTGGTCTAAAAAGACAAGTGACCCTGTTATAATCTTAACGATTTTAGCTACCTTATCATACCTAGGAGGAATAACATCTTTCTTTTTAGGGAAAGCTGCTTTACAAATAGACTCGGTAAAGAACTACTTAGAAGTTAAAATGGCAAAGAGTTTAAAAAACACCAGTAAATGGGGTGGTTTTTTAATTATTGTAGGTGCATTACTTCCTATTCCATTTGCTATAACATGTATGGCAGCTGGAATGATTAAATATCCACTTAAAGGAGTATTGCTGTATGGTCTATTACGCTTTGTGCGTTTTGCTATATACGCAATTGCAATATTTCAAATGGTAAGTTAAAACCTAAAATTATGATCAAACTATTTAGAGGAATCAGTTTATTAGAAGGACTATCACTTTTAGCCTTATTATTTATCGCTATGCCATTGAAATATGTCTGGGGAAACCCAGAATATGTTCGTATTATAGGTATGGCTCACGGATTGCTATTTGTTGCCTATATCTTATTTGCGATAATGACGAAGTTTGAATTAAACTGGAAAATAAAAACATTATTTATTGTATTTGCAGCTTCAGTTATTCCTTTTGGAACTTTTTATGTTGACAAAAAATATTTGTCAAAGAAATAATTACTATTCATAAACAAATCAACAAGCTCAACCCAAGGATATGAGGTGTGCTTCTACAAAAATATTTTACATTATGATGCAATCCTCAGGGAATTAAACCCACTGGTGGGATTAAAAAAGGCCTTAGAATTAATTCTAAGGCCTTTTTTAATTTAAGCAATATAATAATAATTATTCTTTTGCTTCCTCTTCTACTTTTGGCTCTTCAGTTTTCTTAAACATATCTAAATACGCATTTGATATATTAGCAATCGCATCACTTGCAATAAATGATTGATATCCTTTTTCTTCAATAGCAACATCGGCAGTTCTACCATGTAAATACACGCCAAATTTAGCTGCTTGCAATGGTTCGTATCCTTGAGCTATGAACCCCGTAATAATTCCTGTTAGTACATCGCCAGTGCCAGCAGTTGCTAACGCAGGGTTTCCCGATGTGTTGATAAATACCTCATCTTTATAAACCGTTATTGTAATAGCGTCTTTTACTACTACTATACAATTATTTTCTGTAGAAAATTCTTTTACCTTAATTAGCATATCAAAATCATTAGCCCATTTCCCTATCAAACGTTCTAACTCCTTTTTATGAGGCGTTAGTATTGTTGATTTAGGTAACTTTTTTAATAACTTTTTATTTTTTGATATAATATTTAACGCATCAGCATCAACAACTAATGGTAGTTTATTTGTTTTTACAAAAGATTTTAATGCTTTTACTACTGCTTTACTGGTTCCCATACCCATGCCAATTCCAGCTACAGAAAAATTACCTTCAGGGGTAATTTCTGACAATTGCTTAGTATCATTTGGCGTTTGTACCATTGCTTCTGGAAAAGAACTTTGTAATGAATTATACCCACATTCTGGAACATATGCAGTTACCAAACCACAACCAGAAACTAGTGCTGCTTTGCTAGCCAATAATACTGCTCCTATTTTACCATAGGAACCACCAATTATTAAACTGTGTCCATAAGTAAATTTATTCGCGAATTTTTCACGCATCTTATATATTGGTAGTACTTCATTTTTACTGATTAACTCCACTCCATCAACAGTTTTCATAAAGTCCTGATCCAAACCAATATCTAATACTTCCCATTGTTCCGTAAACACAGCAGTTTCTGGCAAAAAGAACGCCATTTTTGGACTTTGAAATGATAAGGTGAAATTTACAAATAATACATTTTCAATATTATCAGGAGTTTTATCAGCATATAATCCTGATGGTATATCAATCGCTAACTTAAACGCTTTCGATTCATTTAAATGCGCGAATAACTTATTTACTAATGTTCCAGGATCCCTATTTAACCCAATACCAAATATTGCATCTACAATAATATCATCTGGAGAAATATCCGTAGGAAATTCTTCTATATCAGTTAATAATACAGGCCATTGTTTTAAATTTTTAACCTTTTCATAATTCTTTAAAAACCCTTCAGTACGTTTTTTACTATAATTAACTACATAATTAGCTACGCTATATCCATGTTCTAATAAATAACGTGCTAATACCAATCCTACACCACCATTATTACCTATTCCATTAAAAATATGAATTTTAACTTGCGATCCTTGCATGCGCGTATGCATCCAGTTAAACACTTGACCTCCAGATCTTTCTAATAAATCTAATTTTGAAATTTCTTGATTTTTGATCGTTATATCATGCGCTTGATATAATTGTTTTGCTGATAATATTTTCATGTGAATTTATATATGTTTAAAAGGCACTTTAGTATGACTATTTCCTAAATTGATATAATTTTATGTAAATAAATGCATTATTTTAATTGTATAAAAGAATAATTGCTACATTTGTTCGGAAGTTTATACATAAGCATCGTAATTGAATACAAATAAACAAATAGCATCTTTCATACCTAGCACTACATCTGTAGTGGCTACTGCTATGTTTACCATTACGACTACTACAACCCTTTAGGGTTATCTACACATATATTATCCGTCCCTATATACTTTTTCTTAAAATAGAAAATCAAGTATACATTAAACCCCATCAGCGGGTTTAACTCTCCGAGGATTACCTCGGTCAAAAAATAATATTCTTAAATTCATACCTCTTATGTTTGCATAGAGGATATTGATTTATTTAATTTAAACATATAAGCCATGAAGGTTTTAAAATTTGGAGGTTCCTCTTTAGCGTCAGCTACATCAATTAAACTAGTAATAGACATCATTAAAAGTGAACAACATAAACTTTGGGTAGTTGTTTCTGCTTCAGGTAAGACTACGGATAACTTAATACAGTTAACAGAGTTGTCACTTGCTAAAGATGAAAGCTATAAAACTGAATTAAAATTATTAGAACAGCATCATATTGCTATTTGCAAGGAACTATTGCCAATTGCTGCACAAACTAGCATAATTGCTTTTATTAAAAGCTCATGTAATGAATTAGAGCAATTATTAGATGCTATATATTGGTTGGAAGATTTATCTCCTAAAACACAAGATAAAATCATCAGTTATGGTGAATTACTATCAGCACAACTATTACAAAAAATTGCATCGCAAGAAATTGATTCAGTACAATATAAAGACAGTAGAGAGCTGATTGCAACTGATAGTAAGTTTACAAATGCTAAAGTGAATTTTAATAAAACGAATAAAAACATTGCTGATTTTCAAAAACAAAATACTGCAAGAGTTATTATTTCTGGAGGTTATATTAGCGCCAATAAAAACCAAGAAACTACAACATTAGGCCGTGGTGGATCGGATTATTCTGCTGCTATTTACGCTGCTGCTTTAGATGCTGAGGCACTAGAAATATGGACTGATGTAAGCGGATTATATGCTGCGAACCCGAAATTAGTGAAACAAGCAAAACCAATTGCAAACATCTCCTATGAGGAAGCAATGGAGTTGTCTCATTTTGGCGCAAAGGTCATCTACCCTCCTACTATAAAGCCAGTTTTAGAAAAGGAAATACCAATTAAAATTAAAAATACATTTGATGCTAAAGCAGCAGGAACTCTTATTAGTAATTCATCCAATGGTAAACGTCAAACAATAAAAGGGATTAGTCATGTAGAAGGGATTTCCTTATTAACTTTAGAAGGACTAGGAATGATTGGTATACACGGTATATCAAAGCGTTTATTTGAAGTTTTAGCAAATAACCATATCAATATTGTATTAATTACACAGGCATCTTCTGAACATTCTATTTGTATTGCAGTAGCAAAAGAAAGTAGTCAAGAGGCTGAACAATTGATTAACATAGCTTTTAAAAATGAAATTTCAGAGCACCTAATTCAACCCATTTCTGTTGAACATAATTTAGCTATTCTTGCTGTAGTAGGGGATCAAATGAAAAGTCATCAAGGGGTTAGTGGAACATTATTTAGTGCATTAGGAAGTAATAACATTAACATCAGAGCAATTGCTCAAGGTGCCTCTGAAAAAAACATCTCTTGCGTTATTAAAAATGATAATGTTCGAAAAGCTTTGAACTGTATTCATGCGGCATTTTTTGAGGCACATATTAAAGAATTGAATGTTTTTATTGCTGGAGTTGGTAATGTAGGGGGGAAATTAGTGAGCCAGTTACAGCAGCAAAAAGCCTATTTAAAAGAAGCCTTAAACCTCAACGTGAAAATTGTTGGCATTGCTAATTCTAAGCAATATTATATTAATGAAAATGGATTAGAAAACTCTGATTGGCAAGCTAATTTAAGTAAGCAAAAAGTGAATAGTCATGTTTCATATTACGATGCTATTGATGCACTAAACAAACAAAACAGTATTTTTGTAGATGTTACTGCTAACGAAGAGGTTGCAAATTCATATGCTAATTTATTACGCAAAAGCATTTCTGTAGTTGCTTGTAATAAAATTGCGTGTTCATCTGATTATAACGAATATAAGGAACTTAAATATCTAGCAAAAAAATACAAAGCATCTTTCTTATACGAAACTAATGTTGGTGCTGGATTACCTATTATAAAAACAGTACAGAATTTAATATCTTCTGGAGATCAAATAACTGAAATACAAGCAGTTTTATCAGGGAGTTTAAATTTCATTTTTAATGAATATACTGATAAGTCTGACTTTCATAAAGTAGTAAAACAAGCACAAGACGAAGGATATACTGAACCTGACCCAAGAATAGATTTAAGCGGAAAAGATGTTGCAAGAAAGATATTAATTTTAATTAGAGAAGCTGGAATTTCATTGGAATTTGAAGCTATTGAAAACAAAAGCATGCTCCCTAAAGGAAGTTTGGAAGCTAAATCAGTTGCAGACTTTTATACTTTAATAGAAAAAGAAGAAACTTACTTTAAAGCCTTATTAACAGAAGCAAACAACAAGGGAGCTAGATTAAAATATGTAGCGAGTTATAAAGATGGTAAAGCTAGTGTTGGGTTACAGTTTATCCCTAAGGATCATCCGTTTTACAATTTAGAAGGAAAAGACAATATTGTTTCTTTTTATACAAACAGATATCAAGATCAGCCATTAATAATTAAAGGTGCAGGTGCAGGTGCTGATGTTACTGCTTCAGGATTATTTGGTGATATAATACAAATAGGATCTGCTAATTAAATAGAAAATGAAAGCAAACAATACAGCAAAAGTATTTGGTAAATATGCTAAAGTCTATGAAAATAAATTCATGGACCTTAACTTATTTCATGATACCTATGATAATTTTTTAGAATACCTCCCCAGAATTGACTCAGCTATATTGGATATTGGTTGTGGACCAGGAAATATAACAAAATACTTATTAGATAATTTCCCGAAACTTAACATTATAGGGATTGATATTGCAGATGAAATGTTACTGCTAGCAGCCGAAAATAATCCTTCAGCTAATTTTAAATTAATGGATTGTAATAGTATTCATAATATCAGCTCATCATTTGATGGAATTATAATCGGATTCTGCCTGCCCTATTTATCAAAAGAAGAAGTAAATACATTCATTAGGAATGCATATCAACTTCTAAACACAAATGGTGTGCTATACATTAGTACAATGGAAGGCCCTTATGAAGACTCAAAATATGTAGGACCAAGTACAGGTGATGATGAGAGTATATATACCTATTACTATCAGGAAGAATATTTAAAAAACTTACTACAGAAAAATAGATTTAATATACTGGAAACAGTACGTAAAAAGCAACAAACAGAAAACAATAATCTTGAGGCAACTGACATTGTTCTAATTGCTCAAAAATAGATTCTCTTTTTCAAGGGAACTACAAAAAATAAATTTTTGTAATGATAAATGAAATAAAAATATTCGCTCCAGCAACAATAGCCAATTTAGCATGTGGCTTTGATGTATTGGGATTGGCACTTGACAGTGTTGGTGATGAAATGGTAATTAGAAAATGTGATGCAAAAGGAATTTTTATCACAAAAATAATAGGCCCGGATTTACCTTTAGAAACAGAAAACAATGTGGCAGGAGTTGCCGCATTAGCACTATTGGAAAAAATAAATATTGATTTCGGATTTGAAATTGAAATTTACAAAAACATTAAACCCGGTAGTGGGATTGGTAGTTCAGCTGCTAGTTCAGCTGGAGCGGTTTGGGGAATTAATGAATTACTAGGGAAACCATTTTCTGCATTGGAGTTGACACAGTTTGCTATGGAAGGAGAACGATTGGCTAGTGGAAATGCACATGCCGATAATGTTGCTCCGGCCCTATTTGGAGGAGTTACATTAGTACGAAGTTATACTCCGTTGGATGTTATTAAATTACCATGCCCTAATGAATTGTATGCTACGGTTATTCATCCACAAATAGAACTAAAAACGGCAGATTCAAGGAAAATACTAAAAACACAAATTAGTATCAAAGATGGCATTACACATTGGGGAAATGTAGGCGCATTTGTTGCTGGGTTATATACCAATAACTATGATTTAATAGGAAAAAGTTTAGTTGATGTTGTTGCAGAACCACAACGCGCTGATTTAATTCCGTTGTACTACGAAATTAAAGAAGAGGTATTAAAAGAAGGGGTTCTTGGTGTAGGAATTTCTGGATCTGGCCCATCAATATTTGCATTATCAAAAGGAAAAGAAATGGCAGAGAAAGCTGCAGAAGAAATGCAGAAAATATATGAGAAATTAGATATCGATTTTGATATACACATTTCAAAAGTAAATGAACAGGGAATACGTCAAATTAAGAATTAAGAAAACTTTAGAATTGAATAATTATGAAAAATTTAAAACGTTAAAGGTTTTTTATTTTCAATTACAGTTTCAAGTTAGATTTCAATTTCAATTAATAGCTAAACTAAGATTCCTGTTTTCACAGGAAAATAAATATAAAATTTATAATGAATTACTACAGTTTAAATAACAGACAGAATAAATCCACTTTTAGTCAAGCAGTAATCAAAGGGATTGCTTCAGACAAAGGATTATATTTTCCTGAAAAAATCAATGCATTACCAAAAGAGTTCTTTGATAAAATTGAATATTTTTCAAATGAAGAAATTGCCTATCAAGTAATAAAACAATTTGTAGGAAATGAAATTCCAGAGCAAGTTTTAAAAGTAATTATTAAGGAAACATTATCGTTTGATTTTCCATTAGTAAAATTAACGAATAATAATTACATCCTAGAGTTATTTCACGGACCAACACTTGCCTTTAAAGATGTAGGAGCACGTTTTATGTCGCGTTGTTTAGGATACTTTTCTAAAGAAAATAGTAAAAAAACTACTGTATTAGTTGCGACGTCTGGTGATACAGGAAGCGCTGTTGCAAATGGTTTTTATAAAACTAAAAATGTAGCTGTTGTTATCCTTTATCCTAAAGGAAAAGTAAGTCATATTCAAGAACTTCAGCTAACAACACTTGGCGAAAACATTACTGCTTTGGCTGTTGATGGTACATTCGATGATTGTCAGGCTATGGTAAAGTCCGCTTTCATTGATGATGAATTAAATACCATACAATTAACTTCCGCTAATTCAATAAACATTGCACGTTGGTTACCACAAATGTGGTATTTCTTTTTTGCTTACAAACAGTTGAAACAAAAGGATAAAGATATAGTTATTTCTGTTCCTTCAGGAAATTTCGGTAATATTTGTGCTGGGTTACTCGCTCAAAAACTCGGATTACCAATCAAACATTTTATTGCTAGTAATAACGCAAATGATGTAGTTACAAATTATTTGAAAAATGGAGCGTATAGCCCGAAACCGGCACAGCAGACTATTTCTAATGCAATGGACGTTGGTGACCCAAGTAATTTTATTAGAATCAAGGAACTTTTTGATAATAATATTGACAACTTAAAGAAAAGTTTGTCAGCTTTTAGTTTTACTGATGATGAAACAAGCAAAGAGATACAACATATAAAAAAAGAGTATAAATATATTGTCGATCCACATGGCGCGGTTGGACAATTAGGCTTAAATAATTATTTAAAAAACAATCCAAATACAATCGGTATCAGTTTAGAAACAGCACATCCTATTAAATTTTTAAATGTTGTAGAGCCATTGATCAAAGAAACTATTAAAATTCCTGAGCACATTGCAGCCATACTAGATAAAACTATTGTTAATAAAAAAATTAGTACTTATAATGAGTTAAAACAGTATTTATTAGCTTCTGAAAAAATTGTATCTTTAAGTGAATAATTATTTCATAAAAACAATCAGCTATGGAGACTATAGATTGGAGTATTTTTAATAAAAAAATTAAAATTAACACTTCTTTAGAGAAGGTATATAAACACTGGACAACTCCCGAATTGTTATGTATTTGGTTTTTAAAAGAAGCTGTTTATACTAATCAAAATAGGATAGTTAAAGGGCCAAATGAACAATTAAAAACCAATGATTCTTATACCTGGAAATGGCATAATTATGACGGTGAAGAAAAAGGCATTGTTAAAGAAGCTAACAGTAGAGATACAATTGTATTTTCATTTGCTGGCAAATCTAATGTAAAAGTTTTTTTAGAAGAAAGAGGCAATCAAGTACATTTAGAACTGATACAATCTGACATACCAATAGACGATGCTACTAAATTTAAAGTGCATTGTGGATGTAGTAACGGATGGACCTTCTGGTTGACAAACTTAAAAGCGTATTTAGAACATGGTATTTTATTGCATGAAACGGAGTTAGGCAGTACAGATGATAAAATATCCTGTGGTGAATATGTTAATGTATGATTATCTAAGATTAATACTATAAAAACTTATCCTTTATATCTATTGAATATTGTTTGTGATTAGCTAGTATTTTAAATACTTTAGCAACTTTTAAAATCAAACAAATGAGAAACACAGCATTATCACATATACATGAAAGTTTAGGAGCTAAAATGGTTCCATTTGCAGGCTACAACATGCCTGTCCAATACGAAGGAGTAACCGCAGAACATTTAACTGTTAGAGAGTCTGTTGGTGTTTTTGATGTTTCTCACATGGGAGAATTTCATTTAAAAGGAGAAAATGCCTTGGCATTAATCCAAAAGGTATGTTCTAATGATGCTTCAAAATTAGTTGACGGTCAAGCACAATATTCTTGTCTTCCTAATTATGATGGTGGTGTTGTAGATGATTTAATTATTTACAGAATTTCTGAGCAAGAATATATGCTAGTAGTTAACGCATCTAACATTGAAAAGGATTGGAATTGGATCGCTAAGCACAATGACTTAGGGGTTACAATGGAAAACAATAGTGAAGAGTATTCATTATTAGCTATCCAAGGCCCTAAAGCTGCTGAAGCTATGCAAAGTTTAACAAGTATTGATTTAACTAATATGAAATACTATACATTTCAAATTGGTGAATTTGCAGGTGTAAAGGATGTTATTGTATCTGCTACGGGGTATACTGGTTCTGGTGGATTTGAAATCTATTTTAAAAATGACGTTGCTGAAACTATTTGGACAAACATATTTAAAGCAGGAGCTGATTTTGGAATTAAGCCTATTGGTTTGGCAGCAAGAGATACACTTCGTTTGGAAATGGGATATTGCTTATATGGTAATGATATTAGTGATACTACCTCTCCTATTGAAGCTGGCTTAGGATGGATTACTAAATTTACGAAAGAATTTACGAATTCAGAAGCCTTAAAAAAAGAAAAAGAAAGAGGTGCTGAACGAAAATTAATTGCTTTTGAATTAGATGAAAGAGGTATTCCACGTCATGATTATGATATTGTTGATGGTGAGGGAAGGAAAATAGGAATTGTTACTTCAGGAACACAATCACCTTGTTTAGGAAAAGGTATTGGTCTAGGATATGTTCCAATAATTTTTAAAGATGTAGGAAGTAAAATCTATATTCAAGTTCGTAAAAAACAAATACCTGCTACAGTAGTTAAATTACCTTTTTATAAAAAATAAGGACCTAGTGGCATAAACATATTTTTATAAAAAAATAGTGTTCTACTATACTCACAAAAGCCTTTCAATTAACTGAAAGGCTTTTTTATTGCTAATTAACGAGCTTTTTAGTAGGTTTGTTAGATAATCAATCATATTAAATAGACTACAAAATGGGAAGAGCATTTGAACTAAGAAAAGGACGTAAAATGAAGCGTTGGTCAGCAATGTCTAAAGCCTTTACCCGTATTGGTAAAGATATTGTAATGGCCATAAAAGATGGTGGTCCAGACCCTGATAGTAATTCTCGTTTAAGAGCTGTGATACAGAATGCAAAAGCTGTAAACATGCCTAAGGACAACATAGAGCGTGCTATCAAGAAAGCTTCTGATAAAAATACAGAAAACTATAAAGAAGTTTTATTTGAAGGATATGCTCCTCATGGCATTGCTATTTTAGTTGAAACTGCTACTGATAATAATAATAGAACTGTTGCCAATGTTAGAGCATGCTTTAGTAAATGCAATGGAAACATGGGAACGCAAGGCTCGGTTGATTTTATGTTTGACAGACAGTGTAATTTTAAAATAAAAGATACTGGTTTTGATGTAGAAGAATTAGAATTGGAGTTTATTGACTGCGGTGTAGAAGAAATATTTGGGGAAGAACCAGATGAAAATGATGCAGAACCTACTAAATCAATTTTAATGTACGCTCCTTTTGAAAGTTTTGGAACTATTCAAAAAGAAATTGAAACTAGAGGCATGGAAATCATCTCTTCAGGTTTTGAGCGATTACCTCAAGTAACAAAGGAATTAACTGAAGAACAACAAGCTGATGTTGATAAGCTTTTGGAAAAGTTAGAAAATGATGATGATGTACAAAACGTATTTCACACAATGGCTTAAAAACTAAGCAAACATAATATTACAAGAAAAAAGCCTCTGTTTATAGAGGCTTTTTTATTTCTAAATAATTACTATAATTAGCAATCTTTGTAAAATAACAGAACATTATTTTCGTGATTTCTATAACGAAAAAGGACACTGATAGAATCAATAGCTAATTTGATTAAACAAAAAAATGCCCCTAAATTATGGCGAGCATTTACAAATATTAAAAATCGATAACACAAAACCCAATATGTATATTTCCAGTTTCTTTATCAACAAATAATTCTCTCTCCCTAATTGTCCCGTGACACGTATTTTCAGAACAAAAAAGTGAGCCACCAGCAAGTCTTATTAAGTTCGTATTATTGTTTTTTGTAATATCCCATACATTACCTACTATATTTACTTTGTTTATTTCAGAAATCTGGAATTTATTTTCTGATACAATAACCCGAGTATCATTTTTTACTAATTCCCAATATTCATTATAGCTAGGAAGCCTTTTTTTTGCCCATTTACAATATGCTAAAGCATCATTATAACTTACCTGTGTAACCGGAAGTTCTCCTGAGCTAACTTTATTAACTCCATCAGGTGTTTTCCAGTTAGCATTCTCTTTTTTTTTAAAATTATAAACATCTATTTGGACTATTGACCATCCATATTTTTCAGCATCTGTTATATATTGAGTTTCATTTACAAATAACTCAAATTGAGTATAAGAAACTACTTTTAAAGTAATTTCTTTTTCATTACAAGAAGAAAGAAAAAGAAAAAAAAATAGACAGTTCCATATTTTCAATTTTATATTAATACTAAATGAGTTGTAAATTATTAAGTTTATATTCATCTTTTCAACTTATGTCTAACTAGGCTATATACGAAACCCTAATTACGTATATACCTCAGTGATTTGATAAATAAACAGAACTATTCTGCTATATATTTTTTATTAAATAAGTAGCTATATTAAACAATGATAACTTACTTCATTATATCTAAAACGAATCCCACCGCAATACTCACCATTACATAGACTAAGACGTTATATTTCTGTTTTTGTAGTTTTAGTTGTTTTAGTTGTTTTAGTTGTTTTAGTTGTTTTAGTTGTTTAGTCAGTTTATCAATTAACTTGTATATTATTGAATACTAATTTCTAATTTCATTAACCTTTACTAACAATTCATCTTTTATAAGAGCATTTTCAATACTAAGAGGAAGTTGAGCGGCATCCATTAAATTATTACTTTCAAATGTAGTACTACTTAAATCATATAATGCTTCTGAACCATCTGCAAAAGATATATATTTATGCGTACTATTTCTGATAGTATAGTCACTTGTACCATCATTATTAGTCTTTTCAGAATAAATGTAATCTCTTAAATTAGTGTCGATATTTGTAAATAATGATTTAAAACTTTTACTATCATTTATTTCTGTAGTTCCTGTACCTGCAATATCTGCTATGGTAGCAAATAAATCTGTAGTGTTAATTAAAGTATTATCTGTGTTATTAATACGTGTTACATTTTTACCTGATACAATCATTGGTACCGCTATACCTCCATTATAAATAGTTCCTTTGGCTCTATTACTATTATAAACCTGGACTGATTCGCTTGGACTACCATTATCCCCTACAAAAATAATTATTGTATTATTCCTTTCTTCTTCACTCATCGAACTTAAAAGACGTCCAATTTCATAATCAATGGATTCCATCATAGCCATATAATATGGAAGAGGATTTGCATCTATACTAGCTTGATCTTCAGGCAAAGCTCCTTGAGAATGCATTTCTAATGGAGGCAAATGAAAAGGCGTATGTGGAGCTGTGTATGCTAACCATAAAAACCATGGGTTTAATTGATTCTCAACCCAATCAATGGCTAAGTCTGTGAATTTTGTGGTGATATATTCAGTCGAGGTAGTGGTAGTTGCGTTTTCAGTAAAACTCCAATCACTATAGGAAGGTGTTGCTCCATCAAGTAATCCAGCATATGAACCAACCCCCATAGCTTCAGGATGTGTAGGGTCTGTAGATAAATGCCATTTCCCAATAACTGCATGACTATATGCAAACCCTGTTAGATTATCTATATGCTGTTGCAATGATGTTTCAGAAGTTGATAATATATCACCAACTTGATTTACACCAGTACGTAATCCGTATTTCCCCGTTAGTATACTTGACCGAGTTGGCGAGCAGGTTGGATACGACCATAAGTTATTAAATACCACTCCATTATTAATAAACTCTTGCAAGTTTGGCATATTTGGCTTAGTTGTTCCTATTGAATAACCTGGGCTAGCATCTAACCCCATATCATCAGTAATGATAAGTAAAATATTAGGTTTAGAATCTTCATCAATAACAGTTTCAACACTATCTATAATATTATCTGTAATATTATTCGAATCATCATTACAAGAGAGCATAAATAGAGTAATTCCTCCTATAATCATCATGTTTCTTATTAAAATAATCTTGAACATATTTTTCATATTTGGTTAATATTTATGATTCACAAAGTATTAAGACTAAAACAATCGTAAAAAGGTTTAATTTGAGATAAAAAAATATTTATTATGAAAAACTATACTCTAGCTTCAATTTTATACCTAGCCATTTCTTTTTCATTAAATATAAGAATTAACTGAAGAACAACAGCTACTGTTATACAACATCCTAGAAACAAGTTTAAAACCTAATGAACTGATCGTATATTGGTAGTAAAAGAATAGGAGTTTTCATTGTTGACGAGATCTCAAGTCTCTGAACCTATAACAACCTTACTCTATTCTTTTTGTTCTTGTATTTATAAACCTATAAACTTAGAAAATGTAAACTTAGGACACCTATAAACAATACGGGTTTTGGCATATAATTCCAGACGTAAGTGTATATTTACATAGTCCTCAAACCTTTTAGTTTGGCTTTTATAAAACGACAAGCTAAAACCAAAACAAAAAGCTATTGTCTTGTGCCGATACGAAAATCCGTGGATTTTCTGCCCCGCACTATTCATAGCTAAACGGCAGCAAATAATAATAATCTAGAGTTTTTTTACATAAAAACAATTTGCACTTAAGGCTGTTTCATAACTATCTAAAAATAAAAAAACACCTAATTTGATAAAATAATATTCAGTAAGGTTCATTTCATTAATGATATAAATTAAATAGGTGGATAAATCATTCAGATTATGTGATAATACTAGCTGAATAAGATATGAAAAGTGTTTTCAATGACTGATATAACTAAAAAAAGAAAGTAAACTAACATTATTTTTTTGTATATTATACTAGTATTCACTTAAAAATAAGTCTATTATGAAAAAAGACTACCTTTATTTAGTTGCATTATTATTCTCCGGAATTTCGTTTTCACAAAGCGTTCTTTTAATAGACGACTTTGATACACCTTCACCACAGTATACTACTTCAGGAGACTATTTTGATAGTTCAACGCAATATTTTGGATCAACCAATGACACCGATGCAGATGTTGAACTTGGATATTCTGACATCACATTTTTTGGAGCAAGGCAACTCAAAAACGGAAATGAAACTATTTCATACAATGGTATTGATATAACCAGTTTATCAAACGTTAGTCTGGCTGTTGGTATTGCAGAAGACAAAGGAACTGGAAATACGGAAGATTGGGATACAGGAGATGCTGTCCATGTTGAGTATAGACTGGATGCCGGCACATGGACTAATTTATTTTCTATAGTTGCAAGTGGTGCTACTGATACTGCGCCACAAATTGACACAAATAATGATGGTATTGGTGATGGTGCTCTTATTACGAGTAATATTGACGAGTTCGATTTTTTAATTAGCGGCTTAAGTGCTACAACAATAGATTTTAGATTGACTTTTCTAGGATTAACAGAAGCCGAAGAAGATATAGTATTCGAATACATTGCTGTTGTTTCAGATTTAAATTTGTTTCCAGAGATTACAATTACCTCACCAACACCTGGTCAAAATTTTTCAAATGGAACTAATTCTGTTGATATAACGTACTCCATTACAGGTAATGCAGACAGTGTGGTATTAATAGTAAATGGAGATGAAGGCAACCCGATTGCTGGAAATGAGTCTGGAGGCACTACATCTGTACCTACAACAAATAACCAGTCTTACGAAGTTGAAGTTTGGGCTTATCTAGATGGTGTGATTGTAGATGATCCGGATGTTTATTTTGAAGTGGGTATCCCATTATCAGTTGATAAAACAGAAATTGAAAACTTCAGCGTTTATCCAAATCCGATAATTTATGGGGGATTTTCTATTTATACTGGGTCAAATTCTTTAAAAACTATGCAATTATATGATGTTAGTGGTAAAATGGTATTAAGTAAACAAATTCAAAATAATGAAGTTATACATATTGGCAATTTAAATTCTGGCATGTATATCCTAAAAGTAGAAGAAAATGGTAAAAACGCTACTAGAAAACTTGTAATTAATTAGAGCTTTTAGACATTCATATATATTATAAGAGGTAGTATAAATGTCTTCCTCTTTTTTTACCTGGTATTAATGGATTGTAATATGTAATTACATTTTCAATAACATATTTGCCTTTAAATCTTGTTTCTAATAATATAATTTCTTTATACAACTTCATATCTGGGTAGAGCGCTTTGTATTTACTATTGTAGACTCTTGCTCTGCTGTGACTCGGACATGGTGTAGAAGCCCATATAAAATCAAAACACATATAGTTTTCTAATAAGAATTTGTGTGCATCAGTTACAATTACTTTATCATTAGGAAAACGTTCTTGATATAATATTGCTAACTCAGGGTCTAATTCAACCGCAGTTACATTAATTATTATCCCTTGTTCTTTAGCTATATCATCCCATTTAAAACGATTCCCTCCTAAACATGCGTAAAGATTCAATGCTTTAAATATTACCATAGCTTATTCGCTTTTTTAAATTTCTTAGTCAACTTGTATAATTTCCAAAATGTTCCAACACGACCTTCAATCACCCCTTCTTTCTCTAATTCATCTAATGCAGAATTAGCTTCTAGATCGTCTTTTCCTTCTAGTAAATCATGCTTAAATATTCCCAATCCTTGAGAACACCTTTTATGCTTTTCTGTAAGTGTTTCTAATAACACATTAATAGAGTACTTCAAAGCAAACGATACACAGTTTAAGAAGTATGTGAACCAGATGTTTGAAGAAAGTAGACTCTCTAGTTTTATTGAATACTTAGAAGGCTTCTTTAAAACAATTGGTATAGTTTCAACAAACATACTTCCTATAGATACTAGAAAATGGATGTCCTATTATGAGTTGTCTGAAGATAATTTATTTTCTAAAAAAGCTGATAGAACACTATCTAATGAATATCCTGTTTCAAGAAAAGAAGCTGAAGATAAACTAGCTGAAAATGTAATAGAGCTTTTATCTGTTGTAGATATGAGTGAAGTGAATAATAGAATTAACTAAAAAAACTTCAAAAAAGAACGAATAGAGAACAAATTTTCATTTTAAAAACAAACAAAGCCTATAAATAAAAGCACACAAGAGAACAGTCACATATTCAAAACGTATGCCACACAATGAGTATCAATAAGTATATAAAAAAATCCCCTTTCTACTCAGATTGGGGATTTTTATCCTAAAACAGTAAAAAAGTGGCTAAATTTCGTTATTTTATATCACTATAATTAGTGATATAGAATACAATCATTTTTAGTGATAAATATTTTTATCTTAAATTAGAGTCTTGTAACTAACCAATTATTATATATAACAAGTCAAATTTAAGAAGTAATAATCCCTAAACTATGACCTCTTTTAATAAAATAATATCAGATTATATTAAAGTTGATGATACTGCAGTTAAAAATGCAATTATTGACTTATATGTAGATAGTAAAAGCGAATCATTACCTCATTTTGTTAATGATGTGCTAGAAAAGTGCGGTGTAAACTCAATCAATGTTATGTTGGTAGATGGCAAAAAGTGGGATGCCTATATGAGTTTTACCCCTGAGAATATATTTTCAGAAGAAAAAGGGATTCTTGAACTTATTAAAACCCCTAATTCTAAACATCATGCCGAAGAAACACTTGCCAATAAACTAATTGACTTATTAGATACTGTTGACTTTTACACTTTTATAAAAAGAGTTAAATAAACTAATATTTTACGCTGGTAAAAAACCCATTTTACCTTGCTGATAATCACGCATTGCTTCTAACAACTCAGTTTGAGTATTCATTACATACGGACCATAATTAGCAACCTTTTCCTTTATTGGTGTTCCAGATAAAAACAATAACTTGCTTTTTATTTTAGCAGTAATTGCGATTTCATTCCCATCAGTATTAAATTCTAGTAACTGATTTTCACCTTTCATCAATTGAACTTCATTATTCACTAACACATCACCATTTAATAAATATAACATGGACTGATGCAATGTGTTCATAGGAATATTTACTACACCTTCTACTTCCATATCAATCATATACGTATTTACAGGTGTTTGGGTTGTAATTTTCCCTTCAACAGCATTAAAGTCACCAGCAATAACTTGTACACTTACCTTGTCATCTTCTGATTTAATAACATTAAAATCCTTTAAAGCTACATGTTGATATTTAGGTTGCATCATTTTTTTTACTGCAGGCAAGTTTAACCATAATTGTATCCCTTCCAACGTCCCTCCTTTTTCTACAAAGTCCTTAGTTGGCCCTTCTGCATGAATAATCCCTCTTCCAGAAGTAGTCCATTGAACATCTCCGGCTTTTACAACACTTTCGTTGCCTAATGAATCACGGTGCAATTGTTCCCCTTGAATCAAAAATGTAATCGGCTCAAAACCTCTATGAGGATGTGGCCCTAAATCAAACGGATTATTATCTATATTAATTTCATAAGGTCCGTAATGATGTAACAATACAAACGGATCAATACTTTCAATTGCTTGTGTCGGTATTGGCTGGCGCAAACGTATTGGCCCCATATTTATCAAATCACTTCTTCCTACTTGTTTAATTGTATTTAGTTTCATACTATTTTATTTTATTTTTAAATTTAATAATTAAGATAATTTTTCATTATCGTATTTTATCTAACAAATTACTTAATTGTTCAGCTTCTACTTCTGATAAATTATTCAGAAAACTTAATTTCCCAACCTTATCTATGTCTGAAAGGAGTACTAAACCTTCTTTAATAATTTCAACATACACCACTCTCCTATCATCTTCACTACGATATCTACTAATTAATTTTTTCTCTATTAGCTTATCCATTAAACGTGTAGCATTTGGCGATCGTTCAATCATTCGTTCTTTTACCAATTGTACTTTTATAGCTTCTTTAGCTCCGCGTAATATTCTTAAAATATTAAATTGTTGAGGCGAAATACCATAAGGCTTAAAAAACTCTACCTCTCTACTACTTAGCCAGTTAGCAGTGTATTTAACATTAATCAATGCTTTTACTTTATTAGAAGGAAAACTTGATTGTATATCTTTTGAAATATCTCCCATTACAATACTTCTTGCAACTTACCTACAGCTACTTTTAACTGTTTATTTAAAGTTTCATCAGCAACTACTCCTTCTTTAAAATTATCAAAGAATGATGGGAACGACACATCAGCTACAATATTTCCTCCCATATAAGGGAATCTTCCTCTAGCAATTTCTAACACTGTTGCTCCTCCTCTTGCTCCTGGTGACGTAGCCATTAATAGCATTGGTTTTTCTGACCATAATTTACCATCAATACGTGATAACCAATCAAATGCATTTTTGAATGAAGTACTATACGCACCATTATGTTCTGCTAAAGACAATACTATTCCATCTGCATCTTTAATTTCTTTTAATAAATTATGAGCGTCTTTTGGAATACCATTTTCGTTTTCTAAATCGATACCATAAAGTGGCAACTCATAATTATTTAAATCTAATACTTTCACTTCCGTATCCTTAAGCATATTTGCAGCATGTGCAGCCAAGATTTTATTAATTGATTTTTTACTATTACTTCCTCCTAATGCGATTACTTTTTTCATATGTTTATTTTATTATTGATTGAATATTCGTTTCTTTTTTTAATAATTGAGCTACCGGACATTTCCCTGCCATAATTAGTAACTCCTCTTTTTGTTCTTGCGTCACTTCTTTTTCAAATGAGATTTCTTCAACTAAAAATGTAATTAAACCACTTGAGGTCAACTTGTTTTTCTGTAGTACATTAACTGTAATTTCACCTAAATCCCATCTTTTATGATTTGCAAATACACGTAATGTCATACTCACACAGCCACCTATTGCTGTTAATAAATATTCAATAGGCGTAGCTGATATATCATTACCGCCATCTTCAAAAGGCCTATCCATATTCATTTCATGACTCCTTGAAAACGCTATTGCTTTATAACTATCTCTTGACAATATTGTTTTTGACGCTGCGTTCTTCATCTTACTTATTATTTTTTTTACCAAATATATAGGATACTATTACAAGAACAAAAGCCATTATAGCTCCAATTTCTTCTCCATCACCAATCATTTTATGTGCAAAAAAAGCTAATACAAAATCAAAGAAAAAACCAGCGTAAGCCCACTCTTTTAAAGTCTTATATTTAGGGCTCCAGATAGCAAACACTCCTAATAACTTTGCAATTGCTAATGGATATATAATATATGTTGGATATCCAAAACCGATAAACATTACTTTTACAACTTCATGGTTAAAAACATACATCCCAGCTGAGAACAACATTAATAAAGTTAGTAGTCCTGTACTTCCATAATAAACAATTTTATCTCTTTTCATTTATATTTAATTTTAAATTCTTTACAAATTTACAATATATACATATATTTACCAAGGAAAATATTACCATGTAAACAATGTGTCAATTTTACTATTGATTAGCATTAATATAGTTTGTACTTTAGCCATCCAATTTAACGACACAAATGGATATAAAATTCAATAAAAACGAAGACTACAATAAATTACTATTATCAGACCTGAAACAACGTTTTGCTAAAGTAAGATTAGGTGGTGGACAGAAAAGAATAGACAAACACCACTCAAAAGGTAAAATGACTGCTCGTGAACGAATAGACTATTTACTAGACCGTAAAAAACCATCCATAGAAATTGCCGCATTTGCTGGGGATGACATGTACAAAGAACATGGCGGATGTCCATCAGCTGGAGTTGTGGTAAAAATTGGATACGTATCAGGAAAACAATGTATTGTTGTAGCAAATGATGCAACAGTTAAGGCTGGAGCTTGGTTTCCTATAACTGCAAAGAAAAACTTAAGAGCACAAGAAATTTCAATAGAAAATAGATTACCAATTATTTACCTAGTAGATAGTGCTGGTGTTTATTTACCAATGCAAGATGAAATTTTCCCTGATAAAGAACATTTCGGAAGAATTTTCAGAAACAATGCCGTCATGAGTAGTATGGGAATTACCCAAATTGCTGCTGTAATGGGAAGTTGTGTTGCTGGTGGTGCTTACCTACCTATTATGGCTGACGAGGCTATCATAGTGGATAAAACTGGCAGTATTTTCTTAGCTGGTAGTTACTTAGTAAAAGCAGCTATTGGCGAGAGTATCGATAATGAAACGCTGGGTGGAGCAACTACACATTGTGAAATATCAGGTGTTACTGATTATAAAGCTAAAGATGATAAAGATGCTTTAGACTCCATTAAAAGAACAATGGGAAGAATTGGCGATTTTAACAAAGCTGGATATAACAGAGTTGAACCAAAATATCCTAAATTAGATCCTAAAGAAATATTTGGAATATTACCAAAATCAAGAGCTGAACAATATGACATGATGGAAATCATTACTCGCATGGTTGATGAATCAGAATTTGATGAATACAAAGCAGGTTACGGACAATCTTTAATTACCGGATATGCTAGAATGGATGGTTGGGCAGTTGGTATAGTTGCCAACCAACGTAAACTAGTAAAAACAAAAAATGGAGAAATGCAATTTGGTGGAGTTATTTATTCTGATTCTGCTGATAAGGCTACACGTTTTATAGCAAACTGTAACCAAAAGAAAATTCCTTTAGTATTCTTACAAGATGTAACAGGATTCATGGTAGGAAGTAAATCGGAACATGGAGGTATCATTAAAGATGGTGCTAAAATGGTAAACGCTGTAAGCAATTCAGTTGTTCCAAAATTTACTGTAATTATTGGTAATTCATATGGAGCTGGAAATTACGCTATGTGCGGAAAAGCGTATGACCCAAGATTAATTTTCGCTTGGCCAAGTGCTAATTTAGCAGTAATGAGTGGTAATTCTGCAGCAAAAGTATTATTACAAATAGAAACAGCTTCATTAAAGAAAAGAGGTGAAGAAATTACTACTGAAAAAGAAGAAGAATTATTTAACACCATAAAAGCACGTTACGATAATCAAATATCACCATATTACGCTGCATCTAGAATTTGGACTGATGGGATCATAGATCCTCTTGATACAAGAAAATGGATTTCTATGGGTATAGAAGCTGCAGACCACGCTCCTATTGATAAACCTTTTAATTTAGGTGTTATCCAAGTGTAACTCACTAGTGGGGCTTAGCTCCAAAGTGTAACCGCAATAAAATAGTATTGTTTTTTAAACAATCACCAAGATAAAACCAATTTAGACTACTGACATTCAGTAAACTAAATTGGTTTTTTGGTTTTATTTTTGTAACTTAATAGTATTAAAACTCTTCTATTATGGATACTATAAAGCATTTAAATAAATGGGCTAACGCTCATACCTATTATTCTTTGGATATTATCAGAATCGGGCTTGGAGCTTTTATATTTTACAAAGGGCTCTACTTTATGACTAATACACTTTTACTTGCTGGTTTAATAGAACCATTAAAAAACTATGTAGGCGAAATTATATTACTTCATTACGTAGTACCAGCTCATTTAGTAGGTGGCTTATTGATTATGATTGGGCTACTCACCCGTTGGGCTTTAATTGCTCAAATACCTATTTTAATTGGTGCCGTATTAGTAAACCTTTTAGGAGAAATGAATGTTTTAAATATTAGTACTGCTAGTATCATACTATTATTTTCAATATTCTTTTTAATATATGGTTCAGGAAAACATTCAGTAGATTATAACTTAAAAATGGAACAGTGACATTTTAGCTGTTAACAAAGATCTTTGTTTCATATTAATAAAATTGATTTAGCTAAGAAATTTTATTCTCTTTGTTAACAGCTTTATATTATAAAAGCCTCATGTAAACATGAGGCTTTACTGTTATAATTAACAATACCCAAATTGATATTATAACACCCGAATTTTAATAAATTACTTCTTTTCAGAAATCAATTTATTTACTAATTCTTTTAATTCTGAAATTTCAGATTTTAACACTTCTATTTGTTCTTGTTGTTCTTGTATAGCTTTTACCGTAACTGGTATAATTTGAGTAAATTTAATTCCACTCGGTTTATCATATACCACTCTTGTCTTTTTCCCTGACTCATCTAGACTAACCCAATCCGATTTTTTAACAGCCTCAGGTAAAATTCGTAATAATTCTTCAGTATAAAAACCTAACTTATCTTCTCTTAAATTATCTGGAATTCTTTTTCCATTAACATAATCCATGTTATCTTTATAAACAATTGGTTTTAGTTTCAAAATTTCATCTAGCCCTTTTACTAGATCTCTAGTATTTGAAGACCTGTTAGATGACCTAGAATATGTATTAGTTGGAGTTATAAAATCATCCGCATTTACATCATCCCATCTTCTAGTAACTCCTGTAAAAGGATTCGCCCCCAAATCGGCACCAAAATCGGTCATAGGACTAAATCCGCCTCCTTCATAAAATAATTCGTTGGTCCCATCCACTACATATTCAATAGATCCTAATGCAATTGCAGTTCCTCCAGAAGATCCGTTGTAGGCACCTAAAACAAATTCTTTAGTAAAAGGACCTCCGCTATAGGTATCTGAAAAAGTAGAACCATCATCACTATCAACAAAAGCTCCTCCTGAACCAAAGTTGGTGTAACCATCAGAGAAATTAGTTGTCATTTGTGGCTGTCCTGAATTGTCTTCAAAAGTGATGTCTCCGGTACCAGTTCCTTCAAAATATAAATCGTTAGATCCTAAAGTTATATAAGTACTTTGAGTCAAATTACCTCCTAAACGTACAGTGCCTGAAGATTCTGTTAATCCATTAGTAAAAGTATAACTACTACTTCCTACTAAACCTGATAAATCTACTGTTTGAGTAGCCATTCCATCACTTTCTAGTGATAAATTTAATGTTGTTCCCGAAAGACTAAATACATCAACAGTTTGATCATCTGTTCCTCCACTAGCTGGTAATGTTACCGTATTTCCTCCAGAGATTGTTAAATTACTCCCTGAAATACTTAATGTTTGATTGCTTCCTGCGCCTCCTGCTGCCCATGAAGCGTTTCCGTTGGCATCAGAAGTTAATACATAACCTGCCTGTTCCTGTCCATCTTCTAATCTAAACACATAAGAACCAGCAGTTCCCACACCCGTTTCTGTAACTAATACATTATCTACAGTTGCACCATATGCAAAAGAACCAATATATTCAAACCTTAAAGAATAAGTTGTACTAGCAGTTACCGTAATACCACTTCCTGAAAATGAACTATCGGTAGTAGTTGAAGAACCAGTATTTATAGAGACCAAATCTGCTCCTACTTGAGAAGTTCCATCATGAAGATATGCTCTAAATGAATCTGAACCTGATGAATATTCTCTAATGAGATAATCAAATGAAATATCTACACTATTATTAGTTGGTGTAAATGACATCAATACTGTTGCATTTTGGTCACATCCTGAATCATCGGAATCAATATATAAATAATCACCAGTACAGGAAGCACAGTCATATGTCGCGGGTACTGAGTTACTCGTTTGCCAACCAGTAGTTGTTGAACATGAAGCATCAGGTGTAAGGTTTTGAACTACAGTATATCCAGTAAAATTTTCATTTAATAAGTTTACAGTTCCACCTGGACTACTTGGGGTTGTAGTACCAGTAATGTGAAATTTAGCACTTGGAGTAGTATTTCCAACACCAATATTTCCTGTATTTGCATTATACATATCATTTCCAACAACTGTCCAGTCGTTGTCTGCACCACCTCCACCAAATGTTGTCCAGATTGTTCCGTTATAATAATAAAAGCCAGGAGTATTATTTGTTTGATATATTAGTAAACCGGTAGCAGGGGTACTAATTGCATTACGCTGTGTTATAGTCATTCTAGGAGTTAACATTCCTTGAGTAGTAGATTCTAACTCTAATATTGAACTAGCATCTGGTGCAGTAGTACCTATTCCCACTTGTGCAATAGAAAAATAAGTAATAAATAATAGGGGGAAGATTAATATTTTTTTCATAATTTCGGGTATATTAAAGTTTCTTTGTGCAAGTGTACAGTAACATCTCAATTACTCGTGTATTTATTCATGACATGCATGTGCTGATTCACGGAAACAGAACGAAATACATAGGAAAACGAACATAACTTACAATTAATTTATTTTGAAATGGATAAACTAGTATTAATATTACCAATACTTATAGCAGGTATCTTTGGCCTTGTTTTATACAAAAAATCGAATTGGAACTTAAACCAATACAAAATACTTGGTCATTATTTTTTGTTATATGCTATATTATTTTCAGTTATGGCTGTTATAGGATTTTTTAATGAAAAAGATATTTCTAATAATTTCGTTAATTTTAGTTCTCTAGTTTTTTACATCATTATAATTACAATACCTCCCACATTTTATTTATATGTGACAACCCTTTCTGATTTAAAAAAGTTCAAAACAAAAGTATTACAGCATTATTATTTACCTGGAGCCTTATTGGTTATCAATTGTTTTTCTTTTTTCTTTTTAACTATACATACTGACGAAACGGATTACACTATTGAATTAGTGAGTAATATAATGACCTACACTAATGTTATTTCCTTATTATTTATATTTCCGTTACAAAATGTTTTTTACATATTTAAAACCATTCAAATTTATAAAAATCATACCTCAGAAATAAACAAAGTGTTTTCATATGAAACAGATATTGACCTAAAGTGGATGTTACATTACATTATTGGTTATATCATATTTATTGCTTGCTTATATTTAACCCAAGTATCTTCAGAAGAAGTAATACATACTGGTAGCAGATTATTTTTATCTGTATACCTACTATATATTGGAGTTAAAGGAGTTAAACAAAAGAAAGTGATTTTTTATGATACAGATAAAGAAACTCAAAAAGAGAACTTAGAAGATAATACCCCTGAATCAGAAAGCGCTTTAAAGAAAAAAATAGCTGTCGCTTTAGAAGAGAATGAACTTTTTTTAGATCCTAAATTAACCATTCACAAATTAGCTTCGAAAGTAAACTCAAATAGTAAATATGTTTCTAACACGATAAATAACGAATTTAATCAAAACTTTGCAAGCTTAATTAATAGGTATAGGGTAGACAAGGCTAAACAATTATTAACCGATGACACTTATGCGAATTATACTATTGAAAGTATTAGTGAAGAAGTTGGATTTAATTCAAAAACAGCATTCAATAAAGCCTTTAAACTGCTTAATGAAATTACTCCTTCTGAATATAAACTAAAAGAGAAGACCAATAAATCTTCTTAAGTACTATTTATTAAATTAAAAAGCTCCATATATAATATGAAGCTTTCGTTAGTTATAATATAATACCCGAATTACAATTATAACACTCAAATTAATCTTAATCTACTGGTATTAAAATATTTAATATTTTAACCCATTAATTATCTAGTTTTTTCCATTGTGTTCCATTCCAACCATAAAACGAATTATCAGAAGCCTGAAAAACCATCGTTCCCGCTCCTCCAGATGGAGCATTTGTAGAATTATGTGATATTGCCGTCATTACATTTGGAGAAGCTCCAATTTTTATACTACCTAATACTTCTAAAACCTCTACAACATCAGCTCCAGAAACACTGTTTACCGGCATCTTACCAATTCTTACATACCCTTTATTATCATTCTCTGCATCAATAAACATCAGCATGTCTTCAGTTCCAGAAGCATCCGATGCTAAAAATTCCCAAGCATTAGGATCAGTATTAAATCGTAAAGTACCATTCCAGTCTGTGTCCAATTCTTCTATAATTAAAGCACCTCCTGGTTGTGCACTTCCTACTGTACTATGCATACGTATAATTGGGGTAACCTTTTCATCCATATAAATATCTCCATTAGAAATATGAAGTGCTTGAGTAGGATTATTTGTTCCTATTCCCAAACGTCCAGTATCTGTAATAATTACATCATTACCAGCTATTTTTGCTTGTGAAGCAAGAATTCCATTTACAGGAGCCGCAGTATCTTCCCATTCATTTTTATTTGAAAAAGGAATCCATTTAGTCAAAGAATTATCCCAATAATGAAATCCTTTAGTGAATACACCTACATCTGTAGAAAGGTAAACTAACATTGAGTTTTGTACAGCTGTAGGGTTTACTGCTGGGAAAGCATTAATTCTAGGTATTAATATACCATCAGTATTTGCTGGGCTGGATATATTTGAAGCGGTTATATCTAAAACGCTATTTGGCGTAGTAGTTCCAATTCCTACTTGTGCCGACACATTTAAATAAACACAAAAAATTAAAAAAAAAGAATATCTCATTTAGTTAAATTATTAATTATTAAGTATATAACAAAATAAATACAACTAACTCATTTATCTAAATAGAGATCTAACAGTATGTGATACAATTTTAACTTCTTTTTAAAATGTCAAATAAAAACACCTAAACTCTTTATTATTAATCATTTATCAGGCCAAAAAAAAAGCCGCTTTAGTTAGACTAAAGCGGCTTTTCTTATTTATATTTAAATCTGTATTAAGCTTTCACTTTACTTGCACTACAAGCTTTCTTAGCTTTTGAACAAGATGTTTTAGATTTAGAACAAGTCTTTGTTGCTTTTCCAGGATTTCCTTCACTTGATTTTTCTGATCCAGAAACAGCCTTCGCTTTAGAGGCACTACATTCTTTCTTTGCTTTAGAACAAGATGCTTTTGATTTTGAACAAGTAGCCCCTTTTCCTGCATTTCCTTCAACAGATTTTTCTGATCCAGATACAGCTGCGGTTTTACTTGCGCAACATGCCTTTTTAGCTGTACAAGCTTTTTTAGTCGTTTCAGTTTTAACAGCTACAGTTTTTGTGTTTTCTTGTGCGTTTGAAAATGCAACAAAAAATAAACCAAAGGCTAGTGATAAAATTAATTTTTTCATGATAATAAATTTTGAGTTTGAATGATTTTTAGTAAATATATCAATAATAAACAGTTAAGTATTATAATGAAATGTTAATTTTCGTCTAAAGGCTTTTGCTTATGCGTCTTCTTACTTCCAGCATACATTTCATATTTAACTAAACGAGATTCTAATTTCCCGTTAAACAGTTTGATTTTTCTTGACGGTCTTAATCCTACAGATTTTAATCCTTCTAAATTTGAAGTAATAAACCATGCATTCGTATTTGTATACCCTTGTTTTAAGGTATCCCCTATTTGTCCGTAGAATTCTTTTACATCAACTGGTAAACGCTCTCCGTAAGGTGGATTAAATATAATATGTAGTTTTCTATCAGAGTTTTTAGACGATTTAAAAAAGTCTTCTTGTTCAACACTTATGTATTCTGATAAGTTTGCATTCTCAATATTATCCTCAGCTTTTCGTATTGCAGAAGGTGCTTTATCATAACAGATAATATTATGGTGAAATTCTCGTATTTTATTCAAACATGATTCCTCTATTTTATTATACAGTTCCTCATCAAAATCCAACCAAGATTCAAACCCAAATTGTTTTCTATTAATGTTTGCAGGAATATTACATGCTATCATAGCAGCCTCTATCGCTAAAGTCCCACTACCACACATCGGGTCTAATAAATCACACTGACCATCCCAACCAGATAACATCACTAATCCAGCTGCTAATACTTCATTAATTGGAGCAATATTGGTAGATGTTCTATACCCACGTTTGTGTAATGATTCTCCTGAGCTATCTAATGATATCGTACATTCATTACGCTGAATATGCACATTAATACGTAAGTGTGGGTTATCCAAATCAACATCAGGTCGTGATCCTTCAGTATCTCTAAACTTATCTACAATTGCATCTTTAGTTTTATAGGCTATAAACTGCGAATGCGTAAATTGTTCAGAAAATACAGTAGCATTTATGGCTAAGGTATCTGTTACATTTAAATACTTATTCCAAGGCATTTTGTATACTTCATCGTATAAATCTTGTTCATTTCTTACACGAAACGTTTTTATAGGTTTTAAAACTTTAATTGCTGTTCGTAAACATAAATTCGCTTTGTACATAAAGCCTGTATCTCCTTCAAAACTTACATTTCGAACCCCTACTGTAACGTGTGCGCCACCAAGATTCCGTAACTCACTTGCTAAAAGTTCTTCAAAACCAAATAAAGTCTTGGCAACCATTTTAAAATTATCTCCCATAGCTTGCAAAAATACAGTATTTTTGCATTTAGTTTTATAAAATTAGGATCAAACCTCAGTTAGGTCCTAATTTTTATAATTCAAAACACTATTCTCGATACAATTTTCTATTGAAAATCACTCGAATTGACGTGTTTTGAAAGTAAAAAACGTCAGATTGAGGACTTCTTGACTGCGCTCGAAGTAACGCAGATGAGAATTTAGTATCGAAATCAAGTATTTTACTTTCTTAGTACATGAAGTTTCAAGCTATTTAAAGAAGATTATTTTAATGACTACAAATAATAAAACAGATAATTGGTTTGCCTCTTGGTTTGACACCAAATACTACCATCTCCTATACAAGAATAGAGATGATAAAGAAGCGCAGCTTTTTATGAAGCACTTAACCAATTATTTAAACCTACCAGAAAACGGAACAATATTAGATTTAGCTTGTGGTAAAGGCAGACACGCAGTATACTTGAATTCATTAGAATATAACGTTACAGGTGTTGATTTATCAAAGAATAGTATTGACCATGCAACACAATTTGAAAATGACACCTTGAAATTTGGTGTTCATGATATGCGAACTATATATCCTGAACAATTTGATGCTGTTTTTAACTTATTTACCAGTTTTGGTTATTTTGAAGATGAAAAAGACAACATTAAAACATTACAAGCCATTCAAGAGAGTTTAAACGAAACTGGATTTGGAGTAATTGACTTTATGAATGTAGATTTCATTATTGACAATCTTGTTGCTGAAGAAGTGAAAACTGTTGAACATATCGATTTTCATATCAGACGTTATGTAAAAAACAACTTCATTCATAAAGAGATACGCTTTACGGATAATAGCGAAGAGTTTTTCTTTACCGAAAAAGTACAAGCGATTCGTTTAATTGATTTCGAACAATATTTCAAGCAAGCGGGAATTACTTTATTAGACATCTTTGGAGATTATAAGTTGAATAAATTCCATTCTAAAACTTCTAAACGTTTAATTCTACTATTTAAATGATTACTTACTTACTCCCTATATTATCTGTTTTAGTTGGTTTCTTATTTGTGATTATATTTAAACCACAACAAAAGAAGAATTTAAAATTATTATTAGCCTTTAGTGGTGCATTCTTATTAGGTATCACCATTTTTGAAATGCTACCGGAAATATTTCAACAGCATAACAATACTAAAACCATAAGTTTATTTATTGTTTTCGGTATTTTATTCCAAATATGCTTAGAGTTCTTTTCTGAAGGAGCTGAACACGGACATGTACATTTACATGAAGAAGATAATAAATTCCCATGGATGCTTTTTATCAGTTTGAGCTTACACTCGTTAATTGAAGGGACACCATTAGGGCATCATGATAATATATTATATGGTATTGTCATCCACAAAATACCGGTAGTCATTATTTTAGCTACATTTTTCATGCAATCTGCTATGAAAAAATCAGCTATTGCCTTATTTTTAACTTTGTTTGCATTAATGACGCCTTTAGGAACCTTTTTAATAAGTGAATTCCCAAGTTTATCAAGTTATTCATCTCATATAATGGCAATGGCTGTAGGTATATTTTTACATATTTCCACCACCATATTATTTGAAAGCAGTGAAGGGCATAAGTTCAATTTAGTTAAGCTTATTATAATTACTGTTGGATTAATTTCAGCTTATTTTATATAGGCACTAAGGTCTCGACTGCGCTCGACCTTATAATAAAACAACTAAGTGTCACCTCGATCGCAGTCGAGAGTTAATTTATTAAAGTCATTACAATTTTTGTAATAAGTATTATTTAAGAAGATGTTTAACAGAGAAGAATCAAGACTATTACGCGAATTATTTTGGACTAGCTACGGAAAATCTTTCCCTAGAAAATGGTTGTTATACAATACTAAAATAAAAGATGTTTCCCTAAAATTTCAAGCGGATAGGAAAATAGCATTAGTATGTATTGATATTGAACTAGAAGACGAATACGACCGTTTAGAACAATATGAAAAGTTTGAATCACTAAAAACTATTTTAGAAACGGAATACCTCTCAGAAGTTATTTTTGATGATAATTACTATTTAGAAAAATCGCAGAAAACCATTTGCAGAATATATGTGTTACATGAAGAAAAGTTTAGTATCCATAACAAAGACACCTGGAGGGCTGCCTATGAATTCTTTAATAAACATATGGATTTGTTAGAGTCATTCTTTTTAGAATATAAAGATATTATAGAAATTAAAAAGTGATCAATTAAAATTCACCCTCAAAAAAAGCGATTATTCCTACATGAAATAATCGCTTTTTTATTGATGTTAAACCATTTATAATTGACTTTCCTCAACCATCTCTTCTTGTTTAATTTTCACTTTAATTAAAACATCTTCCTTTTTCTTTTTATAAACTTCTATAATAAATTCATCTTTTTTGGTTTGCACAATTCTATCTGTGTTAAATTGATGTGCAGCAATTTTTCCTTTTAATTTTCTAGAATCAAATATAGATCCTTTTGAAACTTCTCCTGTAGCATCATTAATTTTACATGCAGTTAAATACCCTCCCATTTTATCCGAATGCATTGCTGGAATTTTATTTAACGGAAGCCCTATATTTTTGACATTATCCAAATATAAAAGATAGTGATTATTATTTGTATAAAAATGGGTAAATGACATCCCTCCTAATCCTCTTACACCTTTTTGTCTTTTAGGAATTTTACGCATCCAATCAAGTTTCCCTGAGGCATCAATCTTAGATATTAACATGTCATTGTAATGATATGTATATCTAGTTCTTGTACCACCGTTAGAACTATAAGAGGTATGAGCTTTAACATAATATTGTTCCCCTAAAATTGAAATACCACCATCTTCATGGAAAAATAATTTTCTCAGTATTAAAGAATTAAACTCTGCTTTATCTTTCTTGTCTTTTCTATTATTTTTCCTTTTAGTTTTTGCTTTAACATACTGGTTTAATATTTCAACCGGTATTTCGTGGAAGTTTTTAGTAGGTACATTATCAATATCTTCCATTTTAAAAACAGCTATACCATCAACATTAGAATTTGACTCACCATCATTATAGTAACCAGCAAAATAAATTTCTTTTTTATTATTAATATACAAACCTATATTACTAATATATTTATCTCCAATATTTATTTTTCTTACGACAAGTTTTTTAGATTCCTTTTCATATTTAAATAACTCTAACTGATAATTAGATTCGTCTCTTCTTTTATCCTTGTTACTATTATCATGAAATTTTTTGACTAATGTGTAGATGTTACCTTCTTCATCTGTTGCATAATCTAATAAATCCATTTGACGCTCTGTATAAGGCATCTTAAATTCACTACCCCATATTTCATTTAATTCGGTATCAAAAACTTTTAAACCTATGATATCATAACTCTTTTTGTCATTTTTAACTTCTGGTTTTTTTCTGTATTTCACTAAAAAATTAGAGGCATTATCTAATTTTATAATATCAAATTTATCAACAATTTTTAAAGAAAAACTACCATTTCTAACTTGAACACCTGAAACCTTACCATCTATTGAAATAATTTTCTTATCAAAATTTTCTGCAAATTTACCGTCTGTAAAACTTATTTTTTTCACAAATAGGCGTTCTTTTTTATTTTTACCTCCATCCCATGATGAATAATAAATAAAAACATTTTCTCCAATTTGTCTAATTGCTTCTAATTGCCAATTTTTCGGAAACAAGTCACTAATTTTATATTCTGTCCTGACAAGTTCTTTTAAACTATTTGCATTAAATTTTTGAACAAGTATTTTTTTCTTATTCTTTTTAAAAGTTAATACTTCATTTTCGTAAGAAAAATAGTA
The DNA here is from genome assembly GCA_002733415.1 of Kordia sp. Lineage (GTDB taxonomy): Bacteria > Bacteroidota > Bacteroidia > Flavobacteriales > Flavobacteriaceae. Next base: position 5,237 of record NVVR01000022.1, on the reverse strand, counting down.
TTTATCGCCATCAAATACTTTATAAGGTTTACTTATTGAATAAGAATAATCTTTCGATAATTTCACTTGTGCAGTGATGCTCCCCAATGTTAAAAAACATAATAATAGTAATAATTGCTTTTTCATTTAATTTTAAGTTTAGTTTAAGTTTATAATGTTTTTATGACATTCGTTTATCAATAAAATCAACAGGTTTACGGCTCATTTTAGGAAAACGTAGTTTATTGATCTCTTTAGCATCATGAAATTCAATCACTGGAGCAACACGTAATTTTGCTCTAAAGTGATCCTTTATTTTAGTTAAGAATTTTGCAGAGGTATCTTCAGATGCTATTTTTATTAAAATTTCATCAGTACCGATGTCATTGGTGCTAATTTCTATAATATAACAATCAACTTCATCAAAATGATTTAATAAATCATGCATTGCCGGTGGATATATGGTAGTTCCTTTATACTTTACCATTTGCTTTTTTCTACCTACGACAGGTCCTAAACGCATGGTGTTTCTTCCACATCCACAGGTATCATAATGTGCTTTGACAACATCACCTGTTTTAAAACGCAATAATGGTAATGCTTCAAAACCAAGAGTTGTAATTACCAATTCTCCTTCTTCTCCATCTTGCACTACTACTCCATTATCATCAACAATTTCTGTAATAATTAATTCAGGATGATGATGTCCCCCTTGTAAATGTTCACACTCTGTAAAAGCAGTTCCCATTTCTGTAGATGCATAAGTAGAATACAATTTTACATCCCATTTGTCAGTGATCTTCTTTGATAAGGTATTTAACGAAAAATCTTCCTTTCGTAATGATTCTCCAATACATATCACCCCTTTAACACTTGATGCGTTATAATCTATTCCGTTAGCCTCTGCATATTGAATTAGTTTTAGTAAAAAAGATGGAACAGCAATTAAATAGGTGGGTTTAAATTTCAAAATAGAATCCCATTGTAATTCTGGAATACCAGCGCCAACACGAATCATTCCAGCCCCTAACTTCCTAATTCCTAAAAAATAAGCTAAGCCTGCCATAAACCTACGATCCATTGTGGTCATTAACTGAACTACATCATTTTTAGTCACTCTAGCACAAGCAAATGAAATTGCTTCATTATACGCTAAACGATCCAAATCTGCATCCGTTAAAGCAAACGTTACAGGCTTTCCTAACGTCCCCGAAGTGGTTACATAATCAATAATTTTATTCCGTTCTACACAAATAAAATCATCATTGTACTGTTGCAAATCATCCTTAGTAGTTAAGGTTATTTCTTGCAAATCTTCTATAGTTTTGATTTTAGAAATATCAATCTTATCAGTTTGAAACTTACGTTGATAAAAAGAAGAATTCGTATTTAAATACTGTAATAACTCGACTAGTTTTTTATTCTGAAATGTTTTAATTTCAGCAGTTGAAGCTTGTTCTATTTCTGGAATTGTTTTTAAAAGTGTCGTCATTAATCGATTTTGTTTATACATTTTTTCAAATGCTTTTCTACCGCTTCTTTATCAGGAACAGTTGTAATTTCTTTTTGTAGTGCCATTTCAAAATACGGTAATGCTTTTACATACTGCTTTTCTTGGTAATAATATTTCCCTACTTTAAAATGAGGAATCCATAAGTCTGGATTCAAATCTATATAATTTGTCAGTTCTTTTTGAGATACTTTCTGCTTCTTATTTTTTAAGACTATATCCATTCTTCTGTCAAAAACACGATACGCTTCATAATTTTCAAAATCGATAGAATAAATAAAAGGATCTTCTGCTATAACTAACTCTTCTTTCACAAAAGAACTTGTTACAGAAAAAGAATTACTAAATATATCATCCAAATCATAGGCCACAAAAGCCCCCAATTGATATGGACTAGCAGAAACCCATACTTGTCGCTCAGATGGTTTAAACACTACTCCGTGATGTGCTAATAACTGATTCAATGCTTTTTCATTTCCATAGCCGATGGTCTCATTATTTAATCCTCTTTTCTCTCTAAGAATTTCAACAACTTTTTTAGGAGTAATAGTATTATTTTTATCAAATAGCTCCATCATTTTATCAAAGCGATATTTTGAATGGCTTTCCAAAATATGTTTGGAATTGTTTTCATCATCACTATACGCTTCACTTTGAAAATGATTTGAACAAATTAATTGATTTGCATTTGCTACATCATACACTCCAAAATTATTTGGAGCAACCTCAATCAATATTGCTTTATTATCCTTAGCACTTCCTATCATTATTGCTTCTGACACAAAAACAGTGCTTTTTTTAGCTATTACAATTGCTTCTTCAATTGTAGAGGCATATTGTATTATTTCTCTTGCCAACAATGATATAGGCGTTTTTGCAACCAAGGGCATATCTGATTTACCTGCATTTAACGTAATTGTTAATCCATTTGCATTCATTCCAGATACCGCTCCTATCATCCCTCCCCAGGTTACCGTCATAAATGGGATTCCAGTAGCTGGTTTTACAAATGAAATTATTTTGTTTTTCGCAAAATCATCTCCAGCATAAAAATCAAAATTTCTACCGATAACTAATTTACCATCTGGGGTTTTAGCATCCCAAGCGGCAAATGACGAGCATCCTACCAAAGCTAAATCTTGTAAAGCATGACCTATATCATGAGCTCCATGTAAGTATAAACTTCTTAAATATGGTAGTGCTAAATAATTAAACTCTTCCGAAGCATATCTGGTTAATCCGTATATTTCAGTTTTATATTCCTCTTTTACGTTTAAGTATAGTTTTCTGTTAAACCATTTTAGAAACCCTCGCAATAAACGTTGCTTAAATTTTGAAGGAACAATATCACCTACTTTATCTAAAAATACTTTCTCTTGATACTGTAATAATTCTTGTGTTAAACTCCCAGTAATTAATCCTCGCTCCAAAGGATCGCCTTTGACCAATAATTGCCAATGTCCGTATTTAGACAATTTCAATATATTATCATCTAATGTTATTAATGAATCTGAATGAACTATTCTTTCTGAAATAATATCATTATACCCATTCAATACTGGTTGATGATGTAATGACTTTGAGGTTCCACATGAACTGACAATCAGTAGTAAGCAACAATATAAAAACAGTTTTATGTATGTAATCCCCTTCATTAATTCACTTCTAAGGCTTCCAACTCTTTATTTATTTTCTCTACCAAATAATCTCTCCCCAACATTTCTGAACAAGTTAAGACAGCACTTATGGTAACTCCTAACAATCCATGCATGTTGATGCTTTGCCCTGTAAAAAACAAATTCTTTAATTTCGTTCTTGGGGATAGAAATGATGTCATTGGACTATCAGCATCTTTTACATACCCATACATTGACCCTTCATTAACACCTATATAATCACGGTATGATAATGGAGATGATGAGTGAACAGACTTAATACATGATCTGAAATCTGGAAATTTTTTTTCAATTTCTATTATCGTTTGTTCAATTTTTTTATTTTTAAAAGCTTCATACCCTTCACCACGTTCATCATTTTCCGCAACAGTGTTAAACGTATTTTCCCATTCACGAACTTCATCATAGCGCATATAAGTTATAAACGTCATGTTCTCTGCCCATTCAGTTTCGGTCTTTTTCGCCCCTACAGATAACATATAGCCTTCAGGCCATGACTCTTGAGTATATTCTTGAGCATCCCAAACTCTATTAACGTCTTTAAAATGGTAGTGATTGTGATTTAAATATTTAAATGTTTCTGGCTTAAATACAAAGTAAACACTAAAAGCAGAAATCACACTTTTAATGCTCTCAATACGCTTAGTATATGCTTTACGCATTTTATTTTCGCCTAACATTTTTAAAGTATACTTAGGCTCTATATTAGATATAAACTGCGCTCCAAAATATTCATTCCCATCTTTGGTTTTAGCTGATATTAACTTTTTATCTTCAAAACCAAAACTAGTAACTTCTTTATGTTTTAAAACTATACCTCCTAAATTTCGTATTTTCTTAATCAGTAATTTAGATATTTGACTGCCTCCATTTACACAACGCCAAGAACTTTGTATATATGAGTTTATTGATAATGCATGTACATAAAATGGCGTATTATCCTCACCTGCATATAAAAAGTTTGATCCCACTAAAACTGCACGTAGCTTTTCATTATCTGTAATACTCTCTATATAATCTTTAATTTTTAAAGATAGTAAATCAGTATTGTCATAATACGCATCTCCAATTTGTAAATTATATAACGGGAAACTATTACATGTTTCTTTTATTTTATCACAATAGGTAACAATAGCTGCTTTTTCTTCTGGAAATTTTTCAGATAATTGTTTAATGAAATTATCATAACCTTGTGCATGAGGATAGTTTATTTCGTCTCCTTCAAAAGTAATAATATCATAATTATCTTCATTCATTTTTTTAAGTTTTAGGTCGTCCATTATCCCTAAATACTTAAAATATTGATGTAAATTTTCTCCTTCAGCCAAACCTCCAATGTAGTGTACTCCCGTATCAAAAATACTTTTATCACGTACAAAAGTTTGCAGATTTCCACCAAATTGGTTGTTCTTTTCTACGGAAGTTTGCGGGCGGCGCATTCCGTGCATTCGAGAAGATGGAGCGCGAAGCACTCCTCGTCATCCTCACAAACGCGGCAATCGCGGTATTCGGCATGGTCGCCCTCATCTACACGGCATCAGTCACGGGGCTTACTACGGCCTATATGGCAGGCGCGGCCGTCGGTGCAGTGGGTGCTGTTATCGTCCTCCGACGTGAGTTCTTAGGCGTGGTAAAAAACTTTGATACCAAGCTCGTCCGCCCCATCATGACCTCGGCATGGCCGCTCGTCTTCATGGGCGTACTTGGCCCCCTCATGTTCAACGCAGACATCATCATGATCGGTTGGTGGCACGGCCCCGAGGCGGTGGGTCTCTACGCATCATCCCAAAGAATCGTCCAGCTCTTGCAAGTCATCCCGGGCATGCTCGCGGTAAGCATGCTTCCGGCAATCGCTCGCTTCGCAGGAAAAGGAGATGTAGCACAAGTACGTACGCTCACCGAGCAGTCCATGGCGCACATGTTCATGCTCATCATCCCTGCAGTCATAGGCGGCATGGTACTCGCCGAGCCGATCATCCGCCTCATATTCGGCGCCGAGTTCGTTCCGGGCGTACGCGCCTTCCAAATCTTAATCCTCGGCACACTCATCCTCTTCCCCGGGCGACTCACCA
>NVVR01000007.1 GCA_002733415.1 Kordia sp. | reverse complement strand
CGTGAGCGGCACTCGCCGTGGCGTGGGYCGCCTGGCCTGGTAYCTGGCYGCCTCRCGCCGGCGRGTGGCGCTCACCAACYTGCGGCTSTGCTTTCCSGAGCTTTCCGAGCAGGARCGCGAGGCCCTYGCCCGCCGGGTGATGACCAGCACCGGCGAGGCGATTCTGGAAATGGCCGGMGCCTTCCATAACCRSCGCATYGAYCTGGACAAGCGGCTCACCGTSAGCGGCCTGGARCATCTGGAAACCGCCCGCCGCGRMGGGCACGGCGTRATGCTGCTGGGCATGCACTTCAACAGCATCGACGTGGGCAGCCGCCTGCTCGGCAAGTTCTTCCGTTTCAGCGTGGTCTACCGCCCCAACGACAACCCCCTGCTCGATCAYCTGATCACCAAGGGYCGCGGCACCTGGGTCAACCAYTCCGTGGACCGCAACGACATCCGCCAGACSGTGCGCCTGCTGCGCCAGGGCGAGGTGGTCTGGTACGCGCCGGATCAGGATTACGGCACCGCCCACGCGGTGTTCGTGCCGTTCTTCGGGGTGCCGGCGGCCACCATCACCGCCACCAGCCGSATCGCGCGCATGGGCAAGGCCAAGGTGATYCCCTGCGCCCACTACCGCCTGCCCGGCGGCCGCTAYGAGATCGAGTTCGGCGCGCCGCTGGAGGAYTTTCCCTGCGGCGACGACGAGGCGGACACCGCCCGCATCAACCGCACCATTGAAAGCTATGTGCGMAAACACCCGGAGCAGTATCTCTGGGTGCACAAACGCTTCAAACATTGGCCCAAGGGCCGATCACCTTATAAATAACCCTCGACGGAGCACCTTGATGAGCAGAAGGGAGAAAATAATATTCACTTGGCTAACGGTAACGTTTTGCCTTTTCTTCGCCGGTCTTCTTATTTTCGACCGCCGCCCCCGCCTGCTCAATGTTCTGGATATTGTTTTTTTTGCTCCAGCTTTTATCTATGCGGTACGTTTTCATTCTCGCGATTTCAGCGGCTTCCTGAAGAGAAACTTCTGGCTCATTTTATTTTTATTTTTCGCCTCGTGCTCTACCTTCTTCGCCAGCGAACCTAATCCAAGCCGTTTCTTTAGAGCTTTTTTTCACATCCTAACTCTATTTGCCTTCGTGCAGGCAATTCTTCGCACCCACGAAACGATATTCTGGCGCTCACTGCTTATCGGCATTCTGTTTGGCGCACTGGTGGCAATGATCGATTTCTATTGCTACTACTTCGTCGTTGACCGCCCCTTCACCGATCAGCTATATGGAAAATATGAAACCTTCCATATCAATAAATTAATAACATTGTCTACAAACCAGCTTCATGCCRGCATGTATTTCGTCACACTCCCGTTCTTCGCTTTTTTTGCAGCGTCACGATTGCCGCAAAGCGTGACAGTACGGCTCGCGCCCTACGCTGCCTCTGTAATGATTGCGATCTACCTGATCGCCAATCAACGACGCTCCACTTTGGTAGCCCTGTTCGACGGAAATAAAACACTTCGCATTCCATTAACTGCTCTCAATAAAGGAACTATCAATCCAAGTAGTTCTGTCCTACTACAATTCTCTTTGGCACGTTTTAATCAACATCATATTAAAACTACTACTGTTTCATTAGCTGAACCAAAAGAACAATTAACCATTGAAACAAAAACTTTTAGAGACAAACTACAACCTGGTGCTAAAGAAAAATGGAGTTTTACTGTTAAAAATAAAAAAGGGGCACAAGCTGAAGTACTTGCAAGTATGTACGACGCTTCCCTGGATCAGTTTAAACCTCACAGCTGGACAAATACTATTGACATTCATGATTATTACTATAATAATTATGCAAGAAAAAGCAGTAGAGGTTTTAATACGAGAAGTTTTCGATTAATGAATTTACAAAATAGTTCACATTTAAATTCCGATAAACAATATACTAAACTGAATCTATTTAAGTTTAGTTTGAATATCTTTAAAGGTGTTGCTGGATCATCATCTAGAGTTGTTTTAAGGGGTGACAGTTCAATCTCTGAAAACGAAGCAGGGTTAGAGTCCGTTGTTGTCACAGCTATGGGGATTAAACGTGAAAGTAAAGCCCTTGGCTATACTATTTCTGAGGTATCAGCCAATGATGACCTTCATGGAAATTCAGAACCAATTATGGGCCCTCCTGAAAACCCGATAAAATTAGAACCCGATTTTAAAGCAATTGCTACTCGTAAAAACCTCAACGAAACTGCATTCTTTTACCCACATTTAAAAACGAATAAAAAAGGTAATATCACATTTGAGTTTGAAACACCCGAAGCCTTAACACGTTGGAAAGTACAATTATTCGGACATACAAAAACTGGGATTTCAGGAAAGTTCTCTCAAAATGTAGTTACTCAAAAGGAACTGATGGTGATGCCTAATCCGCCTCGTTTTTTACGTGAGAACGATACTATTGTTTTGCAAACAAAAATTGCTAATCTTTCTGATAAATCATTAAATGGTTTTGCAAAACTAGAACTATACGATGCCATTAGCGGAAAAATAATTGACACTGAATTAAATAATAGCAATGCTATTCAAGATTTCTCTATCAATAAAAAAGGAAACACTTCTGTATCATGGAAATTGACTATCCCTGAAGGAATACAAGCAATAGAATATAAAGTATTGGCTAAAGCTGGAAACTTCACAGATGGAGAATCTAACGTATTACCTGTATTAACCAATAATATGTTGGTTACAGAAAGTATTCCAATTACAGTGCGCTCCAACAGTAGTAAAACATACAGCTTTAATAAAATAAAGAACAATACCTCTACAACTTTACGTAATCATCAGCTTACTTTAGAATACACTTCTAATCCAGCGTGGTATGCGATACAAAGTCTGCCTTATATAATGGAATTCCCACACGAATGTGCCGAACAAACATTTAGTAGGTATTATGCCAATAGTATTGGGAGTCATATTTTAAATAGCAATCCGAAAATTAAAAGGGTATTTGATTCTTGGAAAGCTAATGGAAAACTGACTTCTAAATTAGAGCAAAATGAGGAGTTGAAACAAATTTTGATCGCTGAAACGCCATGGTTACGAGATGCACAATCAGATGCTGAGAAGAAAAAACGATTAGGATTATTATTCGATATTGAAAAACTAGCGTCCGATGAAAAAAGCATCTTGAAAAAACTAAAACAAATGCAACTCTCTTCTGGAGGATTCCCTTGGTTTAGTGGCGGAAAAGAAAACGAATATATCACACGTTATATTGTTGCTGGATTCGGACACCTACAACATCTAGGGATCATAGACCCTTCTGATAAAAAGAAGTCTATTGTTGAGAAAGCTATTACATTTCTAGACGCAAAGTTTATCGAAAATCACAATAGTAAATTAAAATATCAAACTATTGAAAATATTACTGTAGGTAATTATGAATTGCATTATTTGTATGCACGTAGTTTCTTCAGAAACACTGTTTCTTTTAAAAAATCCGAGAAAGCCATTGTGAATCTATATATCAATAAAGCCAAGAAGGATTGGTTAAACAGGAGTTTATTACAAAAGACCATGTTAAGTATGATATTGCATCGTTTTAACGACAGACAGCTACCTCAGCTAATTCTAGAGCATTTAAAAGAAACTTCTATTACTAACGAAGAAAAAGGAATGTATTGGAAAAGCAACACATCAGGTTGGTATTGGCATGAAGCGCCAATTGAAACACAAGCGTTAATTATTGAAGCTTTTTCAGAAATTACTGATGATAAAAATATTATCGAAGAGCTACAAATTTGGTTACTAAACAACAAACGCAAGCAAGATTGGAATACTACCAAAGCTACTACAGAAGCTACCTATGCGTTGTTATTACAAGGGAGTGATTGGTTGTCAATAGAAGGAACTGCTAAAATTAAAATTGGTAATGAGAAAATCAATACTAAAAAATTAGCGCAAACTAAGTTAGAAGCTGGAACGGGGTATTTTAAAACTTCTTGGGATGCAGATGAGATTACTCCAAAAATGGCAGACATCTCAATTAAAAACACATCTGAAGTTACACAGTTTGGCGGATACTATTGGCAATATTTTGAGCAATTGGATAACATCACGAATGAAGAACACACGAATGATATTAAGTTACATAAAGAGTTGTTTATAAAAAAGAATACAGATAACGGTGTAGTATTAATAAAAATTAAAGATTCCAAGACAAACAAACCTTCGGCTATCGCCCCGAGATTACAAGTAGGTGATTTGGTTACTGTCCGAATTGAACTACAAGTAAAAGACAATTTTGAATTTGTGCATTTAAAAGATATGCGTGCAAGTACTTTTGAACCTGTTGATGTGATTTCTAGTTATAAATGGCAAGATGGAACTGGATATTATCAAAGTACTAAGGATGTAGCTACTCATTTCTTTTTTGATCGATTAAACAAAGGAACTTATGTATTGGAATATGATGTGCGTGTAAATAATGCTGGAGATTTCTCTAATGGTATTTCTACTATACAAAGTATGTATGCACCAGAGTTTTCAAGTCATAGTAAAGGAGTTCGTGTTTCTGTGATTAAATAATAAAATTATTATTTTTGTTTAAATTTATTTTAAAAAATATAACTCATTTTATACAATCTCAATAGAAAATAATGGACAAACGTATACTAAATAATTATTTTCATTCATTATTTCCCATTGAGAAAGAAATTGTCCAAAACATCACAAAAACATTCAAACACTTTCAATTAGATAAAAACACTATCCTTTTAGCTAAAAATAAGATAAGTACTAAAACATATTTTTTAGAACATGGTTATATGCGTTCATATATACTAAACGAAGATAATGAAGAGATTACTACAAATATTTATACTGCCCCCTGTTTTGTAAATGACTTTTTATCATTTTTTAAACAACAACCAACGAAAGAAACTTATCAAACCCTAAGCGATTGCTCTTTTTTGGAGACAAGTTTAGAAAATGTGCAAACTAACTTTCATAATCTTCCTGAGTTTAGAGAGTTTAGCAGACTATTGTTCGTTATTAATTACTCCAAACTTAATGATAGGATGATTGAAATGGTAAGTCAAAAAGCGAAAACAAGATATTTAAATCTTTTAAAACAAAACCCTCATGTTTTTCAAAATGTTTCTCTTAAAATTATTGCTTCATATTTAGGAGTTACTGACAGTTCTTTAAGCAGAATCAGGAAGAACGTTAGTAAAATGTAATTTCTTGTCATTTGTCAAGTGCTGATTAAGCAGTAATTTTCGAAATTTGCAAAAAAATCACACATGATGAATAAAAATATTTCAATAATAGGACTTGGTGGCGTAGGCGGTTATTTTGGCTTTAAAATAAATCAAGCTAACCAAAAAAGTCTTCAACATCATATATCATTCATAGCACGAGGTAAAACCTATGAAATAATAAAAGAGAAAGGGTTGACATTACTCTCTCAAGAACATGTTGTGAAAACAACAAAACCAGATATATTACTTCAAAACATTACTGAAATAACATCTCCCGATTTAATATTAATTTGTGTAAAAGAGTATGACCTTGAACAGGTATGTAAACAATTAAAAGAAGTGATTTCAGAAAACACTATTTTATTACCAATGATGAATGGTGCAGACATTTATGATAGAATACGGAAAATAATTCCCAATAACACCATTCTGCCTTCTTGTGTATATGTTGCTTCACATATTAAAGAAAAAGGAATTGTAGAACATCTAGGGAAGACAGGAAAGCTTTTTTTAGGAAGAGATCCTAAATATCCTTCTCATGATATTGATTGGGTGATCAATTTAATTACTGAAACAAGAATTGATTTTAATTTTAAAGACAATACGTTAATTGATATTTGGACAAAATTTATATTTATTGCAAGTTTTGGTTTAGTTACAGCTAAGCATAACTCTTCTATTGGACTTGTCTGTTCTGATCAATCACAAAAAAAAGAGGCGATAGCAATCATGAAAGAAATACAATTACTTGCTCTTAAAAAAGATATTTTATTAGACCAAAATATCATTCTCAATACTTTTGAAAAAGCAGCAAGTTTTCCTGCTCAAACCCCAACTTCTTTACAACTTGACATCAATTCAAAAAAAGAACATAATGAGTTAGAGTTATTTGCAGGAGCAATAATAAATTATGGTTCTGAATTAAACATAAAAACACCATGTACTCAAAAAATATATGAAGAAATAAAACTCAACTACTAAAAACTAAAGTTATCAACATTAAAATATAAATATCTAATAACCAAGTTATACAAATACAGTATCCGATTGTTTTTCAGTTGAAGCTAAACAAAATGCAAATTCCATCATTTTTTTGTATCTTTAAGTAACTATACATTGTCCATACTTAATGAATGAAAGAGGAACAATTTTTAATTTATTAAATAACTTCACCACTAAACATAAAAATATTTCTTGGGAAATGAAATGTTTATACTCTGATGGTAAAGGCACAACTATGAATCAAATAAAAATTATTAGTCTACCTCAAAATAATAATATTGGAATTATTGTATACCAAGTTGAAACAGGAATCGTTTCGGTTTGTAAATACCAAAAACTTATAAAAGGAAAGTCCGAGAATATTATCGATATGTTACTTGACATGATTAATTATTCAAAAGGACAAATAATAAATTCTTAATTTAAAATTGCATTCATTACTGGCATCTAAAACATAAAAAGACAGTCTTACATTATAGACTGCCTTTTTAGTATGGTCATATTATGACTTGTTATGCTAAATCAAAACGATCAAGATTCATCACCTTAGTCCATGCAGATACGAAATCTTGCATAAATTGTTCTTTAGAATCTTCACAAGCATACACCTCAGCTATTGCCCTTAACTCTGAGTTTGAACCAAATATTAAATCAGCTCGTGTACCAGTCCATTTTAGATCACCTGTTGCTCTATCTCTTCCTTCAAATACATTTTCATCGGTAGCAATTGCTTTCCAAGTTGTTCCTAAATCAAGAAGATTGACAAAAAAATCATTACTCAGCCCATTCGTCTTATTGGAAAACACACCATGATTAGAATTATCAAAATTAGTATTCAATACACGCATACCACCGATAAGAACCGTCATTTCTGGAATGCTAAGCGTTAGTAATTGTGCCTTATCAACTAATAATTCCTCTGCTGATGCAATTTGATTTTTCTTTATGAAATTTCTGAAACCATCTGCTTGTGGCTCAAGATAACCAAATGACTCAATATCAGTTTGTTCTTGAGAAGCATCGGCTCTACCAGGTATAAAATCAACTTTAATAACATTACCAGTATTCTTTACAGCTTGCTCAACACCTACGGATCCTCCCAATACAATTAAATCGGCCATAGAAACTGATTTATTACCAGCTTGAGCAGCGTTAAATTCTTTTTGAATAGCTTCTAAAGCACGTAATACTTTAGATAAAATTACCGGATTATTAACTTCCCATTCTTTTTGTGGCGCTAAACGAATACGTGCACCATTCGCACCTCCTCGCATATCAGATCCGCGGAAAGTAGACGCAGATGCCCAAGCAGTAGATACTAACTGAGAAACAGACAATCCTGAATCCAGAATATTCTTTTTTAATAATACAATATCTGCGTTATTAATTATTGTATGTGTAACCTCAGGAATTGGATCTTGCCAAACTAATACTTCTTTAGGAACTTCAGAACCAAGATATCGAGCTATAGGCCCCATATCACGATGTGTTAATTTAAACCATGCTCTAGCAAATGCATCTTCAAATTCAGCATGATTTTCGTGAAAGCGTTTTGAGATCGTTAAATACTTAGCATCATTTTTAAGCGCCATATCAGCGGTAGTCATCATCAACACTTGTGTTTTAGACGCATCACCTGCCTTTGGTGCTTTTTTAGCTTTAGATGCTTCGGTTGGCATCCATTGATGCGCTCCAGCAGGACTTTTAGTCAACTCCCAATCGTAATTTAAAAGCACTTCAAAATAATCATGATCCCATTGCACTGGATTAGGCGTCCACGCCCCTTCTATACCACTAGTGATTGTATCGTCACCACGCCCTGTTCCAAATGAATTTTTCCATCCCTTACTTTGTTCTTCTATTCCTGCTGCTGCAGGTTCTTTTCCTACATATTCATCTGGATCTGCGGCACCATGTGCTTTTCCAAATGTATGCCCTCCAGCTACAAGAGCTACAGTTTCTTCATCATTCATTGCCATACGCGCAAATGTTTCACGAATATCTACCGCCGATTTAAGTGGATCTGGATTCCCATTTGGTCCTTCTGGGTTTACATAAATAAGTCCCATTTGAACTGCTCCAAGCGGTTTTTCTAAATCCCGTTCTCCTGAATATCGCTTATCTCCAAGCCATTCTGTTTCATTTCCCCAATATATATCTTGCTCTGGTTCCCAAACATCTTCACGTCCTCCTGCAAAACCAAATGTTTCAAACCCCATAGATTCTAAAGCACAATTCCCTGCTAAAATAATTAAATCTGCCCAAGAAATTTTTTTTCCGTATTGCTGCTTAATTGGCCATAACAACAAACGTGCTTTATCCAAATTCCCATTATCTGGCCAGCTGTTTAATGGTGTAAAACGATGCGTTCCTGAACCAGCTCCTCCCCTACCATCGGTTACACGATAGGTACCTGCACTATGCCAAGCCATTCTGATAAAAAACGGTCCATAATGTCCATAATCTGCTGGCCACCAATCTTGAGAAGTGGTCATCAAGTCAACAATATCTTCCTTTAAGGATTTTAAATCAATACTCTTAAATTCTTTAGCATAATCAAATTCTTTTCCCATAGGATCAGATTTTGATGAATTTTGACGTAGAATATTTAATTTTAATTGATTTGGCCACCAATCTCTATTTGATGTCCCACTACCTGCAGTTTGTGTTTTTGCAGCATTCATGTATGGACATTTATTTATATCACCATTATTCTCATTCATAACATATTGGTATTAGTTATACTCTTAATTATCGCTTCATTAAATTTTAATCCATTCATTTAAGCTTAGGATGAATTTCATATGAGCTACTCTATAAAGATAAAGAAAGATTAGATATTTTTCAATAAACAAAATTGATAGTTATTATATCTATATCAATTTTTTTTATATGACATCTAATTTAATTGATTAACTTGTATCAGTGCTGCAAATAGTTTTCTATTATACTAAGTATGTTTTGCATCGGATTTTTTAGTGTTAGTAAAGAGATTAGAGTTAGTCTGAGAAAATAATTTTCTCCTAATTTGAACTTTTTTCATTTTTACACGTCTTTAGTATGTAAACCTTTGAATGAAAAAATCGAACAATATATCCGACGCTAAATTAGTTTTAGCATACCAATCAGGAAACAAAAAAGCCATTGCAATTCTGGTTGAACAATGGCATGAAAAATTTTGTAAACAAGCCTATTGGTATACAAAAGATAAAGATGCTGCCAAGGATATTGCTCAGGATAGCTGGAATATTATCATTCATAAACTAAATAATTTAAATGATCCTGAAAAATTTGGCTATTGGGCTTTAACTATTGTTTGTAGAAAAGCAATCGATTGGACTAGGGAAAAAAGTAAAACGCTGGAACAACAGAAAGATTACCATCAGGTATTAAATAGTTTTTCTGAAGAAAGCAACATTTCTGAAGACAGTAAAAAAGTACTACTTGCTATAAAAAAACTACCAGACATTCAGCAAACTGTATTGCGCTTATTTTACATTGAAAGCTATTCGTTAAAACAGATTAGCAGTATGCTAGGTCTTTCAAAAGGAACTGTAAAATCACGTTTGTTTTATGCGAGAGAGAAATTAAAAAAACAATCAATACCCTCGTTGAAAGCACACGAGACATGAATTAACAAACACCCTTTTTAGCTCAAGAAATCCCGATAGCTATCGGGACGAGGAGTCAAACCACAGACGGTATTAAAAATCAAAAAATTATGAGTAACGAGACAGAAAAAATAGATGCGTTAATTAAAGAAGCATTAACAAAAGAAGAAGCAAAATTCTATACCGATTTAGACGAGCAAAACTTATTCCAAATGCTCGGTGGTTTGTTTGAAGGCAAAATGAAATGGATAATCTTAATCATGAATATCGTTATTATGTCAGTGTTTGGATTTTTTATATACTGCGGAATACAATTTTTCAATACTGACGTCACCAATGAACTTATCAAATGGGGAGTAGCAGGGACTTTCTGTATGCTAATTATTTCAATGCTCAAATTATTTCTTTGGAATCAAATGGATAAAAACAGCTTAAAAAGAGAACTCAAACGTATTGAATTGCAAATTTCATTTTTAGCCAACAAAATGGAGAAATAATATTATTTTCAATAAACCACCAACTTAGTTTAGTAAATTGTAATACTCATTATTCAACATGAAAAAATATATTATTAGCATAGGAGTAGTTATACTCTTATTCATATCATACTTTATAATAGATAGCTTACTTTTTGATGGAATTAAACCAAAAAGCATCAACCAAAATGGATTTCAAGCTAATTATTTTGCGAAACCAAACATTAAAAATAAAACCGCAATAATCTTACTTGGTGGAAGTCAGTGGGGAAATTATTGGAGCGAACAATTTGCATCCAAAGACTTCGTTGGGCTATCATTACCATATACAGGAAACGATAATTTGCCTAAATTACCAGAAGAAATTCCGTTAGAATATTTTAAAAAAGCAATCATATGGCTAAAAAAACAACCTGAAGTTAACCCAAATAAAATCATTGTTATGGGAGCTTCCAGAAATTCAGAATTAGCACTTATACTTGGTTCAACTTTTCCTAAATTAATAAATGGAGTAATAGCATATTCTCCTAGCTCCGTTTCGTGGTCGAATACTGTTTTACCATATAATTCAGATACTATTAAAGCAAGTTGGAAATATAAGGGGTACGCAATACCATATATTCCAATGAATAAAATTTCTGGGGAAAATTTCTCAAAGATAAACTCTTTAGAATATTGGACAATAGGTTTAAAAAAGCAAGATTATTTAGAAAATGCAATAATTAAAGTTGAAAAAATAAATGGCCCTATTTTATTATTCTCTGGTAAAAATGATGCGGTCTGGCCTTCTTCGATCATGGCTAACATGATAGAAAAAAGGCTGTATGATAATCATTTTAAATATCCGTGTAAAAACATTCAATATGAAAATGCAGGTCACCTGATTTCTAGAAACCCTGATTCTAATTCTGACACATCAGAAAGAGTAGGCAAAATGACTATCAATAATAAAGTTTATGAATTTGACTTCGGAGGGACAATGAACGGCGATAATACTGCTAAAAAATTAGCCAAAGTAGAAGTGTTAAATTTTATCAACAGCTTATAAAAACCCTTCAATCATATCATACGAATGCACAGTTGGTTCAATATCAAAATCAAACCATTCTTGTAAGTCCATATCGTAACCTACGCCATTTAAGTAATTATGTAAAGCTAAGTTTAATCCAGTTTTATATTTAGTATGATCAGCACCTTTAGGATCATTATGCCATAAATCATTTTGAGCAAATCCTTCAAAAGCAGGTCCTGTAATTTCTATGTCAAACTCTTCAGGGTTCACTCCTATCGGACTATGAACCGTTGTGGTAAACTGATGCCAAAAAGCTGACTGTATGCAATTGTTTTCAAACAACTGACGTACTACTTCTAAGGAATCTATTGTTTCTTGATCTGTTTGTGTTGGAAATCCATACATTAAATAAGCATGTACCATAACTCCATGTTGTGCAAATGCGTTGGTAACTCGAGCTACTTGACCGACATCTACCCCTTTTTTCATTTTTTTAAGCAATCTATCAGAGGCTACTTCTAAGCCTCCTGTAACTGCTATACATCCAGATTTTGCTAATAATGCACACAACTCCAAATTGAATGTTTTTTCAAAACGAATGTTAGTCCACCATGTAATATACACCCGTTTTTCAATGAGTTTTTCTGCTAATGCACGAAGCATTTTGGGAGGCGCTGCTTCATCTACAAAATGAAACCCGGTTGTTCCTGTTTCAGCAACTATCTTCTGAATTTTTGCTACTAAATCATCTGCGGTTGTATTTTGATAATTACCTATATAATCTAAGTTCACATCACAAAAAGTACATTGTTTCCAATAACATCCATGAGAAATAGTAAGTTTATTCCACTTTCCATCACTCCATAAGCGATGCATTGGGTTCATGACATCTAAAAAAGACAAATACTTATCAAGAGGCAAGCCTAAGTAACTAGGTGCTGGTAAATTTTTATGATGAAATATAGTGTTCGGTAATTTGTTCTTATAAACCACCCTACTGTTTTCTAATATATAAGTGCGTTCTAATTCACTTTCGTCTATGGTTCCTGCTAAATACTCCATTATCCGTAATAAAGGCGCCTCACCATCATCCAAGCAAATAAAATCTACATACTTAAATACACGACTATCTTCCAAACTTCTTAGTTCCGTATTACAGTACCCTCCTCCAAAAGCTATTTTAATTTTCGGGTAATGCTGTTTTATAAACTGAGCACAACGCAAAGCAGCAAACAGGTTTCCTGGAAAAGGAATTGAAAAACATAATAATTTAGGTTGATGAATTTTTAGTTTTTCTTCTAATAATTTCAACAACTCCTTTTCTATAATGGTTGGATCGTATTGTAAAAACTCTTCTATTCCGTTAAAACTAGTTGCTGAAGTTGCTATTTGTTCTGCATAACGTGTAAAGGAGAAAAACTCATCTACATTCGCCTGTATAAAATCACCTAATTCTTCAACAAAAATAGTTGCGTAATGTTTGGCCTTATCTAAAATACCTAAGTTCCCAAAAGCCCAACTTAAATCCTCTTCAATGTTTAAAGCACGATGTGCTTGTGGTAAAAATCCGTGATGTAAAACTTGGTACGCTTGTGTTACTTCCTGATGTTGCAAATAGCTAATTACTGTTTCAACTTTATGAATATATTCCTCACGCTGTTGCCATACTAAAGGGTATTCATAACTTTTATGATGATCTGCCTCTTGAAACACTTTCCTAATAAAATCAGTTGTAAATACTTTAGAGAATAACTCTATACTTAAATCACATTGCTCTACAAGTACTCCTTTCTCTTCCAAAAAACCTTTTAAATACGCAGTTGCTGGATACGGTGTATTCAGTTGTGTAAATGGTGGGGTAATTAAAAGTGCTTTTATTGACATGTGATAAGATATCCGCTATAGTTATGGATTGCAAATATACTGCTAATAGATTTCATGTGTAACTAACATCTTAAAACAAAAAAAAACAACTCCCAGCTGATCTTTTACCTAAATAATTATATATAAATTCCATATCTATAAAATCATTAGCCCATCTAAATCTAATATTTGAGGGATACAAAAACTAAAATTACCTAAACCAGTACCATGTATATTTCCAGGAGTACAGGTAAGGTACTCCTGCCATAAAAATGTAGTGCTCGTGATATAGTTGTTGTCTAAAAAATCACCCCTACAATTACATCTGTCCCAGCAATTGATTAAGTATTAGCATTTACTACTCCTGTACTATACTATTATCTGCTGTATAAATCGATTAGCTGAATTTGTAAACGTTGGGCATATGGTCTCTCCTGTTGAAGTTTGTGTACTAATAGTGTATTTATCACCACTAACTCAAGCTGTATTTACATGACATAAATCAAATGACAGTGTAAAAATTGGTGAACAAAAATTTATAGTACATGTTATTCCTGAAGCAGCGTACCCCATTGTTAACAAGTCCATTCCTTCATATACCCCTGAAGTAGCACTAGTTCCTATTTTCGGAGCCTGTGCTCCTCCCCATATTCAAAATACACTCGTGTCTCCAGTAAATGTAACTGTAAATTCAATACCTAAAGTGCCAGCATATATATGCTGGCAACCAATTATATTCATTCGGAGCAACAGGTGCTGATGCCCAATCTAAAGTGAAATTCTCTCCACATGTAGGTGCGGAATGTAATTGTGCTTTTACACTAATAGTTATTAATAAGAATAAAAAGGCACTGAATAGTTTCCTGAAGTTTGTCTGATTTTTTTCATAGTATGCGGGTATTACTTATTTATTGTTTTTATAATTCTTATAGAGAAGAATTATGTGTTTTTAAATTGTAAAAAACCACCTATACCTTATAGACGCTATGTAAGTGATGCTTTTAGGAGGTGTTTTTGTTTTGATCGTTACACAATCACTCGTTAATAAGCTACTCTTTTTCAGTACTTATTAAAATCTAAATAGCTAACTATGAAATAAATCTAAGAAGTGTTTTAATAAATTCCATCCAATATTTTTGCCTTTGCGACAAGTGAATTAAAAAAATAATTATATTAAAAAAGTAACATCTAAAGCAATTTAAGAATCTTTTTGTTGATTATTGTAAAAAAAAAGCTCGTTTGTTTTTTACAAACGAGCTAATAACTCTAAAATATATGATCAATTTATATTAATCCTTAGGATTCAACATTGCCCACAATTTATCTTTTAATTCCATGATTCCTTTTTGGGCAACAGAAGATATAAATATATAAGGCACCCCTAAAGTTTCATCTAATTCAGCTTTCATTTCCGCTTCTAACTCCTCATCCAACATATCAGATTTTGAAATAGCTACAAAACGATCCTTATCTAACATCTCCGGGTTATAGACCTTCAATTCATTCAATAATATTTCATATTGTTTTGGTATATCATCAGCATCAGCAGGTATCAAGAATAATAAGGTAGAATTACGTTCAATATGACGTAAAAAATAATGTCCTAATCCTTTTCCCTCAGAAGCTCCTTCTATAATCCCAGGGATATCTGCCATTACAAATGACTGAAAATTACGATACTCCACTATTCCTAAATTTGGCTTTAGCGTAGTAAACTCGTAGTTCGCTATTTTTGGTCTTGCGGAAGTAATTACTGATAATAAAGTGGATTTTCCAGCATTGGGAAAACCTACTAAACCAACATCTGCCAATAACTTCATTTCTAAAGTTACATTTTTTTCTTCTCCTTCTAATCCAGGTTGTGCATAACGAGGTGTTTGATTTGTTGGCGTTTTAAAATGCCAGTTTCCTCTACCTCCTTTACCTCCTTTACAAAGAATTACTTCTTCGTGGTTTTTAGTAATTTCAAATAGTACTTCTTCCGTATCTGAATCCTTTACTACAGTTCCTAAAGGTACTTCTAAATAAATGTCTGATCCATCTGCACCAGTACTTCTACTTTTACTTCCATGTCCCCCTTGTAAAGCTTTGTGATGACGCCTGAATTTAAAGTGAATTAAAGTCCAATAATTTTCATTACCCCTAAGTATGATATGACCTCCACGACCACCATCTCCCCCATCAGGACCACCTTTTTCAATATACTTTTCTCTATGTAAGTGCATAGATCCTTTTCCTCCTTTACCAGAAGTTACGTGCATCTTTACATAATCTACAAAATTTCCTTCAGTCATGTCATTCCCTTGAAAAAGGGAATCTTATTGAAAAGTGTTCCCTTTTGTTTAATATTTTTATTACCCTTGAATATTTAAATTAAAATTTTACTTCTAAAATCAATATTCGAAATTCTTCGTTCTTAAATCAAAAAGCTATGCTTCTACATTTAATGAATCAATTACAGCACTTAAACGTTCCGTAATAGCTGCTATCGTTCCTATTCCATTAACAGAGTGAAACTTTTCTTGTGTTGTATAAAAATCAATTAACGGAGCTGTTTTTTCATTATACTCGTCAAATCTATTTCTGATTTTTGCTTCGTCTTGATCATCTGCTCTTCCTGAAACTTTTCCTCTTTCTAACAAACGTGCTATTAAAACTTCATCGTTAGCTTCTAAAGCTACAGTAGCTGACAGTTCCATGTTCTTAGATTCTAAAAATGCATCTAACGCTTTAGCTTGTGCAGTTGTACGAGGGAAGCCATCAAAGATAAATCCATTAGCATCCGTGTTTTTCTCAACCTCAGCTTGTAACATATCTATGGTAACAGAATCTGGAACCAATTGCCCTTCATGAATGAATGATTTTGCTAATTTCCCTAACTCAGTATCATTTTTCATATTGAAACGAAAAACATCTCCTGTAGAGATATGCACCAAGTTATACTTCGTTTTTAAAAATTCTGCCTGAGTCCCTTTTCCTGCACCAGGTTTTCCGAATAAAACAATGTTAATCATTCTTTGTGTGTTTTTAATTTGATAAACTTCAGGTAAATCCCTTCCTAATCCGTTATAATCTAGGCCGTAACCTACAATAAACTTATTTGGAATTTCAATACCTATATAATCTATTTTTAAATCTTTTTTAAATGCTTCTGGTTTGTGAAACAAGGTTGCTATACGCAAGTCCTTCACGCCTTTATTATCGAAAATATCATATATAGACTCTAAGGTATTTCCAGTATCTATGATATCTTCTATTATGACTACTGTTCTTCCTGATACATTTTCATTCAAGCCTATTAAATGCTTAATATCTTCCGTTGATTCCACCCCGTCATATGATGCTAACTTTACAAAACTAACTTCACAAGGTTTAGGGTATTTTTTTACAAAATCACTAACCACCATAAAGGAACCGTTTAACACGCCAATAAAAATAGGAATTTCATCTCCTAAATCTGAAGCTATATTAGCTACCATTTTATCTAATGCTGCATCAATTTCTTTTGCTGAGATAAATGATGTAAAACATTTGTCGTGAAGTTTGATTTTCATGAGTCAGTTATTATAGTTTTCTCTTATATCATGAAATGTCTTAAAACATTTTATAAGAATATAAATTTGAAAGATGCAAAGATACTCAATTGATTAACGATTTCTATTCTTTTGATTCGCATTTTTAGAAACGCATAAAATAATCATACTATTTAGCGGTTATGCTTTTCGTAAACCGAAAATGAATATTTTTTTATTTCCAACAATGAGTTTAACTCCCTAATGTGTGTCATTTGAAAAACCACAACCTTAATTCATACCTCACTTGCCTACCCTTCCTATGATTATTGATATAAAATTAAATCCTTCATGATAACTATTACATATCTGTTGCGGTTTCATTTTTCAATGAAAGAAAAAAAACCGTTTTATTTGCTAAAAATTTAATTGTATATAGTATTAGTGTATTTTTGTGCACACAACATAATAACACAATAGTTAAGATGAAGACATATTTTTCTTCAAATTTTAAATTAGGGATTCTTGGTGGCGGTCAGTTAGGACGTATGTTACTCCGAGAAACCAACAAGTTTGACATTCAAACTTATGTAATTGACCCTTCAAATGACGCTCCTTGTAAAAAGTATGCCAATCATTTTGAACAAGGTGACTTATTAGATTTTGACACCGTTTACAACTTCGGAAAAAAAGTAGATGTACTTACTTTTGAAATAGAAAGTGTAAACATTGAAGCGTTACAGAAGCTAGAACATGAAGGGATAACTGTTTACCCTTCAAGTAAAACATTGAGTATTATCCAGAATAAAGCAACTCAAAAACTGTTTTATACCGATAATAATATTCCTACAGCTGCTTTTTCAAGATTTGCATACACCTCCGAAATCAACGATGCGATTACAAACGGAGGCATACAATTACCCTTTGTCTGGAAAGCAACTCAATTTGGCTATGATGGAAATGGCGTAAAAGTAATTCGGAAAGTTGAAGATTTAGTTGGCTTACCAAATACAGAGTGTATTATTGAAGAAATGATTCCTTTTAAAAAGGAACTCGCAGTAATTGTTACAAGAAATCCATCTGGTGAAACGAGAAATTACCCCGTAGTAGAAATGGAATTTCATCCAGAAGCAAACCAAGTAGAATACGTAATTTGCCCTGCTAGAATTTCTGATGAAGTGGCTCAAAAAGCAATTGATATAGCTTTAAAAGTTTCAGAAAAAATAAATCATGTTGGCTTATTAGCGGTTGAATTATTTCAAACGCAAGAAGATGAAATATTAGTAAATGAAGTTGCTCCAAGACCTCATAACTCAGGGCATCAAACAATTGAAGCATCATACACTTCACAATTCGAACAACACATTCGCGCCATTTTAGATTTACCGCTTGGAAACCCAGATAGTAAAACAGGTGGGATTATGGTAAATTTAGTTGGCGCAGAAGGTTATTCAGGTGATGTGGTTTATGAAAACATGACCACCATTTTAGCAATGGATGGTGTTACACCACATATTTACGGTAAAAAACAAACGAGGCCATTTAGAAAAATGGGACATGTAACCATTGTAAATGATGATATTGCAATAGCAAGAGCAATTGCGCAAAAAGTAAAAGAAACAATAAAAGTAATTAGTCAATAGTCAATAGTCAAATTAGACTTTACGAACTACTTTTAATGTCTATTAACTCTTAATTAAACAAAAAAATGGTAAGTTTATTTAACAGAACTAAACTTCTAAACAAATAAACTTCTAAACGAATAAACATAACAACATGCCACAAGTAGGAATTATAATGGGAAGCACAAGTGATCTTCCTATCATGCAACAAGCAATAGATATTTTAGCAGGTTTTGATATTGAAACAGAAGTAGATATTGTTTCTGCTCACAGAACCCCTGAAAAGCTATTTGACTATAGTAAAAATGCACACCTTAGAGGTATAAAAGTAATTATAGCAGGTGCTGGAGGAGCAGCACATTTACCAGGAATGGTAGCTTCTTTATCACCTTTGCCTGTAATTGGTGTTCCTGTAAAATCAAGAAATTCGATTGATGGTTGGGATTCTATATTATCAATATTACAAATGCCTGGAGGAGTTCCTGTAGCAACTGTTGCTTTAGATGGCGCTCAAAATGCGGGTATATTAGCCGCACAAATTATAGGAGCATCTGATAAATGTGTGCTTGATAAGATATTAATCTATAAAGAAGGTCTAAAACTGAAAGTACTGAAAGGTGCTGAAGAAGTAAAAAAAAATAGCCTATAATAAATTTTATAAGGCTATTTTTATAAAGAGAGTTTTAACGGGGGTTTTATGGGACAAAAACCCAATTATGTAATTACGTTATACAAATTTAAGTCTTATTCAACTATAATTTGAAGTTAAAACGATGAGAGTCAATAAAGTGTAGACGAAACACATATCAATATTGACAAAAAAAAACATCAATCACTAAACCAATTTATAATCACATTATTCAGCACATCTGAACTAGTTACTTTTTCAATTTGAATAATATGTAATTATTTACCCAACCTTCAAGTACTCGTATTATAGTCATGCAGATTATTATACATCCAGCAAATGTGCTTTAGAAGAAAATATTAATTAAAGAAGATTTAAAACAAAAAGTATTGAAGTAACTGAATAAACAAAAAAAAACAGCCTTAGTTAAAGGCTATTTTTTTTTAAAGAGAGTTTTTATGGGGGGTTTTATGGGATAAAACCCAATTATGTAATTACGTTATATAAATTTAAGTTTTATTTACTTGTGATTTTAGTTAAAACGGTGATCATCTATAAAGTGTAGACGAAATACATATCAATCTTGACAAAAAAAAACATCAATCACTAAACCAATTTATAATCACATTATTCAGCATATCTGAACTAGTCACTCTTTCAATTTGAATAACATGTAATTATTTACCCAGCCTTCAAGTACTCGTATTATAGTCATGCAGATTATTATACATCCAGCAAATGTGTTTTAGAAGAAAATATTAATTAAAAAAGATTTAAAACAAAAAGTATTGAAGTAACTGAATAAACAAAAAAAAACAGCCTTAGTTAAAGGCTATTTTTTTAAAGAGAGTTTTTATGGGGGGTTTATGGGATAAAACCCAATTATCTAATTACGTTATATAAATTTAAGTTTTATTTACTTGTGATTTTAGTTAAAACGGTGATCATCTATAAAGTGTAGACGAAATACATATCTTTATATATAATTGGCCTCATAAGTCCTTTATACTTGTTTTAAAATATCCACAGTAGTATAAAATACCGAACACCTGACAAACATAATTTAGGTAAAAACATTCATTAACACAGAATACTTAAAAACAAAACGTATTTACAAAATACTGAGAAAGCAAAAAAAATAGTCTATTTTAAAGACTATTCTTCTTAAAGAGAGTTTTAATGGGGTTTTTACGCGAATAAAAAACCGATTATGTAATTAGTTATATAAATTTAAACTTAATTCAACTATAAACTAAAGTTAAAACGATGATTGCCTATAAAGTGTACGCGAAATACATATCTATACTGATAAACAATTTCATTAACATCAAAACTATTTTATAAATATATTATGAAGTAAATTTGACCCGTGTATTATTATTATTATTATTAGATAAACTAATGAATATGTAAAAAGATAAAAAAAACAGCCGTTAACGACTATTTTTACTATCTACTTTAAGATGATTGATATTTTGGGATAAAATCTTCTTTCAATTTGTTGAAGTAAAATAGACATCATCTTAATTAAAATTTTATTATAAATAAAAACATCAATAAAAGAGTTTTTTTTGTCGACAAAAGAACTCTTTCTAACTCATAATCAATTAAACATGAATTCATTACTAAATAAATTTGATCTTACACCATTTTCAAAAATTAAAAACGAAGATTTTCTTCCTGGTTTTAAACATGCTATTGCATTGGCTAAAACCGAAATAAATACAATCGTTAAAAATACTGAAACACCAACTTTTGAAAACACAATTGAAGCATTGGATTATTCAGGCGAACAATTAGATCGTGTATCAAGCGTGTTTTTTAATTTGAACTCAGCTGAAACTAATGATGAAATTCAAAAAATAGCTCAGGAAGTTTCTCCTATGCTATCCGAATTTAGTAACGACGTTGCCCTAAATACTGAATTATTTAAAAAAGTTAGTGCTGTTTACAATCAAAAAAAGCAACTTACACTAACAAATGAACAACAAACTTTATTAGACAAAAAGTATAAAGGATTTTCAAGAAACG
Source organism: Kordia sp. (assembly GCA_002733415.1). GTDB lineage: Bacteria > Bacteroidota > Bacteroidia > Flavobacteriales > Flavobacteriaceae. The sequence continues at coordinate 106,380 of NVVR01000007.1, read as the reverse complement.
GAGCTAATTTATCTGATGATAAAAAGGAAAAGCTAAGAGCTATTGATAAAGAATTAGCAACACTAAAATTAACTTTTGGTGAAAACATACTAGCCGAAACAAACGCATATGAATTACATCTAACAAATTCAGATGACGTAAAGGGACTACCTGAAGGAGCTTTAGAAGCTGCAGTACAAGTAGCCAAGCAAAAAGATAAAAAAGGCTGGGTATTTACTATGGATTACCCTAGTTATATCCCTTTTATGAAATATGCAGACTCTCGTAAATTACGTAAAAAAATGGCTTTGGCATTTGGAGCAAGGGGCTTTCAGAAAAATGATTATAATAACGAAGAAATAGTGCTAAAAATAGCACTCTTACGTTTTCAACGTGCTCAGTTATTAGGCTACGATACGCATTCTCACTTTGTTTTAGAAGAACGAATGTCAGGTTCTCCAGAGAAAGTAACATCTTTTTTGAATGATTTATTGGAGAAAGCTAAACCAGTAGCTTTAAAAGAATTTTCAGAATTAGAAAATTTCGCAAAAGAATTGGACGCTATTGATCGTTTAGAAAAATGGGATAGCGCTTATTATTCTGAAAAACTAAAAAATAAGCTGTTCAACTTAGATGACGAAAAGTTAAAACCATACTTTAAACTAGAAAATGTATTAAACGGAGCCTTTACAGTTGCTAATAAACTATTCGGGTTAAACTTTAAACAAGTTAACACCATTGATACGTATCACGAGGATGTAAAAACATACGAAGTAACTGACGATAACAATAACGCTATCGCACTATTTTACGCAGACTTCCACCCACGTAAAGGAAAGCGAAATGGCGCTTGGATGACTTCTTTTAAAGGCCAGAAAATTAAAAACGGTATCAATGACCGTCCACATATTTCAAACGTATGTAATTTCACAAAACCTACAGACACAAAACCATCATTACTAACTTTTAATGAAGTGACTACGTTATTTCATGAATTCGGTCATGGATTACACGGAATGTTAGCAAATACTACATATCCTAGTTTATCGGGAACAAGTGTTTATTGGGATTTCGTAGAACTGCCAAGTCAGATTTTAGAAAACTGGTGTTTTGAAAAAGAATGCTTGGATTTATTTGCAACCCATTACGAAACCGGAGAAATTATCCCAATGGAATACGTTGAAAAAATAAAAGCTTCCGCTAATTTTCAAGAAGGAATGGCTACAATGCGCCAAATAAGTTTTGGCTTATTAGACATGGCATGGCATGCTGGCGAGTCGCCAGAGACTATAGCAAGTGTTAAGACACATGAAGTAGCCGCTTTTAAAAACATCTCATTATTTCCTGATGTAGCAGAAAACTGTATGAGTGTTGCATTTTCTCATATTTTTCAAGGAGGATATTCTTCCGGATATTATAGTTACAAATGGGCTGAAGTATTAGATGCTGATGCTTTTGAAGCATTTCAAGAAAATGGAATATTTAATTCAGAAACAGGCAAAGCATTTGCGGAACATATTTTAAGTAAAGGGGGTACTGAACACCCAATGACTTTATATAAAAGATTTAGAGGAGCAGAACCTAAACCAGAAGCTTTATTGAAACGAGCTGGTTTATTGAACTAACTTATTAATCATAGTACTATCTAAGCCCTTTCTTCTGAAAGGGCTTTTTATTTGAAAATAATTTTTTTAAAAAAAAAATAAACTTTCAGTAATTACTGAAAGTTTAGTAATTATATATATCTTTGTAGTACACTTATTAATTACGTGATGGAATATACAGCAGCAAAAGAAAAATTTATTAATACTTGGGGAAGCCTTGGTACACTTTGGGGAATTAATAAAGCTATGGCACAAATACATGCGTTATTATTTATTTCTCCTACCCCATTATCTATGGAAGATGTGATGGAAGAATTGCATATTTCAAGAGGAAATACCAGCATGAATTTACGTCAGCTTATTGAATGGGGTATCGTATATAAAACCTCTATTGCAGGAGAACGTAAAGAATATTTTACTTCAGAGAAAGATGTGCAAGAATTAGCTCGTACTATAGCTAAAGAACGTAGTAGACGAGAAATACAACCTACATTAAAAGTTTTAAAAGAAGTCTGTAGCATTAAAGATGATGGAACTGAAAAAACAAAAGAATTAATTAAAAAAACAAAAGAGTTATATGACTTAGCAGAAACAGCAGATATTATGTTAAATAAAATTGTAAATCAAGAACAAAATTGGCTAACCAAAACATTAGTAAAACTATTGAAGTAACAGGCAGTAGCTTTATAAAAATACTACTACATTATATTAAAACTAAAGGATGAAAATTTCCTTTTCTTTTTAAAAACAACTTTCACTAATTACTGAAAGTTCAAAAAATAAGAGATGAATATTATTAGCTACATCATTTACTTACCAATCATTTTTATCCTCATGATAAAAATTGGGTGGATACTCTATGAAAATGGCGAGGTTTTTTTAAACGCAATATTTAAGGGCGACAAAACACTGGTCAAAAATACAAACAACATATTATTAGCAGGATATTATTTAATAAATCTTGGCTTCGCAACTATTACAATATCATGTTGGGAAGACATATATACAATTGAACAATTAATTTCATTTTTAGCAGAAGTACTTGGAAAGATAATAATTACACTGGCTATTATGCATTATAATAACATATTCTGGTTAAACTATTTAAGCAAAAGAAACATTAACATTTAAACTATAATTCATATGGAAAATTCAAAAATTGTAATCGGCTATTTAATCTATTTACCAATAGTTATCCTATTAACTATTTATGTATCAAAAGCGTTGTTTAAAAATGGAAAAACATTTATGATTGATATCTTTAAAGGAAATGAAGATATTGCTTTAGCTACAAATAGATTATTCGAAGTAGGTTTTTATTTACTAAACATTGGCTGGGCATTATTGGTCTTAAAAATATCATACATAGGCATTATGAACAATCAAACACTTATTGAAATATTAAGTCGAAAAATTGGGGCATTCTCAATATACTTAGGTGCAATGTTATTTATAAACTTATTTTTATTTTTCAGAGGACGAAAAAAATCTAAAATAAATAACTTAACAATAAATACTCCTGAACAAATAAACTTATAAACTAAATATATGAAAATAGAAATCCCAAATTGGCTTATTATAATTGGTGGTATTGGTCAAATATTCACTGCTCTTATTTACCCATATATAAGACATCAAGTGTTTGACTGGTATAACGACGTAAAACAATTAAAACCCTTAAATCAAGAAATCGCAAAAACATATGGTAGATACATACAAGGTTTAAATTTTAGTTTTGGTTTAATAGCATTAATATGTACTAATGCATTAAAAAATCAAACAGAATTAGCGGTAGCAATTACTGGGTTAATTGGAATGTACTGGGTAGGTAAAGTGGCTACCCAAATTGCATATTACCCTATGTACGATATTCCAAAAAAGTTACACTTCAAAATAGGGAGTTATTTTATGAACACATTGTTTACATTATTTGCTGTTGTTTACACATTACTGTTTATTCATAATATTATTGGATATTTTAATTTATAAGCTGATTATGAAAAAAATACTGGAAGACAGAAGTTTCAAAATAGCTATTATTATTTCAATTCTTTTTTTGGGAACTGGATTTGTTTTTCTACATTTTGAAATGATAGCATATGGATGGGCATTTTTCATCATACTCCCCATTGTTTTAGGAGTTTCAATTGGCGCATTACCCAATAAAAAAACAGCTTATTCTGGAGCATTCATAGGTGCTTCAATATTTTTTATTCTATTACTTGCGGGGAATTTAGAAGGTTTTATTTGTGTTTTAATGGCGTTACCCATAATTATTCCTATGATGTTCTTAGGCACTATTATTTCACATCTTTTAAAAAGATATCGAATAATTAAATCAACAAATAAATTAAACACTCTGCTACTTCCTTTCTTTATTTTCCTTATAAGTATCCCTTTAGAAAATGATAAAAACATGCCGGAAATAATTAAAGTAGAAACTGAAGTTATCTTACCTTACTCGAATACAAAAGTATACAATACTATTAAAAATGTAGATACCTTAGACACTAATAAGCCATTTTTAATGAGGCTAGATTTACCAATCCCTCAAAAGTGTATACTAGAAAAGGAAGAAATTGGTGCTTTACGAACTTGTTACTTTGAAGGAGGTAAAATTATAGAACGAGTAACTGCTCTAGAAAAAGGTAAACTATTAAAAATGGAAGTAATTGAATACCAGTTGACCGGAAGAAGCTGGTTAGAATTCAAGGAAGCAATATATACATTTGATAAAGTGAATGATTCTATGTGTAAAATGACAAGAATCACTACTTACACATCCAAACTATATCCAAGAAAATACTGGGAACCATTGGAACGAATTGGTATTGAACAAGAACATCAATATGTTATTGATAATTTAAAAAAAGATTTAAAAAACAATTACCTTAAATGATAACAATCAACCTTAGTACAAAAATTAAAGCTCCAATAGAAATCGTATTTGATTTATCACGAAATATTGATACCCATGTACAAAGCATGGACTATACTCATGAAAAAGCAATAGCTGGTGTTACATCTGGTTTAATTGGGTTAGGTGAAACTATTACATGGGAAGGAAAACATTTTGGGCTACTCATCCAGCATCAAAGTATCATTACAGCAATGGTAAACCCTACTTACTTTGTTGATGAAATGAAAAAGGGACATTTTAAATGATTAAAACATGAGCATCTATTTAAATATGAAAATGATCATACCATTATGATTGATAAATTTTGCTATCAAACTCCTTTTGGTGTATTCGGAAAATTATTTGATTGGTTGCTACTAAAAAAACATCTGACTACAGTTCTGGAAAAAAGAAGTGTACACATTAAAAATATTTCCGAAAACCACTAAATACTATCCGTATGAGTTTTTTAACCGCTGAATGGAGAAAATTAATCCTAATAAATTATAACATTAATCCAGAAATACTAGCTCCATACGTTCCAAATGGGACTGAATTAGATTTTTATAACAACACCTGTTACGTGAGTATAGTTGGTTTCTTATTTCAGGAAACCAAATTACTAGGTATAAAGATTCCTTTTCATAGCAATTTTGAAGAGGTTAATTTGCGCTTCTATGTAAGACATAAAGAAAATAATCATTGGAAAAGAGGTGTCGTTTTCATTAAAGAGTTAGTCCCAAAACCAGCATTAACTCTAGTAGCCAATTTTATTTATAAAGAAAACTATCAAACAGTTCCAATGCAACATACTTGGGAGAGTAACCCAAACTCAAAAAAAGTAGAATACAAATGGGTTATTAAAAATAAAGATCAAAAAATAAATATTATTAGTCAACCTACAACTAAAACAATCACTATAGGTACTGAAGAGGAGTTTATTACAGAGCATTATTATGGATACACAAAACAAAACGATAATACTTATGAATATGAAGTAAAGCACCCTAGATGGAAACATTACACCGTACTTGAATATAACATCGATGTTGATTTTGAATTAAACTATGGCAGTAATTTTAAATTTCTAAGCAACCAAGAGCCGCTTTCTGTATTACTTGCAGAAGGGTCAGAAATAGCCGTAGAAAATAAAACGAGAATTTATTGATATTTTTCTTACATTTGATTCAACTAAAAACCAATAATGCCTAAACATCAATTAGACCCGAATAAATGGATTGACAGTTATGCTGATTATCTTTTCAACTACACCATCACACGTGTAAGTGATAGAGATATTGCTGACGATTTAGTTCAAGAGACATTTTTTTCAGGATTAAAGTCTGCTAAAAACTTTAAAGGTGAAGCCTCTGAGAGAACTTGGTTAGTTTCTATTCTAAAACGAAAAATAATTGACCATTACCGTAAAATAAATTCTATCAAAGGAAAAGCTGAAGTGCGCATTAACTACAATGATGGCGAATCAGAAGGTGACTGGCTGGAAGAACGTGTTGCAGACCCTTTCGACAGAAATGCTGAAAGCAAACTTGAAAATGAGGAGTTAGGTTTAGCAATTCACAATTGCTTAGAAAAATTGCCGCAAAAACAAGCTGATATATTCAAAATGAAAACCATTCAAAACTTTGATACTGAGGCGATTTGTAATGAATATGATATTTCTGCGTCTAACCTTTGGGTAATCATCCACCGAGCACGAACAGCTTTAGCTGGCTGTTTAGATGAAACTTGGTTTAAATAATAAATCAATAGCCTTGATATAAGTACACGAGAATATGAATTAACAATCACATTTTTAATTCGATAAAAACTGCGAATAAAGCAAGCCCAGGATGGGATTAAAACACATTTACTATGAGAAACTTAACAAATCAAACACATTGGTGGGAATGAATATGAAAGAAAAATCAACAAAACTATTTATAGATTGTGAAGAAGCAAAGCACATTTGTGATAAAGCACAATACAACGAAACAACCTGGTGGGAGCTTTTTCGTTTAAATATCAGACTTCTTTATTGTAATGTTACCAGAGCTTACTCAAAAAGAAATCAAAAACTATCAGAATTAGTTACTGACAAAAAAGTTACTTGTATGGATAACAAATCAAAAGTAAATTTAAAAGTCAAGTTTGAACAACAACTACAGAACCAATAACAGTATAAGCCAAAAAACAGAAATTCCTTCTACGAGAAAACTTGAATAATATTTAGATTGCTTTTCTTTTGATAACACTAGAAATAATAATGTTATTAAAAAAATAAACGGTATTACTATTAAATTAACACCCAGCAATTCATCTTTAAAAAACTCTAGAAAAAAGAAGAGCATTAGTAACAACACCCCATACAACTTAGTGTTTCTTACACCTATATTTTGAGGTAAAGTTCTTAGAATTTTATTATCAATGGACAAATCTCGAATATCAAAAGGAAGGATTAGTACCACAACAAATACAAATCGCTGCAATAATAGCACCCAAACGTCTGTTTCAAAATCTATTTCACTTTCTAATACAGGCAACAACACACTTATAACAGCCCAGACTAAAGCAACAACGTAAATTTTAATTCCTGATATATTTCTTAGCGTTTTATAACCTAATGAAATTGCATAACAAAAGGTTAATACTGAAGGAACTATTAATGCTAATTGCGTTTTAATTTTAAGGTTAAAAAACAGCACTACACATATCAAAACGCTAATTACACTTAATTGAAAGGTTCGTTTTTCTAGGATTGTTAGTTTTTCAAATTGCTTGAATATTTTCTTAACCCCAAAATCTAATCTATTATTTTTCAAGTCATTCACTTGTCCCTTCTCAAAGTACTTGATAAAATTATATCCGAAAATTGTTCCAAAAAAAACAAAGTACAACAAGCTATCACTTACAACAACTTCTAAATTAAGATAGGTAACTCCAACTAAAGCGGTTACTGCAATAGCCACCCACACACTTGCATTAATTAAAAAATCTAATATGTTTTTCACGCTTTTCACAACACAAAAATACGGCTTTAAAATCTGTGATATTTTACTTAATTCATCAAATTTTACTAAAAAAGTTACTGTTAACCATTCTTGGTTAATAAATACATATAAATGGGTATTATTTTTTTGAATTTATGTGTACTTTTGCTTCCATTAAAAACTCAACATATTTAACCTCGAAGAAAATGAAAACAGATTCATTTCAATTAAGACATATAGGGCCAAACCCAAAAGGCCGTGCTAGCATTTTAAAAGCTATTGGTTTAGATAGCTTAGACCAGTTAATTTTCGAAACCATCCCAGATGATATTCGTTTAAAAAATGATTTAGATTTACCACCAGCTTTAAGTGAATATGAATACTTAAATCATATTCAAGAACTATCTGCTAAAAACAGTGTTTTTAAAACCTATATTGGTTTAGGATATAACGAAGCTATTGTACCGAGTGTTATACTACGTAATATTTTAGAAAACCCGGGATGGTATACTGCCTACACTCCTTATCAAGCAGAAATTGCTCAAGGACGTTTAGAAGCTTTATTAAATTACCAAACTATGGTAGTTGATTTAACAGGAATGGAATTAGCGAATGCTTCTTTATTAGATGAAGGTACAGCTGCAGCTGAAGCTATGGCTTTGTTATTTGATGTTCGTGAAAGAGCTCAGAAAAAAGCGAATATTTGTAAGTTTTTTGTTTCTGAAGAAATATTACCACAAACGCTATCGGTTTTACAAACAAGAGCTACTCCTATCGGGATTGAGTTAGTTATTGGAAACCATGAAAATTTTGATTTCTCAGAAGAATTTTTTGGCGCTATTTTACAGTATCCAGGAAAACACGGACAAGTAAACGACTATAAAGGTTTTGTAGAAAACGCAAACGCAAACAATATAAAAGTAGCAGTTGCTGCTGATATTTTATCATTAGTAAAATTACAAGCTCCAGGGGAATTTGGAGCTGATGTTGTTGTAGGTACTACACAACGTTTCGGGATTCCGTTAGGATACGGAGGTCCTCATGCAGGATATTTTGCTACTAAAGACAAATATAAAAGAAGTATTCCTGGACGTATCATTGGAGTAACTCAGGATAGAGATGGCGGACGTGCATTACGTATGGCTTTACAAACTCGTGAGCAACATATTAAACGTGAAAAAGCAACTTCTAACATCTGTACTGCACAAGTATTATTAGCTGTTATGGCGGGTATGTATGCTGTATTCCATGGTAAAGAAGGATTGCAATACATCGCTAATAAAGTACATCAATCGGCTGTTACTTTAGCAAACGCGTTAACCGATTTAGGAATTGAGCAAACTAACACTTCTTTCTTTGATACTATTACCCTAAAAGTCCCTGCTGATAAAATCAAACCTATTGCTGAAGCTGCTCAAATTAACTTTAATTATATTGATGCTGATACACTTTCTATTTCGTTAAATGAAACAGTTAGTTTAACTGATATCAACGCTATTTTAGAAGTATTTACTACTGCTTTAAATATAAACGCTACTTCAGTTACTGAATTTATTGAAGCAGATAGTATTCCAAATAACTTATTAAGAAACACTTCGTTTTTAGACAATGAAGTTTTTAATACACATCATTCTGAAACAGAAATGATGCGTTATATCAAGAAATTGGAGCGTAAAGATTTATCATTAAATCACTCTATGATTTCTTTAGGATCATGCACTATGAAGCTAAATGCAGCTTCAGAAATGCTGCCATTAAGCAATCCAAATTGGGGGAACATTCACCCATTCGTACCTTTAGAACAAGCACAAGGATACCAAGAAGTACTTAAAAACTTAGAGCATCAATTAAATGTTATTACTGGTTTCGCAGGAACATCTTTACAACCGAATTCTGGTGCTCAAGGGGAGTTAGCAGGGTTAATGGTCATTAGAGCATATCACAAATCTAGAGGAGATCAAAACAGAAATATTTGTTTAATCCCTTCTTCTGCACACGGTACTAATCCTGCATCTGCAGTTATGGCAGGAATGAAAGTTGTTGTTACTAAAACGGATGAAAAAGGAAATATTGATGTAGCTGATTTACGAGAAAAAGCATTGTTACATAAAGACAATTTATCTGCACTAATGGTAACTTACCCATCTACTCATGGAGTATTTGAAAGAGCCATTTGTGAGATCACAAAAATAATTCACGATAACGGCGGACAAGTATATATGGATGGTGCTAACATGAATGCACAAGTAGGATTAACAAATCCTGCAACTATTGGTGCTGATGTTTGTCACTTAAACTTACACAAAACGTTTGCTATTCCTCATGGTGGTGGTGGACCAGGGGTTGGACCAATATGTGTAGCTCCACAATTAGTTCCTTTTTTACCTACTAACCCAATAATTGCTACTGGGGGAGATCAGGCGATCACCGCTATTTCTGCAGCTCCTTGGGGCTCTGCTTTAGCATGTTTGATTTCTTACGGATACATTACTATGTTAGGACCTGATGGACTAAAAAACTCTACTATGAACGCTATCTTAAATGCCAATTACATTAAAGAGCGTTTAAGCGGGTATTTCAATACCTTATACACAGGTGAAATGGGACGTGCTGCTCACGAAATGATTATTGAGTGTAGAGATTTTAAACAAAACGGTATTGAAGCAAGTGATATTGCTAAACGTTTAATGGACTATGGTTTCCATGCACCTACAGTATCTTTCCCAGTTGCTGGAACAATCATGATTGAACCAACAGAATCAGAAAACTTAGCGGAGCTGGATCGTTTTTGTGACGCCTTAATTTCTATTAGAAAAGAAATTGCTGAAGCGACCATAGACAATCCAAACAACCCTTTAAGAAACGCTCCACATACTCAAGAAATGTTAACGGCTGACGAGTGGAACTTACCTTACTCAAGAAAGACAGCTGCATTTCCGCTAGATTATATCGCTGAAAACAAATTCTGGCCTACTGTACGTAGAGTAGATGATGCTTATGGTGACAGAAACCTAATTTGTAGTTGTATTGGTATTGAAGCATATGCAGAAGCATAATGATTATTGATTATTGATTAACGAATGTTAATTGTTATTTTTTTTAAATAAAAAAACAATACATTTCTAAATATTCATTTTATAAAGGCCTCACAATTCAAGTCAATTGTGAGGCTTTTTTTATTTATTATCCTTTATTTCATTGTGTTTTTTTGAGTATATCATAAAAATGACGCTTTTCTACTATAGAACAAGGTATTAGTAAAATAATATTAAGTAAATTTGCCCTCTTATAGACTACCCTTAATACGTTTACCTATGAATATCAAAATAACTGGAACTGGATCTTATGTTCCTAACATCATTAGAAAAAATGAGGATTTTATTCAATCTGAATTTTTGAATGCAGATGGCTCTGCTTTCAAACAAAAAAATGAAGTTATTATTGAAAAATTCAAAGCTATTACAGGTATTGAAGAAAGACGTTATGCAGAAGAAAATCAAGTTACTTCTGACCTAGGTCTTATTGCTGCACAAAAAGCAATCGCTGATGCTAATATCAATCCAGAAGAATTAGATTATATTATTGTTGCCAGTAATTATGGAGATGTAAAACATGGAAATATTCAATGTGATACAGTACCAAGTATGGCATCAAGAATAAAACATAATTTAGGCATTAAAAACCCTAGTTGTGTTGCTTATGATTTATTGTTTGGATGTCCAGGATGGGTACAAGCAATGATTCATGCTCATGCGTTTATGAAATCGGGGATTGCTAAAAAATGCCTGGTAATTGGAACAGAAACACTGTCAAGAGTAGTAGATCATTCAGATAGAGATTCTATGATCTATTCTGACGGTGCTGGAGCAACTATATTAGAGATATCAGAAAAGGAAAAAGGTATTCTTTCTCACGAAGCTGCAAGTCATACTTTTGAGGAATCGCAATACATCTACTTTGGTGAAACAAATGATAACGAAAATGATTCAGATACTCGTTACATCAAAATGCTTGGTCGTAAAATTTATGAATTTGCTTTAAACAACGTTCCATTAGCAATGAAATCTTGCTTAGAAAAAAGCGGTACTGACATTAAAGACTTAAAGAAAATATTTATTCATCAAGCAAATGAAAAAATGGACCAGGCCATCCTTGAACGTTTTTATAAACTATACGAAACTGAAATTCCTGAAAACATTATGCCTATGTGTATTGATGAACTAGGAAACAGCTCTGTAGCAACAGTTCCTACTTTGTTTGACATGGTGATAAAAGAAAACTATAAAAATCACAACTTAAATAAAGGAGATATTATTATGTTTGCTAGTGTTGGAGCAGGAATGAATATTAATGCAATTACATATCAGTATTAGTAATACTATCTCAAAAAAAAGTCCCTCGACATAACACACTGGACATGAATTAATCAATAGCCTTTTTAGTTCGAAACAATCCTTGTTAAATTTACCACCTGGCGTGGCTCATAATTCTTAATGAATTCTGAAAGTTTTTTTATCCATCAGTTCGTAACAAATAATTCCGTTTCTTTGCTGTTCATTAATACTATTCACAATGAATATTGCAATTTTAGGAGGAGGTAATTTAGGAAAATCTATCGCTCAAGGCTTGTTAGAAAACAACTACACCCCAGAAAGCATTACTATTACCCGTAATAAAATTGAATTATTAAATAATTTAAAAGAAAAAGGGGTTCACGTTAGCAACAACAACATTGAGGCTACACAAAATTCTCAAGTGGTAATTATTGCAGTTAAGCCCTATAAAATTGCTGAAATATTGCAAGAAATTGACTCCGTAATCACAGCTGATAAAATCCTTATTTCTGTTGTAAGTGATTTTTCAATTGCACAAATTGAAGAAAACTTAACTAATGTTCCCTCAATAGTTAGAGCTATGCCGAATACAGCAGCTGCAGTGAATGAATCAATGACTTGTTTAGCGTCAAATAACGCATCTACAGAAGATTTAAAAGTAGTAACTACTATATTCAACTCACTAGGAGATACAATTGAAATTAACGAAGCCTTGATGGATGCCGCTACTGTTTTAGGAGCTTGTGGAATTGCTTATGTGTTGCGTTTCATACGTGGTATGATACAAGGTGGAATAGAAATAGGTTTCGATGCACAAACTGCTACTAAAATAGCTACACAAACCGTAAAAGGAGCTAGTGAGTTATTATTACAAAAAGGAAATCATCCAGAAGCTGAAATTGACAAAGTAACTACCCCAAAAGGATGTACTATTGCTGGTTTAAACGAAATGGAGCACCAAGGGTTTAGCTCTGCATTAATCAAAGGGATTAAAACATCTTTTGACAGCATTTCAAAATAAGCACTCAATCCTGAAAGCTTATTGAATTATTTTCGACTAAAATTTATCTCCATAAAATCTTATGCCTTAAACTCAAATCGTTTAAGGATTTTTATATTAATTTAATATTAAAAGAGATGAATAATAAAAAGTTGTTTTTTAGAGTGATTTTATGTTTTGCGATTACTTCACTAGCGTTTACATCGGTTATCACAAAAGATATTATCGTAAAAGAAAGTGTTATTAAATGGAATGCTTACAAAGTTACTGGTGAGCATCACGGAACCATACTCCTGAAAGAAGGTGTTCTGAAGTTTGAAAACGACATCCTTATTGGAGGTACGTTTATTGTTGACATGACAAGCTTAACTGTAGATGATCAAAAAGGAATGAAAAAGAAATTTCTGACCAAGCATTTAAAAAGCGATGATTTCTTTGATGTAAAAAACCATACCACTTCAAAATTAACTTTTACTGAAGTATTAAAAACTGAAAGCTCCTATACTATAACGGCAAATTTAACTATTAAGGGGATTACTAAACCAATTTCCTTTAACATGAATATTAAAAATAATACTGCTACTGCAAAGTTGAACGTTAATCGTACTCACTATAACATTAAATATAGGTCTACAAGTTTTTTTCAAAACCTAAAAAACAAAGCTATTAATGATGAATTTGATTTAGAAATAACATTAACCTTCTAAGCAATTATATCCCAAAACCTAAACCAAATGAGATTCTGGTGTCTTCTGATGAACTAAAAACTCCTAAGTTTGCTGTTGCTATTTCGGCTACTTTTAACCATAATCCACCACCGTATGAATTGTGCCATTTCTTAGAAGACTCATCTTGCAACCATACTCTACCAATATCTAATCCGGTATAAAACCCTAAATTCATGGGCGCAAATCCTGATTTAAATTTTCTAAAATTATAACGAATGTCCATGCTATTATAAAAAGAGGTGCTTCCGGTAAACCTTTGAAAACGAAACCCTCTTAATCCGTCATTCGCTCCAATAGTGGCTCCTTGATAAAATTCAAAATGCTTGCTAAACATTATATGAGCTTTAGTTTTGCTAGCCAATATTAACCGCTCATTATTAGTCAACTTATGGATAAAACTAAACGATGGAACTATATACCCGAAACTCTGTTTCATATCCTCTGAATTAAATTTCCAACCAGCCTTTAATTGGAAATCCATACCTAAAGTAGGATAAGCAGGATCATTATAATTTTTAAAACGATAACTAATTTCTGAACCTATAAAACTCTTCCTTTTAAATATATTAGTTCCAGCCTCTACAGCACCAATAAATCTGTTTTGAGTATTCTCTACTCTATTACTTTCAAAAGTTGCTATCCAATTTAATTCGCTTCCTTGTTTACCATGTTTAACAATTCCCAAACTAGTTTTAAACCGAGCCAATTTTACTCTATTAAAGGCTACATCTTCTTTTTCGTTTTTTGTTTCATTACCACGCCCAAAGAAATTAGTTGCATAATTCGGGCTTGTATATTCTACCCCAAACGTAATATTCATCTTATTAAAAATATTCCCATATTCTCCTAAATACCCCAAATCAAAACCCCCATTTGATATAAAATAACTAGCTTTTATATTATGCTTATGTGAAAAAGGTGCTTGACGTAAGTTTTTATACCACATTGTTTTATTTAATCCTACAAACAACCCGTCATCTTTATTCACTCCAAACACCGGCAATAACTGATGTACTACTTCCTTCCGCTTATAATAATCGTATGTATTAGTTTCATAGTCATCCAACAACCTAACCTTAGCCTTTTTAGCTTTACTTATATCATTCTTCTTGCTTTTGTAATCGTAAATAGTAATTGCTTTCCCATTTTTAATATCAAAAGAATCATTATTCTGCCCTCCTACTATTTTTACTCTTATGTATGCATTACTTTCTCCTTTAACTACAACAGTATCTTCTCCATCTAAAGCGTACAACCAAATTTCTTTAGTTTTACTTTTATCATAAACTCTTTCAAAGTTTAATTTATCTTTATAATAAAATTGAATTTTTGTTTTTCCTTGATCTTGTCGAGTAACAACAATATAATCGTCCTTATCACTAGCCGTTAGAATTACCGATTTATTTAAGATTTTGTAATACCCTGATGCGATTTCTTCTATTTTATTCCTTCTATACTTTAAAACCTGTTTCACTTCATCGACACTTTTGTTTTGAACTTCCTCAGGAAATTGACTAAATGCTTTTTCAATTACTTTATCTGTTAAATTATCTTTTATAAACTGTGCCTCAATTAACCAATCTTTTAGCGTTAATGATTTTAACAACTTCATATCAACTGGACGCCCATTGGTGTTATGCCACTTTAAATTTCTGATTTCTTGTTTATAGGTTTGCATTTTTCTTACCGTAGGCAACAACCTAGTCATGATTCGTAATACCCCTCCATCATAATTTGCAAATACCTGATCCCTATCTCTAGGAATTGGCTTATAGCTATGCTGTTCATCTCCTTCAAATTTACTCCATCGCCATTGGTCCTGATGCCTATCCCAATCGCCTAATATCATATCAAACAAACGAGCTCTTATATATGCTTTCTCATCAACCTGATGTTTTGGGCTTTTATGTAATTTCTCAAACAGGTCCAATGAACTTATAATATCATCCGGACTTCCGAAATTAGAGCGGTTTGTTTGTGTATCGCCAACATGCTCTTCTATCATATACAACGCATCACCATAATCATCATTATAAATTCCTAAAGCGTTTTGTTTAGGTACATAAAATAATTTTGGTTTGGTATGATACACTTCAATTGCTTCAGACAGTATAGGTATAATAAATGATGCATATGGATGTGTTGTGGTGTAAACATCTTCAATAAACGACTCTATAAATGTACCTTTTAAATCTTCTTTAATATATTTTTGTTGATAGGCGTTAATTTGCAAAAATTGAGTAGCATTTTTCTTTAGAGCTCGCATTACCCATTGTTGTCCTTTTTTATCAACCAAACGTAGAGAAACGGATTGATTTCCGCCTCCTCTTTTCACAGTAGACAATCCGCCATGCAAAGTATCTAAATTCGCTATGGGAGCTTCTATTTCTGTTCCGTATTCTTCTCGATAATGTTTTCCAAGTAAGCGTTCATAAAAATCACTTTTTTGAGTTGCTTCTGGATCATAAACAGATGCTTTTTTATTCCTTTCTGTAATTTCAGGATATATTTTCAATCCCTTGTTTTTATACGGCGGATATATTTCTTTACTAAAAATAGTTTTATCAGTATCAATATTTGTTTGAATGTACTTAACTTGGGTAGTTCCGTCAGTAAAAACATCTAAAACCACATAACCTAAAGTAGCAAAAGCATAATTACTTTCTCTAGATTTTTTTACTCCAGAAACTTTACTTCCTGAACCCGAAACCAATTGTACTATATTATTTTTTTCAATATACTGTAAACTATGCTCATGTCCAGAAGCAAAAATAACACGCTCCGTTTCTTGGGCCATTGTAGTCATCCGGTTAATTAAATAACGATAATTCTTGTTTTGAGTATCTTGAGGTGAAACCCCTCCTGTTTTTCTTATAAAATTACCGATGGTTCCAATAACTGGTAGTGGAAACCTGTTATTAGGAGATATGTGCTGTTTTGCAGAAAAATGTCCTCCATGAGCACCGTCTGTATACAAAGGGTGATGCAGCGCCACAATCGTAGTTTTATTTCTATTCTTTTTAATTAATGATTCGAACTCTAAAAAGAAATCCTTTCTTGTTTTGATATCACAATCGTCATTAATGGTTGGGTTATCATCCCAATTTTCTAAATACCATTGCGTGTCAATTACGAGTAAAACTACCTCGTCTGACACCTTAACTTTAGTTATTGGACACCCATTTTCTGGTAAAAAACTACCTTTCCCCAACAAGTCTTCTATATACTTTTCTTGACGCTTTAATCCTTTTATTCCGCCACTATGATAATCATGGTTTCCAGGAATAAAAATTGTTCTTCCTTTGTATCCTTTAACAGCATCTACCTGTGTTTGCAACCGATGAGCAGCCAAATCATATCCTTCTGTATCTTTTTTTAGCAATCCGTGTTGATATACATTATCTCCTAAATAAATAACAGAACTGTTGACCGGAGCTTCTTGCAACTTTTTTTGTAAAGATAATAATGGTAATGTACTTTCATTTAATTCAGCATTACCAGCATCACCAATGAAATAAAATCGATGAGATAATTCGCTTGTCGTTTTAGTTAACGATTGATTAATTTGATTATCAACTTGCTCTTGGTATGTAGCACAAGAAACTAATAGAATAGTTAATAGTATGGTTAGTTTTTTCATAAGCCCTCTCTGTCACGCTGTGACATCTCTCCCTAGGGAGATAACTTTATAGTAATGTTTTGAATTACTTTACTGTTCTCTACGTTTCTCTTCGAAAAATCACTCGAACTGACATAAAGTTTTACTTCAATATTTTTAAATTATTATTCTTAATTCACAACTCTATACAGATTACCGTTACTTTTTTTAGTGGCTTCATCAGTAATATAAATTGTACCCCCTTTAAAACAAACAGCTTCTTTTTGAGAATCATGATATAAATTGATTTCAGAAACTGATCCATTAAAAAAATCATCCCCTTTAAAATTAGTAAATAAAAATAACTTATCATGAGTTAACAAAACCAATTCTTCATTATTTCTTGAAATAGTTGCCGCTGTGATTGCACACTTTTTAGAATCCATACAGGTTTCAAAACTACCAATTAGTTCAGCTGAATGATTCCCTGGTTGAGATGGAACTTTGTATAATTTAGTTATTCCGTTAAATTCAGAACTTCGGTTTTTTGTAAATAAATAAAAATAGCCCTTAGCATATACAAAGGCCTCTACATCAAAATTTCTATCTTTCTTTTTAGGCGGAAATTTTTTTTGATCTTCAAAATGAAATTTCGTTTTTACAGCTTTTACCTTACCATTTTTAATCGATGAAATAGCAACCGTATATATTCCTAAATTTTTTCGTTTGTTGTTATTATTACCAAAATCCCCAATAAATATATTGTCCCTCCCATCTGACGCAAGATCTTCCCAGTCCTTATTTTTAGCATTTTCTACAGTAATAATTTGTTGTATAGCACCAGTTTCAGAAACCTCAAATAACTCATTAGTATTCCCAGAATCATTTATCATCCAGAAATTGTCGGATCCTCGAAGATTTACAACCCCTGAAGATTCATTTAAACTATTTGGCAAATCACCTGCTATTTCCAACATTGTAAAATCTTGACTTGTACAAGACATCAAAACTAACAAGCAACATAGCAACCTATAATTCCTTATGATTATCATCAAAAATTCTTTTAATTTTCATAAATTAGTCCACATATATAATACTTATGGACAGCTTACTCAAAGATATAAAAGAATATGTATTTTCGCTATTACAAGACGAATTACCTGCACATATCATCTACCATAATTTCCCTCATACCTTACGTGTAGTTGTAAAACTACAGGAATTAATTAAAGGGGAACAAGTAAGCGATCAAGAAGCTGAGCTATTACAAATAGCGGCTTGGTTTCATGATGCAGGTTTTGTAAAAGGGGCTGAAAATCATGAGGAATCTGGTGTTCAATTAGCTAAAAACTTCTTAATAGGAAAAATTTCTGACGATGATTTTGCTATTGTGGAACGATTAATTCTAGCAACTAAAATAAGAACAAAACCCATCAATCAGTTAGAACGTATTATAAAAGATGCTGATTGTTCTCACTTAGCGTCAAAAAGCTTTAATCAAACCAGTGATTTATTAAAAGAAGAATTACGCTTAACCAACACCGCAGATCATTCTGATTTAGATTGGAAAAAAGAAAACATTACTTTTTTAACCAGCCATCAGTTTTACACAAATTACGCCATTGAAAACTGGCAAGAAAAAAAACAAACCAATTTATTAGCCCTTTTTAAGGCTGTAAAAAAGTTAGAGAAAGAACGTAAAGTTGCAAAACAAAAAAAGAAAGCCTTAAAAGAAAAAGAACGCAAAGCTGAGTTGCCAGAAAAAGGAGTAGAAACAATGTTTAGGGTTGTACTTCGAAATCACAATAAATTAAGTCAAATAGCGGATACCAAAGCCAATATATTACTGTCAGTAAATGCAATTTTAATTTCAATCGCATTAAGCAGTTTAGTACCTAGATTGGACAACCCATCAAATGCACATTTAATTATCCCTACCGTTATCTTAATTAGTTTTAGTGTTGTGTCAATCATTTTTGCCATACAATCTACCAGACCAAAAGTTACCGAAGGACAGTTTACCAAGGAGGATGTTGCTCAGAAGAAAGTAAACTTATTATTTTTTGGGAACTTCCACCAAATGAAGTTAGATGATTTCACATGGGGCATGAAAGAAGTAATGAAAGACAAAGATTATTTATACGACTCAATGATAAAAGATTTGTACTTTTTAGGCTTAGTACTAAACAGAAAATACAAACTATTACGTACTACATATACCGTATTTACAATAGGAATTGTTGTGTCTGTATTATCTTTCTTTTTGGCTTTTTTTAGCTTAGGGAAATAATTATCTATTGCTTAAATATTCTTTTAGTCTGCCGTTTATAAAATACTCCCACCCTCCTAAACAACTTTCTCGGGAAAACTCTGGAATGTCTTGAGGGAACTCCCCTATCCACTTATTGATAAGTATTAAGGAGGATTCTTTTTCATTTTCTACTAATTCAAAAAACACTAATCCCTCGCCCTCATATTCATCATACTTCCAATTATAAACTATTTTCTGATTAGGTATTACCTCCATAATCTCCCATAAATGAGTGAATTTTCGACCTTCGTTTTCTATTAAAAATTGTGTTTTAAAACCTACATGAGCTTCAAATTCGGGAATGTTTTCAAAAAACCATAGAATCATTTGGCGATGTTCGGTAACAGCTTTCCAAAGCATCTCTACTGAAACTTTAAAATTTTGCTTTATAATAACATCTTGCATTTCTTATTTTTCTATTTCTTTAACCAAATCATCATAGGTGATTTTTTGCTTCGCTACTTGATATTTTATATTTATTCGTATGGCTTTTAAACCAACTACTCCCTGAAGATCTTCTAAGGAAACTATCTCTTCCCCTTCTTCTAAGTAATCTTTACTTTGCAAGTATTGTATGTAGCGTAAATACTCTAACTCGTCTTTTTTCTGAGAATACACTATCACCAACTTTCCTTTTTGGGTAATACGCTCATCTGTTCCTTTTATGTGCGCTTTATCTATTCGTTTTTTTATGATTTCATATCTGGCATTATAAGCGCCATCTACATCAAACTTTTTTTCATCAACTCGGAACCGAATCGATAAACTATTCCCAAATACTAAAACCAACGAAGCTGCATCTAATTGCAATGATCTGTCTTTTTGTATTTCATAAAAAGAACGTTCCATTTCACACATCGAGGTTAGCTGCCATAAACGCAAATTTCTCAAATATACATTATTATACGGCTTATCTTTCGATAAAGATTTCCCTATATACATGTTATGCTCTATCCCATCTGTTTTAAATCGTTCAAAGAAATGTGGATAAACCTTTTGCGCTTCTTTTTGTTTTCCGTCTAACAGAGATGCCATTTGGACATTAATAAACTGAACTGTATTTTCATAATCTTTTCGTTTATCATACACCACGCCCGTTTCTGTATTTATGACTCCCTCATATGACATTACTTGCTCTTTTAACTGAGTAGATAATTGCCCAATATGTGGCATAATAGGATTGACTTCATTCTTTAAAAAATGAAGTAATTGCTCTTCACTAGTGGTATTAAAATCAGATTTAAATTCAGCAACAAACCCATCAATACGCAAAATAATTTGCTCATAAAAAGCTAATTTCTCTTCTTTATAAGCCGCACTGAAAATCGCTTTTACCAATTCTAATTGCTTCACAAAATCAGCTTGAATAGCTTCATTTCTTACTGTGGAAGAACCTATAATATCTATCTGTCCGAAAAGCGGATACACATGTTCAAAAACAATATCACTAAAAAGTGCTTTTTTACTATCATCAGCAAAAGAATCTTGTATAAAACGCTCCGCTTCTTCTTCAAATTTCCATAAAACTGTTGGATGAATAGCGGTACACTCATTCTGAATAATTGCCTTAACATAATTCTCTAATTCTTGAACAGAACGTTTTGTAGTCGCAACTAAATAAGGCATTATAATATCTAATCTACTCGCATTTATTGACGTCAAATCATTTTTATTAGGCGATACAATTTCTAAAATTGCTATTAATATTCCATCTACAATAATGGGAGCTATAATACAGCTTTTAAATCCTTGTTTTTGTAACTGACTTAACACGGGATTTTCTCCCATAGCCAATACATGGTCAATATCTGATATAGTTAAGTACTTTTTTTCTTCAATTACTTTATCATAAGAAAAACTACAAAATCCAGTTTTACAGCTCAATTCGCTCATTTCTCCTAAAATATAACTCGCTACTTGTTTTCCTGGTGGGTTTACAAAACTATCGGTATTTGAATCATACTTTGTAAAACCAATAAATAAGTGTTTATTATTAAAATATCTTCTAAAATCATTCTGAAAATCTTCAAAATTATCATTAGAAATAGTATGGTTTAGCATATCCGATTTTAAATCTGATATTATTGTATCTACGGTTACGTCTATAAAATTAATCAATACAAAACCTTTTAAACTCCAAGAATTTGGAGGGAATTTCTCCTTCCACAAATCAATATTGTCATAACTTTGCAATAGTAAATCAATATCTTCTGAAGTCAATTTCGTTACCCTTTCTGTTGGTTGAATATTTACAAAATCGGCATTCATAGCCAATCTATAAGTCTTTATATTCCCGTCTTTATCTGGAATTGGATAATACAATGGTTTCTGATAATCTGTATTCACCTGGTATTGAGTAGCCAAAATATAATTACAAGACATAATGTACATTTCATCTTCTGTAAAATCTACTAACTCAAATTTAAAATCATTCCCAGCTGCTTTAATAATATTTTCAAATCGGGTAGAATAATAAAAATGTACTGGTTGAAATGGAATACTTGCCGCTTTAATTTCATTCAAACCTAAGGCTTGTGGAAACAAATCGCCCATTAGCAAGTCAATAATATCTTTTAGCGCTACTAACTCTTCTTCTTTCTTTATTCCAGAACTTAAAGATGGATGCTGCTCAAAATTAGCTAACAAACCCTTTAAGTGTTGTTTAACTAGTTCGTTTTTCTCTATTATTAATCGCTCTTTATAATGCTTTTGTAGCAGCTCAAAACTCAAACTAATATCAAAAGGTAACACATGATGATTTGTAATATTCATAACCCATAATTTACATTAGTAAAGGTACTCATTTATACTCAGTCGGATTTACTTCTAAAACCTAAAACACTTTATTATTAGTATAAAAAAGAGTAATTTTGATTCTATGTACGAAAACACTTTCCCTAACAAACGCTATAAGCATACCATTGAGTTTTTAGAAAAGCACATTTCTAAAAATGCTGAAATTTTAGATCTAGGAGTTGAAAATCCATTTTCTAAAATAATGACCGAACGAGGGTATACTATTAAAAACACAAAAGGGGAAGATTTAGACATCAATCACAACACCATACAAAGCGAAAGCTATACCGTAACTACTGCTTTTGAAATTTTTGAGCACTTATTAGCTCCTTTAGAAATATTACGAGATTTAAAAGGCAATAAATTAGTTGCTTCTATACCAATGCGATTATGGTTTGCTCCAGCTTACAGGAGTAAAACTGATAAATGGGATAGGCACTATCACGAATTTGAAGATTGGCAATTTGATTGGCTATTAGAAAAAGCTGGCTGGAAAGTCATTGCTCGCGAAAAATTCACTAACCCTGTTAATAAAATTGGTTTTAGACCATTACTTAGAGTTTTTACTCCACGATATTATATGGTGTATGCTGAAAGAATATAATCATTTTGAATTATTACATTGTCATACCTGCTCATAATGAAGCTGATTTTATCAGTTTAACCTTAGATAGTATTGTTACTCAAACAATACTACCGAAGCTAGTGGTTGTAGTGAATGATAACTCTACTGATAATACAGAAGGTATTATTGGTGAGTATGTTAAAAAACACCCGTTTATTAGTTTAATAAATAATCAATCAGGAGCCGAACATTTACCTGGCAGCAAAGTTATACAGGCTTTCCACAAAGGCTTAAACACATTAGATACCAGCTATGATTTTATTGTGAAATTAGATGCCGATATTATTCTACCAAATAACTATTTCGAAACTTTAATTCATCATTTCAATGCTGATGAAAAAGTAGGTATGGTTGGGGGATTTGCATATATTGAAAAAAATGGCAAATGGTTTTTAGAAAACCTAACTAATAAAGATCATATTCGCGGCGCATTTAAAGCCTATCGAAAACAATGTTTTTTAGATATCGGGAAACTAAAACCATCAATGGGATGGGATACCGTTGATGAATTACTAGCGCAATATCATGGATGGAAAATTAAAACGGATGAAACTCTTAAAGCGAAACATTTAAAACCTACTGGAAAAACCTACAACAAAGCAGCACGTTACAAACAAGGAGAAGCTTTTTACAAATTAGATTATGGTTTTTTACTTACTATAATTGCTAGTACAAAATTAGCGCTACTAAAAAAACAACCTCTACTGCTCATTGAGTATTTAAGAGGCTACTTTAAAGCCTCAAAAAACAATACTTTAAAGCTTGTCAATAAACAAGAAGGTGCTTTTATAAGAAGACACCGTTGGAAAGGAATTAAATCCAAGTTAGGAATTAAGCAACAGGGAACTACATATTAAAAACTCTCTACTAAAAATGGGACCTCACTCTTTCAAAAAAAAACTCTATAACAAATGTTAATTAACTAAAATTTAGCACCTTTAAAATTACCTACAAGTTTTTACTCTTCTCAAAGGTGAAAAGTTTTCCAAATAATTTAATCCTCCCATTTCATATATTAATTACTAATAGCAATATATTATGTGTGGAATTGTTTGTGCTTTTAATTTAAAAGAGGATTCAGAAAAACTACGTACGCAAGTTTTAGAAATAAGTAAAAAACTTCGCCACCGAGGACCAGATTGGAGTGGAATTTACACGCATAAAAACGCAATAATGAGTCATGAACGTTTGGCAATTGTTGACCCTACTTCCGGGAAACAACCTTTATTTAGCGCCGATAAAAATCTAATACTTGCAGCAAATGGTGAAATATACAATCATTTAGAATTACGAAAACAATTGAAAAATGAATATGAATTCCTAACACAATCTGATTGTGAAATCATCTTGGCTTTATATAAAGAGAAAGGAGTTAGTTTTTTAGATGACTTAAACGGTATATTCGGATTTGCTTTATATGATGTTGATAAAAATGAGTTTTTTATAGCTCGTGATCATATGGGAATCATTCCTTTGTATATGGGGTGGGATAAAAATGGAACTTTCTATGTTGCTTCAGAATTGAAAGCGTTAGAAGGTATTTGTAGCAGGATAGAAATATTTCCTCCAGGACATTATTGGCATAGTAATGACTCACAACCTTCAATATGGTACACCAGAGATTGGATGGAGTATGAAACTGTAAAAAACAACACCACTAATATAGATGATTTACACGATGCTTTAGCTGATGCAGTACACCGACAACTAATGAGTGATGTTCCTTATGGAGTGTTATTATCTGGCGGGTTAGATTCTTCCATAACCTCAGCTTTAGCCAAATTATATGCTGAAAAACGAATTGAAACTGGCGATACACAAGATACTTGGTGGCCACAATTGCACTCTTTTTCTGTTGGATTAAAAGGCTCACCTGATTTGGCTGCCGCAGAAAAAGTAGCAAAACATATTAACTCTATACATCATGAAATAAAATTCACTATTCAAGAAGGTATAGATGCTATAAAAGATGTTATTTATCATTTAGAAACCTATGACATTACCACTATCAGAGCTTCCACTCCAATGTACCTAATGGCACGAGCTATAAAGGCTATGGGAATAAAAATGGTATTATCTGGTGAAGGAGCAGATGAAATTTTCGGAGGCTATCTATATTTCCATAAAGCACCAAACGCCGAAGAATTCCACAAAGAAACAGTTAGAAAACTTGATAAACTATATGAATATGATTGCTTACGTGCTAACAAATCCTTAGCAGCTTGGGGAATTGAAGGACGTGTCCCATTTTTAGATAAAAAATTTATGGATGTTGCTATGCGTTTGAATCCTCAAGACAAAATGATTACTCCAGAAAAAATGGGTGCTTCGTAAAGCCTTTGAAAAGTATTTGCCAGAATCAATGGCATGGAGACAAAAAGAACAATTTTCAGATGGTGTTGGGTATAGCTGGATTGATAATTTAAAAGAATTGGTAGCACTTGCTGTAACCAATGAACAAATGAAAAATGCACATTACAGATTTCCAATTCACACTCCACAAAACAAAGAAGAGTATCATTACCGCAGCATATTCGAAAGTCATTTTCCTAGTGACACTGCAGCAAAAACGGTTCCTTCAGTACCATCTGTAGCCTGTAGTACCCCGATAGCATTAGAATGGGACGAATCATTTAAAAATAGGAACGACCCTTCTGGGAGAGCTGTAACTAGCGTACATGATGAAGCTTACAAAAAGTAACTCTTATCATTAAATACGAATTAAGAATATACAATTCTCAAAACCAGATGATGGACAAAAACTACTGAAGGCTATAAATATTTGACTTAGCCGTCATAAAGATCTGTTTCTCTAGCCCGTACTTTAGAAAAACAGATCTTTATTTTTAATCCCCTTTTTAAATCAGCACCTTATTACTCACATATAATCAATATTATTTTATAAAAAAAGCACTTATTTTATTAGCAGCAATTCCCTTTTTTTTTGATGTCTTGTACAGATAAAAAAGCTAAGGCGAAAAAAAAGAAAGAAACAGAAATCAATCAACAAATTGAATCGGTTGAAAAAGAAGCAAAAGAAATCGAAAAAGCACTAAACGAACTAGATAATATATAATACGAAGAAACATGAAATATATAAAATTAATTATAATACTAGTTTCGCTCAAGAAAACGAAATTAAAAAAGGAAAGCGAAGAAAAGAGCTAAACGAACATAAGGAAAAAATACAGGGGCATAAAGATCAAATGAAGCAGAAAAAAAAGGAGCTTCATGAACAAAAAAACGAACTTAAAGAGGCTAGAAAGTAATTACAAATAGAACGTAAAGAAGATAGAGATGTTATTTTTGGGTGAACACAAGAACATAATAAAGGACAAGTCGCCTGAAGAGCGCAAAGCATATTTAGAAAAACATCCTGAATTAGGGCAAAAATTAAAGGCGCATAACATGGAAATGAAAGACCATAAAAAAGCGTAAGCAAAAATAAAAAAACGGATGCTGCTCAATATAAAATTGAGGCTAATATTGAACAACGTAGCATAAATGCTGATTCAAGAATTACTGCAGCGAAAGAGCGTATTGCAAGCAAAAAGAAGATGGTAAAACAACAGAGGAATAATACACTGAAAAGTTGGCAAAAATAACTACTATAGAAAATAGAAGCATAGCTCATAAAGCTAAAATGATTACAAACGAAGAGCTCCTTAAACAAAAAGAAGTACGCTTGAAAAAAAGAATAAGTAGTCCTTAATAACAACTACACTCGAGTTTATATCATTTTACTTAGATTGAAAAAGCCGCACATTGGGTCTTTTTTGTATTGCTTACCACAAAATTTAAAAACCCATTCTGCTTATTCATCATATATACTAGACAAAGTGTTAAATAAATTAGTCCACTTTGAAGTTTTTCCATCATTTTTACCCAGCCTTACTATGACTAGATTCTTTTTAGAATTGACATAAATACGCTGTCCTAAAATTCCTTTTGCCTCAAATGTGCCGTTATTTGATCCTATCCACCATTGATTTTGATAGTACGAGGCTCCACCATTTGTTTCCTCAATTTTAGTAGAGGAGTTTACCCACTCTTCTGACACTATCCTTTTACCGTTCCAAAGCCCTTTATTTAAATACAATCTTCCGATTTTTGCAAAATCTCTAGCTCTAGCATTTAAACAGCAGAAGGTTTTCTCTACACCATTTTTTCTTTTATCTAGACTCCATGAGGCTTCAAACTCCATCCCCAGTGGCTTCCATATTTTCTCTTCTAAGTAACTTGATATAGACCTGTCTTTCAAGGCAGCTTGTAACACTAAACCTAATAACTGAGCGTCTCCACTACTATAACTGAATTTTGTGCCAGGCTCATGTTTTAATCTAAGTTTCGTAATTTCTTTTCTCAAATTTGTGCCGTAATAGAAACTTGCGGCATTCCCAAAAGGATTTAAATAACTTTCGTTAAAATAAATCCCAGAAGTCATGTTTAAAAGGTTGTCTATTGTCACTTTTTCAAATCCATTTTTTTTAAGCTCAGGCAAATAGTTTGTTATAGATTCATTTGTTGATTTAATTAATCCCTCATCTATTGCACAACCAATTAATATTGAAGTAACAGATTTTGCCATTGAAAAAGAGTTAACTATAGAGGTTTCATCATATTTTGAAAAATACTTTTCATATTCAATAGAATCATTTTTAATCACAAGGAATGCAACCGTTTTGTTTGTAATTAAATAGTCGTCAAATGCTATCTTTTTCTTGAATCCTTTTTTTCCTATAGTCAATGAATCAGGGATACTTGAAATACTCTTTTTCTTAAAAATGAAAGGAATGGAATCATTTTTAATTATATTTTTAGGGAAAATTTTGTGGTCGGTAATATCTGCAAAATTATAATACACAAACCTTCCTATTTTACAGGAGATTAATGAACCAATAACAAGAAAAATACAAATAAGTTTAAGTAGTTTCATTTGTATTTTATTAATTTTTCACATCTAACACAAGCCCTAAAGGACTACCAGTGCATCCATTGGGAAAAGAAATCCCTAATAAAGCAGAAATTGTTGGAGCTATATCTATAACTTCTGTTTTTGTTAAACTAGTACCTTTATTAATTCCAGCTCCATAAAACAATAATGGCACATGTGTATCATAACTAAAACTACTCCCATGAGTTGATCCTTTTTCTGGGTAAGAAATTACCGCTGGCTCCAATACAAAAACAACATTACCAGAATGTTTTTGATGAAACCCATTTTGCACCAATGCTCCCACTCCATTAACAAACTGAGTAATCGCTAGGGTTCTTGCAGAATATGCCTTGTCTATATGTTTGTATAACACAATTTCTTGCACAAGAAACTCTTGAATATCAATTAAGTTTAAGTCATGGCTTTTTATCAATTCTCTGTCTAAAAATATTTGATTGTTCGAAATATTTTTTATCAGTCCATCAAATTTAAATTTATGAACCAACCCTTTTTTAACATTCACTGTGAATTCTTTCTTATTAAAATATCCTGCAGGGATATGCTGTGATTTCAAATAATTAGGAACATTTACCGCTCCATGATCAGCCGTTAGAAAAACAGTGTACCTCCCTTCTCCAACTTGCTTGTCCAAATATTGAAGTAACCTCTCTAAGTCTTTATCCAATCTAATATAAGTATCCTCTACCTCAACAGAATTTACTCCAAATTGATGCCCAACATAATCTGTTGAAGAATAACTCACTGTTAAGAAATCTGTGATATCATCTGCTCCTAATGCTTCATTGTCAATAGCAGCTATAGCAAAATCTGTAGTCATTTCGTTTCCAAAAGGAGTTGCTTTTAAAATGTCATATCCACCGTTTTCTTTTGATAATTCTTTTAAATCATATGGGAACGTTGGAGTATCTTTTCCTTTAAAAGACTCTTCAAAACTCGTGTTATCGGAACCACTTTCAGTGTACTGATCTATAGGCGACATCGTATTCCATATTTTTAAATAAAATTTCGTAGTGGTATTAAACTTTTGCACCCATTTTGGCAGTTCACTACTGTAATAGGTACTCGTTATAAATTTTCCATCATCTTTTCCTCTAAACCAATATGCTGCATTTGCTGAGTGACCTGCAGGTAAAATTGCCCCCCTATCTTTCAATGATATACCAATTACTTTGCTTCTGTTTTGTGTATGTAATTTTAGTTCATCAGCAACTGTAGTTGTTTTCATTCTTCTTGGCGACATCTGCTCTTTTTCTGTTACCACACCAACTGCTGTAACGGAATCGTCAGAAGCACAATACACCGTTTTATCGGTGAATTTATCATACCAATAGTTCGAAATTATTCCGTGATTCATTGGCGAGGTCCCTGTAAAAATTGAAGCGTGACCAGGACCTGTATACGTTGGCACATAATTAAAATGATGATTTTTACAATTGAAGCCATCATTTATCAAACGCATAAATCCGCCTTCTCCGAATTTTCCTTCAAAACGAGTTAGATAATCATAACGCATTTGATCGACCACTATTCCAATAACTAATTTTGGTTTACTCTCCTCAGTATTTATACTAGAGTCTTGTGCTTTACATGATAAAAACAATAGACAAGCAACTACGCTAAATATTTGTTTCATTTTTTATTATTTTTTCTCAAAAATACCTATTTTATAACACAACATAATCTTTAGTTACAATAGATTTATTATTTTAGCCTTCTATGAAGTACCTACACGATTTTGGACTCTATTTTATCATGCTAAAAGACATTTTTAGCAAGTTTACCAAGTGGAGTGCTTTAAAGAAATTAATTTTTAAAGAAATTGACGATTTAATTATTGACTCTCTTGGTATTGTTGCCTTTATCTCTTTTTTCGTTGGCGGGGTAATTGCCATCCAAACAGCTTTAAATATTGATAATCCGTTAATTCCAAAATATTTAGTTGGTTTTGCTACCAAACAAAGTATCGTCTTGGAATTTGCACCAACTTTTATGTCGATTATTATGGCAGGAAAAGTAGGTTCGTTCATCACTTCAAGTATTGGTAGTATGCGTGTTACTGAACAAATAGATGCTTTAGAAGTTATGGGAATAAACTCTTTAAACTATTTAGTTTTCCCTAAAATTGTGGCTTTAATGCTGTATCCGTTTGTCATTACCTTATCTATGTTTTTAGGAATTCTTGGAGGATGGGTTGCTTGCGTATACGGAGGGTTTACTACTAGTGAAGATTTTACTATGGGTTTACAATATGAGTTCAATGAATTCCACATTATCTACGCGTATATTAAAACATTTTTCTTTGCATTTATACTCGCTACAATCCCTTCCTATCACGGTTATTATATGAAAGGTGGTGCGTTAGAAGTTGGTAAAGCAGCTACTTCTTCATTTGTTTGGACAAGTGTTGTTATTATCATTGTAAATTATATGATTACTCAATTAATGCTAACCTAAAATGATTACAGTTAAAAACTTACATAAAGGCTTTAATGGTGTTTCAATTTTGAAAGGAATTTCAACAACATTTGAACAAGGGAAAACCAATTTAATTATTGGTCAGAGTGGCTCTGGAAAAACAGTATTTCTGAAATCTTTATTAGGACTACACACTCCTGAAGAAGGTACTATTTCTTTTCATGACAAAGTGTATGGTGACTTGTCAAAAAGCGAAAAACGTAAACTAAGAGTAAAAATAGGCATGCTTTTTCAAGGTGGTGCTTTGTTTGATTCTATGACAGTTGAAGAAAACGTATTATTCCCTATGGAAATGTTTTCTCAAATGTCTGATAGTGAAAAACGAGATAGAGCCAATGAAGTAATTAAACGTGTTGCCTTAATAAACTCAAATCATAAATTCCCCTCTGAAATTTCTGGAGGAATGCAAAAAAGGGTAGCTATTGCGCGTGCGATAGTCATGAATCCTAAATACTTGTTTTGTGATGAACCAAACTCTGGGCTAGACCCTCAAACATCAATTTTAATTGATAATTTAATACTCGAAATTACTCAAGAGTATAACATTACCACAGTAATCAATTCTCATGACATGAATTCTGTAATGGAGATTGGGCAAAAAATTGTCTTTTTAAAAAACGGCCTCAAAGAATGGGAAGGAACTAACCAAGATATTTTTAGAACCGAGAACAAAGCTGTTACTGATTTTGTGTATTCTTCAAACCTAATGAAGAAGGTCCGGACAATGTATTTGGAGGATAATTAAAAAAAAACTTTTAAAACTTAAAAAAAAAGATACTTTTTTACAACGTTCCAGAAGTTATAGATTTGTCAGTTGACGTTACTTCAAGATCAATTGCTTCTGGCGAGGTAGCTGGAGGAAATTATATTTTTGGGCTTTCTGCGGAAACCTCTGGAAATGGAGAGTTAATTTGAGATGGTGCCGATGGAGATACCACTACACTTGATACCACAATTGATAGTACAAATGGAGGTTCGCTAGATGGTTTTTTATTCACGATAAATAGCACCGATATTTCTGGAACTATTAATTTAGAAGTATATACCGATGCTGCCAATGCTTCCTTAGCAAATATCGCAATACCTACAGGAGTAGCTAATGCAACTAACTTTTTTATACCCTTCTCATCATTCTCTCCTTCGATGGGATCTGGAGGTGATTTTAGCAATGCTGGGGCAATGAAACTTTCGGTAGCTGGAAATGACGATATAGTACTATCTAACATTGAAGCAGCTCCATCAGTAACAGTAACTAATACATACCTATTATTGATGGACAACGATTTTGATGGAGTAGCTAGTCCAGGAGACACCATCCGTCATACCATTGTAATGACTAATACGGATGATACCTTTGACGCTCCTGTTTCTGGAGTTTTCCTCAATTCTGGAATAGACGCTAACGCTAACCTAGTTGTTGGCTCAGTAACTACAATGCAAGGAACAGTGACAACTGGTAACATGGGCGGTAATACTTCTATTAGTATTAATATAGGTAGCATAGCTGATACTATTACAGTTACCTATGATGTTTTAATAAATTCACCCTTTTCCAGTACTGTTTTCCAGATTTCCAATCAAGGAACTGTAACAAGTAATGATTTAGTAGGAGGCGTAATTACTGATTATCCAGCTTCTGGTGGAAATACCGACCCTACTATTATTCCTATTACACAATCTATCATTGGTGATTTTGTTTGGAGTGATATAAATAATGACGGCGTTCAAAATGGAGGTGCTGAATTAGGTATTTCAGGTATTACTTTAGATGCCTATTTCGACGTTGACAATAGTAATACAATTAGTGGCGGAGATATTTTTACTTGGCACGACTACTACAGATATCAACGGAGTTTATTCTTTTGGTTTACCAAATTATTTAAATTTTCTTATAGATGTTACAGATACAGGTAATGTTTTATCAGAGCACACCTTATCTACTGCAGCAGAGCCACTTGCTCTTACTACAACTCCAGGTGCAACAGATAATACTGGAGATTTCGGTTACTACGATTTGGCTTTAGGTATTGAGGGAAATTCTTTGGATCTAAAATTAAACTATTACCCTAACCCATTTACAGATATAATACATTTATCTGCAAAAAATAAAATCAATCAAATATTAATATATACAACTACTGGTCAGAAAATATTGGACAAAAAAACAAGATTCGATGTCTTTTGAAATTGATTTATCAGAACTTAAATCTAGTGTGTATTATTTAAAAATAGTTTCGGGTAATAAAACGAAAATAATACGCTTTCAATAATAGTATTTAATAACATTATTCATTTATAACACACGGCCCTTTCAGTTTTTGAAGGGACTGTTCTGTTTATCAAAACTTCCGCCTCTATTTTTCAGTTTCTTAAATAATCCTTTTGGCCCATTATTTATTCAGTAGTCCCAACAATAATTATATTTTTTATTGACTTTAAATGGGCTACAATGCATCTGATAGTTAGTGTGATATTAAAATTTTTACTCACACAAAGTAGCAATACACTCCTCTCTAATATCCCAAAATTCTTCAAACAAATATTCTGAATTAGTCCCTTTCAACCATTTTTTCAAATAGGCTTGATGATACGCTACTTTAAAGCTACCTATTTGTTCTGGTTGAATTTCTATCAATTCCAATACGTCATTTATTAAATTATCATAATTAGAAGTTGCATTTGTTACATCTATGAAATTATTATCAATTTGCAATACACAATGTGCTTCTGGAACATATGCAACTTGGTGTTTATCCAATACGTTAGCTAACAATGGTATATTACTCCCACTCATTTTAAACATGCACAAATAGAGCTTCACATTACTTAACTCTTGTTCTATAGCTACTTTTTTTAACACCGCATGTTTGGTACTACACGTCCCTTTTAGTTCTTTTAAAACTAAATCAGGATTTGCTCTATCAGCTGTTCGTCCATATGGTAAATTCTTTACAAATTGAACAGCTTCTAAAAAAGTAAAGACCTCTAATTCAAGAAGTCTTTTACTTAATATTCCTTTTTTTTCTAATACACTATTTAACATAAATAGTATCAAGTTTCATTTCTTTTTGTAACCATATGGCTAACTTATCATTTCTTATTTTATTCAAACTATCTACTACTTCAGCTTTCCATTGCGCTCTTGCAATTGGTAGGGTGTCAATTTTCCTGAAATTCGATTTCAATTCCTTTGAAAAGCCAAGGGTTTTCAAATTTGAAAAGTTAATTTTCGCATCTTTAGAAATTGTTAAAAAATCTAATGATTTTTGTTTAGTTTGTTTTGCTACCTGCTCTTCTAATACAATTATTTTATTCTGCAATCCTGTGATTTCATCTCTTTGCCTTCGTACTTCAACTCTTTTTTCTTCTAGCAAATCTTTTACCAATTCAAAATTCCCTGTATTACTACTTTTAATTTTTAAATTCACTCCTACTAAACTAGGGTACCCTTTTAATTCATTCAATAAATCAGATTTTGTAGCAGGTGTCACCTCATTATAAAAACTTAGGTGCATCATTTTCGTTTTAAAATCAAAATCATTCTCCAACAACTGAAGAGCATCATTAGACTTTATTTCATTTTTAATGTACTGTTTAGCTTCTACATTAAAGTTTGTTTCTTTCCAAACATTATAAAACGTAAAAGATGCTGGCACTATTGCCAAAAGCGCAACAGCTGTAACTGTCCACTTAATTCTATTACGCTTAGCTTCATTAGCATATTTTACTAAAGGAAATGCTAATATTTTAGCCACAACAAATGTTGCCAAGGCAATAAATATAGTGTTAATGGTAAATAAGTATAAAGCTCCTATATAAAATTCAGGATCACCTATAGCCAAACCATAGCCTACTGCACACAGCGGGGGCATTAAGGCTGTTGCTATGGCAACTCCGAAAATAACAGTTGCTATTGTCCCTTTTTTAGATCGCGCAACTATCAAAGCTAATCCTCCAAAAATAGCGATCAACACATCTAAAATAGTTGGCGCTGTTCGCGCTTCCAATTCTGGTGTTAATTCTGTTAATGGTGATACCGAAAAATACAGCCAAGCCGTAAATACACTTAAGCCTACCATTACCCCTAAGTTCACCAAGGAGCGTTTTAAGGTGTCTATATCATAAATCGCTAAGGATAATCCTATTCCTAAGATAGGCCCCATTAATGGTGAAATTAACATGGCCCCAATAACAACTGCTGTAGAACTTACGTTTAATCCAATAGAGGCTATAAATACTGCGAAAATCAATATCCATGCGGTATGCCCTTTAAAAGCGATATCTTTTTTGATATCATCAATGGTTTGATCCTTATCTGTCTCCCCACGAATATCTAGCAATTCTGATAAAAATGTAATGACACTTTTCAGTAGTCCTTTTGCATCTTTTTTTATATCCGTTGCTAATGCTTTTTCCTCTTCTGGGGTTAGTTTAGTTTCTTCTGCCATATTGGTTATTGGTTAACAGGATTAAAATACGAAAAAGCGTATAATTTCTTCCCTTACAAATGCCTCTTTATCCAAACTATTTAGATTAATAAACTTAAATAGCCGACAAAAAGTCCCGCTCCTTAATTTTCCCTTCTCAGCTCGTTCATAGTTAACACCATACCGTTACAAGGAGAAAGAACCTGTTTTAGGTAAGATTTTTATTTATTTCTTTTACTTTAGTTACAATTTGCTTGATGTCTTGCTCTTTTGATTTCGGATAAATCATTAAAACATCTTCTTTATCAATAATGATATAATCGTTCAATCCATCAATTACTACTAGTTTTTCTTTAGCTGTACGAATCATATTACCTGAGGCATCTTCTGCTAATACTTGTGCATTCACCACCGCATTATTATTTTCATCACGGTCCAATTCATCATACAAACTCCCCCATGTACCTAAATCATTCCAATCAAAGGTAGCCTGGGATACAAATACATTTTTAGCTGATTCCATAATAGCGTAATCTACCGAAATATTTTCAGCCTTTCCATAATTATCTTTTATAAAGCTATCTTCAAACTCAGTATTATATACTGAAATTCCTTTTTCAAATAGCTTATATAAATTCGGTTGAAATTTTTGAAAAGCATTCACTACACTTCTTACACTCCACATGAAAATCCCTGCATTCCAGAGGAAATTCCCTTGAGTAATAAATTCTTTAGCAGTAGCATAATCAGGTTTTTCTCTAAACTGACTTACTTCTTTTATATCATCCTGAGTAGTTTTATCAAACTCAATATATCCATAACCTGTATTTGGAAATGTTGGCGGAATCCCCAAGGTCATTAGTGCATCGTTTTTTAAACAATATTCAAATGCTTGTTGTATATTATTAGTAAATGATTTTTCATCCTCTATCCAATGATCACTCGGTGCAACAATCATTACTGCGTCTGGGTTTTCTTTTTGAATTTTTAGTGATGCATATAAAATACATGGCGCTGTATTACGCATAGCGGGCTCTAGCACTACTTGTCGCTGTGTTACTTCAGGTAATTGTTCCAGAACCAAATCGTTATATTTTTCATTTGTCAAAATAAAAATATTTTCTTTCGGAATTAAATTACTCAATCTAGAAAATGTTTTTTGAATAAGCGTATCTCCAGTTCCTAACATATCATGAAACTGTTTTGGAAACTCTGAAGTACTTATTGGCCAAAAACGTGATCCTACACCACCTGCCATTAATATTGCGTAATAATTTTTATTCATAGACAGTTCTTTGTCTTTCCCTTGTAAAAGGGAAACTTAAATTTTTATTTTTATTCTTTAATTTGCTTATAGCAACTCTATCTCCGCATTAGGCTGAAACAGGTACACTCTACCGGAACTCAACTCCATACATTCATAACGCTTAATGCGTCTGTTTCCTTTCTTAAATACTTTTCCGTTATGAATACGAAATGTACTTCCTAAAGGTATTTCAAAAATATAATTTTTATCTGTTTTCTCATCGAATTGTTTTAATAATACCGATAATTTAGCATCAGTATCGCTACTTGCTCTCGGATTTTTAAAATGATTTGCGATATCAGGTAATAATTGACTTGGAAAAACGGATGGATTTATAAACGGCAACATTAATTGTTGAAAAGTATACTTCCACTCCACTCCATGCGGTTTAATACTTCTACCGTACTTTTCAATAGCTATTAAATGTGCGATTTCATGAACCAGAGTCATTAAAAAACGGTAGATATTCAAATTTGAATTTACCGTTATTTGATGTTTTCCATCAGATGTACGCCTGTAATCACCATGTTTGGTAACTCGTTCACTTACTATTTTTAAGCTAACATTATTGTTTTTGATTAACTCAAAAACTGTTGGGACTGCACGATCGGGCAGGTATTTTAATAGAATTTCTTCCATAACTTATGGCGTTGTACTTGACACTTCTAATACTTTTCCGTTATAGTACTTGTTCCCACTAAGTGAGAAATCATAAATATAATTCGCCATCTCAATAGCCTTGAGAGGCGCTTCATAACCAGGAAATGCTTCTTCAAGCATTTCTGTTTGTACCGCTCCCAAAGCTAGTACATTAAACGCAATTTGCTGTTCTTTATATTCTTCTGCTAAAACTTCCGACAATGTAATAACCGCTCCTTTACTAGAACTATACGCCGCCAAACCGGGGAATTTCATTGAGCCTTGAATTCCTCCCATAGAGCTAACAGTAACAACATGACTTCCTAAACTCATAAAAGGTAATACCGTTTTAGTCAGTTCAGCTACTCCAAAAACATTTACCTCATATACTTTTAACCAATCTTGTTTTGATATTTCCTGAAAAGCTTTGTTAATCAATAGTCCAGCATTATTAATAAGTACATCTACTTTATTACCCCAGTTGCCTGAAACAAAATTTGACACTTTTTTATAATCAGTATCAACAGATAAATCGAACGACAATGCCGTAACATTTTTCAAGTTTAAATCAGAAATAGGATTGCTATTTCTTGACAAACTTAATACTTGATGACCAGCCTCAGCAAACAATTTCACTAATTCAAATCCTATCCCTCTACTGGTTCCTGTAATTATTATATTTTTAGTCATTTAATCTAATTTCATTTGGGGCAGAATTCACTACTTTTTCAATTGCAGGTAAATATGCATTTACAAAAGTTGCCATATGATTAAAATCTAATTTATCAATTTCATCATCTACATGATGGTAGTAATCAAAATTCGTAAAATCAAACGTACAGAAAGTCTGTGCTGGAATATTGAATTCTGTATAAAATGGATAGTTATCTGATCTTGAAAATAATTGATATTGTTTCGCTTGCGGTAAATACCCGGTTAAACTAGCACTTGCATATGCATTCATTTTTTCTGCAAGATTAGACTTATGGTATCCAGTAACATAAGCCGTATAGTCTTTCCCTACTAAAGGAACACCAATCATTTCAAAATTAAGCATTGCATACACATCTCTATCAGCTTCTTTCATTTGTTTTGCTAAATGTTTCGATCCTAAAAGACCTTTCTCTTCGGCAGCAAATAATACAAATACAATACTACGCTTATTCTTTTTCCCCTTTGCAAAGTATTTAGCCATTTGCATTACAGCTGCTGTCCCTGCAGCATTATCATTTGCTCCATTAGCAATAACATCATCTCCTACTTTTTTTCCTTTTCCGATATGATCGTAATGCGCTCCTATAACTACGTATTCATCACGTAAAACAGGATCAGTTCCTTCTAGCAACCCAATAACATTAAACGCTTCCTTTCCATTTACATCAAATACATCCCTATACCTACAGTAATACGGACCAATACCGTTTTCTTTTAAATAACCAGCTATATAAGTTGCAGCTTTATCAATTCCTTCACTACCTGTATCACGCCCTGCTAAAGCATCGGAAGCTAAATAGGAAACAATAGTTTTCATATCATTTGGATAGACCTCACTAGCTTTTTTATCATTTGCTTTAAGATGAGCACCAATAACTACTTCTTCTTTAGTTCCATTATTCTCATCCACTTCTGGCTGACTCACATCCTTAATAGGTTTCTCTGCCACATCATCAGTTGCTTTAGTTACCCCACAAGAGATAAGGCTCATTACTATTCCTAATCCTACTATTTTTTTAAACATTGGTGTTTTATTTTTTCTAAAGATAAAAAAATCCCGCTTCAAAATTGAAACGGGATATATAATATTTAAAATGAGACTCCCATTACCATGGGAATGACAATTATACTAACATCGTCACAGGATTTTCAATAAACCCTTTTAATGTTTGTAAAAATTGAGCTCCGGTAGCGCCATCAACAGTTCTGTGATCACAAGCTAAAGTCAACTTCATCGTATTCCCAACAACCAATTGACCATCTTTTACAACTGGTTTCTCAACTATTGCTCCTACTGAAAGTATCGCCGAATTAGGTGCATTGATAATTGAAGTAAAACTTTCAATTCCAAACATTCCTAAGTTAGAAATAGTAAACGTACTACCATCCATTTCTTGAGGAGTCAATTTCTTTTGTCTCGCTCTTACTGCATAGTCTTTTACTTCAGCTCCAATTTGAGGCAATGATTTTTCGTTAGTAAACTCTACTACAGGAACTACCAAACCATCTTCAACAGCTATAGCAACTCCTATATGCACATGATGATTTAATTGAATACGATCATCAAACCATTGAGAATTCACTTGTGGATGTTGTTTTAATGCTAAAGCTGACGCTTTAACAATAATATCATTGTAAGATATTTTAACTTCTGGAAGTGAATTAAATTGCTTTCTAAAGGCAATTGCATTTTCCATATCAAACTCAACATTCAAGTAATAATGAGGTGCAGTAAACTTAGACTCACCTAATCTACGCGCAATTACTTTACGCATTTGAGAATTGGTAACATCTTCTGTTTTCTCTTCTCCAGAAGGAACGAAAACACCTAAATTAACACCACTTGAAGCGGGCTGGTAATTTTCAATATCTTTCTTAATTATTCGTCCATTTTCTCCTGAACCAGAAACTCTATTCAAAGCTATCCCTTTATCTTCAGCCATTTTTTTAGCTAAAGGCGATGCGAATATCCTTTCTGAGCTAGTTGAAGTTTTCTTTTCAACCGCCTTCGCTTCTCCCTTTGTTACAATTACAGGTTTTGACGCCTTTGCTATAGTAACTCCCTTTTTAGGAGCATCTTCCACTTTTGCGTAATTAGCTGCTATATCAGCTACATCAATTCCCTTAGGTCCAATGATAGCTAAAATACTATCAACAAGAGCTGCTTCACCTTCCTGAAGACCAACATATAATAATGTCCCTTCATTAAAAGATTCAAACTCCATTGTAGCTTTGTCAGTTTCAATTTCTGCAAGAATATCTCCTTCATTAACGGTATCTCCAACATTCTTTAACCATGTTGCCACAGTTCCTTCCGTCATTGTATCACTTAAACGAGGCATAGTTACCACTATAACTCCTTCAGGTATCTCAACTGCACTAGACTTCTTGACTGTGTTCGAAGTGACACTAGTTTTTTCTCTTTTAGCCTCAGTAATTACTCCTGAAATCAATGTAGAAATATCTTCTCCTTCTTCTCCAATAATTGCTAATAACGAATCAACTGGAGCAGCTTCTCCTTCTTTAATTCCTACATACAATAAAACTCCCTCATTAAAAGATTCGAACTCCATTGTAGCTTTGTCAGTTTCAATTTCAGCAAGAATATCTCCTTCTTCAATTCTATCACCAATATTTTTTAACCAAGTTGCTACCACTCCTTCTGTCATGGTATCACTTAAACGGGGCATGTTAATTACTATTGCCATGTCTTATAATTTATGAGGTATAAACGGATAATCTTTTTGTTCGTAAACCATGTCATACATTTGCTGTACTTCCGGATAAGCAGACTCTTCAGCGAATTTCTCACACTCATTAACTAAAGCTTTAACACGTTTATTAATTTCTTCTATCTGATTTTCAGTAGCGTATTTTTCATCTAAAATAGTAGCCTTAACAGTTGTTATAGGATCTATTTTTTTGTACTCTGCTACCTCATCCTTTGTTCTATAATGTTGCGCATCAGACATAGAGTGACCTCTATAACGATATGTTTTCATTTCTAAAAATGTAGGTCCATTTCCAGCTCTTGCATGTTCCATAGCAATATCCACTTCTTTTGCTACAGCAACAGGGTCCATACCATCTACTGGACGGCAAGGCATTTCATATCCTAATCCTAATTTCCATATTTCAGTATGGTTTGCCGTACGTGCTACTGAAGTCCCCATTGCATATCCATTGTTTTCAACAATAAACACTACTGGAAGTTTCCACAACATAGCCATATTAAATGTTTCATGCAACGCCCCTTGACGAGCAGCTCCATCGCCAAAATAACACAAAGAAACAGCTCCTGTATTATGGTATTTATCTCCAAAAGCCATACCTGCTCCTAAAGGAATTTGCCCTCCGACGATACCATGACCTCCGTAAAACCCTTTCTCTTTTGAGAAGATATGCATAGAACCACCCATACCTTTAGAAGTTCCAGTTACTTTACCATACAATTCAGCCATAATTGCTTTAGGATCTACTCCCATACCAATTGGCTGAACATGATTACGATAAGCTGTAATCATTTTATCTTTCGATAAATCCATAGCATGTAACGAACCTGCCAAAACAGCTTCTTGACCATTATACAAATGCAAGAAACCTCTTACTTTTTGCTGAATATATACAGCTGCTAATTTATCTTCAAACTTTCTCCAAAACAGCATGTCTTCATACCATTTTAAATACGTTGCTTTAGTTATTTTTTTCATCTCTTCTAAATTTGAAGTTATGGGTTAATTCAAAATCGGTTAACAAAAATAGTCTTTCAAAATGAATCGAGAAACACTTTGCCAAAAAAAATACCTATTTATTAATTTCAAATAGTTGTTTTCCTTAACTCTTATATTTTAATCACAAAACAGTATTACAAATGTGTTTTTTTAAACATTAGCGGCAACAAGTCCGACAAAGAGTCTGACTTCATAATAGCTCCCTCCTCACCCATGAAATATATTTCTATCTTATCACTTTGCCTAATTTCATACTCAGCTATTGACTGCCTACAAGCTCCACATGGAGGTATCGGGTCTACAACTTTATGGTTTTGAGAAGTAGCCGTAATTACCATTGTTTTGATCTTAGCCTGAGGATACAATGCTCCTGCCTGAAAAATAGCTACACGCTCAGCACATAAACCTGAAGGATAAGCCGCATTTTCTTGATTTGAACCAATCACTACTTTTCCATTATCCAATAATAAAGCAGCACCTACATTAAACTTAGAATATGGCGAATACGCATTATTTCGTGCAGAAACTGCAGATTCCATTAGACTAAAAACAGCTGAAGGAAGTTCCGACAGCTGTTCGTATATTTTAAATGTTGTGCTTATAGTAAGCTCTTTCATTTGCTTTTAATTAATTATCTCCGCTTCCTCCTAAATTAAACGACAAAGAAAAACGCAATGTATTCTCTAACGGGCTTGGTATTTTTGATGCAGATAATAAATACGACACATCAATATTCACTACACTGTATTTAAACCCAGCTCCTAAAGCAAAGAATTTCCTCGCTCCTTTAGTTTCGTGCTCATTAAAATACCCTAATCTAAATGCAAAAGCATCTTGATATGTATACTCCGCTCCTACTGAATACGTAAACTCATTTAATTCCTCACTAAACCCTCCTGGAGCATCTCCAAAAGACTGAAACATTCCTGAAGTAAAGTTTACATTAGGATCTTTTCCCTCTACCACCACATTAGTCTCTACTACCGTATCATTTGC
The DNA here is from genome assembly GCA_002733415.1 of Kordia sp. Taxonomy (GTDB): domain Bacteria; phylum Bacteroidota; class Bacteroidia; order Flavobacteriales; family Flavobacteriaceae. The sequence goes on along the minus strand of NVVR01000007.1, from coordinate 64,274 downwards.
ATCTAAAACCCCATCCCCATTATTATCAATAAACTCTGTTCCATAAACTGGCGGCGTAGGGACTAATAGTTTTGCCGCCTCAACAGTAACTCCTATTTTGTTTGCTCCATCTAAAATAAAATCAAACCCTCCACCTAAGCGCAAGGTTGTTGGCAAGAAACTCTCAGCCCCATCCTCTTCATACTTGATTTTTGGCCCAATATTTTGCAATGAAAAACCTCCACGCCATTTACCATTAAAACTACTATACGCCTTTTCTTTTGATTCGTAATACCCTCCAATATCTACCGCAAAAGAACTAGCGGGACCCGAATCAGTTGCTCCGGTAATACCTGATGCATCTAATTTCAAATCTGATCGAATATATTTCAAACCAACTCCCATTGAAAATTGATCACTCAACTTTAACGAATACGCCACATCAACTGCTAGTTCATTTGGCTTTTGAATTATACCTACATCAGTAGCATTTTCTCTAAACTCAATTTCTCCTAGACTAAAATACCTGAAACTTGCCGAAACCGCACTTCTGTCATCTAATTTATTATAATATGTCAACCCTCCTAAAAAAATATCATTTACCAACTCCCTTAAATACGGTGTATATGTAAATGAAAAACCCTGTTCTGATTTCCCAAAAGCATATTTAGCAACATTCCATTGTTGTGAAAATGCATCCGGAGAAGTTGCTACTCCTTGATCGGCCATACCTGCAGCTCTCGCATCAGCTGCTATAGACATAAAAGCAGTACCTGTAGTTATTACTCTTGTGTCGTTATTATTAGGCGTAATTATTGTTGTTTGTGCACTTACAGCAACACAAGACACCAACATCCCTATTGTTATAATATATTTTTTCATTAAATTGATTTTACTCATAATTTTAGCAAATATAATTTTTATTTATAGTATGACAAGTTTTTCATACTTAACCACTTTTTTATTAGTACTAACAGACTTTACAGTAAGCTTATACACATAAACTCCTTTACCTATTCTGTCTCCGAAATCATCCTTTCCATCCCAAGGAAGCCCTCTAAATAACGAAGTGTTTCCTCCTTTATTGCCTGAAGAAGAATTTCCTCGCAAAGTTTTCACTAATTTACCTGAAACAGTATATACCTGAACCATTACTTCTAATTCGGAACTACTATTGTGCTTGAACCAAAACTCAGTATAACTCACAAATGGATTAGGGTAATTCAATACTCTATTAATTACTAGCTCATCATATTCATTAACTACTAAAAACTCTATTTCAGTTGTCATAGAGTTGTTATACACATCCCATGCTTTTAATGTCAATGTATGTAAACCAGGTTCTAAATCTTTATATTGATATTTTACATTTCCTTTAGTAAAATCATCAATTTTAGTTTCATAATAATCATTTAAAACTAAAGGATTGGCTTCATCACCGTCCATAATCGCAGTAATATCATGTCCTATTCCACTTGCTGTATTAATTCCATTTTCATCACCAAGTTTCAATAGCAAAAAAGGAGATTGACCCGTCACCCCACCTGAAACAAAACTTTCATCATCCATAAATGCCTCTATTGTCGGTGGCAAATTATCGTCCGGTGCATTTTCGTTAACACCTCCTATTTTTACTCCAGTATCTACGCCTGTTTGATTTTCCAATTGTCCATTTCTTTTTGCATAAAAACTAACCTTCCCATTACCTACAGGAATAGAAATATCACGCGGAACAACAAATTCAAATCTAAACTTTCCGTTAACAACAGATGCCTGTCCTCTAAAAACGATTTCTCCTAAGGTTTCATAATTTAACTTCAATATACCAAAAACCCCCGTGTAATTATTATTACCGATAGTTCCATCATTAGCTAAAGTAACTCTATTTTGTTTTTTGTCGTAAATAGTCGTAGAAAGCTTACCATTATAATCAGGAATTAACTGCCCCCCCTCATCAACAATCTCTCCTGAAAACACAACTCGCCCTAACGCCTCTAAAACGGGAGCAGTAGGATCACTAATAGCAACATCATTTATATGTGTTAACTTAATATTCGGCTTTGGTATCGCTAATTTTAACGCTGGATCACCAACACTAAAAACCACCCTTTTTAATGAATTTGTAATGTTATTCTTAGATAACCTCACCGCTTCTGCAATTGACACGTACCCTGAATTATTATAATCAAAAAGATATTTAGCCAATTGCTTATTCACTGTAATCCCTAAACCAACGACTATTTCTCTTGTAGTTGCCACTAACGAAATCGCACCTCCATCAGGGTTCCAGTACGTTAACTCCCCTCCAGTTTGTCTTAATGGATTATCAAACCTAGTAAACTCACATGTTACTGTTACAAATAAGTTATATCTAAATATATTATTTAAATCTAGAGCGTCATTTTTCTGAAACAAGCGTTCATGCGCCAACCCATCCTCTCCTCCATGTCCAAAATAATTCACGACTAAACTACCTAATTGAATATTATTCAAAAGTGATTCGGTTGCCTGAGGATACAATTCTCCACCTGCAGAAGACTCCTGTGAAAAGGAATCTGAATGCAACTTCACCATATTCACAAAAGGCCTTTGGAGTACAATTTCATCAGCCAAAGCATCTAATTCATGTTCTAAACTATGCTCCCAATCCACATCTACATCATCAGAAAGAATTGTCATTCTATTTCTCCATCCACCATAAGATTCTTCCTGGTAGTACTGCTCAACTTTTGTAACCATCTCAGAAGCCTGCTGTAAATCGCCTGCAATAATCCGTCCAACAGCAATATCTAACCTATCCGAAGACCCCATAGCCCCCTCATCATTATCCATCATTCCAAAATAATCATCTGACATATATCCTGAAACCAAACTAAAACTTTGTAACGCATGAAACGTAGGCACCAAGTTCGTGTTATTAGAAATTCTGTCTTTCACATCAAATGAAGCATCACCGAATAAGCATAAATACTTCAACTTATTCGTTACTCCATTTTGATAAACATACCTCACAAAGTTCCTGATTGCACCTATATCCTGATTTCCCGTATTAAATTCCGAATAAATATCTTCTAGAGTAATCACTCGAGTACGCAAACCCAAAACAGAAGCGTTAATATTAGCTAACCGAGTTGCTTGAGTTTTTAACGACAAAGGAGTAACTACTATATAATCAATATCTTCATGCCCGCCGTTAGCTCCTTGAAAAATAGTCCCTTTAATATTCATATTACTTACTGCGGTAGACGACTCTTTTTGAGGGGTGTAAAAATCTGAGTTAACAATAGCCACATACTCTCTTAAACTCCCTAATGATGTTTTAAATCTAAATACAGAGGCATTTGAATTAAGTTTTGACCTTACATTATAAACATCCGTTACATCCCACACTTCAGACACAGAGGAAGCGTCATTTAAAACATACTCTCCAACCCCCGAAGTTGTTGCAGCCTGCTTATTCCTAAACGAAAATTGTTGCCCTAATGACCTTAAGAAAGACGTTGTTTCAATAGACACATAATCTAAGTATGCATTTGAACTTGGATTTGATCCATTATTGTATTTCAAGTCGACAACTATATTTTGGCCAGGACTGATAAAGCTTGAATAAGACATGCCTGAGGCTAAAACTGTAGGCTGAATGGCTCCAAAAAATAGTGTCCAAATTGGCGTAGGAGAACCATTTAATGAAATAGTCATGCTTGTAGTTGATGTTGCAGTTGCAGCTGCTTTAACATTTAAGCGAACTTGCTGCGACATATCAATACGCGGGAAATCAAACGCAAATGATTGACTTGAATTCACATCAAAACCATCACCAAACCACCTTCTTCCTAACTGTACTAAATTGTTTTTATCAACTTCATAATATTGATACTCATCAAAAGTATTAAACACACTATCAACAGGCGCTGAAGGCTCAACCAAACTTTGAATCCTTTTCCCTACAGACGTACTCACATTAATATAATAATATGTTTTATCAATATACGGGCTAACATGAGTGTCATTTTCTACATCCCACCCTAACGAACTCACACCATAGAAAAGCATGTAATCCTGACCGTCAAAAACCCCATCATCCTCCCCAATAAACTTTACAGCATTCTCAGTAACATCAAATTCATTTACATCAGAATTTGATAACGGAATTGCCTTTCCTCCATTACCAAAAAGACGAATGTTTTTAGGATTTACACCATTTACATCAACACCTAAACTAGCCAAGAAATCTTTATCCAGCATATAAACTCCAGTTTTTTCGATATAAAACCTATACCACAAACCATTTGCCAATTCCGAATTAGTTATCGATGGAGGATCAGAAAAAAACGAAGCTTTATTGCTTTGACCAAAATCAAACGCTATAGACACTACTTTTTTGTACTGCCCATTAATTTTAACAATAGGATTAAATTCTACATAACCACCTATAATCCCTCTAGCATTTGTACTTTTAACTATAAAATCAACCTCTTCTTTTACCAAACTTAAATTATACCCTTTAAGTTGTTCCGAAGTTATATTTTCATAAGCCACAGATTTAATTATTGCTGTAGACTCTGACACTACATGTTTCACATTTGCAGCGAACAACAACGTTTGCTCATTAACATCATATATATAGTTCTCTGATTGAAAACCATGAATACGTATCGTCTTTCCAACTGAAAAACGAATACCTTTATTGTTTTCCCATTTTAAAACAAATTCGTTTTCTTGAGAAAAAGCAACTATAGAAAAACAAAATATTAGGCCAAAAAGCAGTGTCTCTTTTATATTCATAATGCTAAAACGTATCATATTCAATTTTAGTGTAATTTCCTTTTTTTCAAAAGTAAACAATATATTTGTCTTATTTATCGTTAGTGTAATGACAGAACTTTTTAAATAAAGTCGAAACTATTTTTTTTTACAAAAGTATTGCATTATAATGTATATTTATTATATTGCGCACTTGAACTATCTCTGAATTTAAGTTATGTATATGAGAAAACATTTTGCCCTAAAATTTTTAGTTATCCTTACTGTACTTGCAACAACAAGTTGTGGTAAAGGAAAAAAAGGAGGATCAAGAGCTACTGGTTGGAAAATCAATTCCAAGGAAGGTGGTTTTCAATACAACACAAAATACCAAGAACAGGAAACTGCACCTGGGGTTGTATTTATTGAAGGAGGTACATTTACTAAAGGTCAAGTAAATGACGACCCAATGCATGACTGGAATAACTCTCCAAATCAACAACATGTTCAGTCATTCTACATGGATGAAACAGAAGTTACAAACATTATGTACATGGAGTACTTAGATTGGACTAAAAAAGTATATCCGCCAGAAAACGAAAACTTTACACAAATATATAACGGAGTTGTTCCAGATACTTTAGTTTGGAGAAACAGACTTGGTTACAATGAAGTTATGACTAACAACTATTTGCGACACCCTGCATACCAAGACTACCCAGTAGTTGGGGTTAGCTGGATTCAAGCAAATCAATTTTGTATTTGGAGAACAGACCGTATAAACGAGGATGCCTTAGAAAGAAACGGATTCTTAAAAGAAGACGCTAAAATAACTGAAGTAACTGCAGATTCAAACTTTAGCACTCACACATACATCATCTCTCCTACCTCTACTTACGGTGGAAATGAAGAGATATTAAACGGAGGTAAAAAGAAAAGTAAAAACCCACAGACAAATGCAGATGGTGAAGAAATCAACATCTACGCCACTAGATCTACTGGTATTTTACAACCTGGCTACAGATTGCCTACTGAAGCTGAATGGGAATTCGCTGCTTTAGGAATGTCCGAACTAAGAAGCTATAACGTACATAGAGGTAGAAAAAAATACCCTTGGAGCGGACAATACACAAGATCAGGAAAAAGAGCAACAAGAGGAGATCATAACGCCAACTTCAAACAAGGAGATGGTGATTACGGTGGAATCGCTGGCTGGTCAGATGATGGTGCTGACATCACTGCACAAGTAATGTCATACAACCCTAATGACTATGGTCTATACGACATGGCAGGTAACGTTGCTGAATGGGTTGCCGATGTATACAGACCTATTGTTGACGACGAAATGAGTGATTTCAACTACTATAGAGGTAATGTATTCACAAAAAACAAAATTGGAGATGACGGAAAAGTAGTAATTATCACTGCTGACTCAATTGGATACGATACTTTAGCTACAGGAAAAGTTATTGCAACGACAATGCCTGGACAAATTGCACAGGTGCCAGTTGACGACAACGAAACATACTTAAGAACCAACTTCAATAAATCTGACAACATCAACTATAGGGATGGTGATAAAGCTTCAAGTAGATATTTCTCTGATAGCGGTGATGATGAAGGAGAAGAAGAAAGAAATAACGGAAACGAGTCAAGGAAAATGTACAACTCACCTAAACACTCTGTAACTGTAGATTCTTCAGGTGTAATGACCAAAGAATATGATGGCTCTTCAAAAAGAACATCTCTTGTTAATGACGAAGTAAGAGTTTACAAAGGTGGATCATGGAAAGATAGAGAATACTGGCTAGATCCTGCACAAAGAAGATTTTACCCAGAAGCCATGGCTACTGACTACATCGGATTCAGATGCGCTATGTCAAGAGTAGGTTCTAAATCGAAAGGAAAAGGAAACAGAAAATCTCCTAGATAATCTGAAAGAATTTAATACATAACAAAAAAGCTCTAATTTTCATTAGAGCTTTTTTTATGAAAAATTTAAAGCAATGAGCATTAGCGACATCTATACTATTTTCAAAAAGTCTAGCGGCATAAACACCGACACCAGAACCATACAGAAAAACAATTTATTTTTTTCTTTAAGCGGAGAAAATTTCAACGGTAACAAGTTCGCAAAACAAGCACTCGAAAAAGGCGCAACGTACGCAATAATAGACGATAAAGATTACATACAACAAAAAAATACAATTCTTGTGAAAGACTCCCTTGAAACACTTCAGGAATTAGCAAAACACCATAGGAATCTACTCAAAACCCCAATAATTGCACTAACAGGAAGCAACGGAAAAACCACAACAAAAGAACTGATTAACTGTGTGCTATCAAAGAAATACAAAACCTCTGCAACGAAAGGAAATCTAAATAACCACATTGGCGTTCCGCTGACACTACTAGCAATGGACTCCTCAACGGAAATAGGAATCGTAGAAATGGGTGCAAATCATTTTAATGAAATTGAATTATTAGCTGAAATTACTAATCCCGATTACGGATATATCACCAATTTTGGAAAAGCACATTTAGAAGGATTCGGAAGCCTTGAAGGCGTTATAAAAGCTAAAAGCGAACTCTACCAACACCTAAGAGACCACAAGAAAACTGTATTCATAAATCAGGACAACAGTAAACAAATTGAGCAATCAAAAAATATAAATAAACTTACCTTTTCAGAGAGCAACGACACAGACACCAACATCTCTTTCTTACATGCAAATCCTAATGTAACCATCAGCTACAAAGGAAAAGAGATTAACAGTAATCTAATTGGCAGCTACAACTTCACCAACATTGCTGCCGCCATATCCATAGGCGAGTATTTTAAAGTCAATACTTTAGATATTATAAACGCAATTGAAACATACACACCTAACAACAATCGTTCACAGATTATTCACAAGAACAATAACAAAATCATACTTGACGCATACAACGCGAACCCGACAAGTATGAAAGCCGCACTGGAAAGCTTTAACGATATTCAAGCAGAAAATAAAGCTGTTTTTATTGGCGATATGTTTGAACTTGGAGAAACTACTAAAGAAGAACATCAAGATATTGTAGATTACATAGAAAGCTTAAATATAAAACACAGTTACATCATCGGAGAGCACTTTAAAAAAACTAATCACAATCACAAAACAAAGTCTTTTAGCGATTTTCGCTCCCTTTCTGACAGCTACAATGATAAGTTAAACAATTACATCATCTTAATAAAAGGATCAAGAGGAATGGCTTTAGAGCGTATTTTAGAATTGTTATAAAAAATTAATAGTGACGCCCTAAGATTAGGACTACACAACTGAAGGACTTTTTTTTGCGAGACATAGTGATTCAATCAGATATGAAACCAGTAACTCCTTAAAATCTCTTTAAACAAGAAAAGACAGCCATTACTGACTGTCTTTTGAATAGTATTTATACTTTCTAATTACTACAATTACCATCTATCATATTTTAAACAGTTGGGTTGTAAGCATTATTAGCAATATAAACTAGAGTATAAATATTGCTTTCGAATAAATCTGTAAGAGCACAAAAAATTGATAAATTAGGACACTGAACAGCAAAACTTTTAAGAATTCCAATGTGAATATTATTAACTGAATTTAAATTACCTAGACCAGACAAGGTAGTCAATGAATCATTTCCACCTATTCTAAGACTCCAATAAATTGAAGTTATTCCTGATAAAGTAGTCAATACTGGGTTCTCCCTAATATCCAGACTACCATTACCAAATGAAGTCAACCCATCTAAACCTGATAAAGTGGTTAATTCTGTATTATAAATAGCCGGCACACATCCAATAGAAGTAATTGCTTCTAAACTAGTGAGATTTGTTTGGATGAAAATATTGTTTAAACCAATAATTAATCCACCTGACATTCCTGTAAATGACTACCTGTCTTAACTTCTTTTCAGTTTTCCAATAGTATTCTAAGCCCTTGATAAACTTTAAATCCAATTGTTCCAACCTTAAATCAGAATTCTTACACTTGCTTTTAATAAACTCTGCCAACTTAGCCCTGCTTTCTTAAATACCTACTCCACGAAAGCTCATTTAAGTCAATCCCAATTAGCCTTATCACCTTCTCATTATGTAAGTCACAAGCTCCAAGAATAGTAATTTCTGTTTTCACATTTTAACCTTTATACTTCATGTAAATATCATCTACATCAAAGTCTTCTGGTTGAACTTGGAGCAATAATAAAGCCTCACTATCATTTGATTAATAAGACTTAATTGAGTATTATGATGCAATTCTCTTTACTAGGTGATTTAGCTCCCTGATATGAATTATCCCAGATATCAGGGTTAATAAACATTCCTGTAGAGTATTCTTTTCTCTTTCTTAAATAAGACAATCTACATCTTAATGAGCACTTTCCTTTCTTGTTTGTTTTAACTTTCTGTACTACGAATAATACAAATAATTTATAATGTTTCAGTTTAGATTGAAAAATGGAAACCTCGAAGATATTCAGGAACCTTTTAGCAAACCTAAAAAAGGCATCTTATACTTAAATAATAGATTAGAAGATCAATAAGGAGTATTATAAAAAATTCGCGAAGTACAACAAATGCTATAAACCACAAAAAACCTATAGTTTCCTATAAGTTTTTTATGGGTCATAAGGGATTACATATCCCTACAAAACCACTTATGCAAATAGAAAAACCCCAAGCTTTCGCTTGATAATATTTTTTTTAGCTTTAACAAAAAACACAAGGCAAGCTTTCTGTTTTTTGTTAAAACTAAAAAAATCTATTCGTTAAGACGAATAGATTTTTTCTACTTGATGTGGGTCATGAGGGATTCGAACCCCCGACCCCCTCGGTGTAAACGAGGTGCTCTGAACCAACTGAGCTAATAACCCTTCAATAAACACAATCAAGAACTAAAGTGGGCAATAAGGGATTCGAACCCCTGACCCCCTCGGTGTAAACGAGGTGCTCTGAACCAACTGAGCTAATTGCCCTAGTAACTGATTGAGGGTGCAAATATAACACCTATTTTTAAGTAAGCAAGTATTTTTTCAATGTATTTTTAAAGAATTTCTGCCACTACAAAAGTACTCCCACCAACATATATTACATCATTAGGAAATGAATGATTTTTTGAAGCACTAAAAGCCTCATTAACAGAATTATACTTTACTCCTGACAGACCAGCATCAATAGCTTCTTTATACAAAACACCTACAGACATAGCCCTAGAAATATCAGGTGAACAAAAATAATAATGAGCATCCTTAGGCAACAATGGCAATATTGTAGTTAAATCCTTATCAGAAACAACCCCAAACACTATTCTTAACTCTTCACAAGGTTCATTCAATAACTGACGCATAGTCAACTCAAGCCCTTCTTTATTATGTGCTGTATCACAGATAACCTTTGGGTTTTCTTGTAAAATTTGCCACCTTCCTAATAAGCCAGTATTATTAACTACCTTTTTTAATCCTGACTTAATAGCTACATCGCTAACATTAAAACCTTTTAGCTGATTTATGACCTCTACAATTCCTCTGCTATTTTTTTGTTGATACTCACCTAATAAATCCGTTTCATAAATATCTAGCCCCCCTTGATCTGCAAAAAACAATTGTGAATTTACTGATTTTGCCTTCTTTACAAACACATCTTCAAGCTCAACCTGTGTTTCACTAATTACCACAGGAGTTTCCTGTTTAATTATCCCTGCTTTCTCAAATGCAATACTATTTAAATCATTACCTAAAAAAGAAGTGTGATCAATCCCTATATTCGTAATTAGCGACACTTCTGGATTGATAATATTTGTGGCATCTAACCGACCACCTAAACCAACTTCGACAATAGCTATATCAACTTTCTCGTTTGCAAAAAAATCAAATGCCATACCAACAGTCATTTCAAAAAACGACAATGAATTGTCTACAAAAAAAGACCGATGATTCACTACAAAATCAACAACACTACTTTCAGAAATCATTTTACCATTAATCTTTATACGCTCTCTAAAGTCTTTTAGATGTGGCGAAGTGTATAAACCAACTTTATACCCCGCCTCCTGTAATACAGAAGCTAACATATGACTTGAGGACCCCTTGCCATTTGTTCCTCCTACATGAATGCTTTTAAATTTTTCATGCGGATTATCCAGGTGCTCAGCCAACTTAATAATATTAGACAAGTCAGCTTTATAAGCAGACTTCCCTATTTTCTGATATGCTGGCAACTGACTAAACAACCACTCTAATGTTTCTGTATAATTTTTCATCTTCATGTTATCAAATTATTCCATAAAAAAAGCTACAAACACACAAATCATTAAATTATTTGTGCGATCGTAGCAATACTATATTTTAATCCGCTTATCGCAAACTAAAATTATAAACAATCTTACCAATCTGTTTTTCTGGTGCATTTGCCGCTGCTTGCCATTTCGTTTTTAACGCAGCTTCTTTTGAACGACTTAACAAACATTTATTTTTAGTAGTACTACCCTTGACTCCCGGAGTTGCTTCTACAACTCTCCCTGTACGATCAACTTTTATCAAGACAACTACTCTACCTTCCTTACTACAAGTATAAATAGGAACAGGTCGACGTAATGGCAACCTACCCTCTAAACCATAATTACCATCTGAATCATTATCAAGTATAGCATTATATACCGTTAAATCATCAATTCCTTTATCACTTGTGTTTTTTACAGTAGAACAACTTAAAAAAAACATACAAATTAAACATACAAAAGACCTCATTCTATCGTAAACTATAATTATATGTAATTTTCCCGATTTGCTTCTCTGGCGCATTTGCCGCTGCTTGCCATTTCGTTTTTAACGCAGCTTCTTTTGCCCGATTCAATAAACAAGGGTCAGTAGTAGTACTTCCTTTTGTTCCTGGAGTAGCATCAATAACCTTACCAGATCGATCTACTTTTATAGACACCACAACTCTTCCTTCTTTTCCACAGGAATAAACAGGCTGAACTCTACGCAATACTAATCTGCCAATCAAGCTATAATCTCCCCCAGAACCATTTCCTGGGTTTGTATAATAATCTGGCGCATTAGGATCCCCATTCTCGTTCCCTTTATCTCCATTCTCCTCATCATCACCCTCACTTCCAGAAGAAGTTCCATCTGCAGGTGGGCCATTCAACACACTTGACAACGCATCTTCAGTTGACTGATCAGGTTTTGGTGGAGCGGGTTCTTCTTTAGGAGTTTCTTTAGGAACCTCTATTGGCTCTTCCTTCGGCTCCTCTTTTGGTACATCTTCCACAGGTGTAATAACAGGAACTTCTTCTACAGTTTCCTCAGTCATCACCTCCTCTACCACTTCTTCTACAGGTGTTTCTATAATTTCTTCTACAGGTTCAACCACAGGTTCTTCTATAGGCTCCTCAGGAACCACCTCTTCAACAGGCTGTGTTTTTATTTCTTCTAGTGGCTGATCATCTCCTTTTCCTAAATCAGTAGTACCAAAATTCACTTCCATCCCATACTCTTCAGGAGGATCTTGATACGTGAATGCTGAATGAAAAAACATCCACAAAAACAGAATAAACACAGTCAGAAACGTCAATATCGCTGCCCGTTTTTCATTTTCATCTTTAAATAGTTTTTTCATAATTCAATGTTTTTTACTTGGACCGAACTGCCAAAGTAGATTTAATCTTATTTCTATTGGCAATATCCATAACAAATACAAAGTCTTTCATTTGCACTGTTTCTTCTGCTCGCAACAATAGACTTGGCTTTTCATACCCTTTCAGCTGCTCTAGAATATAAGACTCTAAATTTTTCTTTGATACTTTTTTACGATCTACGTAATACTCTAAGTTTTCAGTTACACTAACTGCTAAACTTTTTGATTGTGTTGTTTTACCCCCCGATTTTGGCAACAATAAATCTATTGCATTTGCAGACACCAATGTAGATGCTATCATGAAAAACACCAATAACAGAAATACAATATCTGTCATGGAAGACATATTAAACTCCGGAGTAACTTTATTTCTACCTCTAATATTCATTCTTTCTAATTTAAAGATTAAACAATTGAATGATTAAATGATTCTTTGAATTCTTGAATCTTTCGATCTTTAAATTAATTATGCTGGTTCGTTTAATAAATCGAAGAACTCTAATGAATTCGCTTCCATTTTATAAATAATTTTATCTGTTTTCACCACCAAGTGGTTATATGCCATATATGCTACAATACCAACAACTAAACCTGCAACGGTTGTCGTCATTGCCGTATACAATCCGCCAGCTAACGTTTTAATATCAATATTCCCACCTGAATTTGCTATTTCGAAGATTGATATAATCATTCCAATAACTGTACCAAGAAACCCAATCATTGGCGCTACACCTGATATTGTAGCCAATACACTTACGTTTTTCTCTAACTTATATATTTCTAATCTACCCGCATTTTCTATAGCAGTATGTATATCTTCCAAAGGCTTCCCTATTCTTGAAATTCCTTTTGCGATTAATGCTGATACTGGAGACTTATCCTGGATGCACAATAAATTTGCTGCTTCAATATTTCCGCTTGTTACATGATCTTTAATTTGATGCATGAAATTATCATCAACTTTAGCTCCTTGCTTGATTGCTAACAAACGTTCAAAATAAATATATAACGCCACTATTAACAAAACAACTAATAATCCAATAATTATTTGCCCCCCAAGACCTCCTTCATTTATTAAATTAATAATGGATAGTGTTTTTTGCTCTACTACTTCACCTTCTAGGTTTTCAGCAACTTCTTGAATTGTTAGCGACATATTTGTTTGATTTGTTAAGATTAATATTATGTAAACGAAAATACAACTCCTAAATTGTTTCTCTATTACATTTCTTTTAAAAAAAAAAATGACTTTAAATTTCTAATCCCATTTGCTATTTGAATTCACTCACTAAAACCTCCTCTTTTTACAGTGTTTCAAAATAAAAAACTATACGCTTATATTTGAAAAAACTCAAACAGCAAATGGCATAACATTTTACTCTCACCCTCTAATGTAATGTAAAAAAAAGAGCCACTCAAATGAGCAGCTCTTTATACTTATAAATTATGTTCTCTATTAAGACAATACCAACTTAACCATGATGTACCCAACACCTCCTAATACAATTGTATAAGGAAACGCCATTTTAACCATTTTACCATATGATAAATTAATTAATGGTGCTAATGATGATGTTAACAAAAACAAGAATGCTGCTTGACCATTTGGCGTAGCAACACTTGGTAAGTTTGTACCAGTATTAATTGCTATAGCAAGTTTTTCAAATTGCTCTCTTGAAATATCTCCATTCTGAAATGCTTGTTGCACTTCTCCGATATAAACTGTTGCCACAAATACATTATCACTAATGGCTGATAAAACTCCGTTTGCAACATAGAACAATCCTGGTTGAGAAGCTGGATCCTGACTTAGCGCCCAAGCAATAATAGGGCTGAATAAATGCTGATCATGAATCATAGCAACTACTACAAAAAAGACAACTAGCAATCCTGTAAAAGGCAATGCCTCTTCAAAAGAATGTCCTAAAGCATGCTCTTCAATAATACCCATGAATGCCGTCTGTACAATAATTAATGCCAAACCTATCATTCCTACTGGCGCTAAATGCAATGCCAAACCAGCAATTAATAAAATAGCTGATACTCCTTGAACTATTAAACCATATTTTTCTTTATCCGAACGTTTTTTATCTTCTTCATCCGTATAACTGATGATGATCTCTTCTGCAATTTTAGGCAATTTTGCTCCAAAACCAAATGTACCAGTCAACTCTAACACCACAGTAGTTAACATACCGCATATCAATACAGGAATAGTTATAGGCGCCATTTGTAAAAAGAATTCTACAAAATCCCAACCTAATCGTTCCCCTATCAATAAATTTTGAGGCTCTCCAACAAGTGTACAAACACCTCCCAGTGCAGTACCTACAATACCATGCATAATTAAACTACGCAAAAAACTTCTGAACTGCTCTAGAGTTTCACCGCTTAATTGAGTTCTATCCAATACCCCATCATGATCATGATCGATTGAACTTGAATGTATTTTATGATACACCCCATAAAACCCAACTGCAACACTAATCAACACCGCTGTAACTGTTAACGCATCTAAAAAGGCTGATAAGACCGCTGATAAAAACACAAACAATAATGATAAAATAACTTTAGACTTCACCCTAGTGAAAATTTTACTAAAAATAAACATCAATAAAGGTTTCATAAAGTAGATTCCAGCCACCATAAAAACTAAAAGCAATACTACTTCCAAATTTTGAGCTACTTCATTATACGCGTTTTTAGCACTTGTTAATCCTAACACTACAATTTGAATAGCCAATAAGCCTCCTGATTGTAATGGATAGCACTTTAATGCCATTGCAAGCGTAAAAATAAACTCCCCAATAAACAACCAAGATAGCACACTATGTGCAGCATGTGCATCCATAACCATTGGTAATCCGAAATACAACACTACATTCATTACTAAGAATGTAATCATTGACATTTTATACCATTTCGGGCTGTTTCCTAAAAAATACTTTAACATAATTTTGGTTTTTAATTTTCCCCAAGCGGGTTTAACTCTCCAAGGATCTCCCTTGAACTAAATTATTATTTTCTCTTCTCTTCGTGTACCTACAACGAGAAACTTAATTTATTTACACCAACTGCTTTAATGCAATTTCAAATGCTGTTTTACAAATTTCCGTTTTACTACTATTATTACCATGCGTTTTTGTTAATGCATTTTTAATAACGTTTGAGGTATCGTCAAATATTGATTTATCCAACATAGGCTGTTCAACTCTTGACTCCATTAAGTAAGCAAAAACTCTTGCGATACCACAGTTAGAAATAAAATCAGGCAATAAACTTAAATGCTGATCGGTATACTCCATAATTGGTCCAAAGAAAATTTCTTTGTCAGCAAAAGGAACATTTGCTCCCGGAGAGATTACTTCCAATCCAGTGTCAATCATTTTCTGAACTTGATCCTGAGAAACTAATCTTGACGCCGCTGCTGGAACAAAAATTTCTGCTGGCAAACTCCATATTTTTTCATTGATTTCAGAAAAAGAAATCATTTTATCAGAAGCTAATTTATTTCCATCTTTATTTAAAAATAAAGATCTCATTTCCTCTATTGAAAATCCTTCTTCCTTAATCAAACCACCATCTTTATCAATAATACCGACAACTTTGGCTCCTAGTTGAGTTAAATAATATGCTGCTGCAGAACCTACATTTCCGAATCCTTGAACAATAGCTCTTTTTCCTGTAATAGATCCTCCGTAAATATTATAATAATGTTTTACTGCCTCAGCTACACCGTAACCGGTTAACATATCGGCTACTGTATACTTACGTGATAAATCCGGAGAAAAAGCCTCATCTTCAATAACCTTGATCACTCCTTGACGTAGCTGACCTATTCTATTAATTTTTTCTGCTTCGGTTGGCTTGAAATGCCCATTGAAAATTCCTTCTTGTGGATGCCAAACACCACAGTTTTCAGTAATTGGAATTACATCTTTATCTGCATCAACATTTAAATCTCCTCCAGTACCGTAATAGTGTTTTAATAAGGGCGTAACAGCTTTATACCAACGTTCCAACACTCCTCTTTTTCGAGGATCATTAGGGTCAAAGTTGATTCCTGATTTCGCTCCACCAATTGCTGGCCCTGAAACAGTAAACTTCACTTCCATGGTTTTAGCAAGCGATAATACTTCGTTTTTATTTAACCCTTTACGCATACGTGTACCACCACCAGCAGCACCACCACGTAATGAATTAATTACTGTCCATCCTTCAGCATCTGTAACTTGATCCTTCCAATGGAATACTATTTCCGGTTCTTTTTCTTCGTATTTTTTTAATAAATCTTTCATCTTATTATGCTATAACGTTTAATGTAAAATCGAAATGTCAAATCACTTTGTTTGACTTGTCTGAAGTATTAATTTTATATCTATCCCCAAGGGGAGTTAAAGCTGTTCCATTTACGAAGTTTTTAAAATAAAAGCCAAATATAATAAACTAATATGACTTCTTAAACAAGAAATATGTTTCCTGAAGAATGATTCTTTTCTGCACCAGTAACCGAAGCTAACACATTAACCTCTTCTCTGAGTTTTAACACCCCTAAGAAACCAAAAATTAAGGCCTCTTTATACTCTACTAAACCTGGAGCAGGAATAATTACTTCAGATGCAGTATTCTCCATAATTTTTTTCATTAAAAATAAATTATAAACTCCACCTCCTGTAACTAAAACTACCGATTTATCTTTTGTTAACACACTTCCTACTTGAATTGCCACATGTTCAACAAAAGTTCGCAATACATCTTTTACAGATAACTCATAAGCATCAATTAATGGGTATATTATTGATTTAACCCACTCCAAACCTAATGATTTTGGAGGAAGTTGATTATAATAATTTAAGCTGTTTAGTTCTTCCAAAAGTGATTGATTCACTTCTCCTATTAAAGCTAATTTCCCCTTGTCATCATATGAAACCCCCGTTTTCTGGACATAATGATTTAATACTATGTTAGCTGGACAAATATCATACGCTATCCGTTCATCATTTACCTGCGTAGATATATTAGAAAAACCGCCTAAATTTACACAATAGTCATATTCAGAAAACAATAACTGATCACCAATAGGAACTAACGGCGCCCCTTGACCACCTAACTGCACATCTTGCACTCGGAAATCACAGACTACATTTTGATTTATTAGCTGAGATAACGCTACCAAATTCCCTATCTGTAAAGTGAATTTATGTTCTGGTTGATGTAAAATTGTATGCCCGTGTGAACAAACCGCATCAATATTTTTTAATTGATGTTTTTCTATAAAAGTGTTTATTACTTTAGCTAGTAGTTTCGTGTACGATTTATTTAAATCATCTAACTGCTCTTTCGAATAACCAACCCCATCTCTAAGTGTAGTCTCCCAAGCTATATCATATGCAATTGTTTCAGCAGTGATAATTTTATATGACCATTTATTATCATGTTTAAAATGAACATATGCCAAATCAATCCCGTCTAAAGATGTCCCGGACATTACTCCTACTACAAAGTACTCGTGTTTTCCCATAGTCATCACCCCCTATTATTATATAAACATACAAATATAAAAATTATACAACCAGACCCATAGTAATGAATTCATTAAAATTAGAATTAAATAATTCGCAATAAAACCGTATATTTGGACTTTCTTTTTAAAAAATTCACAATAAAACACACATAATGGACTTTAATCTTACAGAAGAGCACATAATGATTCGTGATGCCGCAAGAGACTTTGCTCAAACTGAATTATTACCAGGAGTTATCGAAAGAGATAACAAACAAGAATTCCCACAAGAATTGGTTAAAAAAATGGGGAATTTAGGTTTCTTGGGAATTATGGTAGATCCAAAATATGGAGGAAGTGGAATGGATGCTATTTCATATGTATTAATTATGGAAGAATTATCAAAAATTGATGCTTCTGCCTCTGTTATGGTTTCTGTTAATAACTCATTGGTATGCTATGGATTAGAAGCTTATGCTACAGAAGTTCAAAAACAAAAATATTTAACCAAACTAGCTACAGGAGAATACTTAGGTGCATTCTGTTTGTCTGAACCAGAAGCTGGGTCTGATGCAACATCACAAAGTACAACAGCAATCGACAAAGGGGATTACTACCTTTTAAACGGAACAAAAAACTGGATTACAAGTGGTGGACGTGCTGATGTGTATTTAGTTATCGCACAAACTGACCGTGAAAAAGGACATAGAGGAATCAATGCTTTTATCCTAGAAAAAGGAATGGAAGGGTTTCATGTTGGACCAAAAGAAGACAAGTTAGGAATTAGAGGTTCTGATACACATACCTTACAATTTAATGATGTAAAAGTTCCTAAAGAAAATAGAATTGGCGAAGACGGATTTGGCTTTAAATTTGCTATGAAAACTTTAGCCGGAGGACGTATCGGCATTGCTGCTCAAGCTTTAGGTATTGCTGCTGGAGCGTATGAATTAGCATTAAAATACTCTAAAGAGCGTAAAGCCTTTGGAACTGAAATTTGTAATCACCAAGCTATTGCCTTTAAATTAGCTGATATGCACACAGAAATTGAAGCTGCTCGTATGTTAGTTATGAAAGCTGCCTGGGACAAAGATCAAGGAAATAACTTTGACATGAGTAGTGCAATGGCGAAGCTATACGCTTCACAAGTTGCCATGACTCATACTGTTGAAGCAGTACAAATACACGGTGGAAATGGGTTTGTAAAAGAATACCACGTGGAGCGTTTAATGCGTGATGCAAAAATCACTCAGATATACGAAGGAACTTCTGAAATTCAGAAAATTGTAATTTCAAGAGGGATTATAAAAGGGTAGTTCTAATTAAAGAGAAAAGAACCAAGATGTAAGACTCTTGTTTCGTGTCATATTAATTTGCTCTTATAAATATTAAAAAAGACCGCTGATTGGCGGTCTTTTTTAATATTTATAAGACAACTCTTCTTTACTGAAAAATCAAACTCCCTGTATACAACACCTCAACATTTACTATTGGAGGCTGATTTACTGAAATCAAATTACCAGTACTTACTAACTTCCCTTTTAATTCGTTTTGCGGGTTCACAATAATATTGTTTGTTCCTCTATGAAATACTGTTACTTCATTAGCTATTAAATTCTCCCCATTAAACACACCATCACCTGCAGCAAAACTTACATTTAAGGTTTCGGTTATTCCGTTTAGATTAAAAGAAGTTAAATTATTACCAACTACTCTTACAGCTTGAGAATTCAATGCTAAATTAATAACCCCTACCGCAATTATAGATGAGTCATGATAATCTTCTGATAAAATATCGATAGCTGTATAATTCAATATTCCATCTGAACTTATTTGAAATTGGGTTGAACTAATTATTTCCGTAATATTTGGTGACGTTACATATATTTTAGTAACATTATAATCACGTATATAATTACAGATATTATTATCTGTTAAAACTAATTGATCACCATTAACAACTGCAGACACATCGTTTAATAAATTACCCCCTGTTTCTAATACTACTTTTTGTACTGCTCCTTCTTTTAAAATTAGCTCGACATCTCTATTTACTTTAATTTTAGTGAAATTAGCAACAGTAATTTCTTGGCTAATAATTGCTCCTGTTTTCTGAAAACAATCATTTGCATTCTCTTTATCACATGACAGTAATAAAACTCCTATAAAAATAATCAATATCTTTTTCACCTTCATTCTAAATTATAGTCTAATTCCTATCCCAAATTCCAAAGCCTCAGCAGCTGCAGCATGAGCCTTTAGTGTTACTGATGCGAATGTTTTATCTCCGAAGTATCGCTTGACTCCTATACGTTCATAAATACGCGTTTCAAACTCATATGGATAGTAAACATAATATCCAAATTGAGTAATCAACGACATTTTATTGATAAATAATTCATGTCCAATAAAAACACCAACTCTCTTATAATCTGTATCTGGATCTACTTCCTTTTCTGGATAAGCTATTGAATTAAACTTTATTTCTTCTTTTAAAAAATTAGAGAAAAATACATCAGCACCCATTTGAATCGCACTAACATTACCTACTCGCTTATCGGCATAAAAAGATGCTATGTAAAATGGATATTGCTTTGTACCAATAACATCTCCTTGATTAACCCCTCCTCTAAAAGCAATATTATACTGAATTGGTTCTCTTACACGCAAAGAATCTTTTTCTCTTTTAATATACTCCTTTTTGGTTTCATCAACTAGACTATACGTAACACCAATATTTGCAGAAATTGTATTTATACTGGTGTTTGGTGCTTTTATATTTGCATTAGAATAATGCGTAAGCGTTACTCCTGCTTGAATTCCGAAACGTGATTTAAACAAGCGTTCCTTTTTATAATTTAACATCAAATAAGTACTACTCAATAGTCTGGAACCAAAAGCTACATTTCTGTTATTAGAATACCTATCGTAAGGGTTTGTTGCATAGGTAATTCCTTGTCCTGCCCTAAACGTAATATTTCGTTTTAAAAAATAAAAGTTAAAATGACCATACAACGAATAGTTCTCTCCCAAGTATTCATTTTTAAAATCTTGATACAGAAATGATGCCCCCACATCTGGGTAATTAAATCGTTGCTCCCATTTTTGTTTTCCAAAGGTTTTTCTATTCCAACTTACTAGCACCCCTTCTGGGTGACCTGTGATTAAATGTAAAATATTTGAGTTGTGATTCGCAATAACTCCATACATGTAATTTACATCAATGGCAACAACCTGAGTATCATTTTCTTCTTGAGAAAAAGAAAGCAAACTAAAACATAATAATAAAAGGGTACCTATATTTATTTTCATCCCGTCTGTGGGTTTAATTAAGGGCATTAATTTATATGGGCACAAATATAACCAATTAAACCTATCAATAATTAGTGATACCAATAAGCAAATTACTCACTAACAAACAGATATAAAATATTGTCTTTTCAAAATTGTGATTTTACCTCTTTTTTATCAATATTTTATGTATTTTCGCGCACTGATTTAGAAGAGCTCATTTGTAAACTTTAGTTCTTCTTTTAGAGTTAAAAATATTATTAATTGGATTTTTCAATCCGAG
This sequence comes from Kordia sp., assembly GCA_002733415.1. Taxonomy (GTDB): domain Bacteria; phylum Bacteroidota; class Bacteroidia; order Flavobacteriales; family Flavobacteriaceae. The sequence goes on along the minus strand of NVVR01000007.1, from coordinate 42,812 downwards.
TTTCACCCCAAATAGTGAAATAAAAAAACAAAACAGCTATGAACGCAGCGCTAAAAAGAACATTTGATGTTTTAATAGAAATTCCAAAAGGAAGTAGAAATAAATACGAATACGATTTTGAATTAGGAAAAATACGTTTTGACAGAATGTTATTTTCTTCTATGATGTATCCTGCTGATTACGGATTCATTCCTGAAACATTAGCATTAGATGGTGATCCATTAGATGTGTTGGTATTAGGAAATGAACCAACATTTCCTATGTGTGTTATGGAAGTTAAGCCTATTGGTGTTTTCCACATGGCAGATGAAAAAGGACCAGATGAAAAAATTATTTGCGTACCAGTTTCTGACCCTATTTGGAATCACTTGAATGATTTATCTGACTTAAACCCACATTTAGTAAAAGAAATCACTCACTTTTTTCAAGTGTATAAAGATCTTGAAAAGAAAAAAGTTGATGTTGGTGGATGGGGAGATGCTCAAGAAGCGTATGACATTTTAGATAAATGTATTGAGCGTTACGAATCAAGTGAACACAAAACAAACGGAAACTTTACAATCTAGTATTTTTCGATACAATATAAAAAGGCGATATTCATTTGAGTATCGTCTTTTTTTTATATCTCATTGATTTTTAATACTTTTAGAAGAACTAACACTTTCTAATCTTTTAAAACTATACTAACATATGGAATCAATGATGATTTACATGCCAATTGCTGCAGCAGCTATTGGTTTAATTTACATGTTTATAAAAAAAGCATGGGTACTAAAACAAGATGCTGGAGATGGCAAAATGAAAGAAATTTCTGACCACATCCACGAAGGTGCCTTGGCTTTCTTAAATGCCGAATACAAACTACTTGCTATTTTTGTTTTAATTGTAAGTATATTACTCGCTATAGTATCTTTTCTAGTACCAACCACTCATTGGCTTATTGTAATTGCTTTTATTTTAGGTGCAATATTTTCAGCATTAGCGGGGAATATGGGAATGAAAATAGCGACTAAAACGAACGTAAGAACCACACAAGCAGCACGCACCAGTTTACCAAACGCCTTGAAAGTCTCTTTTGGAGGTGGAACGGTAATGGGATTAGGAGTTGCTGGATTAGCAGTGCTTGGGTTAACCGCATTCTTCATTTTCTTCTTTCACTTTTTTATGGATAGTACATGGACATCAGTTGATGACATGACAATTGTTTTAGAAACACTTGCTGGATTTTCATTAGGAGCTGAATCAATAGCATTATTTGCGCGTGTTGGCGGAGGTATTTATACCAAAGCAGCCGATGTTGGCGCAGATTTAGTTGGTAAAATTGAAGCGGGAATCCCTGAGGACGACCCTAGAAACCCAGCAACTATTGCTGATAACGTAGGTGACAATGTAGGTGATGTAGCTGGAATGGGAGCAGATTTATTCGGATCATATGTAGCCACAGTACTGGCAGCAATGGTACTGGGTAATTATATTATTAGAGATATGGGAGGAAGTATTTCTGATGCCTTTGGAGGTATTGGCCCAATACTATTACCCATGTCAATCGCTGGAGCTGGAGTTATCATTTCATTGCTAGGAACCATGTTAGTAAAAATAAATAGTAATGATGCAAAGGAACCACAAGTAATGAGGGCATTAAATATAGGGAACTGGGTTTCAATTGTTCTAGTAGCCATATTATGTTATGTATTTGTAAAATGGATGCTACCCGAAACAATGCAAATGAATTTCTTCGGAGAAGGATTGCAAGATGTTTCATCAATGCGAGTATTTTATGCTACATTAGTTGGTTTGTTTGTTGGAGGTGCTATTTCATCTATTACAGAATATTATACTGGATTGGGAAAAAAACCAATCTTAGAAATTGTACAAAAATCTAGTACTGGAGCTGGAACGAATATTATTGCTGGATTAGCTACTGGAATGATCTCTACTTTTCCATCTGTACTCTTATTTGCAGCTGCAATATGGACTTCATATGTATTAGCAGGTTTTTATGGAGTAGCATTAGCAGCATCAGCAATGATGGCAACTACAGCTATGCAACTGGCCATTGATGCTTTTGGACCTATTGCTGACAATGCTGGTGGTATTGCCGAAATGAGTAAACAAGAACCCATCGTAAGAGAACGTACTGATATTTTAGATGCTGTAGGAAATACAACTGCCGCTACTGGAAAAGGGTTCGCTATTGCCTCTGCAGCATTAACTTCCTTAGCCTTATTTGCAGCCTTTGTAACTTTTACAGGAATTGACGGTATAAATATTTTTAAAGCACCGGTTTTGGCTATGCTCTTTATTGGAGGAATGGTACCTGTAGTTTTTTCCGCCTTGGCAATGAATGCTGTAGGGAAAGCTGCCATGGAAATGGTACATGAAGTTAGACGTCAGTTTAGAGAAATTCCAGGAATCATGGAAGGTACTGGAAAACCAGAATACGACAAATGTATAGCCATATCAACCAAGGCTTCCTTGAGAGAAATGGTGTTGCCAGGGTTATTAACCATCGGTTTTCCTTTATTAATTGCTTTTGTGCCTCTTTTATTTGGAATGCACAAAATGGCTGTTGCTGAAATGCTTGGTGGCTATATGGCTGGAGTTACTGTAAGTGGAGTACTTTGGGCAATATTTCAGAATAATGCTGGAGGCGCATGGGACAACGCTAAAAAATCCTTTGAAGCTGGTGTTGAAATAAACGGAGAAATGACCTACAAGGGGTCAGATGCTCATAAAGCAGCTGTTACAGGTGACACTGTCGGCGATCCTTTTAAAGATACTTCAGGACCATCTATGAATATCTTAATTAAGCTTACTTGTTTAATTGGTTTGGTCATTGCCCCTATTCTTGGGGGACACTCAGCTACCACTCATGCTACCGTAACTAGTGAGATTAAAAAAGAAATTAAAATAGAGTTTACCGAAAATGGCAGTCACGATTCTTCTGCTACAATTACAACTACCACTACTGAAAATGGAGTTTCTAAAACACATAAAGAATCTATCATTGGTGATTCGGAAACTATTAAAAAGAGAATATCAGAAATTAAATATGAATAACAAACTCAATTTACAGTAATAAAAAAGCCAGCTTAACAAACTGGCTTTTTTATTATTATTATTATTATTATTATTATCTCTTTTTTGACACTAAAATAATCCATTTATTTCAGCATCAATTTTATGTATGATACTTCCTAAATCCTCTGGTTCATCAACAAAGTTTAAATTATCAACATCAATCACCAATAACCTTCCTTTATAACCATGTACCCAAGCCTCATAGCGTTCATTTAACCTACTTAAATACTCAATACTTATCGTATTTTCATACTCCCTTCCTCGTTTATGAATTTGCCCTACCAAATTAGGTATAGAGCTTCTCAGGTAAATTAACAAATCAGGTCCTTGAACTAAAGACTCCATTAAATCAAATAACGATTTGTAATTCTCAAAATCCCTATTGGTCATTAAACCCATAGAGTGTAAGTTAGGCGCAAAAATATGAGCATCCTCATAAATGGTTCTATCTTGGATAGTGTCCTGGCCGCTTTCTCTAATTTGCAATACTTGCCTAAATCTTGAATTTAAAAAATACACTTGTAGGTTAAATGACCAACGTTCCATTTTGTTATAAAAATCATCCAAATACGGATTGTCTACAACATCTTCAAACTGAGGCTCCCAATTATAATGTTTTGCTAACAACTTTGTTAGTGTAGTTTTTCCTGCCCCTATATTTCCTGCAATTGCTACGTGCATATCTATACTAATTTAAACGACTAATATCGCGTTAAATAATTTTATTTTCTCAATACTCTCTTTAAAGCACTTAACTATAGCGATGCTATACTGAAATATTTTTCTTCAATATTACAAAATATAATTCCAATTTAATATCACAACATTAGTGGTTTAAATTGGTATTATTCTATATTCAGGTTAATTTTAAAAGAATGTAATTCGTTTCCGCTGTAAATATACAAGGTTTCATTTGTTACAGAGAAATCTTTAATAAATAATTTTGGAAGTGCTATTAATTTAGGGGTTTCATCGCCTACAGCTAATGAATACAACTGAGTGTCTTTCTTTAAAATAAAATAATCTTTATAGTAAATAAACGCATCGTACCCTTCTAAGGAATAACTATTCAACTGATTTCCGTATATATTATATTGTAACAGCTTCGTTTTAGTCAATACCCAACAAAAATTATAATTGCTATAAAAATCTACAATAACATCTTGAATTGATTGGCTTGATACTTCAACGATATCTTGTTTTGGATTATACACTTGCAATTGTTGTGTATCAGAATTAAAAATCCATAGCCGTTTATTACTTGCTGTAGAAACATGTGAAATTGTACTAAAGTTGTTAGATTGATTAAAATCAATTTTACTAATTTCACCTAGTCTTCTATCCAACTGTATTACTATATTGAAGTTTTTATAAAACAATGTAGACGCTAACGAATTTAATATGTCTACCGAATTAAGCGAACCGTATAAATTGTTTTGATACGTATGATTCTCTAATTTTGTTTGTTTAAATAACACATCATTTTTTACATAAAACAATTCGTCAAACATATTTACCCCTACAAAAACATCTGCTTTTAAAGGAATATTTTCAATCAATTTCGCTTCTATTCCTTCTTGTGCTTTTAAAAGGCAGCATGAACTAATAATTAGTATGTATAATAGGTTTTTCATTGAATCACTAAACTACTGATAGTTGTAAAAATAATAAATACTCCAGAAACATCTGACTTAATCACAAATTAACTTGTATCCAAATCCACGAACATTTACAATTTGTATGCTTTCGTCCTTTTTTAATTTCTTACGTAGCTTAGTAATAAACACATCTATACTACGTGCATTGAAAAAATCATCATCTCCCCAAAACTCTTTCAATACTTTAGACCTGTCCAATACATGATTTTTATGTTGTAACAAATGTGCTTCTCGATAGGTAAGTTTTACTTTTTCTTCTGTTAAATATTGTAAGGTCTGTTTTGGAAAATCAAAATTATAATTTCCTATACCTGAATCTGTAATAGTTCTTTGAACTTTTGATTGGTTTAATAAATTAGCTCTTCCATGCTAAATGGTTTTTTAAATAGTCGTTTCCACCAATACTAAATCCTTCCACTACATCTTTAGTTTGCGATTTTGCTGTTAAAAATATAATAGGAATTTCATCTTCTTCTAAACGAATTTCCTTTGCTAAGGTAAATCCCCCCGCTCCCGCCAGTTTGTACCTGATGGTCAGTATGAGAAAGAAACAGAAAGCCACCTTTAATAAGGTGGCTTTCTAATTTACATTACTTTTTTTAGAGCATTTTTATTTTATATTTACCTGGAATAAAAGCTACATCCCCTACTCAACTAAAGTGTTTTCATATACTCCACTAAATCCCATTTTTCTTTCTCGGTTAATGCAGTTCCGTATAAATGCCCCGTATTATAATTTCCAGCAATAGAGGTGTCATATTTAAAGTTATCCTTACTTTCTTTTGTTTCAAATCCAATATTTTTTGGATCTAACTCTCGGCTTCCCACATAAAAAACATTAACCCTTTCTGCTTCTGGTTTTAATAGCTCCCATATATTAGGGACAGATCCATTATGTAAATACGGAGCTGTAGCCCATATACCATTTAATGGTCGCGCCTTATAGGATGGTGTAGCTATCGCATTAAAATCCGAAGTAGCAATATCCAAGTGAGATATTACTAGCCCCTCTACAGTACCCAATAAATGATCAAACAAAGCTCCTTCAACTGCATTGGTTAAAATTTGTGCTTTATATGCAGTTTTACCAAAAACTGCATCATCAACTAATGTTATTTTTTCTCCTTCCAATATTCCTGTGGAAGCCTTATGAGTAGCATTTAGAGCCATCAAAGGATCCGTTCCAATAGATTTTAAAGGGGTCATGTTTGCGATAACTCTTCTATCAGGATTAGTACGTTCAATAGTCGCATGGCAACTCACACAGTTGTTAGCATATACTATTTTACCTGCATTCGCTTTTTCTGTATCAATAACTCCTATGTGTTTTTCAGGCCATTTTGGCGACCATAAACTTTCCATCCACTTTTCAAGTTTTCCTAAATTCGCAACTTTTGCTGAAGCCGGATAAAGCACACCAGGTTTAATATCTAAAGTTCCAAAGACCCCTAAAACTTCTCCTACATTTCTACCAATTGGACCAAGACCATGATTTGAAAGCAAACCGTTCCATTGCACTAAATTTGATTGCGGAGTATCCCATAAAAATGGATAAGAAACTGGTGCATTAGGCTCTTCTTTATTTTCAGGAATATTTAAATCATGAGCTGTTACCATATTAAAAATTTGTCCAAAGGCATCAACTCTTGAAAACCCGTATGGGTTGGTAGTTTCATTTAAAACATTTCTGGTTTTCAAATCTTCAGTAGCTTTTAAAAACAGCTCCCTAAGCACAATTTCATCATCTTTATTATAGTCGCCCCCTAGTACATTAACAGCAAATCTTTCAAACTTACTCTTATCTGTAACGGTTTTCTCCATTGCCTTTTCCAAATCTTGAAAAAAGGACTGATAATCTGCCATTGCAGGGGCTCCATCAATAATCATGGTAGTTTCGCCATATTTTACTTGTCCGGTATGACAAGCAGCACAATTTATTCCTACATAATTAACACCCTTTTCTTTATTTTTCATAAAACCAATAGGTAATCCATCGGGATTTAATTCAGATGGCCCTTGTGGAATATACTTATACTTATTTATGTTTTTAGTGTTTCTAAAAAGCGCTGTAGAATTCTCTTTTTCCAACCATAAAAACCAATCATAACGTATGATTAATGAACCTTGGGTTGTAAACCAAAACTTTTGCTGTATTTTCTTGTCCCAACCTTGCTCAAGCTGAACAGTGTTAGAGGTAGTTGTTGACACAATATCTTGCGAATCACTTTTTTTTATTTCAGTATACTGATTCATTTCACCTTTACAATTTATAAGTAATAGAATGAGTAACATGCATAAAGCAACTAATGAAGTTTTGTTTTTTAAAAACATAAAAAGGTTTTTGTGAATGATTTTTAATTACGAATATTTTATGATATAGTATATATAATCAAATATACTAGGTTTTTTATCCTTTCAACAAAACTTGCAAAATAATGACCGTTAATTACAGTAAGTAATACTTGGTTTTAAATACAGGTCTTTATACGGGGTATAAATAATCGTGATTGAGCGTGTATTTTTGCTAAAGAAAACTTAAAAGGAGGATAATTATTAAACAAAAAGTGTACTAATCACAGATTAACTTGTAACCAAAACCACGAACGTTAACAATCTGTATCGCATCATCTTGTTTTAATTTCTTGCGTAACTTGGTAATAAACACATCCATGCTACGGGCATTAAAAAAATCGTCATCGCCCCAAAGTTCTATCAATACTTTTGAACGGTCAAGCACTTGGTTTTTGTTTTGTAATAAATGATGTAATAAATGTGCTTCACGATGGGTTAGTTTAACCTTTTCTTCGGTTAAATATTGTAAGGTCTGTTTTGGGAAATCAAAATTATAATTCCCTATACCTGATAAGAGAATGGCTTTCTGAACTTTTGACCGGTTTAACAAATTATTTATTCTAACAATTAGCTCTTCCATGCTAAATGGTTTTTTTAAATAATCGTTTCCCCCTATACTAAATCCCTCAACCACATCTTTAGTTTGGGATTTTGCTGTTAAAAATATAATAGGAATTTCATCATCTTCTAAACGAATTTCCTTAGCTAAAGTAAAACCATCTTTTTTAGGCATCATGACATCCAATACCAATATATCAATCGTTTCGTTTTGATATATCTTAAATGCTTCTTCTCCATTTTCAGCTAAGAATACTTTAAAGCTCCTTGTCTCTAAACTTTCTTTTATAATTTGCCCTAACGAAGGTTCATCTTCCGCTAACAATACATTTACTAACTTATTCATATGGAAGCGCTATTTTAAAAATAGTATTATTTTTATTCAATTCCAATTGAATAATACCATTGTGCTTCTCTATAATTTTTTTCGTGTAATACAATCCAATCCCAAATCCTTTTACATCATGCCTATTCCCTTTTGGCGCCCTATAAAATTTCTCAAACAGTTTTTCTTTATGCGTTTTTTCTAAAGAAGTACCATTATCAAGAACTAAAACTTCAAAGGTATTATCCGAAACTTTTAAGGTCACTGTAATAACATTACCTCCATACTTAATAGCATTATCAATTATATTATTAATTGCATTTTCAAAATAAAATATGTCAATATTGGCATAGATCAAATCAGGAGCATCTATAAATTTCAATACTTTTTCTTGTATTGAAATTTGATATTTAGCCACTATACCTTCTACCAACTCAGTTACATTAATTTTCTCCTTATTCAAAACTAAATTATCGCTATCCAAAGTTGCCGTTTCCAACAACTTCTCCACCATAATATTTAATTTTGATAATTGATTGATTGACATATTTACATACCGTTTTGTTTTATCCTTATCCTCAATTACATTAAAATCCATTATACTTTCCAAAGCTACACCAATAGTAGCTATTGGTGTTTTAAATTCATGTGTGATATTACTAATCAAATCATTTTTCACTTCTGATAATTGCTTTTGATGGCTTATAATTTTAAGTAAATAAAACAGGCATGCAATCACTCCAAATACCAAAAGAGTCGATATCAAAATCCCCATCAAAATACGTTTTAAAATTGTACTTGCAACATTAGTAAAATACATTTTTAATTTACTTCCATGTGGCAAAAACGACGATTTAGATTCTACTGTTAACTCAGTAGGATTATTATTTTTAAAATTTACATCCTCAAAATCATCGAACTTATTCAATATAGACAGGTTATAATCAACCACTATATTTTTTCGTTTTAACTCCTCTTCTAATAACTCTTTAATCCGTTTAATATTAATTGTATCATTTGATATCCGAAATATTATTTTGGCTGTTAACATTTCAAAATCCTTCTTCCCTAAAGAATCTACGTCAAAGCTCTTTATTGTTTTCAGAAAATTCGCATCACCTATCCATTCTTCTTTGGTAACAAACCCATTTTCAAAAGTCAATACGGTATCTTTTCCTTCTGCTTGAAATATTGCTAGATGATTTATTTTACCTGTATTTAATGTATCATGCCTAGATTTATGTTCAATTACATTAAAATCTTGAAAAAGATGATCATAAATTGTATCACCATTAATAATCATGTTCTCACTAATCTCACCTTCTTTAAAACTGTATTGATAGGTACTTCTTTCAGCTAAACTAGTATAATAATCATCTACAGCATTGTCTAAACTTATTTGAACATCATTAATTAACTGCTGTTTATTTGTAAGGTAATTTTTATAATTCCAATAGGATTGAATTCCAATAGTAGCTAGTATAACCAGAACTATAACATATAATATTCTTCTGTATTTCAATTCATTCATACTTCAAAAGTAATAGATAAATATCAAAAAAGATATTGCTTAACAGTAGTTAACACTCGTTAACTATAAAAACATGTTTTACTTCACACCTTTGTATTACAATAATCAAAAAAATGAACAAATGAAGAACACACTTACATTAGTAGCAGCAGTTTTATTTACTTGCACTCTATTTTCACAAAACTTTCAAGGAAAAGCTACGTATAAATCAAAACGAAAACTAGACATAAAACTAGACAGTACACAAGTAAATTCAGAAATGCATTCACAGATGATGGAAATGCTTAAAAAACAATTTGAAAAAACATATGTTTTAGCTTTTAGTAAAGAAGAATCTATTTACAAAGAAGAAGAAAAACTAGGAACTCCGCAGCGACCTTCAGGAATGGAAATGGTAATGATTAATACTGGAGGTTCAGATATTCTGTACAAAAACATAAAAGAAAACAGATACACCAATAAGAATGATGTTTTTGGAAAAGTATTTTTGATTAAAGATCATCTTGAAAAACTAGAGTGGAAATTAGGCAGTAAAACAAAAAATATTGGTGAGTACACCTGTTACCAAGCAACTTTAAAAAGGGAAGTGGAGGATATAGAAAGCCGCATCAGTTTTAACGCTGATCATGAACAAGATGAAAACACAACTCCTAAAATGAAGGAAATTAAAGTTACTGCATGGTACACGCCAGAAATACCTGTTAGCAATGGACCAGGAAATTATCATGGTTTACCTGGGTTAATATTAGAAGTTAATGATGGAACTGAAACTGTTATTTGCAGTAAAATTGTAATAAATTCAAAAGACAAAAGTATTTTAAAAGAGCCTTCAAAAGGAAAAGTTGTTACTAAAGAAAAATTTGAAACAATTATAGAAAAGAAAATGAAAGAAATGGATAGCCGCAGAAGATCTAGTGATGGAGATCACTTTGAAATCATCATTGGAGGCTAGTTTATTTAACAAAATTTTAACTTTCACCCATTAAACCTTTGATCAAAAAGATGTTCTAACACTGTAACATAAAACGAAATGAATCGTCTTACTGCTATACGTCAATACTAAACCCACTTGTGGGATTAAAAACAGATCAAAATGAAACTTATTGCAACTATTTTTTTAGCCTTATTTTCTGCAACATTGTTTGCTCAAAATTTTCAAGGACAAGCAACTTATCAATCCAAAACATCTGTTAACATGGATCAATGGGGAGGCGGAAACATGTCGCCTGAAAGAAAGAAAATGATGGCTGAACGCATGAAAAGCATGTTTGAAAAAACATATGAACTAACATTCAATAAAACTGAGTCAATATACAAAGAAGAAGAAAAATTATCAGCACCTGGACAAGGTGGAGGAAGTAGATGGGGAGGAATGATGAGTAGTTTCACTCCTGGAAAGCAATATAAAAACATTAAAGACCAGTTAGTTTTACAAGATCAAGAATTTTTCGGAAAGCAATTTTTAATAAAAGATTCCTTACCAAAGTTAACCTGGAAAATGGAAAGTGAAACAAAACAAATTGGTCAATATATGTGTTTCAAAGCTACTGCAGTAAAGAAAATTGATGAGATGGACTGGAGAAGCATGCGTAGAAGAGACAAGAAAAAAAATGATGACGAAAAAGCTAAAGACTCTACAGAAATAAGTAACGATCCTATGAAGGAAATAGAAATTCCTAAAGAAACTGTAGTAACTGCGTGGTATACGATGCAAATCCCAGTGAGTCAAGGTCCAGGAGAATACAATGGTTTACCTGGATTAATTTTAGAAGTTAATGCTGATAAAACAACTATTTTATGTACTAAAATAGTTTTAAATCCTAACGAGAGAAAAGAGATAAAAGCTCCTTCTAAAGGAAAAGTAGTTACCAGAAAAGAATACAACGACATTGTAAAAAAGAAAATGGAAGAAATGAGAGAAATGTACGGTGGTCGTAGAGGAAGAGGTCACGGTAGAGGACATTAACCCTCCAGTGGGTTTTAAAACTCAAATACTACATCAATCAAATAATGATATTGGTTAATTCTCACATAGTTCACTTATTACCGTGGACATTGATTTTAATACAATAAAAACTAATTCAAACAACATTAATGAAACATTTATTAACAGCGCTACTACTAATAGTAGCTAGCTATTCTTTTGCTCAAATTAAAGTAGAAGGAATTGTAAAAGACAGTATCGGAAATCCATTAGATTTAGCCAATGTAATTGCTATAAATCAAGAAACAAAAGCGTTGGACTCTTATGGAATAACCAATGACAAAGGACGTTACAAGCTTAATTTAAAAAAAAATGCTTCCTATAAATTACAAGTAAGTTATATAGGTATGAAAAGTTTCGAAGAAATCATTAACACCAAAGAAACTAACATTTCTAAAAGTTTTAATTTAGTTGAAGACAACACTCTGGATACCGTTGAATTGATCTATGAAATGCCTGTAACCATCAAAGGGGACACCATAATATATAATGCAGATTCGTTTAAAAACGGAACAGAGCGGAAATTAGAAGACATCCTAAAAAAGCTCCCTGGAGTAGAAATAAATGATGACGGACTAATAGAAGTTGAAGGGAAGGTTGTTAGTAAAGTGATGGTAGAAGGAAAAGATTTTTTTGATGGTGATTCAAAACTTGCTACAAAAAACATTCCGGCTAATGCTGTTGATAAAATTGAAGTATTAAAAAACCATGCTGAAATTGGACAATTAAGCGGGGTGCAAAACAATCAAGATAATATTGTCATAAACATTAAACTTAAAGAAGGAAAGAAGAACTTTTGGTTTGGTACGGTAACTGCTGGTGGTGGAACTTCTGATGATAATGAATTATATTTAGCGCAACCTAAACTATTTTATTATAGCCCTGAATACAGTGTGAATTTTATTGGAGACATAAACAATATTGGTGAAGTAGCTTTTACACGACGTGATTATTATAATTTCACTGGAGGCTTTAAAAATCCAAGCAGACAAAGTGGCACTAACATTAGTCTTGGAAATAATGACTTAGGATTTTTAACACTTCAAAACAACAAAGCAAAAGACATAAATACGAAATTTGGTGCAGCAAATTTTAGTTTCGCTCCAAATAAAGCTTTGGATATAAGTGGTTTTGGAATTTTCTCTAGTAGCAGAAATGAGTTACAGGAAAACAATATAAGAACCTACCCTAATAGCGCTACCCCTGACGAAACTACAAACAACAATACTTCACAAAAAAGTGATTTAGCAATGTTAAAGCTAAGTGCCAAATATAAGCCCAACACAAACAATCAATTGGACTATGATATTCTAGGAAGAACCTCTAAAGAGTCACAATATCAAAACACATTATCATCTCTATTTGGTCGGATAAATGAATTTGAAGAAAGTAATCCATTTAGTATTAATCAAAATATGAATTATTATTACACTTTAAATGATAAAAATATTTTCTCTTTTGAAGCACAACATTTGTTGCAGGATGAAAACCCGTTTTACAATGCTTTCTTAGAAGAAAACTCGAGCTACTTGTCTTCTGGAGGCGTTTTAGGGTTTACCCCAGACCAACAAGGCTACTCTATTGCACAAAGCAAACGTGTAAAATCAAATCAAGTAGATGCGAAATTAGATTACTGGAACATCATTAACGATAAAAGCAATATTAATATTACTGTAGGAAATTTATATAGTTCTCAAAAATTTGATTCTAACCTATTTGAATTCTTAGACAATGGAACTACAAACACCCCAATACCTTCTATCAACAACGGATTAACAAGCAACCACATCAACTATACTTTTAACGATGTTTATTTAGGACTACATTATCGTTTTATAACAGGTAAATTTACTTTTACTCCAGGAGTATCAGGGCATGTCTATAGTACTAAAAACTCACAACTAGGATCAACATACACTGATAACTTCTTCAGAGTTTTACCTGATTTCAATACTAGGATACAACTTAAAAAATCAGAGAATATCAACATTAATTACAGTATGAAAACAGATTTTACTGATGTTTCTCAACTAGCTAGAGGTTTGGTAATGAATAACTACAACTCTTTTTTCTATGGAATTCCTACTTTAGAAAGCGCCTTATCACATAATGTAAACTTGAGTTATTTTAGTTTTAACATGTTTAATTACACCAACGTATTTGCTAATATTAATTACAATAAAAGTATCAACAACATTCGAAATCAATCAAATTTCATACCAGGTGTAACCGTAAATACTAATACCCCGTTTAATTCAGGCTTCGCTGATGAAAGCGTAAGTGCAAGTGGTAGAATACAAAGAACCTTTGGAAAGTTAAGAGCAACAGGTAGCGGTAATTTCAGTTATAGTAAATACAATAATTTTCAAGACGGCATAAGATCTATAAGTGAGAACTACACTCAAACCTATAGAGCTCAATTAAGAACTAATTTTAAAACTGCTCCAAATGTAGAGGTTAGTTATAGACATACCATACAGGATGCTGATTTCAACTCAAACAAAACGCAGTCTATTACTAAAACACCTTCAGTAAATTTTGATGCTTTGATTTGGAAAACATTAACATTTAAAACTGATTATACTTATAATAATTTTAGTAACGATACTGGAAACAAAAACAGTTATGAATTCTGGAATGCTTCGTTAGCCTATAGAAAAAACCAAGATAGTAAATGGGAATTTGAGTTAAAAGCAACAAATTTATTGGATACGAGATCACAAACTAACACTAATACAACTGATTTTACGACTAGTGTAACGGACTATTATATTCAACCTCGTTTTTTAACTGCAAGGATAATTTATAGCTTGTAAAAGAATATTTGTCAAGCCATATAAAAGCCCTTTGAAATTAATTCAAAGGGCTTTTTTGCTAATACAACACTCTAAATTTAATTGTATGTTCAATATCTTTCAAGGCCTTCAATACTTCATTATTGTATTCTTTATCAACCTCAACAATTACATATCCCACACTTGAATCGGTAGCTAAATATTGCCCTGTAAGATTCATATCATATTTCGCCAATACTTTATTAATACTTGCCATAATCCCTGGAACGTTCTTATGGATATGTAAGAAACGGTGAGCATTTTCTTGGCGTGGCAAACGAATATTTGGGAAGTTTACCGAATCAACAGTATTTCCTGTATTCATATAATTCATTATTTTACCAGGAACAAAATCAGCAATATCACGTTGCGCCTCCTCTGTACTTCCCCCAACATGTGGGGTTAAAATCACATTAGGTATTCCTTTTAATTCAGTTTCAAAAGCTCCATTTGCTCTTGGCTCTACTGGAAACACATCAACAGCTACTCCAGAAATTTTCCCTGAAACCAATGCTTCTTTTAATGCAGGAATATCTACTACAAATCCTCTAGATAAATTTATAAAAACAGCACCATCTTTCATTTGGCTTATCTCTGTTGCGCCAATAAAATTTTTGTTATTTGAATTATCATCAATATGTAACGATATTACATCAGAAATAGACAACAACTCTTCTAATGTGTGGCATTTTTTAGCATTTCCTAAAGCTAGCTTATCCTCTATATCATAATAATATACGTGCATTCCTAAAGCCTCTGCTAATACCGATAGTTGCTTACCAATATTACCATATCCAACAATACCTAACTTTTTACCACGAACCTCTTTAGAACCTTTAGCAGTTTTATTCCATTGTCCGTTATGCAATTCTGTACTACGTGCAAACACACTACGCATTAGCATAATTATTTGTCCGATTGCCAATTCCACTACAGAACGTGTATTAGAGTATGGTGCATTAAATACCACTACTCCTTTGCTTTTACAAGCGGCTAAATCGATTTGTTTGGTACCGATACAGAAAGCTCCAACAGCCATTAATTTTTCAGCTGCATCAATAACTTTTTGAGTTACTTGTGTTTTAGAACGTATTCCTAACACATGAATGTCTTTTATTTTTTCAATAAGTTCTTCCTCTGAAAGGCTTGTTGACACCGTTTCTACAGTAAACCCATCATCCGATAAACGCTCGAACGCATCAGGATGTACGTTTTCTAATAATAAAATTTTGATACGGTGTTTCGGAAATGAAATTTTTCTTGGCAATTTATTTATGTATAAAAATTCGTCTAAATTTGGTGTAATATGGTCGGCATTACTAGTGGCTTTATCCCTAGAGATGTTTTCAGTGTATGCGAAAAATTTATCAGCAATGCCTGCTTTACGCATTACATAATCGCTATACCCATCCCCTATTACTTGTACTTCTCCTGGTAAATTTAAGTTACGTAAGCATTCTATTTTACCATCGTGTTTTGATAGTACATTAGCTGCATCAAATCCAATAATTGCATCATCTTCGTCAAATTCAAAAGTATTTGCGAATACGCGTTCTGATGGAATATTGTATTTAGCTACAATAGGGTCAATAAATTCTTTAAACCCACATGAAATGACATAAATATCATCAGCATGGGTCTCAAAGAATTCTTTATTATCTTCAATTGACTTAGATACTTCTCTTTTTAGTCTTCTAATCAATTCAGATAAATCACCTTTTTTAGCGTTTAATAATTTAATTCTACGCTCTAACGATTCTGTAAAGGAAATATCACCATCAATACCTTTGTTGGTAATGTCGATAATCTCTTTAATTACTTCGTCTTTTTGAGGGTTTTTTGCCAGTGTAATTTCGGCAAGAATGTCTAGAGCTTCTACACGAGTTAGTGTGCTATCGAAGTCAAAAACATAAGTTCTGTTGTTACGTTTCATAACGTGTTGTGTTGTTGCTGTTAAGCGTGCAAAGATATTAAAATTCTAGCTGCTATCGTTTTTAAAAAAAATCATTTTCAATTAAAATACCAAACCCTACTAATTTAGTAGGAGATGATGCTTTTCACATACCAAATACTATTTCTTACACATATAAACAAAACTTAAACATGTTGATAATTAATTGGTTAGAAATATATTTTTATTTTATTTGTTTTTTTAAAATATTATTACATACATTTGTACCATCAAAATGAATACACAAATTTTAAATATCGTCTTTGTCATTATTGTCGTGATTATTTCACTACAACAGGGAACGCTATTATAAAATTTTAATCATATAATTTTAAAAGCCTTCCCGAAACGGAAGGTTTTTTTTTGAATTAAACTGAAATTAACAACAACGAATTTGAGCACTTCTTTTGAAGTTCCAAGTTCATAAAATAATTAAAAATGAATAACATAAAAAACATCGTCATTATTATTGTCATTATTAACTCACCTCCGAGTTGATACAGCTAATCTATAATGTGAAAACATGAGCCTGTATCTTCTTCGATACAGGCTTTTTTTATGGCTTAGAAAGTGTAAACAAAATCACTTGAATCTACTGAAAACACTGGGGAGCACCTGAAAAAACAACAATTTGAACAGTGTATCAAAAAAAACATAAACAATATTTTAAAAAAGAGATAAATAATTTTACAACGAAAAATGAATTGAAATGTATTACGACAAAAACACACAACTTTTTTTAGACGGCAAATGGCTGAAATCCAATGAGGCTACTACTGATTTATATGCCCAAACCTTACATTATGGTAATGGAGTGTTTGAAGGTATCCGTGCGTATAAAACAGAAGATGGGGTACATATTTTTAAAGCAAAGGAGCATTATGAGCGTTTAAAGTATTCTGCAAAAATGATGCACATTGATTTACAATACTCCGTTGAAGAGTTAACTGCATTAACATATGAGTTACTAGAACGAAATAATTTAGCAAACGCCTATATCCGCCCTTTAGTTTATTTAGGAGCAAACATGAGTTTACAGCCAACGGACGAAGTACATATAATGCTTTGCGCTTGGGAATGGGGTAGGTTTTTAGGTGATAAGCAATTAAATCTTATGACTTCTAGTTATCAACGACCTAACCCAAAATCCACTCATATACAAGCTAAAGTAGTAGGACATTACACCAATTCAATATTAGCAACAACAGAGGCGAAGCAAAAAGGATTTGACGAAGCTTTATTGCTAGACATGAACGGTAAGGTTGCTGAAGGACCAGGTGCAAACTTCTTCTACGAAAAAGACGAAGTGCTATACACCTGCCCTTTAGGTAATATATTGTCTGGAATAACTAGGCAAACTGTTTTTGAATTAGCAAAAGAATTAGGAATAGAAGTAGTAGAAAAATTCTTTACTCCAGAAGATGTTTATAAAGCTGATACAGCATTTTTTACTGGTACAGCAGCAGAAGTGGCAGGAATAGCATCCTTAGATGGTCATGAATTTAGATTGAAATGGGAAGACTCTTTGGGCTATGACCTAGCAAGAGCATATCAATATAAAGTAACACAACGAGAATACAAAAACTTTGAATTAGTTTAATATGGAATTGAATAAATATAGTAAACAAGTTACACAAGACGACTCACAACCAGCTGCTCAAGCGATGTTGCATGCAATTGGTTTAACAGAAGAAGATTTTAAGAAACCTTTGGTAGGTATTGCAAGTACAGGGTACGAAGGAAACCCGTGTAATATGCACCTAAATGATTTAGCAAAACTAGCTAAACAAGGTACTTTAGAAACAGATGTTATTGGATTAATATTCAATACCATTGGAGTAAGCGATGGTATTTCTATGGGAACACCAGGGATGCGTTACTCATTACCATCTAGAGATATTATAGCCGATTCCATGGAAACTGTTGTACAAGGAATGAGTTACGATGGATTGATAACGGTTGTAGGTTGTGATAAAAATATGCCAGGAGCTGTAATGGCTATGTTACGTGTTAACAGACCTTCGATTTTAATTTATGGAGGGACAATTGATTCTGGATGTCATGAAGGAAAGAAGTTAGATATCGTTTCTGCTTTTGAAGCTTGGGGAAGTAAAGTCGCGGGAACGATGGAAGAATCTGAGTTCAAAAGTATTGTGAAAAAAGCATGCCCTGGAGCTGGAGCTTGTGGAGGAATGTATACCGCTAATACTATGGCGTCAGCAATAGAGGCTTTAGGGTTGTCATTACCATATAACGCATCTAATCCAGCAAAAAGCACACAGAAAACAGAGGAGTCTATCGCAGCAGGTAGAGCAATGCATTATTTATTAAAGCATGATATCAAACCCTTAGATATTGTTACTAAAAAATCTTTAGAAAATGCAATCAGATTGGTTACTGTTTTAGGAGGTTCTACAAATGCAGTATTACACTTCCTAGCAATTGCTAGAGCCGCAAATGTAAAGTTTACTCTCGAAGATTTTCAACGAATAAGTGATACTACTCCATTTTTAGCCGATTTAAAGCCAAGTGGTAAATACTTAATGGAGGATGTACATGCAGTTGGTGGAATTCCTGCTGTATTGAAATACTTATTAGCTGAAGGATTATTACATGGCGATTGTTTAACAGTTACTGGAAAAACATTAGCGGAGAATTTAGCTGAAGTTCCAGGTTTAAAACCAGGTCAGGATGTAATTATGCCAATAGAGAGTCCAATAAAAGCGACAGGACATTTAAGAATGCTGTACGGAAATTTAGCTTCAGAAGGTGCAGTTGCTAAAATAACTGGAAAAGAAGGATTAACCTTTACAGGAAAAGCAAAAGTTTTTGAAGGAGAATATGCCGCAAATGATGGAATTAGAGATGGGTTAGTTGAAAAAGGTGATGTAGTCGTAATTCGCTATGAAGGACCTAAAGGCGGACCAGGAATGCCCGAAATGTTGAAGCCTACGGCAGCTATTATTGGAGCTGGATTAGGAAAAGATGTGGCATTGATTACAGATGGTCGTTTTTCAGGAGGTACACATGGTTTTGTAGTTGGACATATTTCACCAGAAGCACAAGAAGGAGGAACAATAGCTTTGGTTAAAGATGGAGACATCATTACTATTGATGCAAAGAAAAATAGCATTCATGTAGAAATTACCGAAGAAGATTTGGCCTTACGTAAAGCGGTATGGAAGCAACCTGATTTAAAGGTAAGCAGGGGCGTTTTATATAAATATGCAAAAACAGTTTCATCTGCATCTAAAGGATGTGTAACCGATGAATTCTAACCCGATAATCGGGAGTAATCTTTTGAGGTTGCATAGAACATAAACAATAATAAAAACAGATCTGAAAGGCTTATAAAACCCACAAGATCAAGAATATTAAATTTTCATAAAATATGGAAAATCAAACACAAGTATTAGAGCCCAAAAAAGCGATAGAAAAAACAACAATTTCTGGAGCAGAAGCTGTAATAAAATCTCTACTAGAAGAAGGAGTTAAATTGGCTTACGGATATCCTGGTGGAGCAATTATGCCTATATATGACGAGATTTATAAATATCAGGATCAGTTCACACATATCTTAACCCGTCATGAGCAAGGTGCTATACATGCTGCTCAAGGCTTTGCTAGAGTAACAGGGAAAACAGGAGTAGTTTTTGCTACTTCAGGACCAGGAGCAACAAATTTAGTTACTGGAATTGCTGATGCACAAATAGACTCAACACCATTAGTTTGTATTACAGGTCAAGTAGCGTCACATTTATTAGGCACTGATGCGTTTCAAGAAACCGATATTGTTGGAATATCGACACCAATAACAAAATGGAATTACCAAATAACGAAAGCAGAAGAAATACCTTCAATTATTGCTAAAGCATTTTATATAGCGAAGTCTGGACGTCCGGGGCCTGTTTTAATAGATATTACAAAGGATGCTCAAATGGGGAGTTTAGATTTTTTATATGAAAAATGTAAAGGAATAAGAAGTTATGCCCCAAAACCTGAAATGAATATCGATCAGGTAAAAGCTGCTGCTAACATCATTAATAGCGCTAAAAAGCCATTTATAGTAATGGGACAGGGTGTTATTTTAGGTGCAGCTGAGCAAGAACTTAAAGCTTTTATTGAAAAATCAGGAATACCAATAGCATCTACAGCATTAGGTTTATCTGGGCTAGAGTCAAACCATCCATTAAATGTTGGCATGGTAGGAATGCATGGACATTACGCTCCTAATGTAAAAACAAATGATTGTGATATTTTAATTGCTATAGGAATGCGTTTTGACGATCGTGTAACTGGAGACTTGAATAGATATGCTAAGCAAGCAAAAATTGTTCACTTCGAATTAGATCCAGCTGAGGTAGATAAAAATGTAAAAACAGATGTAGCTGTATTAGGAGATGTAAAAGAAACATTAGCTGCTTTATTACCTTTAGTAGAGAAAAGAGAACATCAACAATGGCACCAAGAGTTTAAAGACCTATATGCTATAGAGTATGATAAAGTTATCAAACCCCAATTAGAACCTATTAAAGAAGGCTTAACTATGGGGGAAGTGATTGAAGGAATTAATAAAGAAACGAATGGTGACGCAGTTATCGTTTCCGATGTAGGACAACATCAAATGTTTGCTTGCCGTTATGCTAAATTCACCACTACTAGAAGTCAAGTAACCTCTGGAGGACTGGGAACTATGGGATTTGCTTTACCAGCAGCAATAGGAGCTAAAATGGGAGTGCCAGACAGAGAAGTTATCGCTATAATTGGAGATGGAGGGTACCAAATGAACATACAAGAATTAGGAACCATATTTCAAACAAAAATACCCGTCAAAATAGTGGTATTAAACAATAGTTTTTTAGGAATGGTACGCCAATGGCAAGAGTTGTTTTTCGATAAGCGTTATGCATCTACAGAAATGGTAAATCCAAATTTTGTAAAAATCGCAGAAGGGTATGACATTACGGCTCGAAAAGTATCAAAAAGAGAAGATTTACAGGGAGCCATAAAAGAAATGGTAGCGAGTAAAGAATCCTATTTCTTAGAAGTAGTAATAGAAAAAGAGGGTAATGTTTTCCCAATGGTTCCAACAGGAGCTGCAGTTTCAGAATGTCGATTAAGTTAAAAGTTATGGAAGAAAATAAAACATATACTATATCAGTATACACAGAGAATAATTTAGGAGTTATGAACAGAATGTCTGGGATATTTCTAAAAAGACGTATAAATTTAGAAAGCATAACAGCTTCTCAATCAGAAATAAAAGATGTGTTTCGATTTTTATTTGTAATTAAAACAAATGAAGAACAAGTTCGCAAGTTAGTAGGTCAAATAGAAAAGCAAATAGAAGTTATAAAAGCCTATTATCATACAGATAATGAAACTATTTACCAAGAGTCAGCTTTGTTTAAAATAGCTTCTGATTTATTATTTGATGATAGGGAAATACAAAATATAATCAAGAAAAGCAATGCAAATATCGTCACTGTAGCAAGAGACTATTTTGTAATTGAAAAAACTGGCAGAAGACATGAAACAGAACAGTTATATCAAGATTTAAAACCTCATGGTCTATTACAATTTGTACGATCTGGAAGAATATCAGTAACAAAAGAGCCAATGAGAATTTCAGAAATGTTGGCGAATTTTTAAAGTTATTAGCAGTTCAACTTACACATGAGGGTTTACCTCAAAAAACGAAAATATTAATACATCCCTGACGGAAATTCCGTTTGGATTTTGACTAAAAAGTAACAAATGAAAAATTATTTCAATACCCTATCATTAAGAGATCAATTAACAGAATTAGGAAAATGCCGATTTATGGATGCTTCAGAATTTGAAGATGGCATAACTGTATTAAAAGACAAGAAAATTGTAATTGTTGGTTGTGGTGCTCAAGGGCTAAACCAAGGACTAAACATGAGGGACTCTGGACTAGATATATCTTATGCATTACGTGCACAAGCAATAACAGATCAACGTCAATCTTTCAAAAATGCTTCTGAAAACAACTTTACCGTTGGAACCTATGAAGAATTAATACCATCAGCTGATTTAGTCTTAAACTTAACTCCAGACAAGCAACACACCAATGCAGTTAGTACAGTTATGCCTCTAATGAAAAAAGGAGCTACATTATCATACTCACACGGATTTAACATTGTTGAAGAAGGAATGCAAATTCGTGAAGACTTAACGGTAATCATGGTGGCTCCTAAATGTCCCGGATCGGAAGTAAGAGAGGAGTACAAAAGAGGATTTGGTGTACCTACATTAATTGCTGTACATCCTGAAAATGATCCCGAAGGAAAAGGTTTAGCACAAGCTAAAGCATATGCTGTTGGAACTGGAGGACATAAAGCTGGTGTTTTAGAATCATCATTTGTTGCAGAGGTAAAATCTGATTTAATGGGAGAGCAAACCATTTTATGTGGTGTATTACAAACAGGAGCTATTTTATCATTTGATAAAATGATAGAAAAAGGAATTGAACCAAGTTATGCTGCTAAATTAATTCAGTATGGTTGGGAAACAATTACTGAAGCATTAAAACATGGTGGTATTACCAATATGATGGATCGTTTATCAAATCCTGCCAAAATAAAAGCATTCGAAATTTCTGAAGAATTAAAAGACATTATGCGTCCATTATTCCAAAAACACATGGATGATATTATCTCTGGGCACTTTTCTAAAACGATGATGGAAGATTGGGCAAATGACGATAAAAACTTATTAGCGTGGAGAGCGGAAACTGGCGAAACTGCCTTTGAAAAAACTGCTGTCACTGAGCAAGAAATTTCTGAACAAGAATTTTTTGACCATGGAACCTTATTAGTTGCTTTTGTTAGAGCTGGAGTTGAATTAGCTTTTGAAACAATGACTGCTTCTGGGATTATTTCGGAATCTGCTTACTATGAATCCTTACACGAAACTCCTTTAATAGCAAACACTATTGCACGTAAAAAGTTATTTGAAATGAATAGAGTAATTTCTGATACTGCAGAGTACGGATGTTATTTATTTGACCATGCTTGCAAACCTTTATTAACTGATTTTATGAAAACAGTTGATTTAGATATTATTGGTAAATCATATGCTAGTGAAAACGGTGTTGACAACCAACAATTAATTGCTATTAATAACGAGATCAGAAATCACCCAGTAGAAAAAATTGGGGCTAAACTAAGAGCTTCGATGACATCGATGAAACAAATTAGTTTAAACTAAAAACTCCTTTTTTAATTGAATTTTAAAGAGGTGCTTTTCAACACCTCTTTTTTTATACAGTTTATACCTCGCTAATATTTCTTAACCTATGAACCCTATAATAAGTACATACAAGCCAACACTATCCGCAATTGAGCAAGCAGCAAAAACAATAAGTAATGTTGTTACTGAAACTCCATTACAACATAACATTAACGCATCAAATACCTACAATAGTAATGTATATTTAAAACGCGAAGATTTACAATTGGTTCGCTCTTACAAAATTCGTGGTGCCTATAATAAAATAAGTTCTTTGAATGATGAAGAACAAGAAAGAGGAATTGTGTGTGCTAGTGCAGGAAATCACGCACAAGGAGTTGCTTTTTCATGTAATAAACTACAAATAAAAGGAACCATTTTTATGCCTGTACCTACCCCTAATCAAAAAGTAGAACAAGTACGAATGTTTGGTGGAGAGTATTGCGACATACAATTAGTAGGCGATACTTTTGATGATGCTCAAAAAGCAGCAAAAGAGTTTGAAAGAAAAAACAAGCTATCCTTTGTGCATCCATTTGATGATGAAAAAGTTATTGAAGGACAAGGAACTATAGGCTTAGAAGTATTCAAGCAAGCTAAAGAATCTATCGACTATATATTTATTCCTGTAGGAGGTGGCGGTTTAGCTTCTGGATTAAGTGCTGTTTTCAAACAATTGTCTCCAAATACTAAAATAATTGGTGTAGAACCTGAAGGAGCTCCCTCTATGAGTACTTCAATTAGGAATGGTAAAAACACAACGCTTTCTCAGATAGAACAATTTGTAGATGGAGCGGCAGTTAAACGAGTTGGGGAATTGACTTTTGATATCTGTAAAGAGTTATTAGACGACATGATAACCGTTCCAGAAGGTAAAGTTTGCCAAACCATTTTAGACTTATACACTAAAGACGCTATCGTGGTTGAACCCGCTGGAGCGCTAACATTGGCTGCTTTAGGAAGTTATAAAGAAGAGATAAAAGGAAAAAATATTGTTTGCATTGTAAGTGGTAGTAATAACGATATTACCCGTACTTCTGAAATTAAAGAACGTGCTTTATTGCATGAAAATTTGAAGCATTATTTTATAGTTCGGTTTCCACAAAGAGCAGGAGCTTTAAAAGAATTTGTTGCTGAAGTTTTAGGACCTAACGATGATATTACACATTTTGAATATTCTAAAAAACACTCTAGAGAAAAAGGTCCAGCAATAGTTGGTATTGTTTTAAAACAACCATCCGATTTAGAACCTTTAATAACACGCATGAAAGAACTGAATTTTTATGGTGACTATTTAAATCCCAAACCTGATTTATTTCAGTTTTTGATATAAGTATATTGTAAACGAACTTTAATCAAAACAACTTAGTGTTTGATATAATAATAAATATACTAATTCCTTAACAGCGTAAATTTCACGTATTAATAGTAGTTTTTTTCACTTAATGGGTTTATGGAAAAAACAAAAAAAACACCAGATATCTATCTGGTGTTTTTTACTTCAAAAAAAAACAAATTTTATTTCTATATATTTTTTTAAGTAATGCAACACCTCTTAATAATACAAGTCATTATAATTATTTCTTTTTTTTCTCTTTTTTACTCCTAGTTAAAAATTCTTCAGGAAAAGGGAATACTATGGTCGAATTTTTCTCGATAGCAATATCTGCTAAAGTTTGGTACAAACGAAGTTTAATTGATGAAGGGGATTGATCTATAATTTTACCTGCTTCTAATAATTTCCCAGCGGCTTGTTTTTCAGCATCTGCTAAAATAATCCGGGCTCTTCTAGTACGCTCGGCTTCAGCTTGATTAGCCATCGAACGTTTCATGTTTTCAGGCAACTCAATATCTTTTATTTTCACATCTTTTATTGAGATACCCCAAGGTTCGGTTTCTGTTTCTACAGTGGATCTAATATTTCTCCCTATTTCTTCTCTTTTAGAAAGAATCACATCTAATTCTACTTTCCCACAAACATCACGTAGAGCTGCTTGAGCTAATTGTGATATGGCAAAATTATAATCCTCTACTTCTAAAATAGCCAATTTAGCATCATCTATTTTAAAATAAAGCACCCCATTTATTTTACAAGGCACATTATCTTGTGTCATTACTTCTTGAGCTGGTATATTAGCCGTGATTACACGTACATCAACAAACTGTACGCTATCTACTAAAGGGATTATCCACCTAAATCCAGGTTGCAATACAGAAATGTAACTTCCAAACCTGAATTTTATAGCACGTTTATATTCATAAACTATCCGTATTCCCGATAAAAGGAATAGTAAAAAAACAAAAACAAATACAGCTATCGGATTCATAACAATCAATATTTTAAACTCACACCTACATAAAGTTACGAATTTAAACGCTGATTATCAGTTTTTTACTGAAAATTTTTTAGTCGTATTTTAAAAACTCAATAATCTATTTTTTGTAGGTAAATTAATATTTTTGATGCAAGTATAAGAGTTATAAATTAACAGTAATATTTTTTATCCTAGTAAAATATTCGGAAACCAAACCGATTAATAAAGTCAAACAATAGTCAACTCTCCTTTCGAAAAATTAACGGTATATTGTTGTTTATTTACTAGTATGTTTACCTTGAATTCAGAAGCAAAAGCCTTGTCATTTGTAGGAAACCAATTTTTTCTGTTTTTATCTATCACAATAAACAAGCCTCTTTCCCCGCCTATAGCACAAAAATGATCGAAGTTCCCAAAATAAATATCTAGGTTGCAGGTATTATGTAAGTTGTTGTACACTTGTACAATGTGATTTACGGGGATACCAATTTCACTTATTTCAAGTAATGATTCAGAATTAAATGTTACAGAAGTATCTGTTTTTAAATTCTTTCTAGCTATGAATTCTATAATATTTTTATCGGCATCATAAAAATAAATTGACTTCGCATTCCAATTAATAAAATCAATTATTTCATCGTCAAAATACTTTAAAATTATTACCCGTTCTTTTAACCAAGCTAAAGCTTTATATTCTTTATTTGAAGGGATGTTTATGGCAATATGATATGGTTTTGAGTCTGATTTATACTTAAATGTCAATACTGAATTACCGATGACGAATTCAATATGGTCTTCAGACTCGGAGTTTAAAGGTATATTTAAGGTATTGCAATAAAACTCTTTTTGAGCTTTTAGGTTAGATGTGTATACTATCAACTCAGTAATTTGCATTTTATAGGTTTTATACGTTTCTATAAAATAACCAAAAATAATTTGTTTCACAACACTGAACAAGCATCGTCAAAAATAGTTGCTTGACGATGCTTTTTTAGGAGTTAAATTATCGTTGACTGTCCTACCTCAACATTTATAGGATATACATTTAAATCACCACTATTTGTAATATATTCCTTTATAAAATCGCCTACATTATCAGTAGAATATGTACTTGTTGTATTCAAATCAGTAGTGCACACCCCTAAAGCTATCGATTCTTCAACAGCTTCTCGAATATCATCAGCCTCTTCATTTAAATTAAAATGATCTAACAACATCGCAGCTGATAAAATTGAAGCTACAGGATTAGCTATTCCTTTTCCTTTAGCTTGTGGATATGATCCGTGAATTGGTTCAAACAATGCTTTATCATCCCCCGTTGAAGCAGATGCTAACAAACCTATTGAGCCTCCAATAACACTTGCTTCATCAGAAATGATATCGCCAAACATATTTTCGGTTAAAATTACATCAAACTGCTTAGGGTTTAATATCATTTGCATTGCTGCATTATCTACAAACAAAAAGTCTAAGCTAACATCAGGGTATTCTGTAGCTATTTCCGTAACCACTTTACGCCAAAGTCTAGAAGTTTCTAATACATTTGCCTTATCAACCAATGTTACTTTTTTACGCCTGGTTTGAGCTGCTTTAAATGCCTCATGAGTAATACGACTAATTTCTTCAGTAGTATAAGTGCAAACATCGCTAGCGATAGTTCCTGCTGCATTTAATGATTTCTTCCCAAAATAAATACCACTGGTCAATTCTCTATAAATAACCATATCGGCTCCTTTAATAATCTCTTCTTTTAAAGGAGATTTATCTATTAACGCATTATATGCTTTAACAGGACGAACATTGGTATATAAATTTAATGCTCTACGCAACGCTAACAACCCTTGCTCTGGACGAACTTTTGCAGTTGGATCATTGTCATATTTGGGGTCGCCAATAGCCCCAAATAAAATTGCATCATTCTTTAAACAAACATCAAGAGTTTCTTTGGGTAAAGGTTCTCCAGTTTTATCTATAGCAATAGCGCCCATTAGAGCTTCTTCATACTGAAAATCATGATTGTACTTTTTAGCGATAGCATTTAAAATTTTTATTGATTGAGTTGTTACTTCTGGTCCAACGCCATCTCCTGATAATACAGCTATATTCAACTTCATAATGGTATTTTTACTATTATTATTCCCTAAAACAGGGTATCTTATTTTTATAATTTAATTCTTATTATGTCATTTCGAACGTATGTGAAAGAGCTCATCAAATAGGAAGTCCAAACTTCTTTTTAAATCCGAATTCTCTTCGCTATTTCAAGCTCATTCGAAATGAAAAACTAATTCAAAATAGCGTGCTATTAAGCATTTTGTTGTTCGAATTGTTTTATTTTTTCTTTTTGATTTAGCAGATAATCTATATCGTCATATCCGTTTAACAAACAGGTTTTTTTATAACTATTAATTTCAAACGATTCTGATTCACCTGTTGATAATAACGTTATAGTTTGTGTTTCTAAATCTACTTTTATTTCCGCTTCTGGGGCATCTGTTACACTTCTTAGCAATTGCTTTAAAAAGTCTGGGCCAACTTCAACAGGAAGCAATCCATTATTAAGTGCATTTCCTTTAAAAATATCCGCAAAAAAACTAGAAACAACTACTTTAAACCCATAGTCTCCAATAGCCCAAGCTGCATGTTCTCTACTCGATCCACATCCAAAATTATGTCCTGTTATTAAAATTTCTCCTGAATATTTATCATCATTTAAAGCGAAGCCCATATTTAGGTTTCCTTCTTTATCAAAACGCCAATCTCTAAATACATTATCACCAAAACCTTGACGATCTGTAGCTTTTAAAAAACGTGCTGGAATAATCTGATCTGTATCAATATTTTCTATAGCTAGCGGTATCGCTTTCGATTGGACAATTATAAACTTTTTCATGTGTTGGTTTTTATTGTTTTTTAAATGTCACATGCAACCTTTGATGATTAAAATAATAATTCCTTAGAGTATTTAAAAATTATTTTAATTCTGTCGGTTTCATCTTAATTTAACTGTTTTGTAATATCTATTATCTTCCCTTCTATCGCTGTAGCTGCTGCCACTAGTGGACTTACCAATAATGTTTTTGCTCCTTGCCCCTGTCTGCCCTCAAAATTCCTGTTAGATGTTGATACACAGTATTCTCCTTCAGGGATTTTATCATCATTCATAGCTAAACACGCTGAACAACCTGGTTGACGTAATTCAAAACCAGCCTCTATAAAAATTGAATCCAATCCTTCTGCTTTAATTTGTTTCACAACACGCTGTGAACCGGGTACCAACCAAGCGTTTATATTAGCTGCTTTTTGTTTTCCTTTAACATAGTTAGCTGCTACTCTAAAATCCTCTATACGAGAATTGGTACAACTTCCAATAAACACATAGTTAACTTCCTTCCCTATTAAGGATTCTCCTTTTTTAAAGCCCATATAGGTTAGAGATTTTTCAAATGAGGCATTATTTTTAACAGGAATACTTTCGGATATTTTCATCCCCATACCTGGGTTTGTCCCATATGTAATCATTGGTTCAATATCCGTTGCATCAAAAGTATATTCGCAATCAAACGCTGCATCAGCATCCGTTTTTAAACGCTCCCACGCTGCTACTTTTTTATCAAAATCCGCATCTTTAGGTGCAAAGTCACGTCCTTTCACATAAGCGTATGTTATCTGATCAGGAGCAATCATTCCTCCTCTAGCGCCCATTTCTATACTCATATTGCAAACAGTCATCCTACCTTCCATAGTCATGTTTTCAAATACATCTCCTGCAAACTCTACAAAATGCCCTGTACCTGCATCAGTTCCTAACTTTGCAATCACATATAAAGCTACGTCCTTCGACAGTACACCCTTTTTTAACTTTCCTTTTACTGAAATACGCATACTTTTAGGTTTATCCAATAATAAACACTGACTAGCAAACACTTGAGCTACTTGACTAGTTCCTATTCCAAAAGCTATAGCTCCAAAAGCACCATGCGTTGAGGTATGACTATCACCACAAACCAAAGTCATCCCTGGTTGTGTTATTCCTAATTCAGGAGCGATAACATGTATAATCCCATTGTTCTCATGTCCTAATCCGTATAACTCAATATCATTTTCAGCGCAATTTTTAGTCAATTGTGCTAATTGATTTCTTGACAATACATCCTTTATAGGCAAATGCTGATTTACAGTTGGTGTATTATGATCCGCTGTTGCAACAACTTGATTTGGACGAAACAATGAAACATTTCTTTTTTTCAATTCATTAAAAGCCTGAGGGCTTGTAACTTCATGAATTAAGTGTTTATCAATATATAAAATTTGTGGTCCATCAGTAATGCTATCTACAACATGCTTATCCCATACTTTGTCAAATAATGTCTTTCCCATAACTTAAGCGTAAACTTGTTTTAAAACCCCTGTTAACTTCATAATTTGATGAATATCGGCATCTATTACCTCTTTCTTTTTATCTGCAAAATCTAAAAACTTAGGATATACTTTATCCAATTCCAACTTTGTTAATTCGTAACCAATATTCTTAGCTCTATACGCTATCGCTGCTCGACCACTTCTTGCTGTTAAAATAATTAACGATTCATTTATCCCTACATCTGCTGGATTAATAATTTCGTATGTTTCTCTGTTTTTAATCACACCATCTTGATGTATTCCCGAACTATGTGCAAAAGCATTAGCTCCTACAATAGCCTTGTTTGGCTGAACCATCATCCCCATACTATCTGATACTAAATGACTCATTTCTGTTAAAAGTTTAGCATTGATATTCGTATTCAAATTTAAATATGGGTGCTGCTTTAAAATCATAACCACCTCTTCTAAAGAAGTATTCCCTGCACGTTCACCAATTCCATTTATAGTACATTCAATTTGCCTTGCTCCATTCATTGCTCCAGCAATAGAATTTGCTGTAGCCAACCCTAAATCATTATGACAATGGCAGGATAATATTACTTTATCAATTCCCATTACATTCTCTTTTAAGTACTTAATTTTTGCACCGTATTCTTCTGGCAAACAATACCCTGTTGTATCAGGAATATTTAATACTGTTGCTCCTGCTTTTATAACTGCTTCACAAACACGTGCTAAAAACTCATTATCAGTACGTCCAGCATCTTCTGCGTAAAACTCTACATCCTCTACAAACGTTTTTGCATAGCTAACCGCAGCAATTGCACGCTCAATGATTGCCTCTTTTGAGGAATTAAATTTATATTTAATATGAGATTCTGATGTTCCTATACCAGTATGTATTCTAGGCCTTTTAGCATACTTTAAAGCATCGGCTGCAACCTGAATATCATTTTTTACTGCTCGGGTTAAACCACAAACAGTGGCGTTTTTAATCAATTTTGAAATTTCAGTGACTGATTTAAAATCTCCTGGACTAGATACAGGAAAACCAGCTTCAATAATATCAACTCCTAAAAAATCTAATTTTTCAGCAATTACTAATTTCTGATTAGTATTTAATTTGCATCCTGGAACTTGCTCTCCGTCACGTAACGTCGTATCGAATATTTGAACTTGATTAGAATTCATCTTTTAAAATTTTATATTATTATTTCTTTTATTTGAAACAAAAGTATACTTTAGTAACAGCACAAAGTGGTGTCTATTTCATTAAAACTACACTCTTTAAAAAACAATAAAAAGCCCCAAACCCTTTATATAATAGGTTTTAGTTAATTTTTTTTACAATGTTAAACCATCAAAAAGATCCATTATTTATTTTAATTAAGTCACTTTCAAAATCAGAAAAGAGACAATTTAAATTGTTTGTCGGAAGACTGGAAGGAAATACTGATTCAAAATTTATAGCTTTATTCAATCATATTGATAAGCATGATAATTTTGACGAAAAAATTATTTTAAACAAAAAAATTGTATCTAAATTACAGCTGTCAAATTTAAAAGCCAATTTGTATAAACAAATACTTAAAAGCTTGCGATTAAGTTTTGCAAATCAAAACATAAGAGTTGCCTTACGCGAACAGTTAGATTATGCTACTATTTTATACGACAAAGGTTTATCAAAACAAAGCTTAAAAATACTAGATAAAGCTAAGGCAATCGCCATCAAAAATGGAGAGAAAAATATTGCCTATGAAATAGTTGAACTTGAAAAAGTAATTGAAAGTCAATACATTACTCGAAGTACAGAAAACAGGGCTGATGAATTGGCTATACAGGCAAAGGAGCTAAGTAGCCAAAATGTAATTGCCAGTAAACTCTCTAACTTATCACTTCAATTGTATGGTCTGTTACTAAAAGTAGGATATGTAAAAAATAAAAAAGATTATGATGAAGTATACACTTACTTTCATGATAGACTTCCAAAGTATGATAGCCATGAACTTGGTTTTCGTGAAAAATTATGGTTATACAAAGCATACTTATGGTATAGTTTTTTAATTCAAGATTTTTTATCTTGTTATAAATATGCAAGAAAATGGGTTGATTTATTTGAGTCAAATCCAAATATGATAAAAACAAACCCAGTATTTTACCTAAAAGGGGTACACTATTTATTAGAATCCTTGTTTTATATAAGGCATCAAACTAAGTTTAATGAAACATTAAACTTACTAGAGCAAAATATTAATACAAAATTAATCTTACAAAATGATAACACAAAAGTATTAGGCTTCATTTACCTATTTACAAACAAGTTAAATGTTCATTTTTTAAGCGGAAATTTCAAAGAAGGGCTATCATTAGTTACTGAAATTGAAGTACAAATTAGTTTTCATAAAAACAGGATTGACCAACACCATATCATGCTATTTTATTACAAAATTGCATGTATGTATTTTGGTGTAGGTGATTATAAGTCATGTATTAAGTATTTAACAAAAATAATTAGTGCCAAAAACATATCCATAAGAGAAGATTTAATGTGTTTCGCTAGGATTTTAAACTTAGTAGCCCATTTTGATGCCGGTTTGGATGAAAATTTAGATTTTCAGATAAAAGACACTTATCGGTTTTTATTAAAGATGAATGACCTTCATGCAATTCAAAAGGAAATGCTCAAGTTTTTACGAGAAGTTGTTGACCTTTATCCTCACCAAATTAAAAGTGCATTTAAAAAACTACACACTAGTTTATTAAAGTACGAGGATCATCCGTATGAAAAAAGAGCGTTTTTATATTTAGATATTCTATCATGGCTAGAGAGTAAATTTAAAAATGAACCAATAGCTAATATCATCCAAAACAAAGCTAGAAAATTGTTGCGATAACAACTTGATGTTCATAGGTGATTTGAGGTTGTTTGCATATTTTTTTTAAAAAACTTGGTTAGTAACTTTTTTCGTTGTTATCTTTGTAGCTTAATAAAACCGTTCATATTTTTATTAGATGTTATCAAGAAAGGCAGAGGGAATAGACCCAATGACGCCTTAGCAACCCTTTACATTTCGTAAAGAAGGTGCTACATTCTACCATTGTCACTTCGAGCACAGTCGAGAAGTCATGGGTAGATAACGCAAAAAGTTTCTTTTAAATTCTTAGAAGAACATTTTTCAATCATTTTCTTGTTTAACCATATATCCACATTTAGTGGATTTTTTGTTTTGTATTGTTTACAAAACTATCGTGGCCTACATCTTTATCTTTCTGAATAGTTTTCAATTTTTTATAAAATGAAAAGTATCTCAAGTACGCAAAAATCGAATCTATTACAAATCAATATTTGTATGCATTCCTGTATGAATTGATATTACCAAAATAAATATCCCTGGGTAATATCAATAAGTATAAGGGAAAAGTAGTGCAACATAAAATAGATCCAGATGAGTACAATACAACATATAGAAATACCTAATTATACAACCGAAAAAGGAAGAGCATATATTTCCTTGTCACTAAGTTATCAAGTTTTTGGTAAAGCCAGTAATACTGCCCCAATAGTTTTAGTAAACCATGCTTTAACAGGAAACAGTAATGTAACAGGTGAAAATGGTTGGTGGAATTCAATTATTGGGACTGATAAATTAATTGACACCAATAAATACTCCGTTATTGCTTTCAATATTCCTGGAAACGGCGTTGATGATTATTTAATTAAAAGTTATGCCGATTTTACTGCTAGAGATATCGCTGCCATATTTAAAATTGGTTTAGATATTTTAAATATTAAAAAACTATATGCTGTAATTGGGGGGTCTATTGGCGGAGGAATTGCATGGGAACTTGCAGCTTTATACCCGGATTTAATTGAGAATTTAATTCCTATAGCAACAGACTGGAAAGCAACAGACTGGCTTATAGCAAATACGAAAGTACAAGAATTGATTTTAAACAATTCTTCAAACCCTGTACATGATGCCAGAGTTCATGCTATGAATTTGTACAGAACTCCTGAATCCTATAACTCAAAGTTTAATAGGAGTCTTGATCAAAATACCAACACCCCAAATGTTGAAAGTTGGCTATTACACCATGGGAAAAAATTGCAAGAACGTTTCCAATTAACCTCTTATAAATTAGTCAATCATTTATTAAGTACTATTGATATTACGAGAGATAGAGGATCATTTTTAGAGGTTGCTACACTTATAAAGTCAAATATTTTTATTATTGGAATCAATAGTGATTTGTTTTTCCCTGCAAAAGAAAACAACGACGCCTTTGTAAGCCTATCAGAAGTAAAAGACAATGTTCATTATGGCGAAATACAGTCTATTCATGGGCATGATGCCTTTTTAATTGAATTTGAACAGCTGGAAAATTTATTACAAAACGTATTTACACATAAATCAACATCCGCTGCACAATCACTTGCAGTATAACCTCTACTGGAGGAATAAAAACAATAGAAAAAATGAGTACTATAATTATAAAATTTGGCGGAAAATCATTAGCCAACGGAACAGGACTAGATAATGTTTTACGCATTATAAAAGATAAACAAGCAGCACATAAAAACATTGTAGTAGTAGTTTCTGCAAGAGGAAATACTACTGATCAATTAGAAAGTTTATTAGAAACTGCTAAACAAAAAAAAGTATACAGTAAAGCTTTAGAAACCTTAAAGAAAGAACAATTAGCCCCTTATTATTCTTTAGAGTTAGAACAAAACTTTACTACTTTGGAAGGTATTTTAAAAGGAGTAAGCTACTTAGGTGATTATAGTCCAAAAATAAAAGACGAAGTACTTGCTCAAGGTGAACTATTCGCTGCAAAACAAGTGGCTAAATTACTAGTTAAAGAAGGACTTAAAGCAAATTTTGTTGACTCAAGGAAACTAATACTGACAGATAGTAGCTTTGGTGATGCATTAACTTTAGAAAAAGAATCACAAAAAAAAGTTCTTAATTATTTCAATAATCAAGAACCAAATACTGTTAATGTTGTAACAGGTTTTATCGCTTCAAACTCTGAAGGAGAAACAACTACTCTTGGTAGAAACGGGAGTAATTATACCGCTTCACTTTTAGCAAATTATTTAAACGCCAGCGAATTTCAAAACTACACCCACGTTGATGGTATTTTTACAGCTAACCCAGACCTAGTTGCAGATGCTCAAAAAATCGAACAATTATCATTTAATGAAGCGAATGAATTAGCTAATTTCGGGGCATCTATTTTACACGCCAAAACAATTCTTCCTTTAGTCGAAAAAAATATTCCTTTACGTATCTTGAATACATTTAACGCTACAGGTAACGGTACTGTTATTACAAAAAATGATACTCAAAAAGGAATAAAATCTATTTCTGTTCTAGATGATGTTTCATTATTAACTTTTGAAGGTCGTGGATTATTAGGTAAAGTTGGTGTTGACGCTCGTATTTTTAGCGCTTTAAGCAACAACGGTATTAGTGTGAGTATTATTTCACAAGGATCTTCAGAAAGAGGTATTGGGTTGGTTATCAAAACTAATAGAGCAACCGATGCCATATTAGCACTAGAAAAAGAATTTGAAACTGATTTTTATAAACGAGATGTAAATAAGATTAGTGTACTTGATGATGTGGCTGTAATTTCTATTATTGGTCAAGAATTAAATGATTTTCATAAACCATTTAATGCTCTGATTAAAAATCAAATTACCCCTTTACTTTTCAATAATACTATTACAGGTAAAAACGTAAGCATTATTGTAAAGAAAAGCCAATTAAATAAAGCTGTAAACGTAATACACGGACAAGTTTTTGGAGTGGCTAAAAAAATTAACATTGTCATATTTGGTAAAGGTTTAGTAGGTGGAACTTTAATTAATCAAATTTTAAGCAATACAAAAGCTATTCTAAAACGTCGTCAAATCCAATTGAATATTGTTGCCGTTGCTAGTTCTAAAAAGGTATTGCTTAACAAAAATGGGGTTTCAGAAAACTGGGGAATTGAGTTAGAACAAAATGGAATCGAAAACTATACTACCGAAACTATTATTGAGTTTGCAGAAAAACATCATTTAGAAAACTTAATTGCGGTTGACAATACCGCTAGTGCTGAGTTTATTCAAGAATATATTCCTTTAATAAAAGCTGGGTTCGATTTAGTTTCTTCAAATAAAATTGCCAATACCAGCTCTAATCAGTTTTATATTCAATTAAGAGAAGTCTTAGAAGAAAACAACAAACAATACTTATATGAGACTAACGTAGGAGCTGGGTTACCATTAATAGATACTATTAAGTTATTACATCATTCAGGAGAAGATATTGTGAAAATAAAAGGAGTATTTTCTGGATCACTGAGTTATTTATTCAATACCTATTCTGCTGAAGACAGGCCTTTTTCTGAAGTTTTACAAGAAGCTATCGACAAAGGGTTTACTGAACCTGACCCTCGAGAAGACTTGTGTGGTAATGATGTAGCTCGTAAGTTATTAATTTTAGCTAGAGAATTAGACTTGATAAATGAGCTTTCTGACGTAAACATTGAAAACTTAATTCCTGAACCATTGAGAGCTATTGAAACTAATACATTCTTACAATCATTAGATCAATTAAACGCTCACTATCAAGAAATAAAAGCACAACAACAGTCAGGAAATGTATTGCGTTATATTGGCGAATTATCAGGTGATTTATCCAAACCTAACGGAGCTAAATTAGATGTAAAATTAGTATCGGTTCCTAATAATTCTGCTTTAGGTTCACTAAAAGGGTCTGATTCTATATTTGAAATTTACACTAAGTCCTATGGAGAAAACCCATTAGTTATTCAAGGTGCTGGTGCTGGTGCAGCTGTAACTGCTAGAGGAGTTTTTGGAGATATTTTACGACTAATTGAGAAGAATTAATTTTAAACAAAAAGACATAATATTTATAGATATGAGTGATCATTTTGAAACACAAGCCATAAGAACGCAAACTGAACGTTCTCAATTCTCAGAACATTCAACACCATTATACCTTACCTCTAGTTTCGTATTTGATGATGCTGAGGATATGAGAGCTTCATTTTCTGAAGAAAAAGAAAAAAACTTGTACAGCAGATTTTCAAACCCTAATACTACGGAATTTGTAGATAAAGTAGTTGCCATGGAAGGAGCAGAAGCAGGATATGCATTTGCTACAGGAATGGCTGCTATATTTTCAACTTTTGGTGCGCTATTGGAAGCTGGAGATCATATTGTATCTGCTAGATCAGTATTTGGTTCTACCCATACCCTATTTACTAAATATTTACCAAAGTGGAATATTACAACTAGTTATTTTGATATCAATAAACCAGAAACTATAGAAGCTTTAATAACTACAAAGACCAAAATATTATATGCTGAATCCCCTACGAACCCAGCTATTGATATCATTGACTTAGAGTTATTAGGAAGGTTAGCTAAAAAGCATAACATCTTATTAGTCATAGACAATTGCTTTGCTACTCCTTATTTACAAAACCCTATCAAGTTTGGTGCTGATTTAGTATTGCATTCCGCTACAAAATTAATGGACGGTCAAGGACGTGTATTAGGCGGTGTGGCAGTAGGACGAGCTGATTTAATAAGAGAAATATATTTGTTCTCTAGAAACACAGGGCCTGCGATGTCACCCTTTAACGCTTGGGTTCTTTCTAAAAGCTTAGAAACCTTAGCTATTCGAGTGGAAAGACATTGTGAAAATGCATTAAAAGTCGCAGAATTTTTAGATAATCATAAACAAGTTAATTGGGTGAAATATCCTTTTTTAAAATCACATCCTCAATATGAAGTAGCCAAGAAGCAAATGAAACTTGGTGGAAACATTGTTGCTTTTGAAGTAAATGGTGGAATTGAAGCAGGAAGACAATTTTTAAACAATATAAAACTGTGTTCTCTTTCAGCAAATTTAGGAGATACACGAACTATTGTTACACATCCTGCCTCAACTACTCATAGTAAACTAACAGTATCTGACAGATTAGAAGTTAGTATTACAGATGGTTTAGTTCGAATTTCCGTAGGGCTAGAAAATGTTGATGATATTATAAGTGATTTAAAACAGGCGTTAAAATAGTATTCAGTATTCAGTATTCAGTATTCAGTATTCAGTATTCAGTATTCAGTATTCAGTATTCAGTATTCAGTATTCAGTATTCAGTATTCAGTATTCAAAAAAAATGAGCGAAGCTCATTTTTTTGAATACTCATAAATACCTCCATTTTAATAGTAATACCTATTACCTTTTCCTTAACTCCTTTTCGTAATCATTAAAAAAAACATATATTAGCAATATGCTTTCAAAAAAGACAAAATACGGGCTAAAAGCCATCACTTTTATTGCACGACAAGAAAATAAAAACCCTGTTCAGATTGCAACTATATCAAAAAGCGAAAACATTTCTCATAAATTTTTAGAAAGCATCCTTTTAACGCTTCGTAAATCTGGATTTCTTGGTTCTAAAAAAGGAAAAGGTGGTGGGTACTATCTTTTAAAAGAGCCTAAAGATATTCTTATGACAGATATCATTCGTGTTTTAGAAGGTCCTATTGCTATGGTTCCTTGTGTTAGTTTAAACTATTACGAAAAATGTGATGATTGCCCAGATGAAGACGCATGTAGTGTCCACAAACTAATGATTCAAGTAAGGGACAGCACTTTAAAAGTACTTAAAAACAATACGCTCGCAGACCTTACCTAAGTCAATAAAATCTTATTCCTTACTGATTATCAACGAATTATTTTTAAAAAATAATTCTAAAAAACTTGTGTAAACTAAAAAACATATTACATTTGCATCAATTCCCTACTAAAACCATAGGGATAGTGTAGTAAATAATGTGACCATGATTATAGATACCTTTTTAAATAAAAATAAAACTACTGATCAATCAGAAGAAAAAATAAAAAGAAGCCTAATTAAAACTATTAGCTGGAGGGTAATCGGTACACTAGATACAGTATTGATCTCATGGTATATTACGGGGACATTAGCCTTAGCTTTTTCAATTGGAGCTATAGAGTTAGTCTCAAAAATGATATTATACTTTTTTCATGAACGTGCATGGAACTCAATAAAATGGGGGAAATAGTCCTTCAAAGGATATTAAACAATTGCATGAAAAATTTGAATGCTTCTTGTTTTATGATGTCATACTGAGCTTGTCCAAGTATCGTCAATAAAAAAAGAGAGAGTTAATAAGTTAGCCATATAGCTATTTATATATAAAAATTACTCATAATAATAAAATGGAAAATAGAGCAGAAATATTAAAAAAATACAACACTGAGTTTGCTAGCAAATCACCTCTAGAGATTATTTCATGGGTACTTAGTTTTGCTAATAAGCCTGTAGTTACAACAAATTTCAGACCTTATGAGGCAAGTATATTACATGCTACTTCAACCTTATTGAAAGAACTAACAGTAATATGGTGCGATACAGGATACAATACTCCTAATACATATAAACACGCTGAAGAGGTAATTTCAACATTAAACCTTAACATAGATTTATATGTGCCAAAGCAAACAACAGCAAATAGAGCTGTTACTTTAGGAATACCTCAGGTAGAAGATCAAAATCATCCGTTGTTTACAGAGCAAGTTAAACTAGAACCATTTAAAAGAGCTATGGCTACACATCAACCCGATGTATGGTTTACCAACTTACGTAAAGGACAAACTGCTTTAAGAGATCGCTTAGATATATTCAGTTTTTCAAAAGATGGTGTTTTAAAAGTTAGCCCTTTTTACCATTGGTCAGATGAACAACTAGATGGGTATTTAGCGGAATATAACCTTCCTAATGAATTTAAATATTTCGATCCAACAAAAGCATTAGCAAACAGAGAGTGCGGTTTACATTCGTAAACACTTGTGAGATTAAACATAAATAAACTCTTGCTAATCAAAGTAATCTTGTTGCAAGAAAGATAATAATGAAAGTAGATAACATGAAGAATACAGCACATATAAATCCATTAGAAAACGAAGCCATATATATCATTAGAGAAGTGGCAGCGCAATTTGAAAAACCAGTATTATTATTTTCTGGAGGAAAGGATTCAATCACTTTAGTACGTTTGGCTCAAAAAGCATTTCATCCAGCTAAAATACCGTTCCCTTTAATGCATATTGACACAGGGCATAATTTCCCTGAAACAATTGAATTTAGAGACAAATTAGTAGAAGAATTAGGATTAGAACTAATTGTACGTAATGTTCAAGATAGTATTGACCAAGGAAAAGTTCGTGAGGAATCTGGTAAATATTCAAGTAGGAATGTATTACAAACTACTACCCTATTAGATGCTATTGAAGAATTTAAATTTGACGCATGTATTGGTGGCGCAAGACGTGACGAAGAAAAAGCACGCGCTAAAGAACGCATTTTTTCTGTACGTGATGATTTTGGACAATGGGATGAAAAAAACCAACGTCCTGAATTGTTCGATATGTTAAATGGTGATATAGAACATGGACAAAACGTACGTGTATTCCCAATATCAAACTGGACAGAATTAGATGTTTGGAGTTATATCGAAAAAGAAAATTTAGAAATTCCATCAATCTATTTTTCACACAAACGTAAAACTTTTCTTAGAGACGGAATGATTTGGACTGCCTCTGAACATGTTTATCGTGAAGATGATGAACTAGTTGAAGAACGTACCGTTCGATTTAGAACTGTTGGAGACATGAGTTGTACTGCAGCTGTTAACTCCCATGCAGCAACAATTAGCGAAGTAGTAGCAGAAATTAGAATTTCTACTATCTCTGAACGTGGAGCACGTATAGATGATAAACGCTCAGAAGCAGCTATGGAAAAACGCAAACAACAAGGGTACTTTTAAAATTTGCTTTACAAATTTTATGCTTTAGGCTATATGCCTTAAGCAATAAGCAAGTTTTAATTATTATAATATAAGGAAGTGAGTTGGCATAAAGCTTACAGCCTAAAGCATAACAAAAATGGAAGTATTAAAAATAGCAACAGCAGGAAGTGTCGATGACGGAAAGAGTACCCTAATAGGTAGAATCCTATATGACACGAAATCGTTAACCAGTGATAAATTGGAAGCGATTGAAAAAACAAGTAAACAAAAAGGATACGATTATTTAGATTTTTCTTTAGCTACAGATGGTTTAGTAGCCGAAAGAGAACAAGGAATTACTATTGATGTAGCACATATTTATTTTTCAACAAAAACAAAAAGTTACATTATAGCAGATACTCCAGGTCATGTCGAGTACACACGAAACATGGTTACAGGTGCTTCTACATCACAAGTAGCTATTATACTAATCGATGCTCGTAGAGGAGTGATTGAACAAACCAATCGTCACTTTTTTATCAATAATTTATTGCGTATAAAAGAGGTTATTGTTGCTGTTAACAAAATGGATTTAGTTGATTTTTCTGAAGAAAAATACAATGCTATTAAAGCTGATTTTGAAGCATTGATGAGTAAAAGAGATTACAAGGAACAGAAAATAACTTTTATTCCAGTAAGTGCTTTACAAGGTGATAATGTGGTAAATAAATCTGAAAAAACACCATGGTATAAAGGAGATACTTTGTTAAATCACTTAGAAAATCTAAATACTATTGATGTGTATAATCAAGGAACTCCAAGATTTCCTGTACAATATGTAATTCGTCCAAAAACAGAAGAATATCATGATTTTAGAGGCTATGCAGGGAAAGTATATGGAGGGGAATTAAGTGTTGGCGATGACGTAGTCGTTTTACCATCACAAACAAAGTCGAAAATTAAGGATATCTATTTTTATGATAAAAAATTCCAAACCGCATCAAGACGTTCTTCTGTTACTATCACTTTAGAGAATGACATTAATGTGAGTAGAGGTGACATGATTGTAAAAGCTGATGATATCCCAACTATCGACAAACAACTTACTGCAACTATATGTTGGATGGATAGCAATCAGTTAACTACTGGAGGGAAATATGTTATTCAACATGGTGTAAATAAAGTTATAGCAAAAGTTGACAAAATACATCATAAAATAAACCCTGATTATTCTGGTATAAATACTGACGTAACAGGATTAGACATGAATGATTTGGCTTTAGTTTCTTTTAAATTAAACAAACCAATGTTTTATGATGCATTTGAAAACCATAGAACAAACGGGTCATTTATTTTAATCGATACACAATCGAATAATACAGTGGGAGCTGGATTCATCAAATAATATCATAAAGATAAATATGAATTGTACCATTTCAAATAACAGATTACAAACTATGATGATGGGCTGTATGCACATACTTCATAAATATATAAGGACAATTTTTTAAATTAAGTTGGTTAATTAAAAAGTCCTTTTGACATACGTCATTGGGACTTTTTTTTTAAATACAAAACAAACAACAACACAACATGCAAAGTTTTAGATCGGAAATAGAAAACCCATTAGTAGAGAAAGACATCTTAGAATTGGAACGTAAAATTCACTTATTCAAAGAAGGTAAAATCGATGAAGAGCGTTTTAGAAGTCTTCGTTTAGCTCGTGGAGTATACGGACAACGACAATTTGGAGTTCAAATGAT
>NVVR01000050.1 GCA_002733415.1 Kordia sp. | reverse complement strand
AATTTTAATTATGAAGGTTTGAGCGAGACTATTCCGGTTCGCGAGGCGCACCAGTTCGATGTCGACCGGTTTTCTGAGTACATACGTAATCAGATTGACGGTCTTGAAGGTCCAATCGATGTAGCGCAGATGCGTGCAGGGCAATCGAACCCAACTTATTTACTCAAGTGTGGGAAACAAGAATGGGTGCTGAGGAAAAAACCGCCGGGTGAGTTGTTGCCATCTGCACACGCAGTGGAACGAGAATATCGAGTTCAAGCCGCGCTCATCGATACAGATGTGCCGGTCGCGCGGATGCTGCACTTGTGTGAGGACCCAGACGTCATCGGCACCCCGTTCTATGTCATGGAGCGGATGGTCGGTCGCGTATTTCACGTGAATTCTGTACCTGATGTCACGCCGCAGGAACGGCGCGAAATTTGGGAGGCAATGAATGACGTTTTGGCACGAATTCACCGGGTTGATTGGAAAGCGTCACTTATTCAAAGAAGGTAAAATCGATGAAGAGCGTTTTAGAAGTCTTCGTTTAGCTCGTGGAGTATACGGACAACGACAATTTGGAGTTCAAATGATACGTATCAAACTCCCTTTTGGAAGAGTAACTTCTGAACAATTACATCGTATCGCTGATGTTTCTGATGAATACTCAAGAGGACGATTACATATTACTACACGTCAGGATATACAAATTCATCACGTAAGTTTAGACCGTACTCCTGAGTTATGGGCTGAATTAGAAAAGAACGATATCACTTTGCGCGAAGCTTGTGGAAATGCCGTTAGAAATATTACTGCATCTGAAACTGCTGGTATTGATGTAAATGAAGTGTTTGACGTTTCGCCATATGCTGATGCTACTTTTAAATTTTTCTTACGTAACCCTATCTGTCAAGAAATGGGAAGGAAAATTAAAATGTCTTTTTCAGGAACTGATGATGATACTGCTATTAGTTTTATTCATGATGTAGGATTTATTGCAAAAACAAAAGTTGTTGATGGTGAAACTGTAAGAGGTTTTAAAGTGTTACTTGCTGGTGGATTGGGATCACAACCCCGTCATGCTGATGTTGCATATGACTTTTTAGAAGTAGATAAAATCATCCCTTTTATCGAAGGTGTTTTACGTGTTTTTGATAGAAACGGTGAACGTGCAAAACGTGCAAAGGCAAGAATGAAATTCTTAGTTAAAGATTTAGGGTTGAGTCAATTTTTGACATTAGTTGAAGAAGAGCAAAAAGCACTAGCATACCAAACATATCCTATTGACACAAGTGAATTTGAAACCGCTATTGATATAAATAATAGTGCTATTCCTACAGTTGACATCAAAGACCAAAAAACCTTTGATTTATGGAAAGAAGCTAATGTTATCAAGCAAAAACAAAATGGTTTATATGCAATTGGTATAAAAGTATTTTTAGGAGACTTCTATACAGATAAAGCACGGTTATTAGCTGATTTGATTAAAAAATATGCGAATAATGAATTGCGATTAACCTTACGTCAGGATATATTAATCAGACATGTAAAAGAAGAATTATTACCGATTTTCTATGTTGAGTTAGAGAAATTAGGATTTACTGATCTTGGTTATAACAGTACACAGGATATTACTGCTTGTCCAGGAACTGACACTTGTAACTTAGGTATCTCTAGTAGTACTGGTATTGCTGCAGTTTTAGAAAAAATTTTAAAAGAAGAGTATCCTCAGTATATCAACAACAAGGAAATCGCTATTAAAATTAGTGGTTGTATGAATGCTTGTGGACAACATAATATGGCACAAATTGGCTTCCAAGGAATGTCCATAAAAGTAGGGGCTTTATTAGCTCCAGCTGTTCAGGTATTATTAGGAGGTGGTATTTTAGGAAACGGACAAGGACGTTTTTCTGATAAAGTAATAAAAATACCGAG
Source organism: Kordia sp. (assembly GCA_002733415.1). Classification (GTDB taxonomy): domain Bacteria; phylum Bacteroidota; class Bacteroidia; order Flavobacteriales; family Flavobacteriaceae. The sequence goes on along the minus strand of NVVR01000050.1, from coordinate 9,727 downwards.
TAAAAGAGGCCCAGAAGCACTTCGATTAATTTTAAACGATTACGATGAAAATGTTGAAGAAGATGAAACCTTCTTAAATTATTATGATCGTTTAGGGAAAATTTATTTCTACGATTTATTAAAGCCATTAGCGGACTTAACAAATTTAGAAAATATCGATTTTATTGACTGGGGGCATGATGAAAAATACATCAAAGCAATTGGTGTTGGAGAATGTGCAGGTGTTGTAATTGATTTAGTAGCTACATTGTTATTCGAAAGTGAAGAAAAATTAGAGAATGCTGAAGAGTCATTAGTTAAAACCCAATTGTCAGACAGTATTTACTATTCGTATACCGCTTTAATAAATACAGCAAAAGCATTGTTAACTTCTGAAGGGGTTAAAACAAATACCCAAACAGGAATTATTAAATCCTTTGACGAACATTTTGTAGCTAATAAAACTTTTGAGCTCACAGGAACATTTAACGAATTGGTAACCCAATTGAAAGAAAATGAACCAACTGTTCAGTTTGCTACAAAATACTTAACTGATGCAAAAGCTTTTTACAAACAAGTAGATAAGTACAGATTAAAAGAAATTGAAAATGGAAACTAATATAGATAAAACCCACAAGTGGGCCAAATTAACTGTAGTTGGAGCTGGTCCAGGAGATCCAGATTTGATTACGTTAAAGGCCGTAAAAGCACTTAAAAGTGCCGATGTAGTTTTATATGACGCATTAGTAAATGAAGAATTACTTGATTATGTTAACCCAAATGCTGAACTAGTATTTGTAGGTAAACGACGTGGGTGTTACAAATACCAACAAGAACAAATCAATGACCTTATCGTTTCTAGAGCGAAGTCTGATGGACATGTAGTACGATTAAAAGGTGGAGACCCATTCATATTTGGTCGTGGTGCTGAAGAAATGGAATATGCAGCAAGTTTCGGATTAGAAACAGCTGTTGTTCCAGGAATATCTTCATCATTAGCTGTACCTGCTTATCAGAATATCCCATTAACTAAACGGGGAAGCACAGAAAGTTTTTGGGTAATTACTGGTACTACAAAACAACATAAATTATCAGAAGATATTGCGTTAGCTGCAAAATCCAATGCAACGGTTGTGATATTAATGGGGATGGCCAAACTTCCTGAAATTGTAAAACTATTTCAAGCGGAAGGAAAAAATAAATTACCTGTAGCTATTATTCAAGACGGGACAACCGTTAGAGAGAAAGTAGGTATTGGTACTGTAGACACTATTGAACAAGTAGTTTATGAAAATGAACTATCCAATCCTGCAATAATTGTTTTTGGAGAAGTAGTTAGCCATAGAGCGCAATTAGCAAAAGTTAAAAGTGATGTAATAGCAAAAGAATTGGTGTCATGATTAAAGAAGAACAAAACGAGTTATATCCTATTTTCTTGAAAGTACATCAATTAAATGTCTTGGTTATTGGTGGTGGAAATGTGGCATTAGAGAAACTAGGTTTTTTATTAAAATCTAGCCCAAATGCAAGAGTTACATTGCTGGCTAAAGAATTTGATCCTGAGTTATTAACTTTAGCTAACAAGCATAATGTAAATATTCAACAAGGGGCTTATCATTATTTTTCTTTACAAAATCAGCATTTGGTTATTGGAGCAACTAATGATCATGAAGTAAATAAAACAATTCAAAAAGAAGCCAAAGTCAGAAATATTCTAGTAAATATTGCTGACACACCAGAATTATGCGATTTCTATTTAGGAGGAATCGTAACCAAAGGAAACGTGAAAATTGCTATTTCAACAAATGGAAAATCACCTACAATGGCTAAACGATTGCGCCAATTATTTGAAGAAGTAATTCCTGATGATATTAATTCATTAGCAGAAAATTTAAATACGTATAGGCAAATGCTAAAACTAAGTTTTAAAGAAAAAGTTACCCACTTAAATCAGTTAACAAAAAGTTTAATAACAGAATAAAATGATACATACAGATATACTTATAATCGGAGCAGGACCAGTTGGAATGTTCACCGTTTTTGAAGCAGGATTATTAAAATTACGTTGTCATTTAATTGATGCATTACCTCAAGCAGGAGGGCAATGTTCAGAAATATATCCGAAAAAACCAATCTATGATATCCCAGCATTCCCTGAAGTATTAGCAGGAGATTTAATCGATAATCTAGCTGCACAAATTAAACCTTTTGAACCTGGTTATACTTTAGGTGAACGTGCAGAAACGATAGAAAAACAAGAAGATGGAGATTTTATTGTCACTACAAACAGAGGTACTAAACACAAAGCACCTGTAGTCTTTATTGCGGGTGGATTAGGTTCTTTTGAACCAAGAAAACCACCTATTGAAAACATCGCTAGTTATGAGGATCATGGTGTTGAATATATTATTAGAGATCCTGAATTTTATCGCAATAAACGCGTGGTAATTTCTGGAGGAGGTGATTCTGCTTTGGATTGGTCTATTTTTTTAGCCGATATCGCTAGCGAAGTATCGTTAGTACATCGTCGTAACGATTTCAGGGGAGCATTAGATTCTGTCGAAAAAGTTGTTGAATTAACAAAATCAGGTAAAATAAACTTAATTACTGAAGCTGAAGTAAAAGAAATTCATGGTGACGGAAATGTAAATGCAGTAACAATCAGACATAAAACTGAAGGAAACATCATAAAAAAATGTGATCATTTTATTCCTTTATTTGGATTATCTCCAAAATTAGGGCCTATTGGAAACTGGGGGTTAGATATTGAAAAAAATGCGATTAAAGTAAATAACAGTTTGGACTATAGTACAAATATCCCTGGAGTTTATGCTATTGGTGATGTGAACACCTATCCTGGAAAACTAAAATTAATCTTATGTGGGTTTCATGAAGCGACTATAGCTGTACAATACGCATATAAATTAATAAATCCAGACAAAAAGTATGTTATGAAGTATACCACTGTCGGAGGTGTAGAAGGTTTTGATGGAACTAAAAAAGTGGCTAAAAAATCGGAAATTATTAAAATTAATCTGGAACCAAAAGTTCATGCTTTAGAGGTATAACAAACGTAAGATTACTGCGCTACAAGAATGAAGAACCTGATTATATACACCACAGTTTCCTCTCCCACAGGGAGATAATTAAGAGAGGGAAATACACAATCATTCAGCCTTTAATTTTACGACAACTAAAAATATATTACAAAGTCAGACTGAGCTTGTCGAAGTCTTTTAATTAAAAGAAAATGTCAGACATCACACTACATATAATAGACCGAAAAGGTAAACAACATCAGGTATTAGCGCCTACCGATATGGCTATGAATCTTATGGAAGTAGTCCGTTCCTACGAACTTGCACCAGAGGGAACAATAGGTGTTTGTGGTGGTATGGCTATGTGTGCTTCCTGTCAATGTTATATAACCTCTGATCATGATATACCAGAAATGGGAGATGATGAAGATGCCATGCTTGCTGAAGCATTTCATGTTGAAAGTAATAGTCGTTTAGGATGTCAAATCTCTATCACTGAACAATTAGATGGATTAATATTAGAATTAGCGCCGGAATAGTTATGAGGACTCTACTATACATTATCTATCTTAATTCTATACATCTAACATTAAAAAAATACCATGGCAATAATAATTACAGATGAATGTATTAATTGTGGCGCTTGCGAACCAGAATGCCCAAATACAGCTATTTATGAAGCAAGTGACGATTGGAAATATTCTGATGGAACATCTTTAAAAGGTGATTTAGTATTAACAAACGGAAAAACGGTTAATGCAGATGATGCACAAGAACCAATAAGTGATGAAGTGTATTACATATCTCCTGATAAATGTACCGAATGTAAAGGCTTTCACGACGAACCTCAATGTGCTGCTGTATGCCCTGTAGATTGCTGCGTTCCTGATGAAAATCACGTAGAAACAGAAAAAGAATTATTACAAAAACAACAATTTTTACACCAACAATAAAATGGATGCAATACAACTAGGTCAGAAAAAGGCAAACTACTCAATTAGTTTAAAAGATTCAGTTGATTTGTTTTCTAAACAGCTATTTTTCTCACTTTTTGACGAAGAATATCAACTAATGCATTTCAAATTAATTGAAGATAGTTTTATAGTTATAACTTCAAAGTTATCGATATCAAATCCAGAAAAATTATGGACTAAATTCCTAACTAAGATAACGGTTATAAAAAAATTACTTGTCTTAGATGCCTTAGCTGCCTATGAAAATGACCCTGCTGCTAAAAGTTTAGAAGAAGTATATTTAGCCTACCCTGGGTTTCATGCAATAGCAATTTATCGCTTAAGTCATGAATTATTTTTGCTTGACACACCAATTATCCCACGTATGATGAGTGAATATGCACATGGATTAACTGGAACTGACATACACCCTGGAGCAAGCATAGGTGAATCTTTTTTTATCGATCATGCAACAGGAATTGTAATTGGGGAAACCTCGATTATTAAAAATAACGTAACTATTTACCAAGGGGTTACTTTAGGAGGTATTCAAGTAAAGAAAAGTTTGAGTGCCACAAAAAGACATCCTACTATTGAAGATAACGTTACCATTTATGCCAATGCAACCATACTTGGAGGTGATATTACAATTGGAGCAAATAGTATTATCGGCGCTAATGTTTGGATTACAAAATCTATTGCCAAAAATTCACTAGTAACATACCATTCTGAAATTAATATCAAATCAAAAAATGAAGTAATTATTTAATTATGAGATAAACAGATCAATGTTAAGAAATAATGAATGAAAAATCGAAATTGAAAATCGAAGATTCATGAACACCGTTAGGCTAAAATTTTAAATGAGTGAGTAAAGCGTAGGTTTTAGCATAAGGTATGAGAATGAATGATGCCAAGCAATTTCCTAAACATAAATTTTATTTTTTGGCTCGTTTAGTATCAAGACAAAATGAACGAAAGCTCATTTAAATAGCGATCTATCAAAAAAACAACCTTAATTACTTAAGATAAAACAATAAAAATGATTCAATCTAGAAATATAACAGACCAAATAGGAAATACTCCATTAGTAGAAGTTTCAAATATTCTTACTAAAAAAGGGGTTCGATTATTTTTAAAATTAGAAGGAAATAACCCTGGAGGAAGTGTCAAAGATCGCGCAGCATTCAATATGATTAGTGAGGCTTTAAAACGTGGTGACATCAAAAAAGGTGATACATTAATTGAAGCAACTAGTGGAAATACTGGTATTGCATTAGCTTTTATTGCAAAATTATTAGGGGTTAATATGATTTTAGTAATGCCCGAAAACTCTACTATTGAACGTGTAAAAACAATGCGTGCCTATGGCGCTGAAGTTATTTTAACATCATCAGACATTGGAATTGAAGGCGCTAGAGATTATGCCCTTGCAAAACAAGAAGAAAAAGGATATCATGTCCTTAATCAATTTGCAAATCCTGACAATTGGAAAGCACATTACAAAACTACAGGCCCAGAAATATGGAAAGCTACTAATGGTGAAATTACTCACTTTGTATCTGCTATGGGGACTACAGGGACTATCATGGGAGTATCTACTTATTTAAAAGAACAAAATAAGAACATTATTATCGTCGGAGCACAACCTACTGATGGTTCTAAAATTCCTGGTATTAGAAAATGGCCAGAAGCATATTTGCCACAAATATTTGACAAATCAAAAGTAGATCAAGTGATAGAGGTTAGTGAAGAAGAAGCAAAAAACATGACTCAAAAACTCGCAAAAGAAGAGGGTATCTTTGCAGGGATGAGTAGTGGTGGCGCAGTAGCTAGTGCTCTAAAACTAGCAAATATTATCGAATCAGGAATCATTGTAAGTGTTATATGTGATCGTGGAGATAGGTACCTATCTTCCCCCCTTTTCGTATAAAAAAAAAATGATTTTTGTCTAAAAACTAGGTTTGTTACCATTTTATTTCTTTACTTTGTATTAAGTAAGTTCATTATCTTATTAATTGTTATCCAGAAAGGCGGAGGGATTAGACCCTATGAAACCTTGGCAACCCTTTATCTTTTAAAGAAGGTGCTAAATTCTACCACATGTTTACATGGGATAGATAACTCAGATTTTATTTCTATAAATCTCTACATTTTTTGATAACTTTTATTTAGGCGTCCCCTTCGGGTCGGGCTTTCCACTGTATCTTTTTATGTAATTACTTTGTTACCAAAGCTAATTACTAAAAAAGGATGCCGTTGCAATCCCTAACGTAAACGTCATTACGAAGTTTTAATAAAACTAAAGTAATCTGCTAATAATTAGCCGTTAACTTCAATTTAAACGTAATGATACTACAGTACTAACGCAAAATGAACTCATTTAATTAATAAAGAAACAAGACTATCATGATATAGATAGTTTTAAATCTAAAAAATTATGAGTACAATACATCAAGAATTAAAAAAACGAATCCTTGTGCTAGACGGAGCAATGGGAACTATGCTTCAGGCCTATAAGTTCACTGAAGAAAATTTTAGAGGAGAACGTTTTAAAGATTTCCCAGTATCCTTACAAGGGAATAATGATCTGTTATCAATAACACAACCACAAGCAATTAAAGACATACACGCTAAATATTTTAATGCTGGAGCCGACATCATTGAAACCAATACTTTTTCGGGAACTACCATTGCAATGGCGGATTATCAAATGGAACATTTAGTTTATGAACTAAACTATCAATCAGCAAAAATAGCAAAAGAAGTAGCTGATGAATTCACTGCAAAAGAGCCACATAAACCTCGTTTTGTAGCAGGTAGTATTGGCCCCACTAACCGTACTGCAAGTATGTCACCTGATGTAAATGACCCCGGATATAGAGCCGTAACTTTTGATGAATTACGTATTGCGTATAAGCAACAAACAGAAGCTTTACTAGACGGTGGAGTTGATATTTTATTAGTAGAAACTGTTTTTGATACACTAAACGCTAAAGCTTGTTTATTTGCTATTGAAGAAGTGAAAGATGAACGAAATATCAATGTGCCAATAATGTTAAGCGGAACGATTACTGATGCATCTGGGAGAACATTATCAGGTCAAACTGCTGAAGCTTTTTTAATATCGGTATCACACATTCCATTATTATCAGTAGGCTTTAATTGTGCATTAGGAGCCAATTTATTGCAACCGCATTTAGAAGCGATTGCCAATAAAACGGATTTTGCCATTTCTGCTCACCCTAACGCAGGATTACCAAATGCTTTTGGAGAATACGATGAAACACCAGAAGATACCGCTGAACAAATTGAGGAATATTTTAAAAAGAATTTGATAAATATTATAGGAGGTTGTTGTGGTACAACACCAGAACATATTACAGCTATAGCTAATGTAGCTGCTAAATATCAACCAAGAGAAGTTAACATAGAGGCATAATGAAGACTCAGCAAAAAAAATACATGAAACTTTCAGGACTAGAACCGTTAGTTCTGAATGAGTATAGCAATTTTATTAACGTAGGAGAAAGAACCAATGTAGCAGGTTCTCGTAAGTTTTTACGTTTAATTAAAGATGAAGAATTTGACGAAGCTTTAGCTATTGCACGTCACCAAGTTGAAGGAGGCGCCCAGATTATCGATATCAATATGGATGATGGATTGATTGATGGAAAAGAAGCGATGGTTCGTTTTTTAAACTTAATCGCCGCTGAACCGGATATTTGTCGAGTACCAATTATGATTGACAGTTCAAAATGGGAAATTATTGAAGCCGGATTACAGGTTGTACAAGGAAAATGTGTTGTAAACTCCATCTCGTTAAAAGAAGGAGAAGAAAAATTTATAAAAGAAGCTACCTTAATTAAACGGTATGGTGCCGCTGTAATTATCATGGCTTTTGACGAGGTTGGACAAGCTGATAATTATCAAAGACGTATTGAAATTGCTGAACGTTCTTATCGAGTTTTAGTAGATAAAGTTGGTTTTGCAAGTGAAGATATCATTTTCGATTTAAATATATTTCCTGTAGCAACGGGAATGGATGAGCATCGTAAGAATGCTGTCGATTTCATTGAGGCAACTCGTTGGGTACGTGAAAACTTACCCAATGCAAGTGTTAGTGGAGGTGTTAGTAATGTGTCATTTTCTTTTAGAGGAAATAATACAGTCCGAGAAGCAATGCACTCGGTATTTTTATACTACGCTATTCAAGCGGGTATGAACATGGGTATTGTAAATCCAGCGATGTTAGAAATATATGATGATATCCCTAAGGATTTATTAGTCCGTATTGAAGATGTTATTTTAAACAGACGAGATGATGCTACGGAACGATTACTTGATTTTGCAGAAACCGTAAAAGGAAAGAAAAAAGAAAATGACACCACTGCGTTAGAATGGCGTAATTTACCCTTACAAGAACGTATTACCTATGCTTTAGTAAAAGGAATAGATGCTTTTATTGTAGCTGATGCGGAAGAAGCTCGCTTAGCTGCAAACAAGCCTATTGAAGTGATAGAAGGAAACTTAATGGTAGGAATGAATGTCGTTGGTGATTTGTTTGGTGCTGGAAAAATGTTCTTGCCACAAGTAGTAAAATCGGCTAGGGTAATGAAAAAAGCCGTTTCCTATTTGAATCCGTTTATTGAAGAAGAAAAAGGTGAAGGTCCACCCCAGGGCGCTGAAGCACGTGCTCGACCCGCAACGGCTGTGGGAGGGGAGCCGCGCCTTCTTGGGACCGATTGCCGAAATGTATGGCGAGCCACTGCCGGTGGCCCCGGACCGTGTAGGCGCCGTGGAGGATGGTACCGTCGTGGACCTCGGTTCGACCCAATTGCGTGCGCTGCACACGCCGGGCCATGCGCCGCACCACGTTGCGTGGGTCGCCGACCGCGAAGTCTTCGTTGGCGACGCGCTCGGCCTCTGGTATCCTGAGCTGAATTGCGGTTTCCCGGTCACGCCGCCGCTCGCCACCAACTGCGCCTGCAGCGCCTCGGTGCGGGCCTTGCGCCGCGCCACCAGGGCGTCGTCGGTGCACAACGTCGCGAGGACCTCTTCGCTCCAGGCGAGGTGCTGCCGCTTGCGCCGCAGGATGTGNTCGAGAAGCTCGATCGTCGGCGCATCGCAGATGGCATCGGTCTCACGGTTGTGCCGCTCGTAGACCTCGACCTGGTGCGGGATCAGCACGTCGAAGACGCCGCTGAGCTTTTCGACGGTGAGGTTCGGGGTTTCGGGCTCGGCTACCGCCTGAATGAAATCGGCGAAGGCGTTGTTGGGGGCTTCACTCGTCTGGACCGCCTTGCGCCCGCAGCGCAGTTCCGGCAGGCGCTTGCCAAACTCGTCCGCCGCCTGGGCGGTCTCCCAGATGATCTTGCCGAGGCCCGTTTTCACCGGCACTTCGGGGATCGTCGCGATCCAGCCGCCGAGCGTCATCATCAGCCACTCTTCGGCGTAGCGGAAGTTGCGCACGCGGCGCGCCGTGGCCTCGACGTCGTAGCGTCCGTGGAGCTGACGCAGATCGGCCGGAATGTCGAAGGCGGAGTAGGGCGGGAAGGTGGTGTGCTCGTCGGCACTCATCCCGGGGTACATGCGTTCGCTCACGACGCGCTCTCCTTTCCAGCCGAGGCCTTGTCCGCGAAGTAGCGCTCGCGCAGGATGCGCGCGGCCTCTACCAACGTCTGCTTCGAAGGGCCCTCGCCCGAGAGCGCCGCGAGTTCCTTGAGTTCTTCCTGCTCTTTTTCTTGCCCTTCTTGC
>NVVR01000021.1 GCA_002733415.1 Kordia sp. | reverse complement strand
ATATTGGACCTAGGTACTGTTCAAGTTCTAAGAAAAAAAATAGAAGGGTGTTTCTCTATGATCCGATATCAATTAGTGAAAATTGTATCTAGCTAAACGTTTCTATCCCTCCTATTTTGATTTTTGTTTATTACATTTATAAAGTTATATATTAGTAGCGTATTTTACAACTAAACAAACATACGAGCTAAACGTTAGGGCACATTAGAAAAAAATGAAAAAAAACATATTACGATTATTAGCTTTTTTTATAGCAAGCGTTACATTTGGACAGAACATTGATAATTTTAAAGAAGATTTCAAAAAAGCTATTGAATCCGATTTTAACGAAACTGATTTGAATGACATGTTCCGAACATATTCAAATCTATTAACACCTCATAGTGATATAACTCAACTAACCGCTAGTCTAAAAAACGAAAGAATAATTCAATACCCTCTTTCTGAATTTAGAGAAACTGATAATTATAAAAGTAATATCCAACTTTTATTAAACTCTAAAAACCCAAATCATAGACTACTTTCATATTTAGTGATTGCTGGAACTGGAGATACAAATTATGAAAAGGATCTTTTAGATAAAATAAAAACGGAGGACACTAAAGGAAATCGCATATGGTCAGGAATGGCACTAATGTATTTACAAACGACTCACACAACACCTCTTTTCGACTTTCTAACCGAAAATGAAAACTTTGGAGACAGTCATATGATTCCATTATATTTCAAATTAAACAAAGATTCATTACAAAATACTGCGTATAACAAAATTAACAGCGAAAACATAAAAGCAAAAATTTTATCAGCTCAATTACTTTCAATTACAGGGAAAAATAAAAAGACTGAACAACTATTACTTAATGCCGCAAAAAACTGGGAATTTAATATTAAAGGCTATGCAATTTATTCAATAAAAGAATTACAAATAGGAAATTTAAAGGAAGTATTTATTCCTTTATTAGATAGTACAAAAACTCGTAGAATTGCAATTCAAGCATTAACAAATAGCCCAACGAAAGAAGATGTTGATTATATAAAGGAAATTGCTAGTAATCAAAAAATAGTTTCTAAAGATATACTAAATGGTTTTTTAGAATCAAAAAGTCCTGAAAATGTTAAATATTTCCTTCAACTAATAGCAAGCAAAGATATTGAAGAAAACTATTATTTAGACATTCACAAACAACCTCTCTTATTTTCTGACGAGTTATTAATTGATACCCAAAGGACTTTAAAAACTACGAAACATATTGAAATTCAGAAATATTTGATAAAAGTCCTTCAAGGCAGAAAAGATTCTGAATCAATGAAAATTCTTCTCAACTATTTAAACAACAAAGATTCGTCGGTAAGATATTGGACGGTTGACGCATTAAAGAGCACTAAATCCAGTTTAGTAATAGATAGACTCATAAAAATGTTAAAGCAACCCGAAAAGAGAGTTTCTCCAATAACTGAAATCCTCATTAGGAATGAAATAAACACTTTGCAAGAGACATACACCGACATTTATAAGAATTCACGAAATTTGGAATGGGAAAGGAGTTCCATTGAATATCTATCAACATTCCCTAAAAATAAACATAAAGTGATTTTTAAAGATATTATTCAACAAGAAGATTCAGATTTTGCTATAAACAGAGATGCCGTAATGGGGTTAGCTAATCTTAAAGACACTAATTCAATTGACCGAATTATAGAAGTAAGTGAAAAAGAAAGGCTTGGTAGTGATTCAAATTGTCAGACATATATAATTGCTTTATCGAAAATAAAAGGTTCAAAATCCAAGGAATATATTTTAACTTTTAAGAATAGTGATTCTGAAAACATTAGAGAGTTAGTGACCGAAATAATAACTAATTGGTGAAAAACGTGCCCTAACAACACCTATAAATAACACGGGTTTTAGCCCTTAAACCGATGGTTTGTGTATCTTTACTTTTTCGCCAAACCTTTTAATTTGGCTTTTTTAAAACAACAAAATTAAAATCAAAACAAAAAGCTCTTGGCTTGTGCCGACACGAAAATCCGTGGATTTTCTGCCCCGTACTATTCATAGCTAAACGTTATCTACAATTGGAAAACCAAAAAGTTTAAATGAAGAAAAGAATAATTTCAATTACTAAATATTTATTTCTTCTAGGAGTACTAACCTTCTTGCTTTATATATTTTATCCTCGGAAATATGATGTGTTGCCTTATAAAGAAATGGCCAACACGAATTACTGGAATTTGTCAACGGGTTCAAAGATTGGCTATATTCTTATTGATGCAAAAGGTTCCAAAAAGAGCTACCCGATAATATATTTACATGGCGGTCCAGGTGGAGCTATAACAGAAAAGACGATAAGCATGCTTGTGCCTTTTTCTGAGGATGGTTATGACATTTACGCTTATGATCAAATTGGTAGCGGAAGTTCAGAAAGGTTGGACAACATCGAGGAATATACAGCAGAACGGCACAAATCAGATTTACAGGAAATAATAAAAAAAATAGAAGCGGAGAAAGTAATTTTAATCGGACAATCATGGGGAAGTGTTTTAGCAACTTTTTTTGCTATTGACAACCCGAATAAGGTGGAGAAGATTATAATGACTGGACCAGGCCCTGTATTCCCCATAAACAAGAGCCTCGCTGAATTAAGGCCTCCTGACAGTTTAAATATAAAAGAACCTATTTATTCCAATCAAGATGGAAATAAGGAAGTTTATACATTCAGAGATAAATGCATTAAATCGTATGCATATATTCTTGGAAATAAGTTAGTCCCAGATAAAGAAGTTGACGACTTTTTCACGCACCTTAATAGTTCACTTAACAAGTCAACGTTATATGATACATCACTAGTAAAGGAATCGTCAGGTGGAGGTGGCTACTATGCTCACATCATGACTTTAAAGAGTCTTAATTATATAGAGGATCCGCGTGAAAAAATGAGACAAATGAAGATTCCTATTCTTATATTGAAAGGTCAATACGACAATCAAAAATGGGGGTTTACCAATGAATATGTGAATCTTTGTAATAGTGCAAAGCTAAAAATCATACCCAATGCAGGGCACTTTATTGATTTAGAGCAACCTGAATTATATTATAAAGAAATTAAAGACTTTTTAAGAAAGAAAAATAGTAGATAACAATGTATATGAAATCATAGCCGCCTAACGGCAGGCTACGCTTCATATACTAAACGTTGGCAACAATTAGCAATATTATGAACTTAAATACCATCCAACCTCGAAAAACAACAATATTTCGAAAAGAAAATAGTATTCACTAGTTAGAATTTATTAGTGAGAGAAAAACCTAAACGATAACTTAAAGAACTAAAAACGTTAATTCCTGATAAGCAAAAATTAATTTAGCTCTTCCTTAGCAAATTCCAATCTACCCATGTATCCAACTGTTTCACCGAATTTGGGCGCAACAATATAGTACGGGATTCATTTAATAAATAAATTGTTGGTGTACCAAATACGTAGTAATTCTTTACAATATCGCTATTCCATTTTTGATAATCACAAACAGAAATAAATGGAAGTATTTTTACAAAATTATTATACTTCTCTTTGTCTTCATCTAGCGAAATAAATACTACCTCAATACCCTGTTCTTTCCATTTTGTATATTGGCTTGAAATTTCAAGTAGATCTTCACTACATTTTGGGCACCAACTAGCTCCGAAAACCACAACCGTATACTTACTTTTGATGCTGGATAGCTTTTTAGGAAACGTGCTCTGATTATAACCCAAAGCAAAGCGATCTCCATTAAAAACAATATCAGGTGCCGTTTTACCTTTTCTCATAGCGCGATAGCTTTCCAATTGCTTAGCAAGATCATCATCAATTGTACAACTGTCTTCATTCAAGACTTTTATTGCCAGGTATTCGGAGGCCTGAAACAAACTATGGCGTTCTAGTAATTCAAAGAGAAATTTGTTTACCTCATTGAATTTTTTTTCGTCTTTGATTAGATTTACCATCATCCCATCTATGCTAATTTTCATTTCAAGTAACACCGAATCCAAAGGGTGCCCACTATTTTCCAATAGCCAAAAATGGCTTTCTATAACTGTCTTTAACAAGCCGCTTTTGTATAGACGTAAATCAGTGTAGTCTATTGCCCTTAATGCTACAATAGTTGCTGGTATTTCTTCCTTACGATACTGTGCAATTGTGGCGACAGAACTCGCCAGCTTACGAATAGGTAAAAACCAGCTCACGTAGCTATCTTTAGGTAGTTTTTCTAAAAAAGCTGCATCTTCATTTTTGATACGTTGTTTTTCTTGCTGTATAGATTTTATTGGCACATTTTGTACAGAAAATAAGGAATCCGCCGTGTAAACCTTCTCTAAATAATCCCAAGCTTTTAAAATCTGTTCTCTGCGGGGATGCTCTTTAGCATACTGCTCAAACCATTGATTTTCCTGACCTTTTTTAACCTTAATAGCTTCAATTTTACTTAGTGTTTCCCCTATGATGTGAACATCTTCCCCATTTAAAACAACAAATAAAGATTTATTGTTTTCAGAAATGAGATATCCCATTCCGTAATCCAACTTCGAATAATTGAGCTTGAAATTACCTTTAGCATCTGTGGTTGTAGATGTAATGGAATATGATTTCAGACCATTGAACCCCTCTAGTTTTATTTTTTGATTAGCTAATAGTGACAAATTTCCGACAATAGTTTTAGGGAAAGTACTCGTGCTACAACTTGGACTTATTAAAATTGCACCTATTAAAATTACATTTATTATGAATCTCATAATTCATTATTTTTTCAAAAAAATCAACTTTTTCTACTATGGTCACAATAAGAAGGTGAAAAAATAGAATTTCCGAAATGTATATACCCATACTGTCCTATATCACGTTATGGTATCATGTCAAAAATTAATCCTTAATGCAACGAACAGAGAAACCAGTACCTCGAACTTGTCCATCTATTTGTCCTGCGCCACTTGAAAAAATGCGCAGGTACTGAGAACGAGTATCGATATTACTTACGGTACTACTCCAATAGCCCGCAATTGTACCGACTCCGTAGATAGAACCATCTATACTCCAGTTTCGTGAGCCCGCGAACGGTAATTTTAATGGAGAAGCAAAAGCATCACTATCCCAGCTTAAGCGTTCTTCTTGCAACTCAGCTACAGTTGGCAACCTATACTCACTTGGGCAAGGGTTATTAACTCCATTTACACCCTGCCAAAGGTTATCGTTTTGTGGGCTGCGCCAATCAGTATAATGAATTATAAAAACGTTATGTCCAGGGGTATCACTACTACTTACCATATTCATTGTATTTGATGTTCGTCGTTGGTGTCCGTCAGTACCACGCCCCCATTGGTATAAATAGCCATAAGAGGCTGCGTCATAAGGACTTGTTGCAGCTTGGGAAGCTCCTAAGTTCCGATCCATCCATATTTTTCCTGTAACCGGATTAGTTATAGGTACTATAACAGTATTATTTCCACTATTAGTATCATAAGGATCTGTACCATTAAAATGTTCATTGATATTCGCTTGACCATCTCCGTCACAATCTGCCGCTGCCCATATTTGATTTGTAGCAGTATAGGCCGTATATCCTGCTATTTGTACAGGATCACATGGATCGTTTAAATCAGTGCTATTATTTGTTTCGTCATCATCACTAATACCATCGCCGTCAGTATCATTTCCACTGTTAGTATCATAAGGGTCTGTACTATTAGTATGCTCATCGATATTTATTTCACCATCCCCGTCACAATCTGCCGCTGCCCATATTTGATTTGTAGCAGTATAGGCCGTATATCCTGCTATTTGTACAGGATCACATGGATCGTTTAAATCAGTGCCATTGTTTGTTTCGTTATCATCACTAATACCATCACCGTCTGAATCAATTTCAGAATTAATGATCTCAACTTCATTTTCTTTTGAGCTCTCATCATTTGAACATGCAAAAATAAATATCGCTACAAATAATAATAATAATAATAGTTTTTTCATCCCTTTAGTTAATTTCCTTTATTAAAAAACAAAAGTAATATATATATTACAATTAACTAACAATTAAAATGTTCTATGCCACTCAATACAAGATTTAAACGGAAAGAGTTATATGAATTTTGTCCGACAAAGAGTCATTTCATTGAGTGTTTAATCTGAGTCACCGACAGTAGTCACATTTTTTAAACGTTTGTTTGTAGGAGATTTTGTCAGTTATTATCAACTTAAACCCATTAACACTGGAATTAAGCACACTTGCTTTTTTAAGGTACAAAAATGAGTTCCTTTTGACTGCGCCTACCTCCTCTCTAATCAATTAAAAAAGTCACTTCTTTACTTACTAAAGCTTGTCATTTGAAAAACTATTGCTAACAATATGTATAATTCATTGCTGGCAAGTCTTTAATCCAAAAGGAGTTTTGTATTTGTGAAATCGCCAATTTTCACATTATAGTTTTTATTAGACAAAAAAGCTTAAAACAAAAATCCAAATATTGGCTTTTGTTTATCGAAATATCTTTACTTTTATCTGAGCAACTAATCATACATTAAACGTTAGCAACAACTACTAAATTATGAGAAAAAGTATTATTAATTCAATAACATTTTTAGTATCCATACTAATTGTCTCCGGTTGCTCTGAAGTCAAAACTTCAGAACTAGCCGATACTCAACTCCTTTATTATGGAGGAGATATTCTCACCATGCAGGGGTCTGAACCGAATTATGTTGAAGCGATAGTTACAGATTCAGATTCTATTGTATTCGTAGGAGATCTTTCCGAGTCTAAAGAGTTATTCCCATCAGCTAGAAAAGTAAATCTTAATGGTAAAACTTTGTTACCTGGTTTCATAGATGCACACGCACATTTCGCTGGGTTTCCTAGTCAAGCAATAGGCGCACAAATCCTCCCACCCCCAGATGCAGGTGCAAACAATATAAATTCCTTAATAGAAATCTTGAAGGCTTGGTCGACACCTGAAAATATTGAGCTCACCGGCTGGATATTCGGAATGGGATTTGACGACTCTGTTTTAGAAGAAAAAAGATTCCCTACTAAAGAGGACTTGGATAAAGTATCAGAAGAACATCCGGTAATGATAATACATATCTCGGGTCACTTTTGCGTTGTTAATAGCAAAGGCTTAGAGCTATTAAATATCAATTCGGAAACTCCCAATCCTGAAGGTGGTGTGATAAGAAGAATTCCGGGAACAAACGAACCGAATGGTGTTTTAGAAGAATTGGCTGCTATACCTTTAATGCCTAAGGTTTTAGCTCCAAAAAATGAAGAGGCGGTTAAAGCATTTATGAAATCAGGGCAAGATATGGCATTATCGTATGGCTATACGACAGCCCAAGAGGGAAGAGCAATGCCTAATTCTCATCTATTTATAGAGCATGCGGCAAAGACTGGTTTCTTAAAATTGGATGTGGTAAGCTATATTGATTACTCAGTTTCAGATTCCTTATTAAACACTGAATGGTATAGTTCGACTTATAATAACCATTACAGAATTGCAGGAATGAAACTCACACTGGATGGGTCACCGCAAGGCAGAACAGCATGGAGGACCCAACCCTATCTTATACCTCCAGAAGGCGCTGATGAAGGTTATTCAGGTTATCCAGCTATACCAACTGATAAAGATGTTGAACTCATATATGAAAAGGCTTTTAAAAATAATTGGCCCATACATACTCATGCAAATGGAGATGCCGCAATGGATCAAATGATTAGAGCTCTAAAAAAGGTAACTAATAAATATGGAAATGAAGGCAGAAGAGATGTTCTCATACATGGTCAATACGTGCGAGAAGATCAGCTAGATGAATTTAAAAATCTGAACATTATCGCTTCTCTTTTTCCCTTGCACACCTTTTACTGGGGCGATTGGCACAAGGAATTAATCGGTGACAGCTTGGGGAATAAAATCAGTCCAACAAGGACTGCGTTAAATAAGGGTTTAAAAATCACTATCCATACTGATGCTCCAGTGGCCTTGCCCAATTTGATGCGAGTAATATGGACTGCAGTAAACCGCGTTTCGAGATCAGGAGAAATTATCGGTGAGAATGAAAAATTAACTCCTTATGAAGCTTTAAAATGCATTACTGAATGGTCGGCATATCAACATTTCGAAGAAGATTCAAAAGGTACGCTTGAAGCAGGAAAATTGGCTGATTTAGTTATTCTCGATGCAAACCCCCTCAAGGTTAAACTTGATGAAATAAAAGAAATAACTGTTCTAGAAACTATAAAGGAAGGTACAACTGTATTCAAAAGAGAAACTGTTACTAACAGAAAATAAACGGCATTAAAACGACCGTTTATTAAAACCATTATGCTTAATATGTATGAAACGAAAAACAGCTCACAAATTATAGATTTCTTTAAGACGGTGCTTATTGAAGTAGTGGAATAATAAAGCTACTATACATAAAATGCAAATACAATACTCCTGGGTAACAGGCAGGGAATACCCATAAAAAATCATTCAATCCCATAAGAAATGTGACAGTGAGATGAAAAGATAACATGATTGATAGAGCAATTATTATTGGCATCTGGTGCGGGAAAATAAAGCAAACAATGACCGATAGCATACTGACAATCGACATATAACAAAAAAAAAATTCTATCCTCGGATTAGCATATAACCATTTTGAAAAAGTTGGGTGACCAAAAGAATAAGTACTAAGAATGGGAGCCAAGACATCTCCCTTTCTCCAATAGGGTGAAAGTAACTTTAGCGTTCCTGAAGTGGTATAACCCAGCAATATTTGAAAGCCTGTGAATGCAAGAAACAATTGTTTTCCTATACTGTCTTCGACCAAAAGACATAAAACCATAATAAATGCAATAACCATCCTCAGCAGGTCAGCACCATCTTTGCCGATAGTTCTGTGCAAATGCAAGAAATACATTATACCAACAAATGCTACTAAGCATATTTTTGATCCTACGGTTAAACCAAGAAGCCAAATCAGAAATAACGACAAGCACCCTAATACAATCAGGATAAAATGAAAAATCCGCCAAAACTGCAGCTTATTTGAGCGTTTATGACTTAAATAGGTGAAATTAATGTATTGATGGGGTATTAGCATCTGCTCCACGCATAAAACAATACTTGACAATAAGAAAATTGTAACACTAATCAGATATAGTAATTCTATATTCATTGGGGTTCTTTGGTTTTAAAATTGATGTGACAAAGACAGAAAATTGATTTGTTGTAATTTGAGTTCATCTTTATTCTCAGAAGAAACAATTGCGAATTGAACTTTTACATCAGTACTTCCATTTTCTTTTTGCGCTTTATCTGACACAAGCACCAATAGATTTAAGTAATGAACAGAAGCCTGAATATAATTTTTCTTCTCTTTGCTAAGTTCTCCATACTCATACATGAGCAAAGAACAAGAATCTATAATCCCTTTGACATAATATTTATCGGGATGAATCAGAAACTTTCCAAGAGGTGCGGTCCCTGAAGTGAAAGGGATTTCCATCCATTCCGAATTTTGTGTGTCAACCAATTTATAAACGAGCCTAAAATCAATCACCATAGGCTTAGGAGCGAAAAATGAGTAAGACGGCCAAAGCCTTAAATGATCTAATTTCGCTAACGTTTTGTTTATTGGACTAATCTGATTCAGAACACTAATGACAGAAAACAGAACTAAAATTACTATAACAACAACGAGCATCATTATGAATTATACTCATTTCTTATCTCTATGAGTTGGTCAAGAGTTAAACCACCCTTCTGAGCATCATCATCCTTATCACTTTCCAAGTCATCGATAAAAGCGAGAAACTTCTTGCCAGATTTGCTTTCCAACGACATCGCTTCTACACACACATCAATATCAACATTATGAAGTCTAGTATTGACCACTTGATGCAAAATGTTATCTACTGCCTTACCTATTGCATTGACAATACCGTCCAAAAAAGAATCAGCTACAGTTTTACCAGATTCTTCCATGTGAGTAATCATAAGGTCTATTGCTGCAAGTTGAGTTTTAGATAATTGAGGAAGTTTTGAATCAGACATAGTTTAAAAATTTAATTAATATTCAATTGATTTGTTTTATTACGCTAAAAATATCGAATGATAATGGAATATTTTTTAGAGTAGAAATACCCGACTTTAAAACAAGTATTTATTCCAGAACTCTGTTATTTTATATCATTCTACAATTCAAAGTTGAGTAAAGAATATGTAAATTCTAAAAAAAAAGGCATAAGGGCTTGATATTTGGGCATGAGCCTACGAAACCTAGGCATAAAAGAAAAAAAGCATAACACAGTATAAACGTAATAGTTGTTTAGTGCTAGTCCGAAATATTTGATATTTAAATTCCGCTACTATGCTTATACAAACCGTTACAAATCACTTTGTCCCGTCCTGAAATATGTATACACAAAACCAAGTATATGTATCACAATAACAAGATTATTAGACGTTATAGCGAGAGTTTTAAACTCAAAGTATTAACAGAACTCAGCCACGGCAACTACACAAAGAGTAAATTGGCTAAAATTTACGGGATGAATCCAAGTACTATAAATGAATGGATAAAAAAGTATGACCGTAAAGACTTAATGACAACTTAAAAACCTACTAATCAAAAAGGATTTAGATAAGTTAGTTACAGATAATTATTTAGAAGTTACTTCTGAAAATTTAGGATATAAAAATGTAGAAGAGTTAAAAAAAAACTTAAACATCAAGTCCTAATGAAAACAGTTAATATAGTAAAGAAAGTAAGAAGCGAAAGTCTATCTGAAATATGTGCTTTATTTGACTTAAAACGTGATGCTTATTATAAATATAGTAAGACGTTATGAAATTAAGGAAGAGCAAGAAAGTAATTGAATTGGTTCGTTTAAGACGTAAAACTTTACCCAGAACTGGTTGTCGTAAATTACACCATTATTTACAACGTGACTTTGAACGAGCCAGTATAAAAGCAGGAAGAGATAGATTATTCAATATCCTAAGAGCCGAAAATATGCTCGTTAAACCTAAAAAAGCATCGTGTAGAACAACTAATTCTTATCATCATTTTCATAAATATAATAATCTGATTAAAGACTTTACACCAATAAAAATCAATCAAGTTTGGGCAACAGATATAACTTATATTAGAACCGTAAATGGATTTTGTTATTTGGCTTTAGTTACAGATGTTTTCTCTCGTAAAATTATAGGTTATGACATCAGTGACAGTTTAGAACTTTTAGGTTCTCTGAGAGCCTTAAAAAAGACTTTATACAAAGCTGAAGTATCGGAACTTATCCATCATTCATACAGAGGTGTTCAATATTGTAGTCATCAATACACTGGTGAACTGATTAGAAGGAATATCAAAATCAGCATGACAGAAGGAAATCATTGTTATGTAAACGCCATTGCAGAAAGAGTTAACGGAATATTAAAAGATGAGTTTTATCTCGATCAAACATTTTATAGCAAAGAGCATTCTCAAAAAGCTGTGAAAAGCGCAATAAAACTTTATAATAATGAAAGATTACATTTATCTTTGGATTACAAAACTCCTAATATGGTGTATCAGTTTAGTCAAAATTAACGAGTATAACCTGTAGCCGTATTTTAGGACTAGACAGCCTTGTGATTATAGAGTTAGATATATATTTTAGTTCCATAACCATCCCCCAAAATATTTTTGATTGACTTACTTTGTTTAGGTGTAAATGCTTTTGCCATTATTTGGTTATATTGCAGTTATAAATTAGTTACAAGACAAGTGTAAGATAAATTTATTCTAACCAACAAGAAAATGAGTAAAATTTATTCCAACATAAAAGAAAGAATCCTGCAATTCGCTGAAACACAAATCAATAGCAAACAAATGTTTTTCGCAGAAGTAGGTTTAAAGTACAGTGATTTTACTGGTAAATCAAAAGAAAGCGACCTTAACTCTAAGGCAGTAGCGGAAATTTTACTTACTTATAAGGAAATTAATCCTTACTGGTTACTTATGGGTAAGGGAGAAATGCTTTTAACCAACAGTAACCAACAACAACCAATAGCACCAACAGGTGATTTAGAAAAAGACCTGGTTGCAAAGTTTGCCAACATAAGTACAAGAGATATTGCTTTTTATTCGCACCTGAAATTAGATACCATGATGGAGGAACCTGTATTTAAAGCACTAATTGAAAACTTGGCCACTAAAAGGGCCTTGGAATTGTTGAAAGAGAAGTAGTATTTCTATTTAATAAATTAAAAATGGAAGAAATATTAATATCTATACATGAATCTTTTTTAGCATTAATTAAAAATGACATTATTAAAATAATCTCTGGAGGTTTAATTGGTGCTTCAATTTCTGTTTTAATACAATGGAAAATTAGAATTAATAAACGACTTAAGATAAAAAAAGTTATTAGTTCTTTCTTATTAGAAATCGTATTAATACAGCTTTCAGAAATAGAGAAAGAAATAATTATTGTTAGAGATAACGTTAAAACCTATAATTCTATAGGGCTTTCTTTAAGTACTTATCCTTCTTTAAATTCTAAGATTTTAAATAGCTTTCCTATTGAAGAAATAAGGTACATTTATGAAGATAAATTTACTGACTTTATTGATATAATATCATTTATAGATGGGATTGAACATAGAACTCCTTATATCACTTGGAATAAATTTATAGTTGATACCAGTGATCATATTAATGACTCCGACAAAACCAAATGCTCTTTTAAAGATAATGAAGCACATTATAATAGGTGTTCATTTATTATATCAAAATTAAAGGTCTATAATGCAAACTTAGTTCATCTTGAAAAAATGATTTCTAAATTAAAATTAAAGATAGAAACTGTAACAGATCAAAAAAGGAGTAGTAAGACATCAAAACATTACTTATTTTTCAATGATTTTATAAAGTCATCTTCAATTTGACCTATAGGAAAGAGAACATGATGCCATAAGCAGTTTAAACACCACCTTACTATTCTCCACCACCTTGGAACTTTATTTTTCATAAGGTTAAGATACAAAAAAAGCGCATTAGTGATAATGTGTTTTTTTTATCACTATAATTAGTGATATGAATATACCTGATTATAGTGTTTTTTAAAAGGTTGAAACTTGGTATATTTGGCATACGATAGAAATAAACAAAATTGTGTTTATTTCTATCGTATGCCATTTTAAAACTGAACTATAAAATAATGTAAACCTGTATAATTATGAGATTTTTTTTTATCAGTATAGTAGCTGTGACTACTCTAGCCCTCGTATCTTGTCAAGATAAGAGAAACAAGACAAGCCCTATTAACAAAACTGAAGTTAGTTCAGTATCCATAGATATACCATTTGTTGTTGCAAAAAATTACTTTGTGAATAACTCAATCAAACAATTAGATAATCCTAAAATTGAAACAGAAAAAAAATTCAACAAAATTTTTGGAATGGCAACCACTATGGGAAAAAACGGAAAGCCTACTAAAATAGATTTCTCAAAGCAATATGTGATTGCCGTCTTAAAACCTGATACTGATTCAAGTACAACCATAGAGCCTGAAAGTTTGCAAAAAAATGCGAAAGGAGAAATTGTTTTTACATACAAGTATAAAACAGGCGAAAAACAAACTTATACTACTTTACCAAATATAGCTATCATTGTAGATAAGTCTGAAAATGGAGGTATTTTAATAAATGAGGTTAAATAAACTGCACACAACAATTTGTATATTGCATATGCACCCTTCGGGATGCAAACGCGCCATACAAGAAACGTTGGGCTTAATTAAAACAACAATAGTGTAAGTAAAACTACACTTAGTAAATATTGAAACGAAAAACAAAAACTTATAACTCGCATGAAAAAACTAGATGATTCCTCCCAAAAATTTGCCAAAAATAAGTCTCATCCATTTTGGCGATGGTTCTGGCTCACTTTTCTTGTAGTATCTCTTGCTTATGCTTGGTATTCATTTTATACTCCTTCTAATGATATTAAATGGGTCAACAACATTACATCTGTTCAAGAGCTTCCTAAAAACTCCAACAAGAACACGCTTCTTTTTTTCACAGGTAAATGGTGTTCACCTTGCCAAATTATGAAACGTGAAGTTTTTGCAGACAACGAAGTCGAAAAGATCGTCAACTCTCAAGTTACACCAGTAATGATTGATATTGACAACCACAGTACCAAGGAGCTAGTAAAGTATTATAAGATAGGTACAACACCTACAACGATTATTGTTGATTCACAAGGAAAAGTACTTGATTTCGTTGTGGGAAAGATTGAAAAAAAGAAATTCCTTGAAATGCTTAGTAATTCTGAGCCCTTATAAATAATATATAAAACCGACAATCAAAATATTAAAAAACTAGCCACAACAATGGCTATAAGTAATTGCTTGTCCTCGCCTACTCCTGAAAACCCTCTTGGGTTTTCAGTTTGGTTTGCACTTGCAAAGTTAAGTGCTAAATCACGTAACTACTCATATACAAGACGTTGGTAAACATTGAAAAAGAATGATTCACTTAATAGTAGGAAATACTGGTTCTGGAAAAACAACTTACTCAAACGAGTTAAAAAAAGAAACTAATGGAATAGTATTTTCAATTGATAAGTGGAACAATACACTATTCCTTGCTGACAAAAAACCAACAGACGGTCTTGAGTGGTTTCTTGAGAGAATTGGTAGAGCTGAATCGATAATGGTGAATTTAATCGAACAATTAGAAAACTCAAAGACAGATTCTATTTTGGATTTGGGCCTTTCTAAATTTGAACACCGTAAAAAATTCAGAGCGTATGCAGATTCTCATGGGTTCGAATTAACAACTCATTTTTTGGACATATCAAAAGAAACTCGTTTCAAAAGAGTTATGAAAAGAAATAACGAAAAAGGAGAAACTTTTGAATTTGAAGTTACTAAAGAAAACTTTGAGTTCATGGAAAGTTGGTTTGAAAGACCGAATGATACCGAAATGGAAAATGGGATTCTCATTTCGGAATAAAAAAACGTGTGATAACAACACCTATAAAACAATACGGATTTTGGTGTTTAACCCGAAGTGTATATTTACATTATCGCCGAATCTTTTAATTTACTCACCTCCTTTATATTTAGTTTAGAGGTGTTCATGATTTGAAAATTGGCTTTTATAAAACGACAAAATTAAAAACTAAATCTAAAAGCTTATGGCCTGTGCCGACACTAAAATTTGCTGATTTTCTGCCCTGTACTATTCATAGCTAACGTTAGTTCTAATCTGACTACCCCGAGCAAGCATTGTGAAAATTTACATCCTTTTACATTTGAAAGCTAACAAAATTGAAGCTATATTCTTTTAATACATCAATTATGAAAATTATAAATGATTGGATAAATTTCTTCTCTTTTCTTAAAACCCCCGATTACTTAACTAATAAAGATAGTGTTCTTTCAAAACTATTTTTGACATTTAATTCACTAATCCTATTTGTATTATTATTTATTCCTACTATCATAATTTATACTATATACACAGCACTTTTGGATGATTCACCAAAATCACTTCATCAAAACGTTTTGAAGTTATATCATCCAGTCATTTTATACACTCTAATAGCTGTTTATGAAGAATTTTCATTTCGAGGTTTTTTAACGAAATTCAATCCATTATTGTTTTCTATTTCAACTACTGGAATTATAGCATTATACTTTAAAAAAATAGTCTTTCGTAATATGATGTTTGAACCTGAAGGTTTTAAAGAAGTTTGCATTTTGATATTAGTTTTATTTCCAATTTTCTTTCTAATAGCAAAAACAAATACGCAAATATTTAATCGTTTTTGGGAGAAACACTTCAAATCTATAGTTTACACAAGTGCTTTTTTATTTGCTTTCGTGCACTTTTTTAATTCAGTGGATTTGAGTTTAAGCTACTTACCAACAACTGTATTTCAGTTTATTATGGCATTTATTTTTAGCTATGTAAGAACTCGTTCGGGTATAGCTTTTGCAATAATTATACATTTCATTTGGAATTTAATGATATATGGAATTTAAGCTTACGGAAAAACTACAGCTAACAATATGTAGAAAGCATTAAAACGACTTTTTACATTAACCGTTAGCAACCATTACTTTCTATTCTTCAATGATTTTATAAAGTCATCTTCAAGTTGACCTACAGGAAATAACACATGATTCCATAAGCAGTCTAAACACCACTTTACTATTCTCCACCACCTTGGAACTTTATTTTTCATAAGGTTAAGATACAAAAAAAAGGTGTAGATCAAAAAACCTGAACAATAACATTATTGTTCAGGTTTTTTGATTATTTAATATTAAACAATCTTTTTCTTTAAATTTAATTTATGGAATCAAAGCAGAAACTTTTCCGTTTAATACATCTCCATTACCTAAAAGCGTATCACAAAAAATAATTGTTATTGTTACACCATCATTTTCAACAAATATTTCAGTTTCTGAAGTAGAACCATTATCAATCAATACTTGATTATTAGACTTTGTAAGTTCTCTTTCGATGTAAGTAGTATCAAACATACTATCTACACCAAAATATTGTCCAGTATTCGGATATCCGTTGTTCAATTCATTAAAATTAATTTCAAAAATATTTGGCCAAGTACCAAATCTAAATCTTACGTTACCACTATCACAACAACTAGGATCATCTATGATTACGTTAGCATTATATGATGTTCCAGATACATTATATGAATTAATTTGCGTGTAAGTACAAGCGATCTCAGAAGTAGTGAATGATTCCCAATCTTCTTCTACTTTATAACCGTTCATTGTGTAGCATGTGTAATAATAAGTTGTATTTGGTTCTAAAGAGCTAATGTCAGTACTAAAAGTTCTTTGATTTGAATAATATCCGGCACTCCCAGGAAGTTCAATTATTATATCATTACTTGAATCAAATTCATCTCCGGATCTAAATTTAAAACCTACGGTATAAGTCTGTGAACCAGAATAAGCATTATTAATGTTGTCAACAAAACCATTAATCGTTACAGAATTCTGAGAAGTATAAGTTGTGTAAGACCTAACATAGGGAGCATCAATAGGCTCGGAAACATCATCAGAAAAAGGGTTACTCTCACTGCAAGAATTGATAATAAACCCGATAAATAGAAATGCAAATAGTTTTTTCATAAGTAGTTTTTTTTTATTAATGAACGGCAATACTAGTGCTTTAAAATTACTTTGACAACATTAAAAAAAAACATCGCCTTACTAATCTGTACCTCCTTAGAAGTTAACTTTTCACAGGTTTATGATACAAAAAAAACGCATTAATTATAATGCGCTTTTAAATGGGTTCTTTTTTGGTACATAATCGTCATTTTCAATAGCATAATTATACACTTGCCTAACAATAGATAAATAACGTGTTGCGGATTTTAGCCCCTCAATTTCTAAGGATTTTTTATATTTTTTTAAGAGATCAAAAGTAATTTCGTTAAACGATATGTCTTTATCATTCAAAAAACCTTTAAACTTTCTGATTTTAGTATCGTCCAATAAATTAGTTGAAATTCCTATTTTATCTTCAAAATCAATGATTTTGTGACATGCAAAAAACATTAGCTCCTTTGTGTCCTTACCAGTATAAACTGCAACTATTTTTTTAGCAGTCCAACCATTATCAATTCCCTCATACAAAAGCTCTTCCATTTCCAATAGCTTTTTCTGACAAATTATGGCTAGTCTACGGTTTTTAGGTAGATTTAATTTAGTACTCCACTCTTCAGGGGTACACCTAATACCTAGAGATACAATTGCTTTTTTTTGATCTTTTAAAATTTGAATGATTATAGGATGTGAACCATCAATTAGTGTTTGTGTCGATTTTAATTTTAACTTTACTGTAGCCAAGGGTGAAACTTTAAAATTACTTGGGTGCTATATAAGTGAAATTTCAGTGTAATTATATACTTGTATATGCTTATTTCGTGTTACCTGTAAAATACGGTAAAAATGGCATAATCCCAGTAATAAAGGGACGAACTAGCCTTTTAGGGACTGCACAAACGGAATCCTATACAATATGCTACGCCCTAGAGTAACCTCATCAGTATATTCTAATTCATCTCCTACAGAGATTCCTCTTGCAATAGTAGAAACCATAATATTAGCGCTTTCTATTTTTCTGAAAATATAAAAATTGGTTGTATCTCCCTCCATTGTTGAACTCAGTGCAAAAATAAGTTCGTCGACCTTTCCATTAAGTACTTTTCTTACTAATGAATCAATATTCAATTCTGAAGGACCAATACCGTCTATCGGAGATATCTTCCCTCCTAATACATGATACAAGCCTTTAAACTGACTTGTGCTTTCAATAGCCATAACATCACGGATATCTTCTACAACACAAATTAAGCGCTCGTTACGTGAAGTATTAGCGCAAATTTCACAAAGTTCCACATCGGAAATATTATGACAACTTGTACAATGTTTTATCTCTGTACGCATTTGTTGTAAAGCTCCAGAAAGTTTAGTAGTTTGATCAGGATGTTGCCTTAATAAATGCAATACCAATCGCAATGCCGTACGTTTACCAATTCCTGGTAATTGTGACATTTCATACACTGCATTTTCTAAAAATTTTGAAGAGAATTCCATAAAACAAAATTACTGCAAAATATTCGTTCTACCGGCATAAAAAAGCCCAATACAGAAAAACTATACTGGGCTTATTTTTTATTTTAATTTGAGTTCGATGTAAGAAAATCACTTGATTTCGATACAAAATTCTTACAGAATTTCACTCAATCTGACGTAATTCACTTTCAAAACACGTCAATTCGAGTAATTTTTGATAGAAAATTGTATCGAGAATACTTATATCTAACTCAGCTAATTAATCATAACTTTTTTAGTCGTTATTCCGTTTTCCGTATTAATTTTCACGAAATACATTCCAGTTGCAAATGAATTTATATCTATTTGCATTGGATTCATTAAACTTACTCCTTTAGTAAAAAACACTAATTTTCCAATTGAGTTAAACATTTTAATACTTACCTCATCACTTTTATTCCAAGATAAATTTAGCTCTTTAAAAGCTGGATTGGGATAAATAGCAATTGTATTTAATTCAACATCATGCACACTTAACACAGCATCATACAGTGCCGATTTCCATACTCCCCTACCATAAGTTCCCGCGTATATTTTATTATTCACAGTATTAATTTCAAATTCACTAATCTCCACATTTGGTAAATTATTACTAAAAGGCAACCAATTTATAGGTGTTGTATTATCAATATAATATACACCATAATTCATCCCTAAATACAGACCATTTTTACCATTATTTTCCCAAACTAAAGCCAATGCGCTAAAATTTGGTAAATCAAATAAATAGGAAGCCCATGTTACTCCACTATCGGTTGACACATATACTTTATTTGCACCAGTTGTCGCTATCGCAACTCTTGTTGGATCCGTTGGATGAACTGCTATAGAGTTAATTGAGCCTGAAAAACCTGTTAATGTTGTCCAGTTCGTTGCTCCACCATCAGTAGTTCTAAACATTTCTGATCCTCTTGAAGCATACATCGTATTGCTACTTGAAGGGGCTATTTTTAAGTGATTTAAATTCCCACTGAACACTTGAGATATAGCATTCCATGAAGTACCACCATTAATCGATTTATACACTTGATCATATCCTGAATAAATAGTATTGGTAATCAATGGATCCTGCTCAAATGGCGTAACCCAATTCCCTGATTTCCCATCTGGTTCAGCTAAACCAAAATAGCTTGTTCCGGTATTAGTTGATTTGTACAAGGACCCACTTTGAGAGGTTCCGTAAAGAATGGTATTATCATCCTTATCTACAAACGATTCCATCCCATCAGCTCCTAACCAATCTTTCCAATTTCCTGTAGTATCATATACTGAAGTACCATTATCCTGTGCGCCACCAGTTACAATTTCCGGATCAGACTGACTTACCCCTATTTTATAAAACTGACGTATTCCTAATCCAGAGGTAATGTCTCTATAATAATTACTAGAAACTGTTGTTGTGTTCTCCGCAAGAAAGATTCCTCCATCGGACCCCACATATAAAGTACTTCCTATAAACTCTAAAATATCAACATCTGCATGACAATATCCAATGTTTTGTCCTGCAGCGTTCCCTGGAGTCCATTGTGAGGTTATATTAAAATTCACTCCTCCATCATAAGATCGCCACGTATTAACTCCCGCTATATGTACTTCATTAACATCAGTAGGATTTACTGCTACATCCATATCTCTTGGTGCTTGACCACTAGTATCATCAGCAGCAGAACTATATCCGAAGTAATTTTTGCCCGTATGATTCAATTTCGTAAATGTTGCTCCTCCATCAGTAGATTTATGAAACCCTCCAAAAACACCACTAGCATCTTCTAAAACATAAATAACCGAAGGATCATCTGCAGACACTCCCATCATTTTCGCTCCCCCACTAAAAGCATTAGGCCCTGATTCAAAACCATCTTGAAAAAAAGTCTGAACAAGGGCAGAGTCATCAACTAAAACGTCATCCAAAGTAATTCCTCTACCATAATTCGCTGTTCCTTCAAAAGCTATATAAAAATCCGTAGATCCAAGATTAGGTAAATTAATTGTTACATCAGTCCATGTGGCAGATTCGGTAGTATAGTTTGCTAGTTCTGTCCAAGCTCCAGCAGCTGACGTTTTATAAAGTACTTTTAATTGATCAATATCTCCTGACCAATCTACATTTGTATACGAAAATTTAAGTTGAGGGTTAACTGCTCCTAAAAGATCCATAGAAGGTGAAACCAATCTTGTTACCGGCTGAGAAAAATCACCTATATACATATATGCCATGGCATTTCCTGTTTTGGGTGTTACGGTTGCATTCTGATTTGAACCAGCTGTAATCCAATTAGTTGCTCCATTAACATATTCCTGTGTCCATAATGGCAAACTATTAGGTGAGTTAAAAGTAATACCACCATCTGTAGAAGTATAAAACTGAGTTCCTGTTGCATAAATAGTGTTTGTATCACCAGGTTTGAACTCCACATCATATCCTGTTGTTGCACTTGCATTAATTACAGTCCAATTAGCACCACTATCTGTTGATTTGTATATTCCACCATATTGAACACTACAATACATTTTAGTAGTGTTTGTAGGGTCAATCAATATTTTATTCACATTTCCATTACCCGTATCAGAAAATAAACTCCAGGTAGCTCCTGCATCAGTAGATTTAAATATTACACCTCCAGTAGATCCCCAGAAATATGTAGAAGTGTTAGTAGGATCCATTGTTAATGCAGTTACCGACAAATTAGATAAGTTATCAGTAAGCACTGTCCAATTTACGCCTTCATCAGTTGTTTTCCATACACCTCCAGTATTGGCTCCAATTATAATATGATTTGAGTTTCCTGGGTCAACAGCGATTGATGTAACTCTACCAACACCTGGGTTCCAGCCATTACTTGCGGCATCACTCCATGTTTGCGGGCCTAGTTCTTCCCAATTCCCCGTAGCTGCAGCAGCTCTACTTTCAAAATTCTGATTTACATAATTGTTATAATTCTGCAACTCGTTATAATAAAAATCTGGAGTTTTAAGCATTCCACTTTCATCCATGGTTCTAAGCGCTTTATATTCCCAGCGTTTAAATTGTTTATATCCAGTTCCACGTCCGCGACCCGAGATATCAAAATGAGCTTCAGCTTTTGTTTGAATTTCTTGTACTGTATGAGTTCCATTGGAAATCATCCTTTGGTACTGTTGTGACCAAGTATTTATCGCCAAAGTTATTGCAAATAATAAAGTAATTTTTCTCATAAGGGGTTCTTTTTTATAGATTAAGGCTAGCTAATATAGTTCTTTTTTGTTAATTTGTTTCTAATATAATTACCTATACATGAACGCAACACAAATCATTTTATTAATAGCTTCCTATTTCGGACTATTGATAGTTATCTCTTATTTTACTGGAAAAAACGATAGCAACGATACTTTTTTTAAAGGAAATAAGCAATCTCCTTGGTATGTAGTTGCCTTTGGAATGATTGGAGCTTCTTTGTCAGGAGTTACCTTTATTTCTGTTCCAGGTATGATTGGCGGACAAGAATTTGCATACATGCAAGGTGTATTCGGTTTTTTTGTAGGATATCTTGTCATTGCGTTTATCCTGTTGCCTTTATACTATAAATTAAATGTTACTTCAATATATGAATACCTAAACCAACGTTTTGGTATTGTCAGTTATAAAACTGGTGCATTTTTCTTTTTATTATCCCGAGTTACAGGCGCTTCGTTTCGATTATTCTTGGTTGCTTTAGCAATGCAGTATATTATTTTTGAGGAAATGGGAGTTCCTTTTTGGGCAACAGTAGTCATTTCCATACTTCTTATATGGATATACACCTATAGAGGAGGAATAAAAACTATTGTATGGACAGACACCTTACAAACCCTAGCGATGTTAACTGCAGTTGGGGTAGCTATTTATTTAATCAATCAGAAATTTGATTGGAGTTTTGTTGAGTTTTTAAATTCTCCTGAATTTGATTCAAAAAGTAAAATTTTCTATTTTGATGATCCTTATGCTAAAACATATTTCTGGAAATATTTTATTGGAGGTATTTTCATTGCAATTGCCATGACTGGTTTAGACCAAGATATGATGCAAAAAAATCTTACTTGCAAAAATCAAAAAGATGCTCAAAAAAACATGCTAACAATGTCTACTTTATTAGTTATTGTTAACTTCGTTTTCTTATCACTTGGTGCTTTATTATTTATTTATGCCGATAAATTCGGATTGCAAATTCCCGTAGTAGATGGAAGAAACAGAACGGATTTATTATTTCCTGAAATCGCTATGAATCAAAACTTAGGTACAGCTTTATCAGTAACTTTTATTATTGGTTTAATTGCAGCAGCGTACTCTAGTGCTGATTCTGCATTAACCTCCTTAACCACTTCCTTTTCGGTAGACTTTTTAAATATTCATAAAAAACCATTCAATCAACAAAAACCATTGCGTAAAAAAGTACACATTGGTGTCTCTATTCTACTAGTACTTGTAGTAATCCTATTTAATATGTTAGAAGGTAATGTTGTTGGTAATCTATTTAAATTTGCAACATTTACATATGGGCCGCTATTAGGTTTATTCGCTTTTGGTATCCTTACCAAATTTCAAATTAAAGACAAACTTACATGGATAGTTGCTTTACTATCAATATGTATTAGTTTCGGTATTACTATATTACCAGAAAGTATTATTGGGGCTTATAAATTTCATTGGGAAATATTGCCTTTAAACGGATTAATAACTTTTATAGGGCTATTACTAATTCGCAAAAAAGGGAATTTGGTGGTGAATCAAACGAATTAAGTTGTAATCTATTTCCTTAAACTCCAATTAAATACTACTTTTGCCGAAAAATTATTTTCATGAGTGAAGTAACAAGCAAAGCAATTGCCGTAGAGTATAACTTATATAGAGATACTGCTACTGGAGAATTAATAGAATCAACTGAAGGGAAAGAACCTTTAGCTTTCTTATCTGGTTTAGGACAAATGATACCAGAATTTGAAGCAAATGTTGCTGATTTAAAAGAAGGAGACACATTTTCTTTTGGAATAAAATCAGAAAACGCATACGGTTCACGTAAAGAAGAAGCAGTTATAGAACTTGCTCAAGATATGTTTATGAACGAAGGAAAATTAATTCCTGAAGTTGAAGTAGGTAACGTATTGCCATTACAAGATCAGAACGAGAACGTGATTCCTGGTAAAATTGTTTCAATCAATGAGGAAACAATTACTGTTGACGTAAACCATTTATTAGCAGACCAAGATTTATTTTTTACTGGTAAAATTCTTGAAATGAGAGATGCTACTACTGAAGAAGTAGAGCATGGTCATGTTCATGGAGCGCATGGACACCAGCACTAAGCACTAAGCACTAAGCACTAAGCAGTATGCAAAATTAAAACTCCCCGTTTAAAAACATTTTTTAAGCGGGGAGTTTCTCATTATAATTTGAGCTTAATACTGATTAGTCGATAGCAACACCAAAGTACATGCTTGTTCAAACACAATATTATGTTGTTTTAATAATTCGTAAAATTCCAGGTTTTCAGTTCCTGGGTTAAACAATACTCTATTAGGTTTTAAACTAATTAAGTACTTATAATATTCTTTCTGCCTAGCTGGATTCATATATAATGTTATGGTATCAATATCAGTATATAATTTCAATTCTGTTTCAATAGCTACATCAGAAATTTTTCCTTGTCTTAATCCATATGCTACAACTTCTTGCTTGTGCATTAATAGCTTTTGAATTGCTATATAAGAATATCGTGTTTCCTTCAGTGACGCACCGAAAACCAATGTCTTTTTGCTCATTTGTTAAAATAGTGTTAATCAAATTTAATCCTGTAACATATCAATGTAATAGTCGTCTGATAAGCAAAACTAGTACAAAATCATCAATCATAAAAATCAAATTAAAATCAAATTAAAATGAAAAAATTAATACTACTCACTCTTTTGTTATTTAGCACACTAACATTTGCACAAAATAACGGACCTAAAACAGGTGTTTTAAAAGGTACTATTACGGATTATGTAACAACCGAAAAATTACCTTATGTCAATATTATTATTAAAGACAACTCAAACAATGTACTAACAGGTGGTATCACGAATGATAAAGGAGAATTTAATGTCAGTAAAATTCCAGCTGGAGAAAATACTATCGAAATTCAATACATTGGCTATAAAACAGATTCTAGGAAAATAATTTTTACTAGAAAAAACGCCACACATAACCTAGGAACAATATCCTTAATTGAAGATGCTGCCCAATTAGATGAAGTAGTTGTAGTTGCAGAAACATCAACAGTAGTTCAAAAAATTGACCGTAAAGTAATTAATGTAGGTAAAGACTTAACATCAGCAGGAACAACCGCATCAGAGCTATTAAACAATGTACAATCCGTTAGTGTTGATTCACAAACAGGGAACATTAGTTTAAGAGGTAATGAAAATGTAAGGGTTTTAGTTGATGGAAAACCTTCTGGTATTAATGTTGCTGATTTATTGAAACAAATACCCTCTACATCTATAAAACAAATTGAATTGATCACCAATCCTTCTGCTAAATATAACCCAGAAGGAATGAGTGGGATTATTAATATTGTTTTACACAAAAATGCCAATCAAGGGTTCAATGGAAGTATCAATACAGGTTTAACTCAAGGAGAAAACACTCGCTTTAATGGTTCTTTAAATATGAATTATAAAACTGGTAAAGTTAACTTTTTTGGAAATTACGGATACAATACTGGTAAGAACGATAACTTTGGTCATGTAACCCGTACGGGATCATCACCTTCAATACAAGAATTCACATTTGATTCTAACAGAGATTCTCACTTGATAAAAGTTGGTGCTGATGTATATTTAAATGATAAAAACACGTTATCGTTTTATACTACTCAAAACTTTAGTGATAATACTGCGGAAGGATTAACCAAAGTTACTATTGCAAATACATTAGTAACAAACGCTCCTAATGTAGCTAAAACTAAATCAAACTCGGGAACCTATAACTTAAATTACAAATTAGACTTTGATGAAAAAAACGAGCATAATTTAGAGTTTGAAGCTACCTATTCAAATGCTGACTCTCCAGAGAATGCAATATATTATGAATTAATAAATCCATCAGATTTTATTACAAACTACTCCAATAATGTAGAAAATAAAACGGACAACTATTTATTTAACCTAGATTATACTGTGCCTCTTTTTGAAAAAGGAAAACTAGAAATTGGAGGAGAAATTAGAACTAATAAAACAACAAACTTCAATACTACAACACAGCATGAAAATATTTCCGGAACACCTACAGTAACCCAACCAATCGGAAACTCTTCGTTTGGGTATGATAGAGAAATGTTTTCAGGATATACTAATTACGGGCATAAATTTGGTAAGTTAACTATGCAGCTTGGAGTTAGATTAGAGCAATATAATGCAGCTGGAACTTTTCAAAAAGGAACAGCTAACGCAACCTATACTGATAAAATATTTAGTGCTTACCCTTCTGCCTTTTTTACATACAATCCATCAGAAAAAAATCAATATCAAATAAGTTATAGCCGCAGGGTTGACAGACCTAGTATTGGTCAAGTGAATCCTATTAGAGAGTGGAGTACTCCGTTAATTACCTCAGTAGGAAATCCTGATTTAAGACCACAGTTTACAAACTCATATGAAGTAAATTATACTCGTAAAATAAAAAACGGGTCTATTACTTTTGGTACTTTCTACAGAAAAATAAATAATAATATTTCACGTTATTCAACTATTGACCCATTAGATGGCAACAAACAATTATTATCATACACTAATTATGATAATACAGACAGATATGGTTTTGAGGTATCATCAAGCTATAAAATAGCAAAATGGTGGAGAGCTAACGCAAGTTTGGATTATTATTCGAAAACTGAAAAAGAGTTGACTAGAGAAGTAAAAGCGAATAGTTTTAATGCGCGTTTAAGTAATAGCTTTACTGCAACTAAAAAATTACGTTTCCAATTATTCTCTATGTATAGAGCTCCTGAAGACGGCATACAGTTTAACCGATCTGCAATGTGGATGATAAATGTAGGGTCAAGCTTATCAGTACTGAAAAACAAAGGAACAATTAGCTTTAGAGTAAATGACATTTTTAAAGGAATGAAATTTCAATTTGAATCTACACAACCTTATGTACAGAATGGGCAATTCAACTGGGAAAGCAGAACTGCTTATTTAGGATTCAACTATCGTTTTGGTGGCGGAAAAAACAAAGCCTTAAAGCGTAAACAAAGAGATAACAACGAAAAACAAGGTGGAGGCGGAATGATGTAATGGCGAATCGCCATAGATAAAATCAACTTCCTCGGTGGAAGCACACGAGGTCTGAATTAACCAATACATTTTTCGAGGTACCTCACTAAGAATTAAACCCACTGGTGGGATTAAAAAATGCTCAAGTTACACTTGAGCATTTTTTGTTTTTAACCTCTTTTAAACAACTACCATTTTATAATAGCGCTCCCCCAAGTAAATCCACTTCCAAAAGCAGCTAAAACAACTGTATCACCTTCTTTTATTTTTCCTTCTTCCCAAGCTTCACATAACGCTATTGGTATGGATGCCGCTGTGGTATTACCATACTTTTGAATATTATTAAACACTTGATCATCAGATAAACCAAATTTCTTTTGAATAAACTGAGCAATACGCAAGTTTGCCTGATGTGGAATTAACATATCAATAGCATCTTTATCTAAATTATTCTTCATCAAACCTTCTATAATCACTTCAGAAAAACGAACTACAGCATTTTTAAACACAAACTGTCCGTTCATATATGGATAATAACTTAAGTCACCTGGATTATTATCTGCTATAATATCTGTAATCCAACGCCCTCCCATTCCTGGAGCTTCAGAGGCTAATTCTAAAGCATGTTTTCCTTCTGAATGTAAGTGTGTAGATAAAATTCCTTTTGTAGTATCTTCCTCTCTACTTAATACTACTGCACCAGCTCCATCACCAAATATTACAGAGATATCACGTCCTCTAGTAGATTTATCTATCCCTTTGGATTGTAGTTCCGAACCAATCACCAGAATATTTTTATACATCCCTGTTTTAATAAACTGATCGGCCACAGAAATAGCATATATAAAACCTGAACATTGATTACGTACATCTAAAGCACCGATAGTTTTAATACCCAAAGCCTCTTGCACTTGTACTCCTGGTCCTGGGAAAAAATAATCCGGACTTAAAGTAGCAAAAACGATAAAATCAATTTCATCATTATCCAAACCAGAACGTTCAATAGCCATTTTAGCAGCTTCTAGTCCCATAGTAAATGTAGTCTCACCACTTTCTGGTTTTACCCATCTACGTTCTTTGATTCCTGTACGCTCTGTAATCCATTCATCATTCGTATCCATGATTTTTGACAAATCATGATTCGTTACTATGTTATCAGGAACATACTTTCCTAAACCTATTATTTTTGAATTGTACATATATTGGGTTTTGTATACTGCAAAGTAAGTATTTTGAAATTGAATTCGAAACTGAAAAGGGAAATGAATTCGAAATTGAAAAACGGCTGAAAAATTAACATAAAATTTACACGAGTATACTCTATTTAAAATTTAATTAGCAAGCACTTACCAAATTACGCTAGTGTATTTTGAGGTACAGATTACAACATCGCTATCGCTCCTCGTAATGACGTGCCATTTCGACCAAAGGGAGAAATCACATCCTGAAGCTCAAAATTATGATGAGCTTACTCTAATGTGATTTCTCAGTCGTTCCTTCTTCGAAATGACAATACAACACAAAAGCCTTTGTAATAAAAAAACACAAAGGCTTTTGTATAAAACTTTCGTCAGTTCGAGTGATTTTCGATAGAAAATTGTATCGAGAACAGTTATTTTACTCCTTAATCAACTTACTTACAAACTGTCCTTTATTAGACACTACTCTAACAAAGTAGATTCCTTGGGTCAATTTAGTAACATCTAATTCCTTTTCTAATTGCGTTCCTACTACAAAAACACTCTTCAATACCCTTCCATTTACATCAAAGACAGTAATTTCTTTCAAGCTATGTTTCCCTTGAATATAAACAACATCTTTAGCTGGATTAGGATGTATGATAAGCGTTGTATCTAATTTATAATCAGACATACCTAATAAAGCTGTTACAGTAGTTTGAGCTACATTAGTAATAATTGGCGCATTATAATCAAAATAGATTTCAGCATTATTTTCAAATGTATCATTCACTACTAATGTAGGTTGAGTTTTTATTTTAAAAGCTACATCTCTGCCATCTTGACATCACTATCAAATTGGTATTCTATTTGACTACTGTAACAATAGAAAACAAATAGTTTATTTCGAATTGAGATATGTAGTTGAGGTAAAGAGAACTTCTCGATACAATTTTCTATCGAAAATCACTCGAAGTGACGTAATTTAAAAAATACAAAAAAATGGCAAAAGGAAATATTAATGTATCGGTAGAGAATATCTTCCCATTAATCAAGAAGTTTTTATACTCTGATCATGAAATCTTTTTAAGAGAGTTAATCTCAAATGCAACAGATGCTACTTTAAAATTAAAGCACCTTACTCAAATTGGAGAATCTAAAGCAGATTACGGAAATCCGGTTATTGAAGTGAGAATTGATAAAGAAGGTAAAAAAATCCATATCACCGATCAAGGATTAGGGATGACAGCTGATGAAGTAGAAAAATACATCAACCAAATCGCTTTTTCTGGTGCTAATGAGTTTTTAGAGCAGTATAATGATAAAGCTGAAGATACTGGAATTATCGGTCACTTTGGTTTAGGGTTCTACTCTGCTTTTATGGTTGCTGAAAAGGTAGAATTAATTACGAAGAGTCATAAAGACGAACCTGCTGCTATTTGGACTTGTGATGGTTCTCCAGAATTTACTTTAGAGGCACATGACAAAACTGATAGAGGAACAGAAATCATCTTGCATATTGCTGAAGATTCTTTAGAGTTTTTAGACGATCAGAAAATATCTGGATTGTTATTAAAATACAACAAGTTCATGCCTGTTTCGATTAAATTCGGAACAAGAGAAGAAACATTACCATTACCTGAAGATGCTGATAAAGATGCTAAACCAGAAACGGTAACTGTTGATAATATCATCAACAACCCTAATCCAGCATGGACAAAGCAACCTGCTGACTTAAAGGATGAAGATTACAAAGGGTTTTACCAAGAGTTATATCCTGCACAGTTTGAAGAGCCATTATTTAACATTCACTTAAATGTTGATTATCCGTTTAACCTTACCGGAATTTTATATTTCCCTAAGATGACGAATGATATTACTTCACAAAAAGATAAAATTCAGTTATACCAAAACCAAGTTTTCGTAACGGATAATGTGGAAGGAATTGTTCCTGAATTTTTAACAATGCTGCGTGGAGTTATTGACTCACCAGATATTCCGTTAAACGTATCACGTAGTTATTTACAAGCGGATGGTAACGTAAAGAAAATTGCTTCTTACATTACTAAAAAAGTAGGAGATAAATTAAATTCTTTATACAAAAACGATAGAGAGAGTTTTGAAGCAAAATGGAATGATATTAAAATCGTTATTGAATACGGTATGTTATCAGAGCCAAAATTCTTTGAAAAGGCTGATAAATTTGCATTATACCCTACAGTAGATGGTAAGTACTTTACTTTTGATGAGTTAATCACTAAAATTAAGGACAACCAAACTAATAAGGACGGTAAAACTGTTATATTATACGCATCTAACAAAGATGAACAACACAGTTATATACAAGCAGCTACAAATAAAGGATATGAAGTAATATTATTAGATTCTCCTATTATATCTCATTTAATTCAGAAATTAGAATCTGAAAAAGAGAATGTTACTTTTGCTCGTGTTGATGGTGATCATATTGACAAGTTAATCAATAAAGATGAGGAGCAAATTTCTAAGTTATCTGACGAAGAAAAAGAAACTTTAAAAACAGCTTTAGAAGTTGTTGTACCTAAAGAAAAATATACGGTACAATTAGAAGCTATGGCTTCTGATGCTACACCGTTTATGATTACTCAACCAGAATTTATGCGTCGTATGAAAGAGATGCAACAATCTGGCGGTAACGGAATGTTTGGGAACTTCCCAGAAATGTACAACTTAATTGTAAACTCAAACCATGAGTTAGTTTCTGATATACTAAACGAAAAAGACGTTACTAAAAAAGAAACTTTAATTAAACAAAGTTTAGATTTAGCGCGTTTATCGCAAGGACTATTAACTGGTGAAGAGCTAACAAACTTCATTGCTCGTAGTTACGAGATGATCAAATAACAGGCATAGCCTGATTTATTTAAAAAGCCACTTCAGATTGAAGTGGCTTTATTCTTTTTATACATTTTAAACGCACTCAACACCTACATTAAACAACAGAAGATAACCTGAATATAAAAACTACGCGTTTTATCCCAATTAAACTTCAAGATGCTCATAAGAAAATTGAATTATTTTAGATTTAGTTGAGTTTAAAAATAAAAGTATAGCCTTAGTTACGGTTGTATTTTTAAGCGATGAATAAGTCTAAAAGAAACGATTTAATAATGCATTTTGAATTTTAATTGGTATTACACATTACAAAAAAAAGCCTGTGAAGTTTTAACTTCACAGGCTTTTTTAATTTATTATAAAATCTATCTTCCTTTTTCAAGGACAACCTAAAAATCTCTATTTACATCCCAAGCTTCAAGGTAATCTGCCACACATTTAGCAAACATTCCTCCTAAAGCACCATCAATAACTCTATGGTCATATGAATGAGATAAGAACATCTTCATTCTAATACCGATAAAATCACCTTCTGGTGTTTCAATAACCGCTGGTGTTTTTCTAATTGAACCTAAAGCCAAAATTCCTACTTGAGGTAATGGTATAATTGGGGTACCCATAATACTTCCGAAATTACCCACATTAGTTACCGTGTAGGTACCTCCTTGAATATCGTCAGGGCTTAATTTCCCTGTTCTAGCTTTACCAGCCAATCCGTTTACAGCTTTTGCCATACCCACCAGGTTTAATTGATCCGCATTTTTAATTACTGGTACAATCAAGTTTCCATCAGGTAAGGCTGCTGCCATACCTAAATTAATGTTTTTACGCTGAATAACATTATCGCCATCAACTGAAACGTTCATTCCTGGATACTTCTTTAAAGCATGCGCTACAGCTTCCATGAATATTGGAGTAAAAGTTAACTTCTCTCCTTCTCTTTTCAAGAATGCATCCTTTATTTTTAATCTCCAATTCCAAATATTAGTTACATCACATTCTACAAATGACTGCACATGTGCTGCCGTTTGCAAAGAATTTGTCATGTGACCAGAGATAAGCTTACGC
Source organism: Kordia sp. (assembly GCA_002733415.1). Taxonomy (GTDB): domain Bacteria; phylum Bacteroidota; class Bacteroidia; order Flavobacteriales; family Flavobacteriaceae. The sequence goes on along the minus strand of NVVR01000021.1, from coordinate 22,608 downwards.
ATTCTAGTCATCGCAACAACCTCATCACCTTCTTGTAAAGTAATCTTAGTTTTTATTGGAGCTTTTGGCGTAGCGGTTTTTACTGGATCTGAAGCTTTTGGTGTACTTACAACAGCTACAGGTTGATTACCTCTGTTTTCAAGATATGCTAACATATCATTTTTAGTAACTCTACCTTCTTTACCAGAACCTGGTATTGCTTCTAATTCAGCTAATGACACTCCTTCTTCCTTCGCCATATTCTTCACTAAAGGAGAATAAAACTTATCCGAATCAGAAAAATTAGCTACTACTGCAACTGAACTTTTAGCTTCTACTATTGTTTTTTCTATTTCTACAACCGCAGCTGAAGCTACATCTTGCTTAAGAGTTTCAGTAGCTACACTACCTTTCCCTTCTGTTTCTATAATTGCTATTGTTTGCCCTACAGCAACAACATCATCAACATTAAAAAGAATTTCTGCAATAACACCATCTACTTCAGATGGAACTTCAGAATCTACTTTATCAGTTGCTATTTCTAAAACTGGCTCATCCATATCAATGGTATCCCCAACTTCTTTTAACCAAGATGTAATGGTTGCTTCTGCAACACTTTCTCCCATTTTTGGAAGTTTTAATTCAAACTTTGCCATATTCTTAAAATATAAGTGAAATACTAATTTCAGTCTGCGAATTTAATAAATAAAAACAGAAAAAGTTAGGATTTAAGCAACTAAAATTAGCTTACAAAAACTACCTCTCCTCTACTCTTTGAACTCTTGCTACCAATAGTAAAATTCGTGTTTTTAATATGTATATTATAATAACACTCTTGTTTTCCAAACAATTGAATAATTTCTTTAAAAGATAACTCTGCTGTTTCAAGTGTCAATTCAGGTCGTTCTTCCAATTTATCTTCTTTTAAAACTGATTTAAAAAGAGGTATGATCCTCACCCCTAAACCAACAGCTATATCAAACAGAAAGTTAGACTTAAAATACTTCTTGTAAAATAATTGCATTGCTCCATAAAATCGCTTTGCATACACCTCATCCTTTAAAGTACTTTCTCCTTTATAATGTATCACAGTAGTTTGACCATAATAGTAATTATCATATCCTGTGTTTAGAACACTGTATGACAAATCTATGTCCTCACCATACATAAAATAGCGTTCATCAAACCCGCCTACCTCTTCATACAAGTTTCTTTTAAGCAACATAAAAGCTCCTACAAACACTGATGCCTTGCCAATTTCATTTACTTTAACATTTGATACATAATAATCCTTTGACAACCCTATTAATTTTTTAATTGCCACCAGTCGAGTTGGAACATTTCGCTTGCTTTCCGGAAGGAACTTTCCTGCTCCGTCAATTAGCTTACAGCTAACAATTCCAATTTTATCTTTTGAATCTGAAAATTCCAGCAACTGAGTAAAAGTATCCTCCGCAACCACTGTGTCAGGATTCAACACACATACATACTCGCCTTTTGCTAAAGCGACACCTTGATTATTCGCTTTTGAAAAACCGACATTCTCTTTATTTTCTATCAAACGAATATTAGGAAACAGTTGCTTTACCATTTTACAGCTTTCATCAGAAGAATTATTATCAACAATAATAACCTCTGCATCAATTGAAGTAATTGCGGCTGCTACACTTTTCAGACATAACTCCAAAAAGTAGCGTACATTATAATTTACTATTACTACTGATAACTTCATTAAAACAGTTCAATTTTCGTATAAATATACTAGAAAAAAAAATCACTCATATCAAACAAAAATATTTCCTCTAAAAAACAATTGATTTCGTCTATTTTGTTAAAATTATATTAAAAAATGTAACATTTTTGTTATAAAAGAGTCATATACATTAAATCAATTTTCTCGGTGGAAGCACACGAGATATGAATTAACAATAACAATTCTCGTACGAGGCTATCCTCAGGGAATTAAACCAACTGGTGGAATTAAAAAAATATAAAATGAGAAAAATCAGTCTTGCTATCTTGTCACTATCTTTTTTAGTGGCTTGTAAAACACAGAAAACAGCTACTGGAGTAGCAATTAAAACAGTTGCAATCACTACTGTTGACATCGACTTAAACAATGTAGTTGGTGATAAGGTTAGTGTAGAAATGACGCCAATCGGTTTCACAACAGCAACTGCTACATTTTACATTCCTAAAACGGTCCCTGGAACTTATTCTACTGACAATTACGGGAAATATATTGAAAACCTAAAAGCTTTAGATGCTAACGGAAATGAATTAACCGTAACACATACCGATGACAATTCATGGGTAATTGATAATGCTAAATCTATTGCCAAAATAACTTACTTAGTAAACGATACTTACGATATCGAAGGAACTCATGATGTATTTTCTCCTGCTGGAACAAATATTTTAAAAGGAAAAAACTTCATGCTTAACCTACACGGATTTGTTGGTTATTTTAAAGAGCACCAGCAATTACCTTACACAATAAACATTGCTCACCCGAGTGACCTTGTTGGAAATACTGCCTTAACAGATTCTAATATAGCTGCGGATAATGACACATTCATCACTAAAAGGTATTTTGAAGTTACCGACAATCCAATAATGTACGCTCCAGAAAACAACGCGACATTTAAAATTGGAAATATGGAAATTCTTTTAAGCGTTTACTCTCCAAGCAACACTTTAAAAGCTACTGATTTAAAGGATGAAATGGAAAAAATGATGCTTGCTCAAAAAGCCTTTTTAGGAGATGTTGATGTGACTAAAAAATACTGTATTTTACTATACATGTCCAGCATGCAGAATGATGCCAACGGATTTGGAGCATTAGAACACCATTCATCTACCACAGTAGTATTCCCTGAAATGATGCCTAAACAAGCATTAGCAAAATCAATGAAAGATGTTGTTTCCCATGAGTTTTTCCATATTTTAACGCCATTAAGTGTACATTCTGAAGAGGTACATAATTTTGACTATAATGCCCCAAAAATGTCTGAACACTTATGGATGTATGAAGGTGTAACTGAGTATTTCGCTAATTTATTTCAAATCAACCAAGACTTGGTTGATGAGTATGAATTCTACAAACGTATTTTAGGTAAAGTAAACGGATCTAAAGGATTTAACGATAGTATGTCATTCACTAAAATGAGTAAAAATATATTAGAGGAACCATACAAAGGAAACTACATTAATGTGTACGAAAAAGGAGCATTAATTGGTATGTGTATTGATTTAATTATCAGAGAAAAAAGTAATGGTGAACATGGTATCCTAGACATGATGAAAGATTTATCAGCTAAGTACGGTGTAGACAAACCTTTTATTGACGCTGTATTATTTGATGACATTACTACATTAACATACCCTGAAGTTAGAACGTTTATCGATACTCACGTTGTTGGCAACACTCCTATTAACTATACTAATTTCTTTAATAAACTAGGATTAAGCATGCAGAGTAAAGAAGCTAAAACTGGTTATTTACTTAAAGATATGCAAACACCATATATTTCTGCAGATCAGAAAACGAAAGAAGTGTTTTTCTTAGAAAACACTAATTCATTTTTAACTACACTAGGCGTGAAGCCAAATGACAGACTAGTTTCTATTAACGGTACTGACTACAACCTTAAAAATATTCAAGCTTTAGTTGGCGCATCTTTTGGATGGACTCCAGGAGACGACATTAAAATGGTTATCAAAAGAGAAGGTAAAGAAATTACTTTGGAAGGAAAAGTTATTGAACCAATGGGTAAAACCTACACTTTAGTTCCAGATGACTTACCAGCAACTGACAAGCGTGTTGTATTAAGAAACGCTTGGATGAAAGGATAAATTTTAATTTAATTAATATTAAAACAGCGATTGAAAATATATATTTTCAATCGCTGTTTTGTTTTACTTCTAATCGATTTCCTAAAATCCTCTTAAAAACAACTACATACTAAGTTTTTTAGCTATTTTTGGGACATAAAATAATTGAACTTGAAATTTAATCTTTCTACATACATACTCCTATTCTTTTGCATTAACTGCATGCTATCCTTCTCTCAAGAGAAAAAGAAAATTAGAGTAACAGCTCCTTATTACGATGTAAATGAAGCAGAATACCCTGGCGCAACTATTTTAACTAGAAATAGTAAAAAGCAAATTTATATTGAACATGATGGTATTGAAATGTGGTGCGACAAAGCATATCATTACAAAAAAGAAGATTCTATTTCCGCTTTTGGAAAGGTTATTATCAAACAAGGGGATACTATTAAATTAACAAGTAAGGTAGCCAATTACAGTGGTAAAACACAATTAGCCTTTACTGCCGGAGATGTTGTACTAACAGAACCTAAATCAACTCTTCATACAGATACCTTATATTTTGACAAATTAAAACAACAAGCTTATTATAAAACTGGAGGGGTAGTACATCATGAAGATAATATTATAAATAGCTCCATAGGAAAATACTTTATGGAAAGCCAAAAGTATCAATTCATAGGGGACGTAGATATTAAAAACCCTGAATACACACTAAACTCTAGTCAATTAGATTTTTATTCAAATTCCGGTATTGCATATATGTATGGGAAATCAGTTATAAAACACCAAGGAACAACTATACATTGCGAACGTGGTTATTATGATACGAATGCTGATTTGGGATATTTTGTAAAAAACTCGAAAATATTCTACAATAATAGAATTTTTGAAGGAGACAGTATGTACTTCAACCAAAAGAAACACTTTGCATCAGCAACCAATAACGTTAAAGTAACTGACACCCTAAATCACAGTATTATTACAGGGCATTATGCCGAGGTTTTTAAAGAAAAAGACTCCGTATTTATAACCAAAAGAGCACTGGTAAAATCACTACAACAAAATGATTCTATCTATATTCACGCGGATACGTTAATGATTACCGGAAAACCAGAAAACAGAGTTATTAGAGCATTTCGAAATGCCAAACTGTATAAATTAGATATGAACGGAAAATGCGATTCTATTTATATCAACCAAAAAAGAGGAATTACAAAATTAATCAGAAGACCTGTGCTTTGGTCAGGAGAAAATCAAATTACGGGAGACACTATTCAGTTGTTAAATAACCTCGAAACAAACAAACTAGATTCTTTAAAAGTATTTTATAATACGTTCCTAGTCAACAAAGATTCTATTAGCGGATACAACCAATGTAAAGGGAAAGAGCTGATTGGTTTGTTTAATGATGACAACAAACTATACAACATCGATATTAATAAAAATGCAGAATACATTTTTTATGCAAGACAGGAAAATGGCGAATTAATTGGTATTGACAAACGAATTAGCGGAAGTATAAATTTAAAATTAATCGATAATCAAATCGAAGAAGTCACCAATATAGGAAGTCCTGAGGGCGAGTTAACTCCAGACTCCAAGTATCCTAAAAACGCTCGAGAGCTAAGAGGTTTTAATTGGCGAGGTGACGAACGAATACTGTCTGTAGAAGATTTATTTAAAGACGATCCTCCGTTAATACTTCCTAAAATACAAGGTTTAGAAGACCGTGTTCTTGAAGATGTTGACGAAGGGGAACTACGCAGTATCTCTCCTAAGAAGAAAGTATTCAAACCAAAACTTCTTCCTAAAAAGAAACGAGCTATTTCTTCAAGTATTTCAAAGAAAAAACTTCGTTCTAAAAAAGAATTACACTTTAAAAGAAAAGCAAATAAAAAATAAGTCCCTTCTCCTTGAGGAGAAGAATAGGAAGAGGTCTCCCCCCTCACCTTAATCCTCTCTCCAAGGAGAGGAAACAATAAAACACCTATTTACGGATTATGAAAACAGCCTTCTTTGCATATCAAGCACAAACATCCCCTCACCCATTAGCACTTGAGGTATCTCATGCTAAAGGAAGTTATATTTATGACACCTCAGGAAAACAATATTTAGATTTCGTAGCTGGAGTATCCGCTTGTACACTAGGGCACCAACCCCCAAGAGTGGTTGAAGCTATTAAAAATCAAGTAGACAAATATTTACATGTAATGGTTTATGGTGAATATATACAGGAACCAGCCGTTAAATTAGCTAAATTACTAGCCGACAATTTACCAAAATCATTAGAGAAAGTATATTTAGTAAACTCAGGTACAGAAGCTATTGAGGGCGCTATGAAACTTGCTAAACGGGCTACTGGACGTAGTGAAATCATCTCCGCTAAAAACGCATATCACGGCAACACACAAGGCTCCATGAGCTTAATGGGATGTGAAGAACGAAAACAAGCATTTAGACCATTATTGCCAGACGTAAACTTTATTGAATTTAATAATTTAGATGACCTTTCGAAAATAACTACCAAAACTGCCGCGGTTGTTTTAGAAACAATACAAGGTGGCGCAGGATTTATTGAACCGAAAAACGAATTTTTACAACTTGTAAAACAACGCTGTCAAGAGGTTGATACATTGTTAATTTTAGACGAAATTCAAACAGGTTTCGGACGTACGGGAAAATTATTTGGTTTTGAACACTACAATTGCACCCCAGATATCCTTGTCATGGGAAAAGGAATGGGAGGCGGAATGCCTGTTGGAGCATTTTCTGCTTCAACGGAATTAATGACATTATTGCAAGACAAACCTAAATTAGGACATATAACTACGTTTGGCGGACATCCTGTCATAGCTGCTGCTGCATTAGCTACACTACAAGAAATCACCGAAACAAAGCTCATGCAAGAAGCTTTAGAGAAAGAAACTTTAATTCGTAAACACTTAGTACATCCGCTCATAAAAGAGATCCGTGGTAAAGGGCTAATGTTAGCGCTACTAGTTGACTCTTCTGACATCTGTAATGAAGTTATCTTAAGTTGTCAAGACAACGGCTTGATCCTTTTTTGGCTACTATTCGAGCCTAAAGCTATTAGAATTACCCCTCCATTAACTATTTCTACTACTGAAATTGTAGAAGGATGCAACATTATTATTGACACTCTCAACAAAGTCCAGTCCTAAATGGCTTAATTATTGTACCTTAATATATAACAAACCCAAATTACTAATTTAAAACACTTCCTTTTAACACAAGAGGAGATCTCTTTTTTCAAAGAGGTTGATTTGTTAATTAAGTTGTGAATAAGTACTACGACTAATAAGTTATAGCAACCATACTTTATGCTAAATTTATAATATCAACAAATAGTTAGTAGTAACCAAAATGAAGATGCTATGCAATTAAGCCATGATGACGAATACAACTTCTCGATTACTAAGTTTGAAAAAATGCTGAAGACCAATAATGTTTTCTTTTTTGATTCTGTAGAGTTTGAAAACATCATTCAGCACTATTTAGAAATTGGTAAAGTTGCCCTTGCTAAAAAAGCAATAAAAATTGGTTTGGAACAACATCCATCATCAATTATACTAACGCTTTTTAAAGTTGAGCTTTATATTTTTGAAGACAAACTAGATCTAGCTGAGAAGCATCTAGATAAATTGTTTTTAATAGATCCTAATAACGAAGAAATATTTATTCAAAAAGCCACTATCTATTCTAAAAGAGATGAACATAAAAAAGCTATTGAAGTATTAAATATTGCCTTAAGTTTCTCTGATGAAAGAGCTGATATTTATTCCTTACTTGGTATTGAATACCTTTATTTAGAAAATTTTGAAGCGGCCAAAAATGCTTATAAAAAATGTTTAATAGAAGACGATCAGGATTATGCTGCTTTGTACAATATTATTTATTGTTTTGACTTTTTAGAACAACCAGATGAAGCAATAGGTTTTATAAATGAATTTTTAGAGGACAATCCATACTCAGAAGTAGCTTGGCATCAGTTAGGGAAACAATATCTACACAACGATGATTACAAAAAAGCTTTAGCAGCATTTGATTTTGCAATCATTTCTGATGATACTTTTATAGGCGCTTATTTTGAAAAAGGGAAAATTTTAGAACACTTAAATAGATACAGTGAAGCTATTGAGAACTATTTAATTACTCTAGAATTTGATGACCCTACTTCATTTGCGTATTTACGCATTGGTAACTGTTACGAGAAACTAAACAATACTGAACTAGCAATTCAATATTACTACAAAACAGTGCATGAAGACCCTTTATTAGATAAAGGATGGGAAGCCATAACTGATTTTTATTACAAACAAAAAAACTATCAAAAAGCATTATACTATATCAATAAAGCAGTTGATATAGACGGACAAAACATCGCCTATTGGAAACGATATGCACAAATAAACTTCCGAATGAATTTTTATGAAGAAGCTGAACGTGGATATCAGAAAATAATTGAGCTAGGAAACTATGATATTGATATCTGGAACCGCAGAGCTGATATTTTATTAATACTTGGCGAAAACAATGCTGCCATTCAGAACCTACTACAAGGATTGGAATTTCATCCAGAAGACGCTGAAATTGAATTCCGATTAGCAGGATTATACTATACCTTGAATGAGATTGGAAAAGGACAATATCATTTAGTAAACGGATTGAAAAGCGATAAAGAATATGTAATTATACTTGAGGAGTTATTCCCCAATATCTTACAAAGACAGTCAGTGCAAGAAATTTTGAAAAATTACTAGTACAATAATTAACAACATTAATGTCCGGTAAAAAAAAGGAGCGCTACGCTATTAGTCCCGATAGCTATCGGGATTAGAACAAAGACTTGTTCGTTAACAATAAAATAGCTCCTTTTTCATTCTAACACTTAACTCATACCCTACCTATCACATAATTAGACTAGCTAAGGAAATACTCACAATATTTAGTCCTCAAAAGCGCATGTCTAATTCCTCGTATAAAAATTATTATGTTCCCATTAGCTAATTGCAATTTTAACTTTTCATTACTAAAAACTGTGAATAATACGGGGTCAACAAAGCGTAAAAATTAGAGGAAGTAACATCTAAAAAATGTCTGTTTTTTTAAGTTGAAAATAATCAGAAATAAACTAACTTTGTTAGAACTCTGAATCACAAACATGCAACGCAATTTATTAGATTACTTCATTATTACTTTAAAAGGAATGGCAATGGGCGCTGCTGATGCAGTTCCTGGAGTTTCTGGAGGTACTATAGCTTTTATCTCTGGAATTTATGAAGAATTAATTTCCTCAATTAGTCAAGTGAATTTTTCTTTACTTAAAACACTTAAAAACGATGGAATTAAATCCGTTTGGAAACAAGTAAACGGAAACTTCTTACTTTCCTTACTTATAGGGATTTTCATTAGCTTTATATCTTTTATGCGTTTGGCTAAATACTTATTGGAACATCATCCAATACTTATATGGTCCTTCTTTTTTGGATTAGTTTTAGCAAGTATATTATATGTTGCCAAACAAATAAAGCAATGGAACTTTATTACTATTTCATCTGCGTTAGTTGCTGCTTTTTTTGCCTACTACATCACCACACTCCCTTCTTTAGCAAACAATGACAGTTCTTTTTTTCTGTTTTTAGCTGCAGCAATTGCAATTTGCGCAATGATATTACCAGGGATTTCAGGGGCTTTTATATTAGTATTATTGGGAGCCTATAAAACTTTAAGTAGCGCTTTTCATGATTTTAATATTAAAAATATTTTAATATTTGTAGCAGGAGCAGTTGTTGGCCTACTAAGTTTTAGTAAATTATTAAAATGGTTATTTAACAATCATAAAAACATAACTTTAGCTGTGCTAACAGGTTTCATTATTGGATCCTTAAATAAGATATGGCCCTGGAAAGAAACACTTTCAACTAGAATAGACTCAAAAGGTATAGAAACTCCTGTTTTACAACAAAGTATTCTTCCTGAAAAGTTCACCGAATTATATCAATTAGATGCACAAATTGGTTTTGCAATACTCTTAATGAGTGTTGGATTTTTAAGCATTATTATTTTAGAAAAAATAGGATCGAAAACAAGCGTATGAATGCAAGCAGAAACTCATTAGAATATTCCCTCCTAGTACTGAAAGGTATTGCAATGGGCGCTGCTAATAAAGTGCCTGGAGTATCTGGTGGTATTGTTGCTTTTGTAGCTGGTTTTTATGAAGAGTTTATTTACTCACTCCAACGCATAAACAAAACTGCTTTCAAATTATTTTTCAATGGTAGATTCCGTGTTTTTTTAGGATATATAAACGGACAGTTTTTAGCTGCTATCGTTTTTGGAATGCTTATTAGTTTTTTCACTGTTTCAAAACTACTTGACTTCTTACTTATTCACTACGAACTTAATGTGTGGAGCTCTTTTTTCGGAATGATTCTCGGCTCAATATACTCTATAAGTAAACGATTTGAAAAATGGAACTTACAATCAATCTCCTATTTAATTATTGGAACTATCATAGGTTTAGCCATTAGTTTTCTTGATCCTGCAATGGAAAATAACGCGTTATGGTTTGTTTTCCTCTGCGGTATAATTAGTGTATCTGGAATGACACTTCCTGGACTTTCTGGTTCTTTTATTCTAATAATATTAGGGAATTACGTACTGCTACTGATTGATTCCGTAAATGCATTATATGATACTTTTGAAAATATACTATCTAATGACTTTAGCTTTTTAGACGACCCTGTTCGGATGAGAATGCTTTTAGTACTGACTGTATTTACAGTTGGATCAGTGGTTGGAATGGTTACTTTCTCCCATGTAATGAGTCGCTTATTAAATAACTATAAATCTCAGACCATCGCCGTTATAAAAGGATTCATTATTGGATCATTAGGAGTTGTTTGGCCTTGGAAAAACACTATTTATAAAACAGATGCTACAGGCTCGTATATATTAAACTCAAGTAATAACAAAATAATAGAAACGTACAAACGATACACTCCTGACTTCAATCAAGAAACCACAATTGCGATTGGGTTTATTTGTTTAGGCATTTGTGTACTTGTATTATTAGAATGGTATGGCCGCAAAAATGGAGAAACAAAAAAAAAGTAAACAGTTCGGGTTAATAGGAAAAAATATTTCTTATTCTTTTTCACAAAAATATTTTTCTAACAAATTCATTAAGGAAGAACTGAGCAATTGTTCTTACGAAAACTTTGATCTAAAATCAATTGAAGAATTTTCTGATATTTTTAAATCCAACCCAAATATTAAAGGGTTAAATGTGACTATTCCATACAAGGAAGTTATTTTTCCGCACCTTGACAAACTTAATAGCAAGGCTAAACGTATTGGGGCAGTAAACACTATTCGTGTTACTAAAAAAGGAAAACTAAAAGGATACAATACGGATGAATACGGCTTTAGAAAATCATTAGCTCCACATTTAAAAAAACATCATAAAAAAGCGCTGATTCTAGGTACAGGTGGCGCATCAAAAGCAATCGCCTTTGCTCTGAAAAAATTACACATTCAATATCAGTTTGTATCACGAAGTACAAATGGCAGCTATAATTATGATTCTTTAACTTCTGAAATAATAGCAACCCATCACTTAATTATTAATTGCACTCCATTAGGCACATTTCCTAACATCAATGATTGTCCGAATATTCTATACGAAGCAATAACCGATCAACATTTATTATATGATTTAATTTACAACCCTGAAGAAACTGCTTTTTTAAAAAAAGGAAAGGATCAAGGAGCAACTACAGTTAATGGCTTAAGAATGCTTGAACTACAAGCAGAAAAAGCTTGGAAGATATGGAACAAGTAATACTTGGAATTGAAAAATGAAGTTGAACTCGAAACTAGTGTTAGTATGCTAAAAAAAACTCAGCTTAAATAACAGTATTTTACGTTTGTAATTTCAATATCAGATTGAAATTTAATGTCACTTTCTAGTTCAATTTCAGATTTAAATTCGACTTCAAGCTCGCCCTTTGGTTCTTTTAAGTCCATGAATTTTTCAGTTTCGTTTTAAAACTCGATTTCGGATTCAAACTCAATTTCAGCTTCAAGTCCAAGCTCATTTCAACTTTTTTACTATCTTTCGGCTTGAACTAGTTTTAGTTAGCCTAAAAACCGGCAACTAATTAAGAACCCAACACATAAATATTGTTTATTATGTCAGAAACGGATAACCTGCAAGAAGCAGAAGGAACACAAAAAACTACTGAAGCAACTACAAATCCTGCAGTTGAAACACAACCACAACAGGATGAAGCTTTACAAGCAATTGAAAATGAGAATGCAGAAGACGCAGAAGATCAAGACAATTCTAAAAGACATGAGATAGAAACTAAAGATTATCATGCAATGGACATGGATACTTTAGTTGAGGAATTTGATTCTTTAGTAAAAAACCACCCCGTACAAGCAATAAGCAAACAATTCAATCAATTAAAAGAAGAGTTTAACGCTAAGTATTCTGAATTAGTAGATACTAAAAAGGAAGAGTTTTTAGCAGAAGGCGGTAATATTATCGATTTCAGTTATTCTTCAAACACCAAAAATAAATTCAATAAAGTTTACGGTGAATACAAAACTTTACGTAACGCATACTATAACAACTTAGAGCAAGGGTTTAAAGATAATCTTGCAAAGAGAAATAAAATTATTGAAGACATTAAAAGCTTACTGAGTGTTGAAGAAGACATTAATACAACATACAAGCACTTTAAAGAACTGCAACAATCATGGCGTAATGCAGGTGCTATACCACGTGATAAATACAATACAGTTTGGAACACCTATCACCATCATGTAGAGCGTTTTTATGACTTTTTACATTTAAATAGAGATTTACGCGACCTTGATTTCAAACATAACTTAGAAGAGAAACAAAAAATAGCAGCAAGAGCTGAAGAGTTATCACAACATAACGATGTGATGCATGCCTTTAGAGAATTGCAAATTTTACATAAAGTTTGGAAGGAAGATATCGGACCTGTTGGAAAAGAACACAGAGAAGATATTTGGAATAAATTTAGTGCAGCTACTAAAATAATTCACAACAAGCGTCAGGCTTATTATGCTGATATTGACAAAGTATACGAGCAAAATTTACTTGTTAAAAATGAAATAATTACACAAATTATTGCTATTGACACTACAAGTGTTACTAACAATAAAGATTGGCAAGGTAAAATAAAAGAAATTGAAACTTTAAGAAATTTATTTTTCAACGCAGGAAAAGTACCTAGTAAAGTAACCGAAAAAACATGGAGCAGTTTTAAACAAGCTGTTAGAGATTTTAATAAAAATAAAAATTCTTTCTATAAGAACATTAAAAAAGATCAAATAGAGAATTTGAATAAAAAATTAAAGCTAGTTGCATTAGCAGAAGCAAATAGTAAAAGTGATGATTTCGAGGCTACTACTCCGTTAATGAAAAAAATTCAAGCAGACTGGAGAAAAATTGGTCATGTACCTAGAAAGGACAGTGATAAGGTTTGGAAACAATTTAAAGATGCTTGTAATCAATATTTTGACCGATTGCATGCAAAAAGAGACGAAGCTAATGCAGTTGAGTTAGAAGCTTTTACGGCCAAAGAGAGCTATCTTGCTACACTAACTGACCTTACTTTGGAAGGAGATCACTCAGAAAAAATAAATACAATAAAAGGACATATTGCTCATTGGAAATCTTTAGGTTTTGTTCCTCGAAACAAAAAGAAGATAAATGATTCTTTCAATAAAGTTATTGACAGTTTATTCAATCAATTAGACATTGATAAGAACGAAGCTGAAATAATTAAGTACGCAAATAAGATTTCTGTTTTAGAAGGCGATCAAAGAGCCTTAGAAAATGAATTACTATATGTTAAGCGTAAAGTTGATGAAATCAAATCAGAAGTTAATCAGCTAGAAAACAACTTAGGATTTTTTGCTAATGCAAAACCAGACAACCCATTGGTTAAAGAAGTTCATAAAAACATTGAGCTACAAAAACAACAAATGGATACTTGGAAACAAAAGTTACAACAAGTGAAAGCGTTGTTTGCATAAACCATTAATATATTAGAATACTTTAAAAACATTTCAAATTAACATTAATTTGAAATGTTTTTTTAGCTTATAAAATAATTATACCTCTTTAACTTTTAGATGACGCGTAAAAACTTAAATTGGTATTACCTCAAAACACTCCAAAATAAAATGAAAAAACTAAACATCGTATTTATGGGTACACCAGATTTTGCTGTAGCCACATTAAAAACTTTAGTTGACAACAATTATAATATAGTTGGGGTTATTACTGCTCCAGATAAACCAGCAGGTAGAGGACAGAAACTAAATCAGTCAGCTGTAAAAAAATATGCTGTTGAGCAAAACTTAAATGTATTACAACCTACTAACCTAAAAGACGACGCTTTTTTAAGTGAACTGAAATCTCTTGAAGCAAATCTTCAAATAATTGTTGCGTTTAGAATGCTCCCAAAACAAGTATGGCAAATGCCTGAATATGGTACATTTAACTTACATGCATCTCTCCTACCACATTACCGTGGAGCCGCCCCTATAAACTGGGCATTAATTAATGGTGAAACCAAAACTGGTATCACAACCTTCTTTATTGATGAAAAAATTGATACTGGAGAAATTATCATGCAAGAAGAGCTTGACATAACTCCAAATGAAAACGCTGGCAACTTACATGACCGTTTAATGACCGAAGGAAGTAAACTAGTTTTAAAAACAGTTAAAGCTATTGAAGAGGACACCTTAAGCACATACATTCAGCCAGAAGTTGAACACATAAGGACAGCATACAAAATACACAAACACACCTGTAAGATTGATTGGAACTTACCTATTGATATTATACATAATAAAATAAGGGGTTTAAGCCCATATCCAGCTGCTTGGTCAGAATTATGTGTTGATGAAACTATTTTAGCGGTGAAAATTTATGAGGTTTCAAAAATCATTGAAGCACATACCCTTGAAACTGGATCAATTATTTCTGACAAAAACTCCGTAAAGATTGCTGTTAAAGGAGGTTACATAGAAATACATGTTTTACAACTCCCTGGGAAGAAAAAAATGGATGTAAAATCGCTTTTAAATGGATTTTCATTTACTAAAAACTCAAAAATGCGCTAAACCCTTATTGTCATTGGGCTTGCTCAAAAACAATGTTTTTTACCTGCTTTTATTAACAAACCCTTAAAGTTATTAACAAAATAGTGTTTTTCCCTTGTGTTTACTTGCGTGAAAGCAAAATGATTTACATATTGTAGAGGAATTCAGGTAATAACTGAGTTCACCAACATTAATAATTTAAAATATTTAAAATCAATTCTTATGAACAAAACACAATTAATCGACGCAATGGCAGCTGATTCAGGAATCACTAAAGCATCTGCAAAGAAAGCATTAGAATCTTTCTTAGGAAATGTTGAAGGATCTTTAAAGTCTGGAAATAGAGTTTCTTTAGTAGGATTTGGATCTTGGTCAGTTTCCAATAGAGCTGCAAGAGAAGGAAGAAATCCACAAACTGGAAAAACTATCCAAATTGCTGCTAAAAACGTAGTGAAATTCAAAGCTGGTTCTGATTTAGGAAAAGCTGTAAACTAATCATATTAATTAGTTATACTTAATAAGAAAGCCCTTCTTCATGAAGGGCTTTCTTATTATTAACAAACATTTGTTAACAACAAATTATGTTGTTTGCTTTTTTTTTCATAGCTTTAATTAACAAATTATGGGGGATATGACTAGTCTAGATTTAAAAAAAGGACATCTTTTAATTGCAGAGCCTTCTATTACAGGAGATCTCTCTTTTAATAGATCGGTTATTTTATTAGCAGAACATACCAATTCAGGCTCTATTGGGTTTATACTTAATAAACCGCTTGATTTTTCGTTGAAAGATTTATTACCTGAATTGACTCAAGATTTTATTGTTTACAATGGCGGACCTGTTGAGCAAGACAATCTCTATTTTATTCATAAAGTACCTCACTTGATACCAGATAGTGTTGAAATATCAGAAGGCATATATTGGGCTGGGAATTTTGATACAGTTTGCAGACTAATCAATGATGGGGAAATTTCAGAAAAAGACATTCGTTTCTTTTTAGGGTATTCTGGCTGGGATACCAATCAGTTATTTGATGAATTAAGCCATAATTCATGGGTTGTTGTGAAAAACAAGTACCACAGTTCCATTATTGAAAAAAAGTACAGCTCAAGCTTTTGGAAGGAGAAAATGATTGAATTAGGTGGCAACTATATTATATGGTCCAACGCACCTGAAAACCCAGCACTTAACTAAAAATTAGTTTTCTAATTCCCAAACATAGGATTACTTATTCATTAACTGCATTCCTGCACTCAACTTATTAATTTCAGTTACCAACACTGAAGCAACAGTAGTGTCATAACTTTTCTTTCTGTATTTAGTAATTGACGTTACGCCTTTAATGACATTGGTTATGAATAACTCATCTGCTTTTTGCAACTCAAAAGGTGATATTGAAGCTTCTTCTATGGTGTAATTTTCTAACTTACCAATAACTTCAATTAATTGCTTACGCATAATCCCTTTTATACAACCATCTTCTAAGGGTGGTGTTTTAATTACATTTCCTTTTACCAAAAACAAATTTCCATTAATAGCCTCAATAACTTGTTTGTTACTGTTTAACAATAAACAGTTATCCAATTCATTTTCTTTTGCGAAAATCCCAGCAATAACATTTAAAACTCTATTGGTCGTTTTTAAAGTAGATAATAATTGTGGCGTGACATAATGATCCTTAAACAAATCAACTTCACATAATTCACTATTTAATTTATAGGTAGCGCCATTTTGAAGTGATTTTACTTCAATAAAGTAACCAATATTATTATGCTCTGGCGTATATAATCCAGGAGCATCACGAAAGACAGTCATTCTAACTCTTACAGGAGTATTTAATAAATTATTAACTTCTATTAGATTAACTATTTGAGCTTCTAAAAACTCCATGGTAAATTCCATTGGTATTTCCATTCTCACAATTCGCATGGATGCCATTAGTCTAAAATAATGATCTTCCCAAAACAAAATAGTATTATTAACTACCTTAATTGTTTCAAAAACAGCATCACCATATTTAAATGCTCTATTGCTAGAAAATATATGTTCTTGAGATTCTATATTACCGTTAAAATTAATCATAAAAAAAGCCCTAATAAAATTAGGGCTAATATACAGTAATAATAAAACTTCTTATACAGAACCAAGTACCTTTTTAAGTTCTCCTATTTGATTTTCCCAAAGCATTTTATTTTCGTCCATATCATCTTCATCAGAAAAATCAGTTACCATTAAGGAAACATCTTTTGTAATTTCATCAACTTGGATTCTAATTTCAAAATAATAATCTTCACCCTCATCTTCTAACCACTGAAAACGCACTTTGTCTACAGCTTTTTTTGAAAGTAATTTTGCTTGCTCCTCACTATCATCCCAAATAAAGGTATATAATTCTCCTCTAGAATTTACATCATCAGCATACCACTCTGACAAGCCTGAAGGCGTTGACAAGTATTGGTGCAACAATTTAGGTGATGCGTGAATAGGGAATTCTAATTCAAATTTTTCTCTCATAATTAATTATCAATATTTTTTACAATATAAATATTTATTGCAGATTTCAAAAAAGAATTGACAAGTATTTTTTTTATATATATTTTACACTTATTTCTTGTAGTATCTAATTTTGTTTTTATATTTGCACACCGTTAGCAAAATGGCGTGGTAGCTCAGTTGGTTAGAGCGCCTGATTCATACTCAGGAGGTCTGCAGTTCGAATCTGCATCACGCTACTTAAAAGCACTTAACTATTTTTAAATCAAATAGTTAGGTGCTTTTTTAAGTTTTGACTGGGTTAATATTGGGTTAACCATTTATTCACATCTTTTTACCGTTCATTATCATTAATGAGGTAAAAAAAAAATGTCATTATCACAAAATCGTAGTTTTAATATCCCTCTTGTTGATTATGTTCCAGCGGAATTGAGAATTAATCAGGACTGGAGAATCGTTTTTTATGTTAAAAATCCATTCACTAATCAATTAGTTATAAAACGTTTGCGAGTAAGACCGCTAAAAAATGCTACTGAACGAAAAAAACACGCTAAACGAACAGTTGCAGAAATTAATTCCAAACTTGAACGTGGATGGAATCCATACATAGAAGATAATGCAACTAAAAGTTTTGCAATAATCTCAGAAGTAATTGAACAATACTTAAAACAACTACAAAAACAAGTCAAGGACAAAGCACTACGTCCTGACACTGAGCGTTCCTATAAATCTTATTTAAAAAACCTTTTGTCGTATATGGAAATGAAAGGAGAATCTAATATGTATTGCATTAATTTCACTAGAGCATTTGTTATAGGGTTTTTAGACTATATATATTATGACAGAAATAATTCAGGAGGAACACACAACAACTATTTAATGGGTATTAGAATATTTAGTAAATATTTACTTGAACGTGATTTTATCAGTATTGATCCAACATTAAAAATAACAACTAAGCGAAAGGAAAAGAAAAAAAGGGAAATGATCCCAACAGCTATCCGAAAGAATATTAACGCCTACTTAACAGAACACAATAAAAATTACTTAACACTTTGCCTAGCTACTTACTTTTGCTTTATCCGTAGAACCGAACTAACTAAAATTAAAGTAAGTGATATAAATTTAAAAGGAGGTTATATTTTAATTGATGGAGAAGACTCAAAAAACCACAAAACAGAACCAGTTACAATACCTATGGAATACATGCCGATGCTAATTAATCATATTAGTAAATCTAATAATTCAGATTATGTGTTTTCGGCAAACAATTACAAAGCTGGCGCAGAACAATTAAACCCTAAAAAAATAAGTGATGAATGGAGTAAAATGCGTAAAATAATGGGGTTTAGTACTGTTTATCAATTTTACTCTTTAAAAGACAGCGGAATCACTGAACTATTAAACTCAGGAATACCAGCTATAAAGGTTAGAGATCAAGCACGACACCATGATTTAAAAGTTACGGAAGGATATACAGCAAGAAATAAAGGAGCGGACGAAACAATACGTAATATTTCATTTAATTTTTAAAAAAATAAAAAAACTCGTTTAAAGTTGGGAAAAGGTGTAATAGTGTAATAAAAAACACTGACCCCCTATATTTATTAAGGGTTAAGAGTATTACACTTTGTATTACACTTAAAAAAACAAGTGTAATAATGGGTTAAAAAGTGTAATATTTCGCTCTGTTTACACTAGATCGTTTTAAATAGTCACAATTAAAATCCTATTTTTTTTTAAAACTATAAAATTCACCCTTATTTGTTAATACTTTTATATCCATTCCAATAATCGAAAACTATTCCCTTTGTAACTTTGCAATATGTACCGCTCTTATTGATTGTAATAACTTCTATATCCATATTGTGAGAAATTGTTTAAATCTATAAATACGTATTATTATACGCTTACAAACGACAATAAACATTTACATCGTAATAAACACTAATATTTACAGTACACTAACTATGTTTTTTAAGTAATTTACTATCTTGGTCATATAATAGATATAAACACCATTGTGTTTATATCCTAGTTACCAAACAGTCTACTAAAACGAATATGAAACAACTTCTTATATTAATAACAACTATTTCTCTTTTAGTGAGTTGTAATCAAAAAAAAGTTAACACAGAGACAAAGCCTAAAAAAGAATTAAATGTTACTGAAACACACAATGAGCCTAAACCTATAACAGAATTAGAATCTGTTAAGTCTCAAAAAAAGTTAGATTCGATTCATAATTATTGGGAACTAGATTTTGATACAATTACATTCAGAAAAGACTTTAAAATATTAAGCAAAAACTACTCTCTTGAATTAAAAAGATTTAGCTTAAATGATAGCGCATTAGTAAGAAGCCTAAGCCAACCTAACGACACAATTTATGTTGATCATTCTCACACGATAGTTTCTGACCTTAAAATATCAACTGACTCATTTGCCGACCATAAACGCATTACTAAAGCAGATTTTAAAGACTCTCTTTACCCTGAATTTTATAAAGAGTGTAACCTGTTCTCTGCAGAAATTGATAGCATCAATAATAATGTTATTTATCTAACTTCTGATTTAAATGTTCCAGATTCAGATAATCAATGGAGAGTTTGGTATTCCATTGTTATAGAAGACAATAAAATCGACAGTTTGAAAATAGAAAAAACAGATTATGTCGGATTATAAAAACCGTTTGGTAACAACACCTATAAAATAATACGGGTTTGAGGCTTAACGAAAAAGGAATTGTATATTTATAAAATCACCAAATCTTATGGTTTGGTTTTAAACGACAAAATAAAAACAAAACACAAAAGCTATGGCTTTAGCCGACACGAAAATCCGCGAATTTTCTACCCCGTACTATTCATAGCTAAACGTTGTAACACATATGAAACAAGCATTACAAATATTTTATCTATCTATTTTGATTTCAAATTTCTCATACTCCCAAAATCTGAAAATTGAAAAAAACACTATTAAATACTTTGATGAAAATTATAAACCTATTTCTAATACAGAATTTCAAATCAAAAAATGGAAAAATAGTTTTTTAAGCATACAAGGAGATTCAATAAATCACAAAATCCTCTCGATACGGGAAACACATGGAACAATCGGGAATAAAAAAGCACTTGATTCGTTATTAACTTCAGCTACAAATAAAAAAATTGATTCGTCCAAACCAATAGTAATTATTTATTACCCAGGAAAAGACCCTTGTAATTCTAGCGGATCTGCTACCAGAAAAAGAATTAGAAATTGGTACAATAAAATGGAAAAAGGAATTAATAAAATAAAAGAATCAACAATCATATATATTTATAAAGGGACTGATGGATTATATGGTAAAAACGATGGATTTAAGAATTGGGTAAAAGACCCTGAAAACAACATTGAAAGGCTATTTTTTAATCGTCATTACCCTTGTAGTAGTTTTGTTATCATTTCTGAAAAAAGTGAATTCATTAGCTTTTTTGGTGAATTCTCAAAAGAAAAAATTTGGGAGACTACTAAAATGTTAAGCAATTAAAAACTTGCTATAACAACACCTATAAATAATACGGTTCTTGGTGTTTAATTCTGGAGATTGTGTACTTTTACGAATATCGCCAAATCTTTTAATTTGGTGTTTAAGAACAAAAAAATAAAAACAAAACCGAAAAGCTTATGGCTTGTGCCCACACGAAAATCCGCGGATTTTCTGCCCCGTACTATTCATAGCTAAACGTTAGTCCAGATTAAAAAAAGCATGCGAACAATAAATATTACCCAGCAACAACATATTTTAATACTGTTGGTTGCTGTTGGTTGGCTGTTAGTTCGTTATCTCGTATTAATGATTTCGTGAAAATATTATACTTTAAACTATCCAATGGTTTGTTTTGGTAACGGTTCTTATTAGCATATACATAAGAGTTTCTAAAATCGGGTGCTTTATCCATTTTCAAAATAATATCACCATCAAAAGCRCTTTTTGAACCGCCACGCATAGTTCCACCTGAAGTACGTTGAAAAATGGTAACAAATAAYTTACTATCAAAACCTTTACGCAAATGCTTGTCAAAATCTACMGTTCTATCTTCYTCAGCTATTTTACTCCARCTATCAATAAAAATGCAATCATAATGTGGKATTAATTTGGYTAAATCTTTATACCAGTTTGGYAATTCTCCTACGGTATCWATTAAATGTTCGTTAGCTGGRTTAATGTACTCGGCWACTTTATCATTAAATAATTTACTTTCAGGGTGTTCTTCTAATGAAACGAATAARCATTTRTACCCTGAACTWGCAAACTCATTTAACAACTGAAATACAAAACGAGTTTTTCCAGCACCTTGTTCCGCATCAATAGTAATTGCTAAACTRTCTTTTGGYTTTATTTCTAAATCACCTAAAAATTCGGAAATATCCCCAGTTATATTATACTGTTGAATATCCTTTGCAGTAAATTTAGTGTTGGTTAAATTTTTAACTAATGGGTTTTTATTTCCCCCCTGGTTAATTGCTTTTTTAACCACAACTGGAGTTTCCAATATCGGACTAACAACCACACTCGGAACGATATTAATAATTGGCTCATGTACTATTTTCGGTTTAACTACTTCATATTTTAAAACTGGAGCAAGTAATCCATGTTCTTTTAAAAGGCTTTTTAAATATTTTTGTTTTTCTAAAGAAGTATGCATCATGTAACTCCATGGTTTTACCCATTCTTTACTACCATCAATGTATTCAACATAAGTTTGAAATGGATAATTAGGTTTTTTAACAAGTTGGTCATAACCATTTTTTAAAATATAGGCTGTACGTTTTTTTGAATCAAAACGTTTTTTAAAAATTATTCTGCTCCCTTTAGGAAACCCCTTATTTATAATTGAAAGCGGATGTTTTTTTTTATCTATCTTTTTTAGGTTGACTTGTGGCCCTTTCAACCCCGAATTACCTTTCTTTTTTTTTGTTGAATTCCCTGGTAAAGTTTTTTTGATTTCCTTTTGTTTACTGGACTTACCATTTGTTGATTTTGGTAATCTGTATTTTTTCTTCAATACAATATCAAAACTAGACCTATTAGTTTTTAATAACAAATCAACTAATTTACCTCTAATTTCAACACCTGT
>NVVR01000049.1 GCA_002733415.1 Kordia sp. | reverse complement strand
AAGTGCTTGGCCATTTGAAATGAAGGAGTTAGATTTTAATACTGAAGATGCAGGGAAGTCTGCTTCAGGATTAGTTCCAGTTACAAAAAAGCATGGTGCTGACATCAAATTGGGAGAAACAATTCAATGGAATATTGATTACTTACAAATGGGAATAGGAGGAGATACTTCTTGGGGACGTTTAGTACACCCTGAATATACAATTCCTGCAAATAAAAAATACTCGTATTCATTTACAATAAAACCAAAAACAAATTAAATTATGAGAAAGCTACTATTGTTATTTTGTTTAATATTTTGTTTGGCTTGTACGGATACACGTACACCTACCCAGGAAGATAAAGATGCTATCATAACGGTTATGAAGACTCAAGAGGAAGCATGGTCTAATCATGATTTAGAAGGTTTTATGGAAGGCTATTGGAAATCAGATTCGTTAAAGTTTTATGGTAGCAGTGGTTTGACGTCTGGTTGGGAGAAAACATTAGCGAATTATAAAAAAGGTTATCCAACAAAAGAGCACACAGGAACGTTAAAGTTTAAAATAAACGAATTGTCTAAAATTTCTGATGACGCCTATTATGTAATGGGGGAGTATCATTTAATTAGAAAGGTTGGAAAAGCTGATGGTGTGTTTATGATTATCTTTAAAAAGATTAATGGTGAGTGGAAAATTATTGCTGATACTTCGTGTTAAAGCGAATTTAATACCACTAGGGGTTTATTTTTTTGTTAGTTTCAATCAAATGTAAGTACAGCACTTACAAAAAGATTACGATATTATCTATCTTAAGTAAGTTATGACTTACTTAAGATAGATAATACATCATTTGTATCTTCACTTTTATTAAATCGCTATAATTTGAAATAATAAATCAGCCATTAATGGTGGGATGCTCATTTTTAACTGAAACAATTCAGCAGCGTCATACTTAGATTTCACCTCACGAAGTTTATTCAAATTATTTTCTTTATAATATATTTCATTTTAAGAGTTCTAATATTTAGCATAAAAAAATCCTGTAAATTAATACTAATTCAAGTAGGTACTTTTTTTTAAACAGAGAAATAATTCGTTTTAAGCAAGTATAAATACTTGTTTGTTACGGGTATAAACCCCTGTTTTTAAGGCGTATTTTGAGTTGTGTTGTTATTTGTTGTAATATTGGTAAGGGACTAAAACAATAGCTAGAACAATTTATTCTAACTATTAATTTTACACCAAATATTATTTATATAAAAACTTAAAAAATGTAACTATGAGTGTTAAATTTGCTTCAACAGTAGGTGTTAATTTTAGTAATACTTTCCAATCCAAACCAATTTCTGCAACAAAAGCTGCTTCTCAAATTAAAGGAATGGGAGTAGGAATGGTGAAAATGTTCAACTATACCCAAACAGATTTTATTGATGCTGCTAAAGCGGAAGGATTACAAGTCATTATAGATATTCCTAACGACGGTTTAAAAGACCTTAGCAATAACAATACAAGTGCTGTTGTAGATGTAGTAAAGAAATATTCAGGCACCATAGTTATGGTTTGTGTAGGGAACGAACCGCTTGGATCTTGGTGGGGTGGAGCTTATAATGATTTATTAGTACCTGCCATACAGAATTTAAACACTGCATTAATTGCTGCTAAAGTGCCAACACCATTAACGGTTCCTTTTAATTTTGCTATTATGGGGACTTCATATCCGCCTTCTAGCGGAGCTCTTAATTCGTCTTACGCCAGTATAGTTGCTAGTGTATGCGATGTTATTAAAAGTTCTGGAGGAGTATTTATGGTTAATATTTACCCTTTTTTAGATGTAAACTCAAACCCAAGCATTCCACTAGCATATTGTTTATTTACAGCAACATCGTCTGATTGGGTTCAAGATGGAAGCTACACCTATAAAAACATTTTTGATGCCTCTTATGATGCTTTATTTGTTGCACTTACTGCTATTGGTCATGGCGATTTAAGTATTGCTGTAGGAGAATGTGGATGGCCAACAGGACCTTCTGCAAGCTATGTAGCTGCAACAACTGCTAATGCAAAAACATTCAACCAGAATTTAATTACACATTGTAAAAGTGGAGTAGGTACGCCTCGTGTACCTAATGTGCCAATCAATTGTTTTATTTTTGAAATGTACGATGAAGATACTAAAAGTACCGCTCCAGGAGAATTTGAAAGACACTGGGGAGTTTGTGATGCTAATGGCACCGAAAAGTACTCGTTAAATGTTTTAACAGCAGCACTATAAATTTTAAAAGCCTAGTTCACTTAGTGTGCTAGGCTTTTTTTATTATCGCTAACGTTTAGCTATGAATAGTACGGGGCAGAAAATCCGCAGATTTTCGTTTCGACACAAGCCATAAGCTTTTTGTTTTGTTTTTAGTTTGTCGTTTTATAAAAGCCAAATTAAAAGATTTGGCGATGAATGTAAATATACACAAGCTTTCAATTTTAAACACCGAAACCCGTATTATTTATAGGTTTTGTTAGCAATAGTTTTATGTTTTTATTGCACTCCACAAAGGACTTCTTTAATGCTCTTTGATCTTTCAATTTCCATTATCCATTCTTTACCTGCTTCGCTAGTGGCATCATTATTAAAGCGTCTTATACCTGCAATTAGGTCTTTCTTTAATTCAATCAGTTCAATTTTTTTATTTGTTTTTATAAACACTAACTTTTCTCTATATACGTTAGGTAAAAACTTTAAAAAATTACGCCAAAAATTTGTTGGCGGAATTCTATCAATAACCTTGTATATATCACCTTTACAATCCACGAATTCTTTATTACTGTAGTAGTCGTTAAATAGTTTTTCTTTAGAAGTATAGATATATCCATTAAAAAGAGGAAAGAGATCTTCTTCGTCTAACCAATTTTTCGAATTGATTCTTGTCATTGGGTAATTAATTTTGTCCATTATTTTTTGTTATTAACCAATTTAATAAATAAATACCTAAGCTTAATAACACCAGCCAGCCAATCACATACATTTTGTTTACTAATAACAATTTAATTGCAATGAATTGTGAAGTTAAGGCAAATAATAAATAACTAGCTATGAGTAAAGGTTTTCTCATAATACTTGTCAACTTACCTAATTTCAGTTGTTTATTCAATACATAAACAAAAAAGGAGGGAAGAATGATGATTGTAAACAAGCTTATAAGAAAAGCTATTTGAACAGCATAACCAATTGCATTTCCTATTCCTATCATTTTATTTTAATTGTTGCTAACAATTATATAAACGTAATTATGTTTATATAAACTATAACGTTAGTAGCTTTTACTCTTAAAAAGGTACTATTGTTCGTTTGCCGTAAATGTAACCAAAAACAAACAAGTAAGAAATACCCTAAATTAGTGATGTTGAAAAATCACTAATTATAGTGATGGTATAAAATTATTCATAAAACTAAAGCCTCAATAGTTCTCTACTGAGGCTTTAGTTTTATGAACTTAATGATTTGTTGTCACTTATTGTACTTCCGTATTAAATAGATAATACAACCCTTATAGAAACCTACATACCTTATTTCTGGTTTTCCGTTACCATAATACAGTTTCTTCTGGTTTAAAAAACATCATTCACTTATTTTTCTATAATCTTATCTGAAGTGCCGTTTTTCTTAACAGAAGCAATAGCCTTATCGCATGCTACTACTACTACTACTACTACTACTACTACTACTACTACTACTACTGTACATCTCACTTCTACCAATGATTTCATGATTTTTTGCTTTGAGAACAAAATAAGGCTGCCCGGCTTTAGAAGTTTCTTTTACGTAATTCTGTTCATCAACACAGTTCTTCCTGCATAATTCAATACCTTTTTTGGCACCCTCTTTCGCTTTGTACATCTGACTTGTTAGTATAATCTCATGATTACTTGCATTGAGGTTAAAAAATAATTTTCCATTTTTTGCTGTTTCTAAAGGATAGTATCCCATTTTTTCTATTATTTATCTAATATAAATTCACCCTATCTCACAAACGGTAATTGATCCAGGTATTCCAATGTTATCTCTTTCCTTAAAACCGTTTGTTGCTCTTTTTTTATAATGGCTGACACACTGGAATCATTTATAGTTAAAACCTCCACTAAAATAATGTGTTCTCATATTTTAATTTGATTTTATTTTTAATTAAAATTAAATAGAACGCTTGAAAAAAATATTACATCGTATTTCATGATGCCTCATTACTACTTACCTCAATAACACTGATTTATTATTGTACTGCTGTATTAAGCAAATACGGATTTCTGTTCTTACTCCAAGTTAAATTAGTAGTATCTCTTGGGGTAGAGGGACTATTGGGCATTGCTTTATAATATGGATTACCTTTATCATAGCCCATTGATGTTAATTTTATTTTTCCGTTGCTCATAATATCTATTTTTGAATAGCCAAAAAATGTTGCAGACCCCGGGCTACCGCTATTTCCTGCAATTATTTGGTAGGTTCCTTTTCCTCCAGGTTGCATACGCTGGTAATCGTGTAAATGAGCAGATAACATAGCTACTACCTCAGCTTCATTTAATTTAGGCCATAATACGGGTCCTTCAGGTAAACCAATATGACCAGTTTCAGGTTTCCCGCTAACATAATATGGCTTATGTCCTAAAACAAAAACATGATCAATAGCAGGGTCTTTTTGGTATTGTGTTACTTTATCAACAATCCATTGTGTAGGTATTTGACCTTCTAAACCATGTGGATTTTCAGTAGAGGGCTTATTATAAGTGTCCGTATTCATCAATACGAATCCTACATTTTTACGTACAAATGAAAATGTCATTTGATTGTTTATACTATCTGTGCCTTTTACATGATCACGATCGGATGGCATGAAATCACTCATATGGTTCATCCATATTTCTGTAGATCCTTTTAACGGCCATTCGTCATGATTAGGAATATTGTAATCATGCCAATATAACATTTCATGATTTCCAGGTACCGCAACCATTTCTATTCCTGAGTTACTAATTTTACTAAAAGAGGTGTTATTGTATAGTTTCACCCAATTTTGAAGTTGATTATCAAGGTTTTCAGTAGTAGATTCAGCAAGGACCATATCTCCTAAGAAAAAAAAGAGGTCGGGTTTGCGCTCTAAATCAGCAATCTCTGTCCATATTCTTTTTAAAGCCGATAAATTTGCGGTAGAACCACTTGTAGCCGTTGTATCATGTTGCTGTTTTCTATCTACCCTATTGCACCCTAAAAAAGTAAAGCTAAAGAGAATCGAATCTACTTTTTCTTCTTGGACAGCAGTTTCAATACTAGCAGAAAGATTGTTGGTTTTTTTCTTTGAATTACAACTTATTAGTAAGCCGATAAAAAGGCAGAAGATGAAGTATGTTTTTCTCATGGTAATTTTATAGGGTATCAGTTGCTTTTATGAATTTTTGTAAATTACTTAAACTGCCATTAAAAATATCGAAGTCATTAGTAGTGCTTCCTATTTTATAACTAGCAGATTTTTGCCAAAGTATCCATTTACTGTTTTCCCAAGTTGTAGGTAAATCTGGCTGTTTTTTGTTATTATAATTTGCTATCCAAAGTGGGTAATTAGAAAAGACTGATTTATTTAAGTATTTATTACCTGTATTGACATCGGTATAAATGATTGGTTTTCTTTTTATTTTTTTTTCAATTTCATTTATAAAAATAAGTAGGCTAGATTGAATTTGTTCCACAGATTGTGACTCGTCTATACCCCCTTCTTCAAAATCGATTATTGGAGGGAAATCAGTATTTTTTAAATTAGCTATAGCACTTAAATAATTTTTAGCTTGTGCTATAGGATCATCATTACATCTGTAAAAATGATAGGCTCCTCTAATGAATTTATTTTCAGATATAGTGGTCCAGTTATGTGTGAAATTTGGATCTGTATACGTAATTCCTTCGGTTGCTTTACAGATTACAAAGCCTAAACTATCAGTCTTAATGTTTAAAAAATCTATTTCATTCCCTTGGTATTTAGAGATGTCTATTCCGTAAACAAACATGCTTTTTTCAGATACATTTTCTGAAATTTCTGTATCAATTTTAACCGTAGCATCTTTTTTTGTGAGAGGTGTATGTTTCTCATTTGAAACGAGGTCACTTTCTGTCGGGTTTTCTTTTTTAGATTGGCATGAAAATAATGTCGCACAAAAGAGTAGCGCCCAGAAACTGTTATTGTATAATTTCATAATTTGTTTTATTTTAAAAATTTACGTGTATATTACTCTGTAGGTTTTGGAATTGAACTGTCCCATTGTGCTCTACCTAATAGCCAACTGAAGTCTCCTGAAAGTTGAGGTCCACTGTTTAATTCCCCATCTGTATAAGAAGTATAAATTCCAGCGCTTGAATGACAGCCTATACAGCTTTCTGTACCATAAATAGTAACACCACTATACGGGTTGTTTTCCATTAAGTTAGAGGCAGATTGATTTCCATCCTGAAAAAAAGTTTCCATGGTCATATTAGTGAGCAAAGCAATATTAGTGTCACCACCAGATTTATCAGTAACAGAAGTAGGTAGTATATAATCATCTTCATCATGTGGAGGTGCAGGAGTATTTTGATTTAACGGATATTGAGTATCTATTAATTCATAGTATTGCCAAACACTTTCTTGTTGCTTGAAATAAGCTTGCATTCGCTCATTTATTCGCTGCACACGTGAAGGTATAGCAACCATTCGTTTTGCTTGTGTTTTCATTACTTCACTATTGGCATAATATTTTGCTTTAGTAGAATCTTTATATTTTGTAGGTGAAGTATTTGGAATTGCATCTCCTTGTGTTGTTACTTCCCAAAAGTTACCGTGGCTATCTGTTTTGTATTCATAATTGCTATTATGAGTTACATCTACATTGGCAGGACAAATTTCACATTCGGCATCTCTTAACGATGGAGGGATGCTATTAGTTTTTCCGTCTTTTTCAATTAAAGCTACATTTAAATTATCAACATGTTCAAAAGTAGACCACACCCATTGTTTTCCAGTAGGTGTTTTTTGACTAATATGAAAACCTATCATCCCTAAGTCTTTTTTCACTAATTCATTAGTTTCCTCATCAATAATATATCCTTCATCTCTAAAGTAACGATCTTTATGGTCAGTTTCCTCTAATATTTTCCAAGCAAATTTAATTTCTATCGCCCCTAACTCATTGTTCTCATAATTTCCAGCGGGGAAATCTGCTTCAGGATATTTTTTAGAGTAGGTTAACTGGCCGTTTATATTGTACAATTGTTTGTCAACAATATAATCAAACTCTTCCTTATTCATTAAGGCTTCATAAACGACTACATTTCCATTTTGGTCAAATAATTTACCAGCA
The DNA here is from genome assembly GCA_002733415.1 of Kordia sp. Classification (GTDB taxonomy): domain Bacteria; phylum Bacteroidota; class Bacteroidia; order Flavobacteriales; family Flavobacteriaceae. Next base: position 5,161 of record NVVR01000049.1, on the reverse strand, counting down.
AAAGCTTGATCAACTTCATCTGCAACATTCTGACTTCTTTTTGATGTAGGGGTGGTTGACAATAACAAAATTCGAGAATCTGTTTCGTTTAATATGGAATATTCTATTCCCAGTCCAGATGCCTTTCTTGTGCTTCCCCAAACAGTAGGAGCAAGCCCATCTTTACGATATACTTGAAAAGCTTCTTTCCATCCTAACCAAGTTGCTTCTCCTTTGTCTGTAAATTTTGGTAAAGCATTTCCTTGCTGATTCCTAGGCCAATTAATGGCAACTAGAGCTTGCCAACTATATTCATTAAATGCTTCATTTAACTTAAAAATATTTTTTTGTTTTTTTAACTTTTCTTGTAATTCAGGATTTACATCTACTGGAATGTTAGGAGAAAATTCTACAGGAGCTGGAATAGCTGAATATTCATGATGATCATGGTTTTTTTCTCTACAAGAAGTAACAGTAACAGTTAATGCAATAACTGTTATAAGAAAATAGAAGGGACGCAATAAGGATTTCATTTTTTCTACATTTAAATAATTGAATTTGAAATGTAAAATTTAATCTATTAACTGCATTGTTTTTTAAAATGTTTCAATCTTTTTTTGATTGAAATCAGGGGTTTTTACGTGGTTTTTTAACCCAAACAGGGCAAGCCTTATTAAAAAAAAATAGGGTAAAAAAAACCGATTGAATTAACTACTGGTTTTTAATGATTCTTTAAAGAATTATTTATTTAAGTGCTGCACTTTCATCATGTGAAGATACTAGCTCCTTATCATCCATTAAGTTCCCTTGTATACTCCAAGTAAAGTCTAATTTAACAGCACCCTTAAAGTACGGTGCTTTTAAATCAAAATACTGGTCTGTAATGTATAAATGACTCGAACTATCTGTAGTTGTTATTCCTGGTATATACCTTGCTTGCCCATGGCAGCTCATACAATTAGTTTGCATTCCAAATTGATTTAATTTAGTTCCAACTTTTTGATCGATACCGTAAGCCTGAATATATTGATCTGCCGTTGAAAAGGTTCCTCCAATTGCAATATCATCTTTAATAACTTGGTAAGGACCAAAACTAGCTTCTAGGTATGGGTTGTATGCATATAATGAATTTGCTCCTTTACCGGAACCATTATAATAGGGTTGTGCGGGTTTTACCATACTATATGCTATAGCCATAGCATAATGCTTTGAAGCATGATCTAATTGATCTGGTTTGTAACTTGCTGTCGTTTCAGAACTAGGCTTAAATGGTGAATTTGGATTTGGAGACCACCAAAATGTTTGCCATGTCCATCTTTTTATTTCCCGGGTAGTAACGTGCATAGCCCTAAGTATTAAAAAATCGCCTACCTTTATATCTCTTGATTTGGAAATTGCTTCATCTGCTTTAAAATGAATGAATTCATTCACTGAATAAATCAGTTTTTCATTGTCCGTTTTTCCAGTTAAAGTAACGTACACAAAGGTATTCCAATCGTCTTCTCCAAATTTTCTTTCTGGATTGTTTTGTTCTCCTGGCCATACCGCTATTTTGTAGCAATCTGCACACTTTTCTTTAACCAGATCAGCCTCTGATAGTGGATCAAAAATAGGTTTTAAGGTAACACCACTTGTTGGAAAATCTGTTATTTCAGGAAAGGTAGCTCCCGATTTACTAATAGCATTTAATTTACTTTTAAAGAATAATTTATTATCAAAAATATGATTTGCAGATGAAGGATCATATTTAACAAAACTTACAATATCTCCAGTTGAAGTATTTATGTTTTTACCTATATGAAATTGACTAGGTGTCTTTAATTTACCACGATTTCTTTTCATACTTTTTAAAGAAACCTTGCTTTTATTTACAAGTTGATCGGTTAATGCTTTTTTAAGATCATCTGGCGTATACCATGTTTCAAATCTCCTCAATTTTTGATTGTCATAACTTTCATTGGTATATGCAGTTAATGCATGCCAAATATCCCAACCATGGTTAATGACATCAGGATTATTTTCAAAGTTACCAGCCTTTACATTGTCGTATTTTGGATTGCTTATCCATTTATTTATGAGAATAGAATCTGTAGGAAATGCTAATCCGCTAATTAATTTTTTAGGCATAGGGACTGCTTTGAAAGTAACTGAATTAGCTGTTGTTACAGGGTTGTTTACGCCCATATACTCTTCTTTTGCTTGTTCTTTTTTACAGCTAGTAAATAACATAGTGGTAAGCAGTATAACTACTGTTAAACCATTTATTTTTATACTTTTTAACATTTAAAATGGGTGTTAATTGTTTGAGAAATCAAATATAAGCGGTGGGTAGAAAATAAAAATAAGTAGAACTACCTGTTTTATGATAAAAAAGGTTCGTATTTTAAGTACTACGTTTCTATCTATAAAAAAAGCCCCTAAAAAGGAGCTTTTAAAAGTATTGTTATAAAATGTTTTATGCGATCATTTCTATAGCTACTCCAAAGGGATCTTCAATACTATAGGCAGGTAATGTAAGCCAACTTGGACCGTCTTCTGTCATGTAAACATGGTCTTCTAATCGAATTCCAAACTTGTTGGGTACGCAAATCATAGGTTCTATACTAAAAACCATACCTGATTCTAATATGGTATTGTCATTTCGTACAATATACGGCCATTCGTGGATGTCTAATCCTAAACCATGCCCAGTTCGATGAGGTAATCCTGGTAGTTTATAATCTGGTCCTAAACCGCTTGCTTCTAATGTTTTTCTTGAGGCATTGTCTATTTCTTCACATTTATCACCTAATTGTGCGGCTTCAAAAGCAGCTAATTGAGTCTCTTTTTCTAAATTCCAAATTTTTGTTTGTTCCTCATTTGGTTTTCCAAACACGTAAGTTCGGGTAATATCCGAAATATAATCATGTAGTGAACAACCAGTGTCAATTAGCACGACATCATTTTCGGCTAAATCATTAGGGGCTTTTACACCATGTGGAAAAGAAGAATCTACACCGAATAACACAATACAGAAGTATGAACCGTTAGGAGCTCCATAACGAATATGTGCTTCATGAATAAAATCGGTTACTTCTTGAGTGCTAATTCCTATGTGTAAAATTCGTGCTGCAGCTTGTTGTACTTTCATAGTGATGTCCATAGCAATTTGAATAATATCTATTTCAGCTTGCGATTTAATCATCCTGCAACCAGCAGTAATCGTTTTTGCATTTACTAAATTGAATTGAGTATTTAGTTTGTTAATTCCATCAACGATAAAAAATGGAGTTGCTTCGTCTATAGCAATATATCCGTTCGTAATCCCATTTTCTTTTAAAATAGAAACGAATAATTCATAAGGACTTTCATGTTCCTCCCAGCCTTCAATAACACCTTCTACTCCCATGAAATCTAAAATGGTTCCTCTTTCAAATTCTGGGGCAACATAATGTACCTTTCCATTAGGCAATATTAAGGCACCAACCATACGCTCGGAAGAGTTCCACTTTGTTCCAGTAAAATAAAACAGGTTTGTTCCTGCATGAACATATAAAGCTGCTGCACCTTCTTTTTTCATTAAAGAAATTGCATTAGTTAATCGAGTTTTAAATTCATGTTGTTCTATAGCTTTGGCTAAATAAGCCATAGGTTTTATTGCGGCTAATTCAACTTCAATTGTTGAACCGCCTATTCCTAATGTTTTCATAATGATGTTTTTTAGTTGGCTTGTCATTTCTGTTATGGAGAGTACTTTGAATCTCGATAAATATCGGGACAGTATGGCATAATAGTTAAACTAAAGCCATGTTTTTTTTGCAGCCATTATTGCTTCTATCTCTTTAATTTCAATAGGCATTTCAGCTGTTAAATTAATTGTTCTTTTTTCAGTGATTAAGTAATCGTTTTCTAATCTGCAGCCAATACCTTCTTCTGGAATATAAATACCAGGTTCACAGGTAAGCACCATACCCGCTTCAAACGGACGTGAATACAACCCAATATCATGTACATCTAAGCCAATATAGTGCGCTGTTCCGTGCATAAAATATTTTTTATACAACGGTTTATCTGGATTTTGTTGTGCAACTTCGTTTGCATTAAGTAAACCGAGTTGTATTAATTGCGTTTCTACTAATTTTGCCATTTGCTGTTCATAATCAGCATGTAATACTCCTGGTTTAAGTAGTTTACTTCCTTCTTTTAAACAATATAAAACAGCATTGTAAACTTCTTTCTGTCTAGATGAAAATACTCCGTTTACGGGAAAGCAACGTGTAGTATCACTGTTGTAATTTGCATAACATACACCAAAATCAAGTAATATCATTTCGCCATCATTACATACATCGTTATTTGTGTTGTAATGTAAAGCACAAGCATTTTTGCCAGAAGCAACTATGGGTTGAAAAGCATGGCGTGTAGCGCCAGACTTGACCAAATTATATGTTAATTCTGCTTCGAGTTCAAATTCTTTTATATTAGCTTTACAAGCTTGAAGTACACGCTTAAAAGAGACAACACTAATGTCGGCTGCTTTTTGCATCAATGCTATTTCTTCTTCAGATTTTATAGGCCGTAATGCACGTGTAATTTTAGCTGCTCGGTAATATTCGTGTAATGGGTACTTTTTTTTGCACCAAGCAACCATTCTGTCTTGTTGTGTTTCTTGGTCAAATGTAACTCTTTTAATATGCTCGTTATGTCCTAAATAAAAGCCATCAGCTTCAAAAGCCATTAACTGTACTACTTTTTCAAAATCTTGAATCCATACTCCATGTATCGTATTTGTCTATTCGGACTTGGATATCGCGTACTCTTTTATTGTCAATCCAATTACAAAAAGTAGATAGTTGAGTATCAGCAAGCCACTTGCCGAGTTTACCGCATCGATCTTCACTCACACCAACTTTTTGAAGCAAGTCAACGAGCTGATATGGGCCAATCCAATTTTTATATGGCCCCATTTTAACTTTCATAATTCCTTAAAGTTCCTTAAAGTCATTCATTTCTCATTATTTAAAGATTATACCATACTTTTTAAGGATTGTCAAGTTACTTCACATCCCATCTGTAAAAAATGTGATCTCCAATTTCAGTTGTTCGTTGTTTTGTTTTTGCCCAACCTGGCGTTATATAATCTGCGTGATAAAATAATGCACCATCTGTGATGTCTATGAATTGTATTTCATCATCCATTATT
>NVVR01000048.1 GCA_002733415.1 Kordia sp. | reverse complement strand
CTCCTGTTACACTTACAGTTGTTAAAAAAATTGGAGAAATTCCGTTTGTTCCTGCAATTACTGGGGCAATATTAATGAATGGCACATACGGACTAGATTTAATCCCTGTCCATAAAGCTACATTGTTAACCCCTGACATTCTTGACGAACCTACTCCCATTGTTCCTTTATCAGCAATCAACATTACTCGTTTACCTGGGTGTTTTTCTTGTAAAGCAAGTAGTTCATTTTGCATATCTTTATTGTGTTCAAATAAACACTGACCATGCAATTCTCTATCTGATCTAGAATGTGCATCACCACCTGGAGAAAGTAAATCTGTAGAAATATCTCCTATACCAGCTATAAACGTTACAATTTCTATTTCCTCATCAATTTCCGGCAATTTTGTAAAGAATTCTGCTTGTGCATAACTCTCAATAATATCTTTTGCAACTTCACTTCCGTTATTAAACGCTGCCGTCAAACGATCAGTATCCGCATCATAAAGGAAAACTTGCGTCTTTAAAACTTTTGTGGCTTGACCTGCAATTGCAGTATCATTTCCTAAAGCTAAGTCAAGTAAAACTTCCATAGAAGGTCCACCCTTCATATGAGACAACTGCTCAAAAGCAAATGCTGTTGAAATTTCTTCTACTATTGATTTCCCTAAAATAATCTCTTTTAAAAATTTAGCTTTTACATCAGCAGCACTAGTAGTACCAGGTAAAACATTATATATAAAAAAGTCAAGAGATTCATTACGATACGCATTATTTACATCTTTAATTTGTAAAATAATGTTCCTTAATAATTCACTTCCATCAATTGGCTTAGGATGCAATCCTTGGCCTTTTCTTTCTTCAATTTCTTTAAGATAATCTGCGTATGTATTCATAAAAGGTTTCATTTTAATATTAAAGGATTACTTGTTAATTCTTTGGTTATTGTTACATGTTCTTTGAGTTTACAATAAACCCCTTGATTATGTCAATACCAAAAGCCAAGTAATCTATATTTTCAATTAATTATTATTATTTGAAGTGTCGCGAAATTACGAAAAATATAAGGTAATTAGAAGATATTCAACCGTTAAAGAGATTTAACGAATTATTTTTATTAAGTAGACACTTTTGCTACGTATTTTTCATTAAATAAGAGAAAACTTCGCATTAAAATTAACAAATCCTCAATTATAGCACCTACTTCACCTTAAATAAATTTTTCACCCAATTACTATCTCTTAAATTTGTCAGAGGGGTTTCGAAATATTTATAAATTACACAGGACAATACATATGTAATAACTAAATACATAAAAACATAGCCTATTCTTTGAAGTAATGTAAACCTCTCAAAAGGAAAAATTAATGTCATTAGCCCCAATATAAAAGTATAATGTAATAAGTATATTGAATATGAATATATACTAATTTTATATATAACGCTTTCTATTAACCTAAACGAACACTTTAAATAATACAAATACGGCAGAAACATACATATTGTTATAGAATTTAAAGGTAAAAACAATACATCTAAATAAAAGGAGTGCTCCTCTTGTGTGCTAGAAATCATAAAAAGCATATGATTTATTATCAATAACATACTCCCAAAAATTAATAATTTACACCTCCTATTTTTAAGCCAATTGACATAATAAAAATGTCCATAAGCTATAATAAAACCATAATAAATTGCGTCTAACCTATATATCACAACTTCTTTTAAACTATTATCCCAATACTCTATAGACAAAGGTTCTGTTTCATGTTTTAAATAAAAAAAAACTTTAGTTAAAATACAAACAGAAATCAAAAGCACCGTGCTAAATAAAAATGATTTTTGTTTAGTTTTAAATATATAATAACAAACCCATAAAATAATGGGGGAAAATAAATAAGCATATTCTTCTACAGATAAGCTCCAGGCTTCAGGAAAAAAAAATGGGTGATTTGTAATGAGGTTTTGTGCAAAAACAGGGAACTGCCCTATTTTTTCAGGGAAATCATTTTTAATGTAATAGAAGAGAATTATATTTAATAGCAGTATTAAAAAATATAAGGGTAAAGTTCTAAACCAACGTCTAGTCCAAAAATTTAATACCTGTTTAGCAGAAAAGCCCTCTTGGCTCATTGTTTTCAATAAAATAGTACCAATCAAAAAGCCACTTAATACAAAAAAAACTTCTACACCATGTAAGCCAATAAACCCAAATACATTAGTTACGACATTATTGCTTTTAAAAAACACAATAAATACATGAGAAAACAACACCATCAAAATAGCTATTGCTCTCATTAAATCTAACCCAAATACTCGTCTATTTTGAATGCTCATTTTATCGCTTATAATTTTTATCGCGATATTGTAATATCGGTAATTCAACAAATCTATATATCAATTCTGACAAGAGCATTGTTAATCCGAAAAATAATAACAGTTTTCCAATACTATTTATTTCAAAAGCTGTTATCCGTTGTATACTCAATAATACAATTGAATAATTAGTCAAGTAAATTGCATAGGATCGTGTACTTATATATTCCACTACATTTTTTAGCGAAAGTATTTGTTGTTTAAGTTCTAAAAAATAAGGAAACAACATCCCTAAACTAATCACTAATAACTGTAAATATACAAACACATAAAAAACTAAATATGTTTGTGGTTGCATGTTAAAAACTACAATACTCACATGTAATCCTAGAAATACAACACCTCCTATTACTCCTAAAGTCCTTCTATATTTCTTACAAATGTCACTATATTTCCTATACATGTAAATTAATAAAAAACCGACATAAATGGCATCTAATCTATAAATTACCACTTTTCTAAATAAACCACTCCACTCTTTATAAGAATGAATTTTTACAGTATAATAAAAATTAATTTTTAAGAATACTCCAAAAGCAATAAAAGCAATTGTAATCCATAAAAACAATCTAACCGAATTATTTTTCTTTAAAAAAAATAACGCCAAATAAAGTACCATAGGCAATACTAAATACGCATATTCTTCTACGGATAAGCTCCAAGCTTCAGTAAAAAAATCAGGATGAGCTGTCGTTAGGTTTTGCAAAAACAAAGGGTAAAGTTTTAATTCACCTACTAAAGACTTATTCAACAAAAGAAATATTAATATATTAATGATTAATACTACCATGTAGTTAGGCAATGTCCTTAACCATCTTCTTTTCCAAAAAACCATTAAATCAGACAAAGTTGTTTTTTTATTTTCTAATTGCTTTAATAATATCCTGCCTATTAAAAAGCCACTTAACACAAAAAACAAGTCTACTCCTATAGCTCCCATCACTCGAATTCCTATGACAAGAGTACTATCGCTAATAGGAAACAACAAATAGGTTATATGAGAAACTACAACCAAACTTATCGCTAGCGCTCTTAACACGTCTAATCCATATATCCTATTCAATTGTTTTTCCATTAATAAAACCCTAATTGAGTTGGCGAATCTACATATTGGTCTACATGTTGTTGCACTTTTTTATACACCCTCATTTCTGGGTACACTAATACATGTATCGACCTAGTCGACCACTCATTTAAATCTAAATAATAAGCTCCATTATATTCTTTTACATTTTTTTGAATAAGATTAGGTAATTTTAATGTTGCCTCTTTATCTTGAAAGTGTATCCTACAATATTTAGGCTTTCCTGAAAAATAACTAAAGGCTAATATATGATCATACCTTCCTACCAAATTAAAAAAAGGAAGAACTAACATCAATAATATAAAAATGACTTTTTTCACATAATTAAACTGAAACACTTCTACAAAAGAGTTTTCTTTATCGTTATAGAACACATAAAATAAGGTAAACACATTAAACACTGTTAGTGGGAAAACAATATACCCAAAGCCGTCTTTTAAAAATGTTGTCAAAATTATCACATGCATAGTAGCAATTAACCAGATTGCCATTTTTCTTGTTTTTATAAAAATTAATCCTAAGCCAAATGCTGCTTCTAAAAATGGAATTGCGTAGGTAAATACCGCCCTCATCCAATAAGGTACAAAAGGGATTCGCTTACTTAAACCATTCATCCATTTCTCGAAAAACAAATCATTGTACTTATGCATTCCGCTCCAAAAATACGTTCCTACAAAAATCAATAATAAACATTGTTTAGCTAACTTTTTATTCCCTTTATAGTAAGATATAGCAAAGACGACAAAGATTAACTCGAAGAAAAAAGGCTGTAGTCTATTTTGATCTAATAATGCCCAATACACATATAATAATGTAATTACACCTCCTACTTTCCAATTTGGTTTAAACACAAACACACCAAAGGAAATCACGAATAGTAAAATCAATATTACATCTACAAAGCCATTTGGTACCGGTAGCCAATTAAAAAATGTAGCCATTGGAAAGCTTCGGTCAGAAAACCATAAATTCCAAGACATAAACATCGCTAACATAAAAGCAATAAAAGCAGCTAATCGTATTACCGCTAATTTATCTTTTTTAAAGAACAGAAACATACTTTATCCTAATTTAGGTTGCTAAAAATATAAAATACTTTGAAAAGATTAGTATTTTTGGGTTATAAAATAAACCCATGAATTTTAAACAATGGCATAAAATCACATTATTTTGTATTTCCATACTCATAGTAAGTGGCTTAATCTATTATTCAAGCTTATCCAACAGACACAAAGCAATTGTTAAAACTTATCTTTTATATACACTAAATATTATTGACTCTGATTGGAAAAAAAATTATAATGAAAACACCTTAGAATTCACCTCCCCTTCTTTTTTAATTGACAATATTTACAAATCAATGGAAGGTCCAAAAGCCCTTCAATATTTCTCTTTTAATACTGATAAAGATGAACTGCTTTGGATGACCGATTTTCAGGTTACAGCATTAGATAAGTATGAAAAAAAAATACTTTCTAATGATTTTATTTGCCACACAAACATCAACTTTATACCACAAGATCATCATGGCCGTTGGAATTTAAACACTAGAATGAACAACCAATTCCCTAGACTTATATCTTTATCACATGGTGTAGAGAAAATTAATTTTCCTAAAGGATTTGGTTACCCATTTTTTAGCGACGAAAAGTTCTTTATGGTTACCCAGTCTTTAAATCATAATGTTACTGATTCTATATTTCAGGTTAAACACCGAGTTTCAATTGGGTATTCTAATAAAAAATCACTAAAACCTTTATATCCAAAATTGATTTTTATGATGCTTCCATATGATACTGAAAACCCATATGAAATAAAGCAAGATATGCCAGCCAACTCATGCATCCCAATTGAAACAAAAAACCACACCTATCAAGATGAAGAAGGAAATTCCTTATCTGGACACTGGAAAATTTTTAAAGGAAAAAGTAAATACACCTATAACGTAACAAATTTGCTCGCAATTAAGGACACTGTTACACTACATCAAATAACCCCACACTTACATCCTTTTGCAGAACGCTTTAGATTAATTGACAACACAAGTAAGGAAATTATTTATTCATGCGAAGTAACTAACCATCAAACCGGAATTGGCTTAACAGACACCCCAAACTTTAAAAGTAAAAAAGGGATAACTATGTACCCCAACCATGACTACCAATTGGAGTTAATAACGAATAATACTACCACTGAAATTCAAGACATGATGGCGAGTTTATTTTTATTCTTTTATGATAAAGAAATGGATGAAAAAATAAAAAAGTACAATGATGCTCTTTAAAACATTAAAAATAGTACTGTGTTTGTTGCTATTTAATGGGTGCTCTCAAAAAAAAAAGCTTCCTATACTTTCTAATTACATTAATAATCAAGGACAAAAAGTAAGCTACACAATTAATGACTTTCATTTTACAACTCAATTAGGAAAAGATTTTACAGTAGATGACACAAAGGATCTAATTTATATCGCTAATTTCTTTTTCACAAGCTGTCCATCAATTTGTCCACCAATGAGAGCTAAGTTAATTGATTTAGCCAATACTTTTAAAAAAGAGAAATTAATGATTTTATCATTTACAATTGACCCTGAAAATGATTCAATAGCTGTTTTAAAAGAGTATGGTGAAGCTACTGAGATAGCCCCAAATAAATGGCGTTTTTTAAGTGGAGATTCTATACAATTATCACATATTGCTAAAAAATTTAGAACTAGTTTTTCTAAAAATAATGACGACACAGATTTTTACCATTCAAGTTTTGTTGCATTAGTAGACTCAAAACAACGCATTAGGGGATTTTATAATATTTTAGAAGAAGAGGCTGTACTCTTACTAAAAAAAGATGTCACCACTTTACTAAAAGAAAACTACTAACTGATAAACTTTTATTTAAAAAAATTAAATAGTTTTGCATAATTTTATAAAGCAATGTTAGAATTCAAAAAATTATTACGCAAGTTTTTAATTTGGAAATACAAACACCTTACCCAACAACAATTTATTTATATTCTGAGTATACTGGTTGGTTTGCTAGCGGGATTAGGTGCGGTAATACTAAAAAACTTAACACACTATATTAAATACCTTCTTGAAAGTGAGTTTATTGTAGAAATACATCAAGTATTTTATTTCATATTTCCCATTATAGGCTTGCTCCTAACCCTATTATCTATAAAATATATCATTAATAAAAAAGTTGGGCATGGTATTCCTTCAACGCTCTATGCCATATCAAAACTAAAAGGTCTTATGCCAAAACATCAAATGTGGGCATCATTACTAACAGCACCTTTAACCGTAGGATTTGGTGGTTCCGTTGGATTAGAAGGACCTACAGTTGCTACAGGCACTGCTTTAGGTTCAAATTTTGCACAATTGTTTAAATTAAATCAAACCTCAAGAACTTTGCTCATTGGCTGCGCTGCTGCCGCTGCAATGTCTTCAATATTTAAGGCGCCAATTGCTGCTATTATATTTGCAGTGGAAATTTTCAGTTTAGAATTAACAATTATGTCTATGATACCGTTACTACTTGCTTCCGTTTCAGCAGTATTAACTTCATACTTTTTTTTAGGAGATGATGTGTTACTTCATTTTAAAATTGAAGACAAATTTCAGTTAAAAGATGTATTATTTTATGTATTACTCGGAATTACTTCTGCAGCAACATCAATTTATTTCAGTAAAGTTTATTTTGGAATTGATACATTTTTTAAACGCTTCTCAAATCCATATAGCCGATTATTAGTTGGAGGAATTGTAATAGGAATAATAGTATTTTTCATCCCTCCTCTTTTCGGGGAAGGTTTTGAGGTAATCAATAACGTATTAAAAGGAAACATTACAGAGGTCATTACAAATAATATTTTTAATATCGATACGGATCAAGTAATAGTGGTATTTGCGCTCCTTATTGGTCTTGTTACGTTTAAAGTTATAGCAATGTCATTTACATTTGGAGCTGGAGGCGTAGGTGGTGTTTTTGCTCCAACACTATTTATGGGGAGCATATCTGGCTATTTATTAGCCATGGCGGTTAACTATAGTAATTTATTTAATCATCATTTATCATCTACCAATTTCGCTATGGTTGGCATGGCTGGTTTAATGGCAGGGGTGTTACAAGCACCACTAACAGCTATTTTCTTAATTGCCGAAATCACCGGTGGTTATGAACTTTTTATACCTTTAATGATTGTATCATTAATTTCATTTTTAATTACTAAAAAATACATTTCTCATAATATTTATGCTGCCGAATTAGCAAAACGCGGAGAACTTATTACACATGACAAGGATAAAAATGCATTATTGTTAATGAACATTGATAGTATTATTGAACAACATTTTATTACCATAACACCAAATATGAAATTAGGCGATATGGTTAAAAGTGTTGTTGCAAAATCTAATCGGAATTTATACCCTGTTATAAACAGCGAGAATGAATTTTTAGGAATTGTATTGTTAGATGATATTAGAGAAATCATGTTTGACACAACTATGTACGAAACAGTAAAAGTCTCTGATTTAATGCACAATGCGCCAAGTGTTATTTTTTACGAAAAGGAATCCGTACAACAAATTATGGATAAATTTACAAAATCTAGAGCATGGAACCTACCTGTTATAAAAAACGGAAAATATTATGGGTTTATTTCTAAATCGAAATTATTAACGGCATACAGAACAAAATTAATTGAAGTTACGGTATAGGGAGCAATAACCTAAATTCTAGATTGTAATTTGGTATGCTAAAACAAGTTTTTTATAATTTCTTCTTTAGTAACTCGCTCTGCCTCTGCTTTATAATTTTTAATAATTCTATGGCCCAATACTCCTAAAGCAACAGCTTTAACATTTTCTATATCTGGGGAAAATTTCCCTTGTAACGCAGCATGCGCTTTAGCTGCTAATATTAAGTTTTGAGATGCTCTTGGACCTGCACCCCAATCAATATACTGCTTTACTTGTTCTGGTGCATATTCACTTGCTGGACGAGTTTTACTAACCAACCTTACTGCATATTCAACAACATTATCAGCAACAGGAATTCTTCTTACTAATTGTTGAATCGCTATAATTTCTTTAGCATCTAAAACCTTGTTCACTTCCGTAGATATATCGGATGTAGTCTTTTTAACTACATCTACTTCTTCTTGAAAAGTTGGGTAGGTTAATTCAATAGCAAACATAAAACGGTCTAACTGAGCTTCTGGCAAAGGGTAAGTTCCTTCTTGTTCAATTGGATTTTGTGTTGCCAAGACAAAATACGGCAATTCCAATTGATAACGATGACCAGCAACAGTTACTGATTTTTCTTGCATCGCTTCTAATAAGGCAGCCTGAGTTTTAGGTGGAGTTCTGTTAATTTCATCAGCTAAAATGATGTTACCAAAAATTGGTCCTTTAACAAATTTAAATTCCCTATTGTTATCCAACACTTCGCTTCCTAAAATATCAGAAGGCATTAAATCTGGTGTAAATTGTATGCGCTTAAAATCAAGTCCTAAAGTTTGGGCTAGTGTATTCACCATTAGTGTTTTTGCCAAACCTGGGACTCCAACTAACAATACATGACCTCCAGAAAAAATAGCTAATAATATCTGATCAATAACAGCATCTTGTCCTACAATAACTTTAGCTATTTCCTGCTTAAGTTGCTTGTGTTTTTCTACAAGTTTATTTACCGCTGCTACGTCTGACATATATTATTTTTTTAACCAGTTATTTGTATACTCACAATCTCTATATTCTCCTGTGATTTTAATGTATGTATCTTTAATTTTTTCTTCTTGCCATTTCGCAACAGCATTAATTTGCTTTTCCTTTAAAGCCAATTCTTTAATTTTCAAGAAGTCTTTTCCATATTCAGCAACATGCTCTTCTTTTTTATCACTAACCATCAATAACTTGTAAAAAGCTTTTCCTGATCTATCATATTCCAATACTGGGTTAGACACTACTCCTTCTTGAAGATTGATAACTTGAGAGTATAATGAAGGATCCATTTTTGTTAATTCAAAATTATGATCGTACGTTTCTGGATTTCTTAATTTACCACCATCAAATTTAGTTTCCTTTTCATCTGAAAACTCTAAAGCAGCTTTTTGAAATGTAATTTCTTCATCTAAGATTCTTTTTCTAATCGTATCAGCTAGTTTTTTAGCTTCTTCTAAATTAGCATTGGATATGTTTGGCCTTAATAAAATATGACGTACATCTACTTCTTGCCCTCTAATTTGGTCAACCATTAAAAGATGGTATCCATGATCTGATTTAAATGGCTCAGAAATCTCACCTTCTTCTAAGCTAAAGGCTGCTTCTCTAAATTCTTTTACAAACTTTGGTTTCTTACGGTGAATGGTATACTTCCCCCCTGTTGGCCTTGACCCTTCATCTTTAGAATACAATACCGCTTTAGACGCAAAACTTGCTCCATTTTCCAATATATCAGCCTTAAATTGTTTAAGCTGATCAATTACTTTATCAATTTCGGATTGTGGTGTTTTTGGCTTAATTACAATTTGAGACACTTTTAATTCTGCACCAAATGTAGGACGGTCTTCTTCAGGTATTTCATTAAAAAATGAATATACTTCTTCTGGGCTTACTTCTACTTCTTCAACAATTTTCCTAGTCATTTGACTAGCAAGCTTGTTCGTTTTAATTAAATCAAATAATTCTTTTCTAAAAGCTACCTCATCATCTTTTTTGTAGAATTTCAATACTTTTTCCATGTCACCTCCTACTTGAGATTTCATATAATCTATTTGCTGATTAACAGTACTCTCAACCTCATCATTGGAAACTGTTATACTATCTTGAATAGCATTATGTGCATATAACTTATCTTCAAGTAATTTACCCATGACATTACATCGTGTAAAGTCAGCAGTTGATACTCCCTGACTTTTCAATTCAATAAACATCTTGTCAACGTCAGAGTCTAACACAACATACTCACCAACAACTGCAGCAACACCATCAATTTTAACTTTTTTATCCTGTGCTGAAACACTTGCTGTAAAAGCTAACAAGATAGCTAAACTATTAATTGTAAATTTCAAACTCTTTATTTTGTATTGCATCTTTTCTAACATCAATTTCTAATTGCTTAATCAGCTTTAATTTTCTTTTATTTAGGATAATTTGTTCTAAAGTTCGTTCCACATATTCTTGTGGTGCTTGTTCATTCCTTTTTAGCAAATCATTTACTCGCACCAAATATACTCTTATTGAATCTTCAAATTGTAAAAAATTAGATTTTTTTAACAGTTCTATATTCTTTGGTGTATTTATTATTGGCAATGTTTTAATAACTAATGATTTCTTTACCCATAAAGAATCGTTTAACATAAAAGAATTAAATTGTATAGAAAGGGAATCCAACACAACTTTATCTTCATTATCAAAGCGTTTAAATTTCTCTTTTATACTTTTTAAATCCTTATAATCTTTCTCTAAACAGATATACCTGTACTTTAACAATTCTTCATTAAGCTTAAAGTTTTGCTTAGAATATTTATATAATGTATCAAACTCTGAGTTAGAAATTTCAGTGTTCAATTGCTTTGTAATTAAGGCATCTAAA
This sequence comes from Kordia sp., assembly GCA_002733415.1. Classification (GTDB taxonomy): domain Bacteria; phylum Bacteroidota; class Bacteroidia; order Flavobacteriales; family Flavobacteriaceae. The sequence continues at coordinate 1,701 of NVVR01000048.1, read as the reverse complement.
TATGCATTGGTATACAACTCTAATTTATAGTCTTGAGCCAATTGTTCAAACGTTTCTAATTTGGATTCATCTAAATTAAGTGTTGCATGCTGCTTTAACAATTGCTTTGTTGCCCAATTATTAATATATTGATTTGCAAAAAGGGTGCTATCCTTTATTGATAGATTTTCTGGCAAATGTTTTATAAAATCTGATTCATATAAATACATATCATTAACCCTTGCTATTGATTTTTCTTGCTCTTTTTCATCGAAAAAACTACATGAACAAACCACAAATAGCAATATCATTAATAATGATTTTTCACCTATACACATCATACGTATTTACAAGCTTTTTTTAACAGACTCAAGAACCGATTGATTAACCTCAACTTTATATTTTGAAGCTAAATTTACCAACCAATCTTTTTCTATTTGAGTTTGAAAGTCATTTATAACCCTTCCCTTAACTTCATCAAGCAATTGTTGTTTCGGTAAAACTTCTTTTATTACTTTTACAACCACATATTGATTATTATGCTTAAATATTTTAGACACTCCAATACCAGATTTATACTTCTTTGGTAATTCCTTATCCGTTAATTCGTATAGTCCTTCAGAAACAATACTATTTTTTTGTGACTCTTTTAACTGTTTTAAGGTTACATTAGTTTTTAATAGTTTTATAACCTTTTTTGCTGTTTTTTTAGTTTCACTAGTAACTACAATAGCTTCAATTCTTTTTTTCCAGAAATAATTAGTTTTATTTTTATTATAATATTTCTTTAAGCCAATTGTATCTGTTTTTGATTTTTTCCAAATTTCTTGTTCCATTAATTCAAATAATAATAATCCCTCTCTATATTCTTGAACTATATTTTTAAATTCTGGATATTCTGATTCTAAATGTCCATTATGGTAGTTATAAATTCTTGCGTTTATAAAGTCATTATAACTAACTGTTACAATGTTTTTAATCACTGTTAAGTTTTTATATGAACGTAGTTTTGATGATAAATATCTATAATATTCCAAATAACTTAGCTTCTCATCCGCAAAAGTTGCTAACGTTTTTTTATATGAATCATTAGCAGTATTCCAACTTCCTTTAATGAATTCATCATTTACCACTTTTAACAATTCCTCCTTTACATTAACTGTTTCAGTAAAACTATACCTCTTTTTAATACTATTATAAAACCTATCATTAACAATTTTTTCTTTGAGAATCTTAGTATCAAATTCTTTAAGCCGTGCGCTCATTTTCTTCACCATTAGTTTTAACCCTCGAACTTCTTTTCTCTGTGAAGTTAACTCTCCCAGCAACTCTGACGGAATTTCGCTGCCGAAACCCCACTTCTCCAAAGTCTTTTTTTCTTTCTCCACTTCCCTGTACTCTCTCTCAGCATCTCTGAGATCATGCTCGGCATCTTCCAAGTCCATGATTATCAAATATTTACTTTTTGGTTCCATCGGTATCTCCTATAAACCACCCTTGTCTAATAAATAAATCGCAATAATTACAATTGCGAAAGTAATAAAAAGTAATTGAAAAAATTCTTTATTTTCTTTTTTCATGATTGTTGTCCAAGATGCTGACAAACAGCCCCATGGCGAAACTCCTCAGCCTCATAATCTGTAAATTGAAATGCACATGAAGTGCAGGTGCGAACTGGTATATATGCAGATAACTCTGCAACTTTAGAACCGGCACCATATT
>NVVR01000047.1 GCA_002733415.1 Kordia sp. | reverse complement strand
TAATTAGAAAAGGATAAATCGTGAACCCTAAGAACTCTACGTTTAAAACATTTTTCTGGTTAGCTGCTTAAGCTAAGGTAACTACTCAAAACTTATTTTCTAATTTAATTAATGCGACAGAACCTAGACTCTTTCCTTACTAAAAAGAAGTTTAAAGACTTCTTTGATAAAAATATAGCTTCACTTTAAAACATAAAAAAAACCACAACATTTCTGCTGTGGTTTGGTACTTTCGTTTCTATTTATCGATTGCCATTACAAATGTCAATCTGCGGGGGTTTGTGCCCTACTTACAGCACTCTTTCCTTTTTTTCTTTGTTACTCGTAACACTTGTCCTCCTGGGTAATAGTATTCATAAGTATAGTTTTTACCTAGTAGCGGTGTAAATAACTTTTTATATTTTTTCTTATCAGTATTATATACTTTAAGCACAAAATAATAATGCTTTAACCATCCTTTTTTTAATTCAATTTCATAAGTATGTTCAATATTATTCTTTTTGCAAATTTCTGTATAGTTAAATTTTAACCAAAATGACTTTACTTCACTAGAAAGTAATTTATCAAAATCCACACTATTCATACCTAAACTCCCAGGAGAGTAATCAATATTAATAATTTTCTCACTGCCATCTTTCATATTAGCTATAATTTTAGTTTTATGAATGGAACTAATGGGGAGTTTTTCATCAATTGATATTATAAAATCAATATCTTTTTTAACTTGTGCTTGAAGATTAAAAGAAACACAAAAGATGAATATTATTGTTGCTATGCTCTGTTTCATTATTTAATTATTTAATATTTTTTGAACTGCTCTAGTTTTCAATGTTACACTTGGTGTAGCAGAGTTTCCTTTAAAAATAGAAACCCCATTACCAGGTTGACTAATAGATATGTTACCGTTTGTATTTGTTGCTGAAGCTTGACCAGTTGGCCCCACTATTATATTAGTCCCAAATTTTGCAAATGTCCCACTGTCTACATCTGATGGTTTAGTCCCATCGTGACTATATACCTGATTATTTTCTAGTTTAGTTCCAGTAACATGGGCATGTATTGTAGCTTCGACATCACTTTCTGATGACCCAGAAGGTATAGCTGGAAGTGATTCATCAGCTTGTAACTCATTATTAGAGTTAATATAAGCAGCATCACCTGATTCACCTCTTACTACTGTACCATCTTTCATAACTATTGATGATTCCCCATGGAGACCTCCAGAAGAATCCTTAGCTGTACTTGATTCTGTACGTTGCAAAACATTTAATGATTCTGCCAAAGCAGCATCACTTGGCAAAACTTCTGCAGAACTAACATCACCTAATTGGGTATTACCACCACGTCGGTCAGTACGCTTTATATCTCTAGCTTGACCTCTATCACTTACAACTGCCTTTCGACCATCAGAAACTCCATCATTTCCAATTTTATTTCCTCCCATATCAAAATAATCTAAAGGAGGACTAGGAGCCATCCCATCATAATCTTGGAAATATATCGGATTATTAAATGCAAAATTATACGGGCTATGACTTCTCATCATTTCAGCCAACGGGTCTAAATTCATCCATCTACCTAACGCTGGGTCATAGTTTCTAGCAGATACATCATACCAGTCAAGTCCAAGTTCGTCATTATATTCTTTACCACCAAACCCATACTTATGATCTCTGCCAGTTATTACATTATTGTACCCCTTGTGTTTGAGTCCAAAAGGATAGTAGTTATTCTCTTCTCTAATTTCATTGGCATAATCATAATCGGCGTTTGAAGGACCTTGAGGATCTCCATCCACATCAAAATCATAATTCCCATCACCATTAGTATCTCTAGCAACATCAATATGCCCATCATTATCATCATCAGAGTAAGACAATCTGATATTTCCTAAATGGTCTTTGTACTGGTACACATACTGAAATGGTCTGTCAGGGTTCTCTGTAGGCTCCACATATCCCTCTGGATGATTAAAGAATTGTAATGTGTAATTTTCAAAATCACCACTAGTAGTCATCCCTGTTGTAGGGTTATAACTTGGCATTGTACCTGTTACACCTTGTATTTTATAATTAAAATTCCCTGCGTATTGGCTTCCTGAAATGCTTTTTGCAGCACCTCCTAAATGCTCAAATACTTTCTTTTCTAGCTTAACTCCTGCTGCATCATAAACATAAGTAATTTCATCCCCAGGATTTAGAAAATAAATAGTTACTGGTAAATTTAAATGGTTGTAGGAAATACTGGTTATTTGCTTGTTAGCATCCGTTTTCATGTTGCCATTAAAATCATAGGTATAATCATTCCCTGAAGTATTTCCGTCATTAAAACCATCAGGCTGACTAGATGCATCACTAACTCCTTTTAATACATTACTGTTTGTAGCATAATCATAAGTTAAATTATCAGTAATTGCTGAGCTATTATTAATAAACCCATTTCGCAGCAAACTTTTTATATTACCGTTTTTATCGTACGAAATATAATTTAAGTTATAGCGGTCATTCATACTAGTGTTTGTAGCTACTTTATAACGCCCTTGTAATATGCGATTCAATGCATCATAACTATACGCATAAGAGCGCTTTACATTGTCACTGGCGCTAAGCCAATGTGTTTCACTGATATTTCCGTTATACAATTTTTCAGTATCCGAAAATTCTGCTGTATTGTAATTAATTTCAAAGGCAAATAAATCCTTTGGAGTATCAATATTTGCTACATTATTAATTCCTTTTAACCAACCTCTAATATTGTAGGTGTAATCTATTACTTGTAAAGGACTTAGACTCGTACCTCCTACATCTTTTTTAATTAATTGTCCTATCTCATCATATTGATTGCTCACAATTGTTTTTGGTCCAATATTATTAATATACTGAACTTGCTTTATAAGCCTGTTTTGATGGTCATAGGTAAAACCATCGGTAACAGTAATTGTTGGACTAGCTCCCTTTGTGTGCACATTTTGACTAGCAGTTACATTACCCATAAAATCATATTCGGAGTAAAATACATCTGTAGTATTTAAATAATAATTTTTAGATTTTGCAACAAGAAGTCTAGCCTTTTTATCATAATACATAGCTGAAAACACCCATTGATCTGTTCCTAATACTCTTACTTTCCCAGCAACTGAAAGTGTTTTTGTTTTAATACTTGGGGTTTGAGTGGTAGAACCTAAAATACCAAAAGAACCAGGGATACCTCCAAAAACAATTACTGCTTCTTTAGGGTAAGTATCGTAATAATTTACGGTTAATACATTATCCCCAATAATCGGATAAGCATTATTGGTATATTCAAAATAAGCATCATTTCCTAAAGTATAATGTACTGTACGTGATTCGTTTAATACCGATTGAGAATTCATAATGCTCTGTAACTCCCTTCGCAAAGGAGTCCCTGTAACATATAGTGATGATATGTAAAACGTTTTACCTGTATAAGTAACTCGTCCAAAAGCATCGTATTTTGTAAATAGCCACTCATTAGTTCCTGCAAGGTTTGCATCCTGAGTAAGTCTTGGCCTGTCCAGCTGATCATATACAATATACTCCCAAGCTTTCCCCGGTATTTTCTTTTCTACCAAACGGTTTCTGTAATCGTATTTGTATTGATAACATAAACCATCCAATACCTCTTGCTTAATTTCATAGCTTGGTAAATCAATAGTAAATGTTCCGTTTAAAGAACTTACACTTGGTAAAATTGCTTTTACATATGGAGGAACGGGATAACCAACGGTTAAAAAACCATTTTCGATTTTAAATTCGTACCCGTTTAATGCCCCTTGAGTATTGAAAGAAACATCGGGAACTAAGCCATTTAATTGTTGTATACCTCCTAAACGCAACTGAGTTGATGGATTAAAGTTTAAATTCACTGTTAGCGTTAAGGTGTTCCCAGATAAATTAACTTTAACCTCTCCTGAATTAGTATTGATTGGTTGTTTATTGATAGTACCTTTAGTGGTTTTACTTATAACACCAAGTTTAATAACCTGAAATGCTGAAAATAAATTATAAGGGATTGTAGTTGAGGAATAAGTATAGCTAAGATCAGTAACTAGGCTATCCGATCCATTTGGTGAAAACACATAACTTAAATTACCAAATTTATCGTATACATATTGTGTGTCATGGACTACTACTACATTACTCGCGTTTAAGTTGTAGGTACGCTTTAAAATAACACGCCCTTGCTTATCCTTAAACTCTTCAGTTGTGTTTGCTTTTCCGTTTGCTGCTATCCAGTTTTCATCTTTTGTAATGGTTTTATACAACTCATTAGCATTATAATGTCCTTTGTAAACTAATACATGATCCTCGGTATTTGTAGGGTCGGGAAATTCAACTTCAAAAAGGCGTACTTCATTTTCAATATTAGACTGATAATCAAACTTAATGGTGTGTCCAGAATCCATACTCCAATCCTTCCCTGGAGCGGCCTGTTCCAATATCCTGTTTAATGGTGAACCTTCATATTGAACTTCACTATACGGATTTGGTTCGTTTGAATTTAAATCATTTCCATAAGCTGTTTCATAATAGCTAGTAATCAGATCCGCTCCGTTTGACACATAGTTTTGTGTATTAGTAACTCCTGGTGCTGGCAAATGTGTTTTGGTTTGCCTACCAATACCATCATATTCAATATGTGTTATGATATTGTTGCCATTTCCACCTGCTTTATGAGCGTTAGCTTGTATAGGTCTTCCTAAACCATCGTAATAAGTAATTTGTTCTATTTTATCGGCATCTAAAACTCCTGATGTATCTGGATTTCCAGGGTTTAACTGAACTGCTTTTTTATAAGTAGTGGTTTTAACGTAATTCTGGTCTGTGCTTTGTCCTAATACTAGTATAGGAAGCACTATGGCTAGTGTGTATAATAACTTTTTCATCTTCCTAATTAGTTTTGAGTTCTGTAATTGTATTCGTTTTCACTTAATATATTTCCTTCGGCATCTTTTACATATTGTAAACGATGGAACTCATCATAGTGGTAATAGGATGTATAACCTCTAGGGTCAGTTGTACTTGTTGTTCCTATTAAAGGGTCATAGGTAAAGGTAATTACTTGTGCATTTGACAATACTGTTCGTAAGTCATCCAAAGCTTCACGTAATGCTCCCTCAGTTCCTAAATTATCTAATGTCCTGTCAGTATCAGCATTTGACAATGTTTGTAAATTTGTAACGTACGGCTCAACCTCTTGATAGGTGGTATTTATTATTTTTGCTATGGGCTTTGTTTGGTTATACCCCCATATATATACAATATGTACGCCATCTGCTTTTGATAACTCTATGGGATTACCCATATTATCATAGTCATGATAAGTTATTCTTGCTTCAAGGTTATCTGATCCTTTTGAGGTATTCACTTGAGATAACAGAGGAACACCCAGATTATAATTTGGGAAATTAGTAAAATTCAAATATGTTTTTTCCATAAATGACAGTTGTTCCTCTCCTGCTGCATCTTGATGGATTAATGTTTTAACGGATATTGGCTGAGTTATATCCAAACTTGCTCCTAAAGAAGGATACATATTTTTAGTTTCATAAACGATATCCTGCTCACTTGTTTCTGTTATTACCTTGGAAGGCAGTCCAACATATTGATATGTATACGATGTTTTAGTTTCGACAACTTCTGGTGAAGCTACTGCACTACTATACATATAATCCTTAACTGTTGTTGAATTCAGTACTAGTTTAGTAGAGTAAAGATTATATAATCCTAAATACAAGTGATCTGTCGACGAGTAAGCATTAAAACACGCATTATACAATATTGATGTTGCGTTATTTGGAGTATTATCAGAAAAAGAATCAATTGAATAATCATAATTAGTTTCTTTAATAAGAATGCGTTCACCATCCTTGTCTGCAAATACAGATTCTTTTGTTAAAGTTCCGTTTATGACGGATTTATTTTCCCTAACATTTGGTAAGTTATAGGAGTCATTAATATTAAAATAATTTAGAGGTAAAGCATTATCTACACGCATAAACTCTTTTTCAATATGCCCATTTTTGTTATCTAAAAACCCTGTTGTTGTAATCTTAACTTTTTTGTACATGTTTTGATTGCTTCCATTTGCATATAACGTATTGATACTACTTGATGTTAAATTTACATACGTTAAATAGGCTTGAGTTGTCGAACAACAAATACGAGCTTCTGTTTCGTACAAATACCTTGGAGGTGAGTAACTTTGTACTTCATCAGGGTCAAAGTCATTATAGCTAAATGATTTTGATGTAGGAAAAGTAGTATCCACGGAATCAAAATTATCTATCGCCTTAATTCTAATACCTAGTAACTCAGCGTGTATATCTGTTTTAATATCATAATTAAAATCAACATTTACACTAATAGTTGGTGAATATCCGTCATAATATTCTAGCGGCGTAATTTCTACTTCAAATTTGTATTGTTTTCCTTCCCATACTTTTACTCCTTCAAATATATAATCGGGGTATTTATAAATTGTTGTGTAATAAGGGTAAACATTATCATCTTCAATAAAAACTTCTTGTGCATTGATGGAGTAACTTTCATCATACACAATATTACCCGTTTGAATATCAGATACTTTTAATCTGAAACTTGTATGATAATCTAACAGCGTAGTACTTAGTATATTACTTAGTCTAACATCAATTAGCTGTGTTTCAATTATTTCTTGTACCTCGGAACAATTATCAAGAAAGTCATCAGGACAAACTAATTCAAGTGTACCTATTTTAGTGCTTGCGGGGTTATTATCATCAGGACTGCGCGTATAATCATTATGCCATACAATGAAATTTTTACTTTTTTGCTCTGTAACGAATAAATGTGGATGATATCCGCTTTCATATTCAAATTTACTATAACCACCTGTAGGGTATATAAGTTTATTTAAAACTCCTTTTGATGAATATTTAAAAACAGAGCTTTTATCTGCTAATGTGCTGTAGATATTAGCATAAGCAGGGTGATCCACTTTAGGAATGTATCTTATATTTCCTTTGTTATTAAAATACCCCATGTGATCCTGATCGTATGAAAAACGATTTGGCAATTCATCTGGGCTGTTATATTCCATAGCGTAAAAAGTGCCGTCATTAAAACCTACTTTTTCAAGGAAAAAACGTTCTGAATTGATAGGACTATTAGTATTAGAAACTTCAGGAGCGTCTTTAGGGAATAGATATGTTAAGTCCCAGCTTTTTATAACGTCCGATGGGTCGGTGTTGTTTACTATTTGAATAGCAGTAAGTATTTTAGAATAATGATTTATTATTATTTCATTAGCAGTAGGCTCTACTGCTGTAAACTGAACCTGATAATCACTTTTATTAGAACTAATTTTACTTAAAAATCTTTTTCCTTTTACATCACTTCGAAGTTTACTTATTTTATTTTGACCTGCCGGTAAAGGAGTCAGGCCATCATCGGGCATTAAACACTCCAAGATTGTAGCTAATTTCGTATATATTTCACTAACAGCTATTAAAATATTAGATTCCTTATAAGAATATTCTAATTCAATTTCATCGCCTAATGGATGTATTATTTTATATAAATAAAAAGCTGTTTGAGCTGGTTTTGTAAAATTACCTGCATTTAATCCACCCCCTATATTTATAGTTTTTGAAGTTTCACTAGCATTTATTCCTCCAAAATGATACATAATACCTTCTGGGGTAAGAATGCTTATTTCACGAACAGGTGCCCCGTCGTTTGTAATTGTAATGTTAGGTTTGATATAAATTCTTAGTAAAGTATCATCTTTACTCAAATGGGCCTTATAGTTTCCTAGAGCATCTAGGGTTAGATAAAAGCTCCCAGAATATCCTGGAAAAGAAAAATTAAACATATCTACCTCTGAATCAACATTATTAAGTATCACCAAGTCAACAAGGTCTTCTGATGTAGGGGCGTCTGGACTGTTTAATTCACTATAAATATAAATAATTCTATTATTTACTGGATCCAAATCATCTAAATCCCTAACAACACGAGTAATTACCCCACCAGCATTTAAGTTCCAATTGATTCCTGTCCAACTAGCTGCTTGATCTACCTTTACTCCATTTCCTTGATAATTTAAACTAATGGGTAGTTGCAATCGTCCCGCTTGATAAGTATACAACGGAATACTAGGGCTTATATTTCCTGTAGATTCGTTTACCGCTAAATCACCATATTGAGTCATTTGAAATGCTGTAGGTGAGGGAGGAGTAATTGTAGGTAAATCAGTTACCGTTTGTACTTGGGAAAAAGCAAAAATCGTGTGTAGTAATACAACTAATAAAAATAATTTCTTCATAAAAGTTAGTTCGTAATTTGGATATAAATTTAGCCCTGCAAAGGTAAAATTTATAAACGGACATTACAGAAACGAAATTAGGTATTTTTATATCATCATTTATAGGGATGGCTCTCTGATTTTTACTAAAAAATGTTGTGTTTCTTTTTTCGTTTTCGTTTGCAACTCGAAATCAATTTGATTTATTCCTGGGCTATGTTCTTTCACTAGCTTTATAATGGTATATGAATCAAGTATATAGGTTTCGTTTTCAAACAATTGCTCTTCTATGGTTTCCAAATGTAAGAACGTTATTTTTTGTTTCGCTTTATAATAAGCTATTTCATAATCAGATTGTATTAACCTCACATAAACCAATGTAGCTATAGAAATACAAATTGATATTATAGCAATAGCCATAACTGATTCAACTAATGAACTCGCTTGTAATTTACAATTCCTTAATAAGCTCATAATTGGTGTTTTTATTTAAAAATAATGGTAACCCTATGAAATTATCTGGTAATTCCAATCTATTTATCTCACCACCTACAATGTGATTCTCATAAATTGACGAAGCCGTTTTTAAATAAAACCGATCAGTATAAACTGTCCCAATCACTTTTCCTTTTAATTGTGTTTTGCCATAACAATACACATCTCCAATTACTAAAGCTCCTTTATCTATGGTTACCATCCTTTTCAATGAACTCTGATAACTATCCCCCGTAAGTACAATACCTCCTGCTAACTTACTTTTATCTTCCAATAAAATTTCTATTTTATCACCGGAATCATGAGCTATATAAATACTTGACGGATACTGTAATTGTACTCCTTTTTTTAGAGAAACATATCTTTTTGCAAATACTTGTACTACACCTTTAAAATCATCGTCAAAAACTACTGATGGCGCTTTGATTAAAATGTCATTTAAAGCTGCAGTGTTTTTTATACAAACGGAGTCTTTTGACTGCAATATAATGTTCCCTGATAACGAAATATCACGAACATCATAAACTCCATCAGCATATACCACAACGGTAGGTTTATGAAAACTATTATACAGTGATTTACCAGCTAACTCTTCTAATAAAACTTCAACGATTTTATGATTACCAGTAACATTATCATCATGCAGTTGTAGCGAAGGTAGTCGTTTTTCCGAAACACCAACTGTCCCATACACTAACTTGGTTCCTGTATAACTATTATTAGTTATAAACCCAAGTTTAACCCCATATTTAGATATTTTTACATCTCCTTTAATTCTTGTTTGACCACCAACATGTAAAGGTTTATCTAAATCAGAGAGATACAAGGCTATTTTTTCTTTTTTAGCTGTACTTCCTATTAAGGCTACCTTGTAGAGCGTGTCTTTTTTAAAAGCTGTTTTTGTTTTTACTAAATTGTAAAAACCCCATTTTGATATTGTATATGATGTTGTAAATCGTTCGTCAGCAAACTGAACTTCTCCCTCTGATTCTTGAGCACCATCTTTATTTAGTACTTGCAAAAAATTGGCAGCACTTGCGCGAACCAATTCCTCTTCTAAAAAATATTGCTGTTTTAATCGATACTGATAATTAAATATAATAATTAAGCTCCCACATAATAAAGAAACTATGAGGCAAACAAAAATAGCATAGAGTAAAGAACTAGCTTTTAACATTTTTGCTTGTAGGTTTTTTCTTAAATAAACGTTTTAAAAAGGATGATTTCTTTGAGTTTTCATTGGGCGCTTTTTTTGTTTTTTTTACCGCTATTTTTTTCTTTGCTTCTTTATCCTTTTTCTTAAAAACACGAGTAAACAAGCCTTCTTTTTTAACTAGGTTAGTGTCTTTTATTTTTTTTATAAAAACAACACCTTTTTTATAACGAGTGGTGTCTTTTTTAACATAATCAATCCATTTACCTATTCTTTTTCCTTTTGAATACTTTCCTTTTAAAACTAATTCTCCAGAACCATTATGCAAAAAATAGTTACCCGAAAGCTCCCCTTTTTTCCAATGCGCTATTGTTTTAAGTTTCCCGTTTTTAAACCAACTCTTCCATTCACCTTTTTTCAAACCGTAAGAGAAATTTCCTTTCTCAGCCAATTCATTCGTTATATAATGCCTTACATATTTACCCTGAAGTAAATCCCCACTATAATCTCCTTTTGATTGGTGTATTTCATTTGACTTATACCAAAAATAGGTGCTATTTAAAGATGGTTTTACATTTTTTAAAACAACAACACAATCCTCCTTATAGGTTGTGGTTTGAATTTTCTTTTTTTGTAATAATTCTGCATTAGGCTTACAAGCAAAGAATAACAGCGTAGAAAATAATAGTAGAAATCTCATTAATAGTCTTTTATAGTTTGCAAAAATACATTATTATTTACTTTAAAATAAAAAAACATAAATTTAAGAAAGCTTTTAACATTAGTTGTATTTAAAGGGGTAAAAATATAGATTTATCTTCCTTTTTAGACTAACTAAGATACTTGCATAAACACAACAATTAGGCTTGACTCATTTCTTTGTTTTTAGATACTTTTGTTTGATAAAGTAGGGGGGGAGCTACAAACATAATGTTTGTAGGCTTTTAGCGAGATATGAAAATCTTTTCGCGGAGAAAGAGGTGTGAATTACATTTATCCCAGAAAACAATCCAGAACAAATATAGTAACCGACCTTTCCGTGATTTCTGTTTTTTTTATACCAAAGCTTTATAAAAATAGACTTTCTTCACTTTGGAGTACAAAAAAACCGAAAGCGTTCACTTTCGGTTTTTTTTTGCGGAGAAAGAGGGATTCGAACCCCCGGACCTGTAACAGTCAACAGTTTTCAAGACTGCCGCATTCGACCACTCTGCCATTTCTCCTGAGTGTCTCATCAACTATTCGTTGATTGCGATGGCAAATATACTATCCTTTTTTTATTACAAAAGACTTTTTACTACTTTTTTTCAAGCTTTTTTCTTAAACAACTAATACTGAGTTTTGTAACAAATACTATAATTTAACTCCAAAAGAATAACTAGTAATATAAATAACGAAAGAGTTTATAATTACCTTTAAAAGCTATCCTTTTTAACATAGAAAGGCGATGAATTCAAAAACTTATCCTCATAAAATAAAATTCTCCTAATTCATTAAACTAAAGTATTTAATTTAAACATAAAAAACCTTACTAATGATTAGCAAGGCCTTTTGTTATTTACTACTTATTATACATCCTATCTTTCAAATAATGCGATTGTTTCAATATGTGCCGTATGCGGGAACTGATCAACCAAACTAATTTTTTTTAATTGGTAACCAGCCTCTATTAATTGCTCGGTATCTCTTGCTTGTGTTGCAGGATTACAAGAAACATATATCATACGCTTTGCCCCTAACCTAATTACTTTACGTAAGGTTTTAGGTGCAATTCCCGCTCTTGATGGGTCTAATATAATTGTTTCTATTTTTTGGTTATACTCAGGGTGTTCCAATAAAAACTTCCCAACGTCAGCTGTAAAGAACTGTACTCCATTTATGTTATTACGTTTTGCGTTTTCTTTTGCATCTGCAATTGATGATGCAACAATATCTACGCCTACAATTTTAGTATTATTACTCCTTGAAGCAACAATTTGTCCTATAGTACCAGTTCCACAAAACAAATCCATTACAACTTTTCCGTCGACCGTTTCTTTTTTCTCTAATACGTAATCGACTACTTTGCTGTATAATTTTTCAGCACATTTTGGGTTGGTTTGAAAAAAGCTTTTCATACTAATTTCAAAATCTAAGCCTAATAAGTTTTCTACAATTTTCTCCTTACCATACACTAAACTTGATTTCCCTGCTGAGGATAGTGTTCTGTCGCCTACCTCATCATTTATAGAGTGCAATATGCCTGCTAATCTATCTCCAAACAACTCTTTAAATAAGGCTATAAATCCATCCATATCAAATTTTGGAAGGTCGTGTGATGTTGTTACTAAATTAAACAACAATTCATTGCTCTGAACTGATTTACGAACGACTAAAAACCTAAAGAACCCTTCTCTTTTAGGTGAGTGCCATGGGGCTAGTCCTGTTTTTTTACAAAATTCACGAATAATTTTCAAGTTGTCTTCAACTTGTTTATCAAATAGTCCAGAATCTTTATCTAAGTTTTCTGCACACCACCATGTTCCACGCTTCTTAAAACCCAAAGCAAATTCGTCAACGTCTGTTTTTAATTCGTGATCATACCGAATAGCAGAAAAACCATATTCCATTTTATTACGGTAATGATGTACTTCAGGAGAAGTAATAAATTCATCAAATTTATCTTCAATATCTTCTACCTTTCCAATCCTTTTAAATAACTGTAAAGTACTTTCTTTTTTATATTTATGCTGTAAATTGATAGGTAACTTTATGTAAGGAGCCCCTGGAATTACTTGATATGGCACTTCAATTTCGTCGTCAGAAGTTTGTAGTACCTCTTCCAACTTACATTCTGCGTAGCGTTTGCTTGTTTTGTTTACCTGAGCTTTTACAAACTGCCCTGGTAAAGTATTCGGGACAAAAACAACAAATTCTCCTTCTTCATTCCTAATTCGTCCTATTCCTTTTCCTCCAAAGGCATAATCCTCAATTAAAATTTCAATAAACTGTCCTTTTTTAACAAACTTATTACGTTCTCTTCTTGGCATTTTAACTTTATTTAATAGTTGCAAAGCTAAAGAATTTAGCGAGTCATTCTAGAGGTTTACTCAACTATTTTAAGTTAGCTAAAACCTTACTATTTGGTGTCATAAAAAAAAGCCTCGCTATTAGCGAGGCTTTTTTTTATAAAGTATGACAATTAGCTTTTATCTCTTTAAGGAGAAATGCGCTTTAAACTCTTTTTGAGCACTGTCGCTTCCTTCTATGTAAATAATTTTAAACCAGTAATCAGATGCTGGCATTTG
>NVVR01000020.1 GCA_002733415.1 Kordia sp. | reverse complement strand
ATCTTTTCCAGCTACTTTAATATAAGTTTCATCAAGCCTCCAACTATTAGTCACTTGCTTTTTACATCGATTCATATTCCTTTCAATTTCTTTAGAGAAGTTAAACACTCATCTTTGAATGGTAGAGTGGTCTACTTTAACCCCACGAATAGCCATTAATTCTTCTACATCCCTGTAACTTAAAGTAAACCTTAGTTTGAAATAGACTGCCTGTTGAATTATAATATGAGGGTAACGGTAGTGTTTATACATATTGATTGTTTTACCCTTTCAAAATTAGATATATTTTAAATAGTAAAATTTAATGCGACAGAACCTTGGGATGTATCATCCGATGAAATAGTTAAACTCTAGCAACATTCCTAAGTTACTAAAAAACACTTTTTGTTACCCAAAAAAGTTATTAAAGATATCTGTAGCTTTACATACCTCCCAAAAACCACACAATGGACATGACTCATCTATAGGCGATTACGCTTGAACACTTGTTATTTAGCATTAAATATATTAAAATAAAGGGTAGCGAATATGCCATAGACAGGACATAAGATTAAGTACAGGAAATATAATATTAATGTTGAAATAAGTTGAAAGGCAACAAAAAAAAGAAGTAGACAATACAAATTAAAACAACTAATTATGGCAGAATTTGAAATTCTAATTAATCAGTCCCTTGTGGACAAAACACTTAATAACTTAAAATTTGACCCATTAGAATTAATTCATTATGAAAAAACTTCATTTTTAAGTGATAATGATAATTTCATTCTTCCTAAGGGAGAGGATTTGATTAATATCGACTTTTCAACTGGAGACTATTTTGAAAGTGGAATGGAATTAATAGAAGATGAGTATTTAATTAATGAAGAAAACTTGGAATTTTCATTACAACCAAATTTTCTTAAAGAAATAAACTCAAATAATATTCCTTCTTTTGATTATGTAGAGGAAATTAAAAAAGACGAGAACTTAACCTTCCAAGAAAAAGGTGATGCTATTTCTCTTGCAGCAGACTTCTTAGCCGGTTATGTATCAATTCACCCTACAGAATTTGAAAATGGTACAGTAGATATTGCTGAAGAAATATTAGGTAGAGAGTTACAGTTCATTTTTGATGAAAAATTTCTTGGATTTGGGAGTTTTTTTAAAAAGGTTTTTAAAGCTGGTAAAAGAGTTTTGAGAAAAATTGTAAGATGGGTAATAAAACAAATAAAAAAAGTAGTTGGTATTGGCAAGCCAGAATTACATGAGATGAGATTGGTTCAATATGGAAAACCAGAACTTAAACTTTCAAACCCAATAAAAATAAAAGGTATCAATGCAAGATTAGATAAACTAAAAATAAAAATCCCATATTATTTTAAATTTCCATGGCAATCAATAAAATGGCGATATATGACAATAACTATCAATAATAGAGTTGGTGCAAAAATTGATGGTGACCTACATTTTACAACTAAAGGTTTAAAAATATATACTAATCTAAAACTTAATTCATTTAAAATTGATATTAAAGTTTTGGGTACAAAGTTTAAAATAGGATTAACGGGTATAGCAAACGAGATTCTGATGTTAAAAAAGTTTGAAATATATGATGTTTCTTCAATTGCAAAACCGATACAAGTTCCTGGGCTTTTATATAATTTAAAAGAACTAGTACCCGTTGGTATGCAGAATGGGTTAAGACTTGATTTGAATATTGATGTGACAGAGTCTGAAAGTAATTTAGAATCATTATTTAGGTCAAAAGAGTTAAGTCTAGATATGAAGAAGAACTAGTTACAATAATAGTTTTAATTTAATCACTTCGATTATTTTAAAATAAGTATTCCATTAACTGTTAATCTTTAAACACCAAGACATCTATATTATCGATGTCTTGGTGTTTTGTTTGGTTCTGTCGCATTAATTAAATTAAAAATAAGTTTTGAGTAGTTACCTTAGCTTAAGCAGCTAACCAGAAAAATGTTTTAAACGTAGAGTTCTTAGGGTTCACGATTTATCCTTTTCTAATTATGTTTACTATTTCTATTCCTGCTAATGTTCTTTGTGCTGATTCAAATTCTTTAAATCCTGTAGTAATTGCAATTCTCCGTTTAATATTCCGATGGTCTTGCTCAACTATATTATTTAAGTATTTAACCCTCCGAATCTTTATGGTTTTTGATGTGAAACTTCTTCTATTCCATGTTCTTATACCAGCGGTATTAGCCCCTGCAGATTGACATTTGCAATGGCAATCGATTACTATCTTTCCCAGCTACTTTGATATAAGTTTCATCAAGCCTCCAACTATTAGTCACTTGCTTTTTACATCGATTCATATTCCTTTCAATTTCTTTAGAGAATCTAAACACCCATCTTTGAATGGTAGAGTGGTCTACTTTAACCCCACGAATAGCCATTAATTCTTCTACATCTCTATAACTTAAAGTAAACCTTAGTTTAAGATAAACAGCCTGCTGAATTATAATATGGGGGTAACGATCGTGTTTGTGCATATTGATTGTTTTACCCTTTCAAAATTAGATATATTTTAAATAGTAAAATTTAATGCGACAGAACCAGAACAGGCTGCAAAGGTTTTTTTTAAACTAAAAAAACTAGAAACTAAGATTAACCCAATTATTGCAGAAACAATAAGTGATAAGTCGAAAAGTCTTAATCTTTTTAACCGTCTAAATTTCGTCCCTAAAACATATGTATTTGTACCAGACTGATTTTAGTTCGTGTCTATTTTAGTGCTATCTGTCACTTGAGGAGCAGGTTTTGAGTTTTACTTAACTCAAGTATTTAGCTTTGTTATGTAATTGTTTAAAATATTACAGTAATAATATAAACCTACGCTTTACATAGAGCGTGTTAAATCTTTAAAAAAAATGAAAGAAGTATTAAAAATAATGAGTTTAGCTTTTGTTAGCCTATTTGCGTTGAATACACACGCACAATTTACAGCTACACCTGCATATGAAACAGTTTATTCAGGTTCAAATACAGAATATACATCTGTTGGTGCAATTTCTCATAGGCGAAATATTGCTATATCCAGACAATATACAACACTAAGTAAATCAGGAAGAGATTTGAGATATTTTGATATTGCTGGGAATCTATTAGCACAGAGTGATGAGTATTCAACTGATTATGATTCTTTCACTAAAATCTTATTTGATCCCAATAATGAGAATGTAGTATATGCATTATATACCGAAAGAGACCATAGCGAAAAACACCACCACTATTTGAGGCGCTTTGTTAGAAATGGATCTACAGTTACAATGTCTGAACCCTATGTGGTATATGAAAACAATAATCCTTCTGACTTTGTAATTGCTCCTAATGGAGATCTATTAGTGGGTAATGTTCAGAATAACGGACAAGTTAATATTCGTCCAGTGAGGTGGTCAGGTATGTGGACTCCCGCACCTGAATTAATGGTTTCAGTGCCAGTTTCAGCAATGAAATCCCCAGGATCTTTTGCTGAGCCTAAGCTTTGGCCTATATGCATGGATATGAAAGACAATGTTTTTATCATAGGTCACAATAGAGGTTATTACTACAACAACCATTACATCCAAATCAAAAAAGCACTTTATAATCCTGCTTCGCAAACAGCTACTACAATATACGTATATGCAATCCAAGGAAAAACGCTTGCATACACAGGTATGGCTAATACTGCTATATCGACTTCCTCGATGTTCTATCAAAAAGTTGCACTCCGTCCTGACGGAGGAATTATGTTTATTTCAAGAAAACTAAGCGATTATATTAACGTTACTAGTCCAGTAAATTATTTAAATAGTATGACTGCATCAGGATCGAATACAGTTTTAGAAGAAGTAAATGGACACTATACAAATGTCGTTGTGACAGAGGAAAATAAAACATTTTTTGCTGCTAGTAATATGGCAGGAGCTTTTCATATAAATCTTTATAGTTCGGCGGATGATTTAGAGCATACCTATACACCTGCCCCAGAAATTGTGAGTATACATAACCTTGCAGTCAAAAATTGTAGACTATTGGCAACGAGCAAAAACTGGAATGGCAATTTTGATACAGCTCAATACCATCAATTTTTCTCTTGTTCAGATTGCAATGGAGAAGTTAGTGCAGCAGGAGAATTTACAAACCAATTTGTAGATAGAGAAGTTAATACAAAATATGGACCTTTGCCCGTTGCGGTGTTTTGTAATCCTGAAGATGTGATTTTTAATGGCCTACCAAGTACATGTGAAAATAAAGTTGAAATTGCCGTAGCACCTATTAATATTAATACTTGGGTGCCTGGACAAGATTTGTTTAACGGGGAGTTCTGTAATAATTGTACTGCACCTAGTGATATGCAGATTTCAAACTATGCAGGTTCTTTGAATTACGGTCAGTATTATCTGTTTACCTTTAGAGTTATTGGTCTAGGAGGAACAGTTTCTGTTATTCACCGTCTATTCTTGATTGAGCATTGCGGAAAGCAAGGAGATACTAATTTAACCGCTAAAATTTATCCAAACCCAACCCGAGGTGAGTTTACGGTATCTGTGACAAACAATAAAGATGAAGGAATCATAAAAGTATTAGATGTATATGGAAATGTTGCTTTTGAAGGAACTTTTTCTGGAGAAGAAAGTACACCAGTGAATATTTCTAGAGCACAACCTGGAGTCTATTTTTTAAACCTATATATTGAAGGAGAAGTGATTATAAAAAAAATAATAAAAAATTAAGTATAAGGACTTCTATATAAAAAACAGTGATGTTTGAACACCACTGTTTTTTATTTTAGATGAATTAGGTTAAAAGGTGTTGGCGATGCAAACGATTGTTTTCATTTTACAAAACCGTTGTTCATGGGGCTACGCAACTTGTGCCTCAACCAACTGCGTATTATGTTTTTGTCACTTTTTTCTTGCCATAAAACACATTTGATGTAATGGAGAAATATATTTCTCCATTACATCAAATGTGTTTTTAAAAATGGCATTAACCAACTGCAGAAAAAAGTGTTGATTACACAAAAAAAACGCCAAATAAATACTACTGTGACAATAAAAGAGCCCCTTTTTCTTGTAGGTTTCGGCGCTCCGCTATGGCATTTCTTTTGTAGTACTCGCTATCGCTCAAACATGAATCAAGGCTGTTTAACCTTTGGAATAAAGTAAGAAAAACAAACAGTTTTGGTGATTATTATTATATATTTGAGAGAGAAAAATAAACATAATTGCGTTTATTTACTTGTTCGGTATAATTGAAAAAGACATGAAAAACTTAATATTATTTATTGGCCTGATTATTCTTTATTCATGTAATGAACAAAGTTTGAGTACAAAATCTAACATTACCGAAACAATTAAAACAGATTATACCCAATATGTAGACCCTTTTATTGGGACCAGTAAAATGGGTCATGTTTTCCCTGGAGCAACAGCTCCATTTGGAATGGTTCAATTAAGCCCACAAACTAATTTTGAAGTGATGTTTAAGGAAGATGGGAACTACAATAGTAAAACATATGAATATTGTGCTGGCTATCAACATCGAGACTCAATAATAATAGGATTTTCTCATACAAATCTTAGTGGCACGGGTCATTCTGACTTGGGTGATTTTCTGGTTATGCCAACTATTAGGAATTTAGTTCTAGACCCACTAACAACTAAAGATGGTGAAAAAGGGTTTTATTCAAAATTTTCGCATAATAAAGAAGAAGCTTCTCCTGGTTATTACAAGGTAAACTTAGAAAGCTACAATATAAAAGCCGAATTAACAACAAGTGAGCGTGTAGGATTTCATCAATACACATTCCCGAAATCGGATAACGCACATATTATTTTAGATATGGTGTATAACATTTATCATCACGACAATAAAAATGTATGGACGTTTATTCGTGTCGAAAATGATTCGTTAGTAACAGGATACAGACAAACAAAAGGTTGGGCAAGAGATAAAAAAGTTTTTTTTGCAATGCAATTTTCAAAACCTTTTAAAAGCTATGGTCATAAAAAATATGACGATGTAAAATACGATGGGTTTTATAGACATTTTAAGCAAGATGAAAATTTTCCTGAAATGGCTGGAAAAGATATTAGAGCCTACTTTAATTTTGATACAGAAGAAAATGAAAAAATCAAAATTAAATTTGCTTTGTCATCTGTTAGCACCGCAGGAGCTTTAAAAAATTTAGAAACTGAAATTTCACATTGGAACTTTAATAATACTAGAGAAGAAACTAAAGCTAAGTGGAATAAAGAACTATCTAAAATTGAAGTAACAACTTTAAATGATAGTGATAAGATAAATTTCTATACAGCCATGTACCACACCAACTTATCCCCTATCTTGTATGAAGATGTAGATGGTCAATATAGAGGTTTAGACCAAAACATTCATCAATCAGAAGGATTTACAAATTACAGCGTTTTTTCTCTTTGGGATACTTATCGGGCTTTGCACCCACTATTTAACATCACCCAACCCGAACGAAATAATGACATGATAAAATCCATGCTGGCACACCATGATGAAAGTGTGCACAATATGCTACCTATTTGGAGTCATTATGCGAATGAGAATTGGTGTATGATTGGATATCATGCAACCTCTGTAATTGCAGATGCCATGGCTAAAAATGTTGGCGATTTTAACAACGAAAGAGCCTTACAAGCATCTGTAAATACAGCAAATGTGCGTTATTTTGATGGTTTAGGAGATTATATGGATTATAAATATGTGCCAGACGATAAAAGTCACTCTTCTGTTTCTAAGACACTAGAATATGCATACAACGATTGGTGTATTGCACAAATGGCAAAGAATATTGGTGACATTTCTACTGAAAATGTGTTTACAAAACGTTCTGAATATTATAATAATGTTTATGACCCAAAAATTGGTTTTATGCGACCAAAATTAGCCGATGGAACTTTTAGAGAAAATTTTGATCCAATGGATACACATGGTCAAGGGTTTATAGAAGGAAATGCTTGGAACTACGGATTATATGTTCCTCAAAATATTGACAAAATGATATCTATGATGGGAGGTAAGGAACAATTCTCTAAACATTTAGATTCTCTATTTACAATAGATATTGAAGAAAAATATATAGCTAAACACGAAGATATTACAAGAGATGGAATCATTGGAAATTATGTTCATGGAAATGAACCAGGACACCATATCCCGTATTTATATAACTGGGCAAGTAACCCTGAAAAAACTCAAGAACGTGTTCGTATGATTATGAAAACTATGTATGCACCAACAGTCGATGGTCTATGTGGAAATGATGATGCAGGGCAAATGAGCGCATGGTATATTTTCAGTTCTTTAGGTTTTTACCCTGTAACACCTGGCTCCCCCTACTATGCGTTAGGTAGTCCTTTAGTAAAAAAAGCTAAATTACATTTAGATAATGGAAATGAATTGATAATCATAGCCAAGAATCAAAGTAATGAAAATGTATATGTGAAAAGCATTACAATTAATGGCGAAAAATTAAACGGAAAATTATTATCACATCAAGTGATAATGGAAGGTGGTGAAATTATTTTTGAGATGAGTAATTCACCAATCAATGAAAAATAAAAAAACACCTAACAAAGTGTAAAATTCATTGCTAAGTTTTGGCGGTTCTGTCGCATTAATTAAATTAGAAAATAAGTTTTGAGTAGTTCTTAGATTAAACAGCTAACGAGCAAAATATTTTAAACGTAGAGTTCTTAGGGTTCACGATTTGACCTTTTCTAATTATGTTTACTATTTCTATTCCTGCTAATGTCCTTTGTGCTGATTCAAATTCTTTAAACCCTGTAGTAATTGCAATTCTCCGTTTAATATTCCGATGGTCTTGCTCAACTATATTATTTAAGTATTTAATCCTCCGAATCTTTATGGGTTTTAATGTGAAACTTCTTCTATTCCATGTTCTTATACCAGCGGTATTAGCCCCGCTTTTATCTATGTTGATTATTCTAGGTTTTCCATTATTTTCAATGGCTTTATTTAAGAACTTTTGAGCAGAACCTTTCATCCTTCTTTTGGTTAACAAAAAGTCTATTGTATTTCCTTGTTTATCTACAGCTCTATATAGAAACCTATCTTTTCCAGCTACTTTAATATAAGTTTCATCAAGCCTCCAACTATTAGTCACTTGCTTTTTACATCGATTCATATTCCTTTCAATTTCTTTAGAGAACTTAAACACCCATCTTTGAATGGTAGAGTGGTCTACTTTAACCCCACGAATAGCCATTAATTCTTCTATATCCCTGTAACTTAAAGTAAACCTTAGTTTGAAATAGACTGCCTGTTGAATTATAATATGAGGGTATCGGTGGTGTTTGTACATATTGATTGTTTTACCCTTTCAAAATTAGATATATTTTAAATAGTAAAATTTAATGCGACAGAACCAGCATGTATGTGATTGCACCAAACATTTCAGTTACGCCTAAATGTCCAGAGTTGTCATAATCAGATATTCGTTTCTCCTTCTCCTTTTTGTTCATTTTAATCCAGTTTCAAGTATTCTTTTACTTCTAATTCAAATTGTTTGAATTGGCTAAAAGGAAATATTCCGGCAAAAACGTTTTAAAAATGGCAATACAAAATAGCCAAAAAGTTTTACTTGTGGCAACCAAAATATCTTTTGGTTGTAGCTTTCAGCGTTCCGCCATGGCGCATCCTTTGTATTTATTAAAACGCCATAAAGGCTTAGCTCAAGGTTGTATAACCTTTAAAATAAAGGAATAAAAGTAAACAGAATTAACTTTCATTATTTATATATCTGAGAGAGAAATAAACATCATGAAACCTACAATTAAAATAATACCTCATCTCTTTTTAAAAATTCTCTTCCTCTTAGAAGGAATTTGATAAGGTTTTTATTCAAAAGCATTATTAAAGGCATCTTTAATTGACGATCTTAAAAATACATCGAATCCAGTTTTGTAATTTACGCCACGTGTATTTACCATAACAGCAATTTCTACGCCAGCACTAGGGAACATTTGTATTTGTGTGAGCACACCTTGTGCAACACTAAGGTCGCTATTATTGGAGATACTTCCGTTTTTACCATAGTATTTACCATGAAGTTCTCGGCTATCACCATCAAAATAAGAATCCAACCCTAAATAATTATCTTTTATGATTGCTCTAGCTTCATCAGAAACAATGGCATTAGAATGCTCAAAGAAGGTGTTAACAGCTGCCATTTCAATTACACTCATAAAATAGCCACCGCCACCAGACTTATTGTCCCAATTTCCATATAATATACCAGATGTACCATTCGAAATATCATTTATATTGTAATAACGTGTTGGGTTATTGTTTTCTTCCGTAAAATCGACATTTAGTATTCCAACCTTATCAAAAAGAGCACTTTGCATATAGCTTCTATATACCGCCCTAGTTGTTTGATCACTATCTAAATTGGCAAGTGGTGCATTTGGTAAATTGTTTTGCAGTGATGGAATTAATATTCTAAAAAGCGCAAAATTTATGTTATCATAATCTGCTTGATCAGGCGGTGGTACACCTACACCATCTTCAACAGCTTGTTTGATACCAGCATAAGAGAGGGTATTATCAAAATCAGTATTTCCAGTATCAAGACCCGATTCGTGTCGCATTAAATGAGCAAAGGTCATACTATCCATATTTGGACCGAGATTCCACGAATCTGGAAAATAGGGTTCTACTAGAGAATGGATCGTTAAGTCTAATTCTTCCAGTAATTGCATAACAACAATTGCCGTATAAAACTTGGTAACACTTGCAATATTAATCTCCTTGTTTGCCGTCATGGCAGTTGTAGAACCATTGGGTTCTTGAACAGCATTTCCAAAACCATCAGACCTTACTAGCTGACCATTTTGTGTTATAGCATAGGCCCAACCAACTGGCGAATCTCCACCCCAGTTCACATAATCTATCAAGTTTTGCTCAAACAAATCTAAATTAAATGTTTCGGTATTTGTCTGTATGTCGGTTTGGCTAGATTCTTCACAAGAAATTGCTACAACAATTGAAATGGAAATTAAACAGCGAAAGATCTTTTTTTTTAAAGATTGTGACACAAGCATAATAGTTAGTTTTTACAATACATAAATATAGGCAATATATTACTAATAAGGATGTTACATTCTATTTTTCTAAATCTACAGTTAAGGAATCCGGTTCTGTCGCATTGATCCTTTTTTACAAATATTTAATTAAGAACCTTGGATTAGATAATAATTACTATTCAATAAATCAAGGGTTTATGATTTCACAAGATTATTAAATTACCCTAATTTTACTCTGTTTTTAATTAATGCGACAGAACCGCCAAACGACACCCCCAAATATTTTGGTATAATAATTGAACTTGACTATGATAGATATGGATAACAAAAACTTAATACAAAAACTAATACTCGATATTCTTGCGTCAGATAATATTGACTACAAAAGAACCACTCGTAATCAGGTAGTTGAGCTATTTAAGGACTCTACACTCGTAAATCATACTCCAGTAGTAATTAGATTAAATACAACGTTAGAACTTAAAGAAACTATTGATAATTATATTACTCATGACAATACGGCAAGTAGAGAAGCATTAAAAAATACGTACTCGTTCGTCAGTCAATTATTATGTGATGATGTGAAGAATGCTGGGTAAATTGGAGAAAATCCTATTAAACTGTGTTTTTAATGCAGTTTTGGTTTTGTTATATACATTCCTAATTAATCTTAAAAATAAAAAAAGCACATCATAATTGATATGCTTTTCAAATGTGAAAAAGTTAAAATGTCTATAATTATACAACTGCAACATTAACTGCACTCAATCCTTTTTGACCTTCTTCAACATCAAAGGATACTTTGTCTCCTTCTCTTATCTCATCATTTAAACCACTTACATGGACAAATACATCTTTACTCCCATCATCAGGTGTAATGAATCCGAATCCTTTAGCTTCGTTGAAAAATTTTACTGTTCCGTTACTCATAATTATTTATTTTATTTATAAAAGAGTAAATATAATGATTTTTTTTATTATTGTATCTAACAGTTAGATATGTTACACTGATAATACATACTCTACTTAATATTTACTCGAAAATAACACATATGTATGATTTAATAAATTCTCTTAGACAACTATCAATCCAATTGATGGCGTAGGCTGTTATTAGCGGGTTTAGCGTTTTCAAATCAACACATTAAAATTAACATAAAGTAATTACTTACATTATATTATATCACTGATATAATTTTTATAAAAAAATTTAATTAACTCATCATTTATTATAATTATCTCAGCCAAAATTTAAAATTTTCAAACACCCGATGAATTTAATTTTTATTTAGTTCTTTTAAGTAAGAAAAACTAATATGTAATCTTCTAACGTTGGACTTTAATCTGAATTCATAAATGATACCGGATTCAATTACGGTTTATTTAACACTTGATTCGTGATTCCATAGTTATTAATCACCACAATATGGATGAAAAGGATTTAATCAAACGAATTGATATTAAACCAATAATTAAAAATCTTAGCTTGTTTAATCATATTTCTATTACATTAATTGATGAAAGTAAAATCGCTCAAAATATAAGTTCTAGTATGGAATACAACTTAAAAAAATCCCTTGAAAATATCCCAAATGTATCCAAAGTTGAATACTAAATGATACAATTAGCTTCATAGCCCATTTTTATAATGGAAATATCGTTTTTAAAGGGAATTGGTACAAAAGCAATCATCTCTACAATTATTGAAACATCTTTTACTTTTCTAAATTTCAGTTTACAGTTTAGTTTTTTGCTAACAATCGTATATATTACACTAATTAAACATATCTAACTCATATTTACTCATAAATAGCACTTATACCCGACTTAGAATAATCTTCAACAAAGTATCATCTGATTGTAGGAATAGGCTGTTAGAATAGTACTAAGACTTATTTAGTTTGGCTACAGTAGACGCTGCTGAGAAAAGAATGAGGTTGTAAATTCACTATAAGTAGTGATATGAATATACCTATTTATGGGTATTGTGGATTGTGTTTAGTTGATGTATTTTTGTATCTAGTTTAAGTGCTGGCATCAATTATGTCATTTGTGCCAGTGAAATGTATTCTAGCAATAGAAAATGGGTAGATTCAGTAAATAGCAGTGTTTAGTTTGGGGAAATAGAAGATACCACATTAGTTAGAATACACTAAAATAGTTTTGTAAACAACCAATAGAAAGACAGCCCTCAGTAGGCTGTCTTTTTGGTTTTAAATGCTTATTTGATGGTAGACATCAGGTTGAATGTAATAAACAAGACAGAGTTTGGGTTCTCTGCCTTGTTTTAACTTAACTTAATTAAAAACTAATTCAAGTTCACATAGCGAACACAAAGTACTGATGTTTAACGAAATACGCAAACCTTTATATAATTAAAAAAGTAGAGCCATAATATCTACCTTACAGTTTTTTTTAAACCTAAATATGTTACTGATAGGAATTGAAATGAGATGAGTTTTGCTTAGATTCGTGATTTCATACCAAGGGGTGTAGATAATAAGTAACAAAAACCGAGGTATTCAGTTTATACCAATAATTATAAAGACAAATATCTATGAAAAATTTAATGTTATTATCAATTGTAGTTGTTCTAACTTTATTTTCTTGCTCAAATTCTAATATTAAAATATCTACCACAGATAGCTTTCAAATCATTGATTTACCCGATGGTTCTAAAGCTTACTTAAATAAAAATAGCTCTCTTGAATATAACAAAAACTTTGAACAAAGAGTAGTAACACAGAATGGAGAAATTTTCTACAGTGTTACTAAAGGAGAATCCCCATTCATTGTTAAAACTAACAAAGGAGAAATTAAAGTTCTTGGAACAGAGTTTAATGTGAAATCTGACAAAGACCGATTAGAAGTTGAAGTAGAAAAAGGCTCAGTTGAATTAAAAGTGAATAAAATAATTAAAAAAATAAATAAAGGACAGAAAGTTTTTTTTAAAGAGTTTAAAAACGGCATTAAAACTAGTAAGGCGGAGTTCAAGCATAAAAACTGGATAAAAAACCTCCATAAGGAATTAAAAAACCTATCAAAAGAAATAAATAAAAGCTCAAAGCATCTTAAGAAGGATACTAAGAAAATAGAGAAAACGTTAAAAAAACAATTTAAAAAATTGAAAGAATAAAATAAACACCAACTATTTTTTCATAACATTAAGACAGTTCTAATCGACTGTCTTTGTTATTTATAACTATCATCTGATTGAAATTATAGCCTGTTAGGATGAATTATCAGGGTCCTCTACTCCTTAATAAATCGTTTAGTTACCTTATAATTATCAGAGCTAACTTTAACAAAGTATAATCCAGTTTTCCAATTTACTATATTAATAGTGGTTGGCTTTATTGCAGTAGATTTATATATATATTTTCCAGTAACATCAAAAATTTCAACAAGAACACTTGAGCTATTACTAGGTAGTTTTAAGTTTAGTACATCTCTTGATGGGTTTGGGTATATTGAAAAGCTAGACTTAGATTCTACCTCTTCTACACCTAAAATTGGTTTAACATCAATAGTCCCATCCATGCTAACTAGACCATGAACACTACAGAAATAATAATATTCTCCAACTGAATTAAAAGTTATAGAGTAAGAGCCGCCACTCTGAGTTAATGAAGAAGCAAAAGAAGGGGAACCACTACTTGTAACATCGTGAAATCCTGAAAAATTCCATTGTACAGTATCTCCAACTTCTATTTCAGTTGTGATATGACTACCTGCAGTCCAATTAATAATATGTGTTGCACCTATGCTAAAGTTTATTGCTAAAAATGTAATGCAAGTAAGTAATATTGCTTTCATATTCCCAAAATTTAAGTTACTGATAAAGATAATCAAAATATTTGGAACAATCATCTGATTGAAGTTATATGCTGTTTAGGATGGGCTTAACTATCATCTCACACAACCACACCTCCACTCCAATAAAGGCTTAAAGGAATTTACAAAATGTTTTGTATCTTGGATGCTAAAGTTTATCAAGTGTGATAGCACCAGGTTTTAATTTAGCTATTTATGGAAAGCAGAAACTGTAAAAATTGTGAGCAAGAAATTAAAGAAACATATGCTTTTTGCCCTAATTGTGGTCAAAAAGCAAAAGAAAATCTCACCATGGGGGTTTTGTTTTATAACACTGTAAACAATTATTTTTCTGTTGATGCTAGATTTTTTAAAAGTTTTATTCCTTTAATATTTCGTCCAGGGTATTTGGCTAAAAAATTTATTGAAGGTAAACGCCTATTATATTTACATCCTGCTCAATATTATTTATTCACTTCTGTAGTTTTCTTTTTTTTATTTTCATTTCAATCTCGTGAATATAATAAGAAGGCAGATAATGCTTTGAAAAATGGCTTTGTTAATGATAACTTTAAAAAGTTGGATTCTATTTCTAAAAGTACACTTGACTCAATTTCTTTTACAGAAGTAACCAAGTCCTTAAAAAACAGTCAAATAACAATAAGTAAGCAAGATGAAAAAGAATTTGGCAAGTTAGATTCCATTATTAGAAAAAGAAAAAATGCTAATAACATTCTTGACTTCAATAAAAAAAAACTAGACTCATTAATTACTGTAAATGCACCTAAAGAAGCTCAACTAAAAGCAATGGGAATGAATGAAAATGCTGGTTTTATTCAAAAACATTTTTATTCTCAGATACTTAAATTCCAAAAAAATAGTGGCGGCGGAATTTTACAAGCTTTTTTTGATAGCATTCCAATTACCTTATTTATTTTACTGCCAATTTTTGCCTTTATTTTGAAGTTGTTCTTCTGGAAACAAGGAAGTTATACATATCATTTAGTTTTCAGCTTTTACCACTTTTCATTTCTATTTGTCTTATTTAGTACTCTTCTGTTAGTTAATTTATTTTTTAAAATACCTAATTGGATAAATGTTGTAAGTGCATTGTCAACATATTTTTACCTTCTTATAGGAATTAAAACGTTTTATCAACAAGGGTATTTTTTAAGCTTTATCAAAACAGGAATGATTGCATTTGTTTATTCAATGTTTGTACTTCCAATAGCATTAGGAATGATGATTGTGGCATCATTTCTACTTTATTAATCAAAAATAATTGGCAATTAGTTAAAATAAATATTGAACAAACTAAACAACAAAAATACAGTTCTAATTTGCTGCTTTTACTTTTTATGACAAAACTATCTATCTGATTGCTGGTATAGGCTGTTAGGATGAGGCTGAATGTGTTGTAAATAACACTGAACTTCCCTTATTCTTTGATCCTCCTATTTGCTATACAACAGTCTTTTTATTATTGATGTTTTTATTCACTCCGCTGCGTTTCCCATACCTTTTATATAAAGAGTTGTTCCTAATAAGGAAAAGTATTGAAGCTTAAGCTATAAAATGAATAGATATCATGTTTTAAAGAAAAGATATTTAGTTAACTTATCTTTTTGTTTTGGTATTATTTAAATTTTAGCTGCATACTTCACATGAATTAGTTGAGTTTTGAACTATTCTATTGTTTTCATGTTCTAAAAAGAGGGCTTTATATTGACTTAAATCTATAGTTGTTCTATTATATGTTTAAAAAGAAATGTTTCCTGCTAAGCTCATTTATGGCCTAATGGTATTATAAAATAGGTATGATTTCATTTAATACCTTAGTAATTTTACTAGAAAGGTTAATTTGTTTTGAGTATAAAAATTCATGTTTAATTGTTTCTACTTCAGTTGGTAATAATTGATTTGGGAATCGTTTCGTACACCATTTAAAATAGGATTGATCACATTTGTAAATCACTTTGGCTTTGTAATTTTGATATGTAGTTCTGGAGATATTAAATACTTTTAATACCTCATTAATAGAGATATAGTCTTTAACTTGTTCAATGGTACCTACAATTAGCTCTTGTTTCTTTTTAAGAACTGTTTTGACTCCTTTTAATCCCTTAATGATTTCATGAAAAGTATTTGTTAACTTAATATATTTTTAAAATCTATTTTCGATTTTAGAGGCTTGAGCAAACTGTTTAATTAGTGCTGCTTCTTGTTTTAATATTTCATTAAGTTCAGAATGAGTGTATTAATCTTCAGCTTCATTTTCCAATCTATTGATGTTAGAACGAGGCATTTCTTTTAATTGCTCAAGTGTTAAATATCATGCAATAACCTATGTCTAGCTATATGTTTAATATTTAGTATCGTATGATTTCCTATGTTGTATTTACCTCATTTTAGAGATGAAAATTCGCAAATATAATGAGAAAACTCAATTAAATCAATATCCTTCGGTGGCAAGCACAATGAGGTACGAATTAACACAATAGTATTTTTCGTTCGAAGTGCCCCGATAGATATCAGGACGGAGAATTGAATCCACTAGTGGGATTAAAAAGATAAAAGGTATTCTTATTAAAGTTTTATAAGTAGCTTTGAACTCATTTTTCCTCCTACAAGGGAACTAGTTTTTTTTAAAAATCTATAAGCTAAAAGTAATACCAATTGAAGAAACGGATTAATCATATAAAAGCATTTACAATACTGGAAGTGGTTATTAGTTTGGCGCTGATGAGTATTATCATTGCTATGGCATATTCGTTGTATTCAATGTTGAGTAAGCAACTGTATGTGTATAGTGATGAAACGGAGTTGGTAAATAATTACAATCAATTACATTCGCTTCTTGTAAGAGATGTTCATAATTCAAATAAATTAATTGCTATTGAAGAGCAGGTGTATTTGTTAAGTAGTAACGATACTATAAAATATTATACCTATGATAATAGTTTAATACGTGTTAGGGGGGAAATGATAGATACATTTTTGGTAAAGGTGCCACAGTTTAATGCTGTTAAAGAGGATATGCTTTTAGGGAATAGGATTAAACGAATTGAGGTGACTTATGATTTGTTTAGTATGCAATTGAAAGCTGTTTATTTTAAAGATTATGGTGTGTCGGATAATATAAATAATACATTTTTCGCAAATGGGAATTGATTTATCAGCATACAAGCAACAAGAGAAACCGAAAGGCATTAAGAATAAAAAGACTCATTTTTTAAATAAGGAGATTAGTTTTTCAACGAAGTTTTCTGATAAAAAGAAAGAACTATTTTATAAGGAATTGGCTGTTCTGATTCAATCGGGAATTGATTTTAAGCAGGCATTGGAAATTCTTATCGGCCAATATAAAAACAAGAAAGATCAAGAGTTAATCACCAAAATTAAAGAACAGGTAATTCAAGGAAAATCATTACATGAGGCAATGCAACAGAGTAAGCAATTTTCGGCTTATGAATATTACAGTGTTAAGATAGGTGAAGAAACTAGAAAATTAGATAAAGTACTTATAGAATTACAGAAATATTTTGACAGGAAAATAAAAATGCGCCGACAATTGGTGTCCGTATTTACCTATCCTGTATTTGTATTGGCGGTAACTTTTGGGGTATTGTATTTTATGATGAACAATGTAGTGCCAATGTTTTCGTCAGTATTTAAACAGTTTGGTGCGGATTTACCTCCATTAACTCAAAAAATAGTTGCCTTATCACAAAATTTCTCTACTATTTCTGGAGTGTTTATGTTGGTGGTAGTTTCTATCGTTGGGTTTCATGTACTGAATAAACAAAAAGAGAGTTATAGAAACATCACTTCTAAGGTAATTTTGAAGATGCCTTTTTTTGGGGGATTAATTCGAAAAATATTTATTTCAAGATTTTGTCAATCATTAAGTTTATTGTTATCTGCAAAAACACCATTGGTGGTGTCGTTAGAGTTAACTCAAAAAATGATTGATTTTTACCCTATTGAATCAAGTTTAGTACACGTTAAGGCTGATATTATGAAAGGAGCAGCTCTAGGAGATAGCCTTTCAAAGCATGAAGTGTACGATCATAAATTAGTATCTATGGTTAAAGTTGCTGAGCAAATAAACAAGCTGGATGACATGTTTGAAAAGCTTACAGAGCAGTACAATGAAGATATAGAGCACCAAACAAAAATGATTGGAGTAATATTGGAACCCTTGATAATCATTATTATAGGAGTGATTGTCGGGGTGATTATGATTGCTATGTATTCACCAATGTTTGATTTGAGTAAAATAATTGGTTAGTAATCGGTTGCAATAAAAAAAAGTGATATTTTTGTGAACCGCTCTAGGGAAATAATTTGATTTTTAAAAAAATTTAAGGGTAAGAAAAATAAAAAGTAATAACATAGAGATGTGTTAGCTATATAAAGAAGAAACTAATGAAAAGTAAGGGGCAACAAAAACAGTATTTAAAGGCGTATTCATTAACAGAAATATTAATTGTATTAGCAATTATAGGTATTTTATTAATGATGGTATTGCCAGATCAAACCTCTGTAGTAGCCCAGGCTAAAAGTATTGAAGCACAAAAAATGCTTAATCATTTATACGGATTGCAAAAAAGTTATAATTATAGATTCTCTAAATACTCCTCTTCTTTTGAAGAACTAGGGTTTGAAAAAGAATTGACAATTAATGAAGGAGGGCAAGCTGTTTTTAAAATAGAAATTACGGATGCGTCTGTAAATTCATTTAAAGCTAGAGCCGTTTCAGTAAAAGATTATGATGACGATGGTAATTTCAATACCTGGGAAATAGATCATCGTAAAATACTAATAGAAACAGTAAAAGATTAAGTTGTGTTAATAGTTATTAACATCATATTAATGTGTACTCTGTTAGCGGTGGTTTTTCAGGATTTAAAATATCGAGCCATTCATGTGGTATTACCTGTGGTTTTGTGTATTGGTGCGATAGCTCGTTTTTTTGTTTTAGATCATCTAGTTTATGAGCTATTTTTTACAGTCCTCTTTTTAGTCTTGGTTTTATTAGGATTATTTGTATATACCTCTATAAAATCAAAAAGAATAATCAATCCAGTAGATAGTTCTATTGGTTTAGGAGATATCGTTTTTTTTATTGCAATTGTTCCCTTGTTCTTTTCTACAACATACATTTTTTTTTTTAGCACAGGAATGTTGTTTTCTATTATTTGCCATATGTTGTTTACAAAAAACAAAGAGGCTCACGTCCCTCTTGCTGGCTATTTATCGATATACTTAATCTTATTTTTTATTGTTGATTTTTGTATAGATAAAGAATTATTTTACACCCATAACATCATTTGAATACTATAACTGACATACAAATTTCTGTAGGATTGCAACAGCTAATTAATGCTGACGTAGCACAGCACTATAAGGTGGTTCCATGTGAGCAAACTGAAAGTGGAATTTCATTTTATAGTTCAGATACTGTAATAGTAGATGTTAGTGATGAGTTGGAAATGCTATTAGGAGAAACAATACAGTTGATTCCTATAGCGGATGCTGTTCTAGAAAAAGCATTGGCGGTTTATTATCGAAAAAATGAGTATAAAACTAAAGATGCAAGTGTAAACTTGAATAATGAAGATTTTTTAGAGAAATTAATCTTTGAAGCGAAAGCAATTGGAAGTAGTGATATTCATTTTGAAGTATATGAAGAAGAAGCTAGAGTACGTTTACGAATTGATGGCTTGTTAATAGAAAAGTATCGTATAGAAAAGGACAATTACTTAGAGTTAGTCAATAAAGTTAAAATAAAAGCCAACCTTGATATTACTGAAAAAAGGTTGCCACAAGATGGTAGAATAAATTACACCGATTTTGATATTCGTGTGTCTATATTACCCACGTTACACGGAGAGAAAATCGTAATGCGTATACTAGGTAAAGATGCTTCTAATATTGATTTAGATCAATTAGGGTTTGAACCTGAAGAGAAAGCAATTTATTTAGAAGGGGTAAAAAACACCAATGGTATTGTATTGATAAGTGGCCCAACGGGGTCTGGTAAAACAACAACCTTGTATGCCACTTTAAAGTTGTTAAACAAGATCAAAACAAATATTGTTACGGTAGAGGATCCTATCGAATATACCTTGAAGGGAATTAATCAGGTACAGTTAAAAGAAGACATTGGATTAACATTTACTAGTGCGCTACGTTCTTTTTTACGTCAAGATCCGGACATTATTATGTTAGGGGAAATACGTGATGCTGAAACAGCAAAAATGGCTATTAGAGCGTCCTTAACAGGGCATTTGGTGCTGTCTACAATACATACTAATTCAGCATTAGGAACGATATCACGATTGGTTGATATGGGCGTACCATCATTTTTAATCGCGGAAACATTAAACGTGTCAGTAGCACAGCGCTTATTACGTAAGTTATGTACTTCATGTAAAGAGGAGCATATTTTTAACAATAAAGAGTTGCCGCGAAATTTTAAAGCCCCTTTTGAGGTGAAAAAACATTTTACGGCAAAAGGTTGTGATAAATGTCATTATACAGGATATAAAGGAAGAAGAGCCATTTATGAAGTAATTCCCATTGATTATGAATTGGCTAATAGGATTAAAAAAGATGCTCAAAATTTAGAGCATGATGGGGTAGATAATATAGAGCGATTGTCAGATAAAGCATACCAGCTTTTTGCTAGTGGGGAAACTGCATTAGAAGAAGTATATGCGATACTGATTAATGGGTAGTTATAAAATAGATATAAGATATTTCCGAAATACCGGAAGAAACAGATAAAAATAAATGAGAAAAATAGTAGTAGTAATTTTACTTTCTTGTATTGGTTGGTGTCAAGCACAGCAAAATATAAAGGTGATTGAGCAAAAGCTTAATGAGTTGGCTAAAGAGCAGCCTGGATTGGATGAAAATATTATATCAGAAGTTACAGGGTTAAATTTATATTCACTGCTAACCTCAATAGCCATTGAGCATAAATTAAATGTTGATGCTGATCCTAAACTGACTGAGCTTGTAGAATCTAATTATTATAATGTACCTGTAAAGGATGCGTTTAGTTTTTTAATTCAGAAACATAATTTAGAAGTTGAGTTTATTAATAAGTTTATTGTTTTTAAAAAGAAGGCGGCTGTAGTAGTGGTTACTAAAAAGAAAACACCAAAGCTTATTGATCTCAGTTATCGTGCAGAAAATGAATTTTTATCGGTGAATTTAAAGAATGATTCTTTGCCACAAGTAGCGGAAGCTATTACTAAAAAAACGGGGAAGAACATTATAGTATCTCCTAAATTAAAAGACGCTAAAGTAACAGGGTATTTTCAAAACAGACCTTTTGAAGATATTTTGAATATGATTGGTCAATCTAATGGATTGCGAGTTACAAAAAATGAAAATGGATCGTATTTTATAGAAAAAAATGAAACTCCTAAAAAAGGAAATGCAGCAGTAAATAATGGTAGAGGTAATAGAAAAAAAACAAAAGGAAAACTCGGAGAAAAAGGCTTTTATGAAGTAGCAATTTCTGATCAAGGTTTTTTAAATATTAATGCCTTTGATGCTACTGTTTCTGATGTGTTAATGGAAGCAGCAGAAAAGTTGAAATTAAATTATTATTTATATAGTATACCAAGTGATATTACCACAACCTTAGTGGCTAACCAAATTACTTTTGATGATTTGTTATCTACTGTTTTTAGAGGGAAAGATTATACCTATGCTAAAGATGATAAAGGCTTTTATTTTATCGGAAAACGTAATGAAGAAGGCTTACGTGCTACAGAATTGATTCAGTTAGAAAACAGAACTATAGAAACAGTGTTGACTTCTATACCTGCAGAATTAAAAAAAGGCTTAGAGGTAAAAGAGTTTCCTGAGTTAAATGGGCTAGTAGTTTCGGGTTCTAGGCCGAAAATTAAAGAGTTAAGAAATTATATTTATCAAATAGATAAGGTGGTTCCAATGGTGCAGTTAGAAGTTATTATTGTGCAGTACAATAAATCACACGATGTGCAAACAGGAATGAAAGCTGGGCTAGATAGCAAAGCGAGAACAACTTCAGGATTGCTGTTCCCTACCGGTGATGTAAATTTAAATGCTCAGTCAGTGAACGGGTTAATTGATATGTTTAATGGTTTGGTAGGTGGATTTAATTTAGGGAAAGTTACCGAGCAATTTTATATAAACTTGAAATACTTGGAGAATAATTCTATTGTTAAAATTGAATCAAGACCCAAAATCGCTACTTTAAGTGGGCATGATGCAACACTTACTATTGGAGAGCAAAGTTATTATTTTCAACAAACAACAAACATAGTCCCTTTTGGAAATAGTAACCAAACCACACAATCTGGAACTTGGACGGCTACGAATGCAGATTTAAGTGTTAATATAAAACCTTTTGTGTCAAAAGATGAACAAATTACCTTGAAATTGACTGTTACTAAAAATTCTTTTTTAGGAAGTGCAGGAGAGAATGCACCGCCAGGGATTGCAACGCAGTCATTTGATTCTACCATACGAGTAAAAAATAATGAAATGGTATTATTAGGAGGCTTAGATGAATTGAACAAGGAAAACTCAGGGACTGGTGTGCCATTGTTATCTAGAATACCTTTGTTGAAATGGTTTTTTAGTGGTAGGTCGAAAAAGAAATCAAAATCACAATTACATATTTTTATAAAACCAACAGTAACCTATTAATGGTACAAAAAATAAAAAATAGAATTACTCATGATAAAACAATTCAAGTTGTAGGGGTACAATTTGGAAGGGAAACGCGGTATTATGTATTGCGATTGGACAATACTAATAACGAGCTTTTTGTAACTGAGAAATCTGGCGGTCTTTCTTTTGAGGGCTTACAAAGTAAACTAGATAAAAAGTATCCTGTTATACTTGTATTTTCAGGTAAAGGGGTTTTAAATAAAAAAGTAAAAAGAACACCTGATTATAAATCAAAAGTATTATTGAATGTAAATACAAGTGAGTTTTATTTTTATGAGTATCAGCAAAAAACCGAAGTGTTTATTTCTGTTGCAAGAAAATCAATTGTAAATGATGAGCTAGAATTATTTGCAAACAATAAATTTTTAATAGTAGATTATAGCATTGGAGTGTTTTCTTCGGTGCTGTTAAAATCATTTGTGAATAAGGAGGTTTTAACGTCAGATAATGTAGTGTTGACCTTTACTGGAAACGAATTGGATTCGTTTTCTAAAAGCACAGAAGAGGAAATGGAATTAATTGGCGAGCAACAGTTATCAGCTCATGAAATTCCTTTGTTTGCAACGGGATTAAATTATTATTATCCAAATGAAAAATTGGTATATGATGCTGATTTTTTAACCATAAATAAAGAAGAAAAAAACTTTAAAAAATATTTTGAACTTTTTGGAGGAGTAATATTAGGAAGTTTCTTTTTGTTGCTGTTATTGAGTTATTTATTACTGGGATATTATAATGATAAAACAGTTGAGGCTAATACTAGTCTCGATATGTTACAAGATACCTACAGTAAGGTTAAGGTGTTAGAAAAAGAGCGTGATGATAAAAAAGCTATTTTGAATGAATCAGGAGTATTTACATCAAGTTTCTTAAGTTATTATATTAATGAGTTAACTACTGATTTGCCTAAAACAATTAGTTTGTCGGAGTTTTTATTGTTCCCAAATACAAAAAAGATAAAGCAAACAGAAAAAGTAATCTTTAAAACAAATATCATAACAATAAAAGGAGTATCGTCGTCAAACACAATGTTTAATAAGTGGATTAAGGGCTTGCGAAAAATAAAATGGATAACTAAAGCTGAAATAATTAAGTATAAAGAGAACAGACAGAATCAACATGATTTTGGAATTAAAATAATAATCCGATAGAGATGTTTGAAAACTTAACATATAAGCAGAAGTTTCTAGCGATAATAGCTATTTCAGTATTATTGGGGTTTACAGCGTATAAGCGTTCGTTTAAGTTAACACTTGATGCGTATAATGAGTATTATGAATTAAGTGAACAATTAATAGAAATTAATTCTTCATCAAGTACAGTTAAAGAGTTAGATATAGAGATTCGTTTTTTGGATAACCTCTTGGGGGAAGAAAATATGGAGTCGATTTTGGTGCAACAAGAAATTTTAAATTTTGTAACCAATAAAAGTAAATCCGTTAATGTGTTTGATTTAGCTGAAGTACATGAAGCTTCGGATAATAAATTTATAATACATACCAATCAGTTGACTATTGAAGGGAGTTTTGAAGAGCTATTGAAAATAGTTTATGAATTTGAGAAAGAATTTCCATATTCAAGGGTAGTAAATACAAGTTTTTTTAAAAAGAAAGATTTTAAAACACGAAGAATAAAATTATATGCAAGAATAATATTTCAAAATTATGAGAAAAATATTTAATAAAAACATGAAAATAAGTGTATCAATCATAAGTATATTTTTGATTACCTTAATTAGTTGTGATGATGTTTTAGAGGAAGATATCACAGATGATAATATTACAATTACTGCTCCGTTAAATGGAGCTACTGTTGTTAGTAATACGGCAACTTTCCAATGGAATAGCCTTAATGATGCAGATGAATATAGGGTGCAAGTAAATAATGCTTCTAATGTGATAGTGTTAGATTCACTAGTATCAATAAATTCGTTCACCTCTCCCCTATCTCCAGGGGAATACAGTTGGCGAGTTAGAGGAGAAAATTTTGCGTACCAAACAGCATATACCTTTCCTGCATCGTTTACGTTAGAGGCATCTACAGATTTAACGGATCAAACAGTAATATTACTTTCTCCGTCTGATAATTTCCCTACAAATACCACAACGGGGCAACTGGTAACTTGGACAGGGATAGCAACCGCGGACTCTTATAGTATTGAGATTGATAGAGTCGTTTCAGGTAGCGTAAGTACCATAAGTCAAATTACAGATATAACGGATACTTCTTACACCATAAGCAGTACAGATATGTCTGTAGATGCGGTTTATATATGGAAAGTAAAAGCATTAAATACGGCAACAATAACAGAGACTGTTTACGCTACTAGAAAAATACTGTTAGATACTCAGGCTCCAAGTGCAGCTTCATTAAGTACACCGGGTATTGATGCTACAGAAAGTTTAGATACTGCTGTTTTGTTTGTGTGGAACAATCCATCAGACTCTGGGGTAACTTCGGTAACTAGTGTTTTAGAAATAGCTGATGAAATTTCCTTTACAGGTATAATTCAAACCTATAATCTAGCTGCAAGTTCTCAGTCACATTCGTTTACAGCCACAGGTGATTATTTTTGGAGAGTAAAGAATATTGATGCAGCAGGGAATTCAAGTAATTATACAACACCAAGAAAAGTAACGATTAACTAATGAGTAAGAAGCATTTGAATATTTTTTTGCTAATAGGAGTAGCTCTAATTTGGGGTTTGTTAATATACAAAGCCCTTGGTAATTCATTTACTAGTGAGGATGAACAACAGAATTATGCAGTCACTATAAACGAGGTACCCGTATCTATTCAAAAAGATACGGTTGAATTGAAGTCATATTCAACAGATCCTTTTTTAGGCAATTTAAAAAATAAAAGAGTTAGCATTTCGAAAACAAAAAAAAGATCAGTTCTACAAAAAGTAAAGTCAGTTGTAACTATGCAATGGCCACAGTTACAATATTTGGGTTTTGTGAAAGAAGCAACTGCAAAAGAGCCTTTACTGTTATTGAAGGTAAATGGAAGATTAATACGTAAAAAATCTTCTTTTGAGTTTTATGAAGGAATGAAGGTTTTAAACTTTTGTCGAGATTCTATTTTAATGAAATTTAAAGAAGAACAAAAAACAATTAAAAAAGGATAACTTATAAGATTGCTTTTGCATATTTACAGGAGTATTAAAAAACACTTATAAAAACACGAGTTTGGTTATCATGACTGAACTCGTTTTTGTTATAAAGATTTTGATGTTCATTTTTTTTCTGTTTCTGATAGTACACTTGATATATTGAAGAGTTTAAAATGGTTTTTTGTTGCTAAAGTTATATTCTTATACAAGAACACATCACTATATTTAGTGAGATTCAAATACCTAATCTCGGTTATGTTTTTTTAAACTTCATCATAAGAAAAAGATGTATTTAACACATTACTAATTATTTAGATATTTCTTAAAATAAACAACAGTCTATGTGGGGGCTATTGTCTTGTTTTTGTGTAGTTTAACGACACCAAATTATTAGAATTCAACATATATTAAATTGAAAAATTTAAACAAACTACTTCCTAATGTTAATATAGTATTAACATTAGGGCTTCTCCTTTTTCTAGCGTTTTACGTGACTTCTGAATCGGAAAAAAATGAAGTTGTATATATCGATAACATTAAACTGTTTAATGGGTTTAATATGGCTAAAGATATGTCTGCAATACATACAAAAAAGATCAAAGGTCAAGAGAAGAAGTTAGACAGCCTGTATCAATTATTTCAAATTGAGATTATATCAAAGGACGAAAATAAAATTAGAGTAAGTCAGCAAAAAGTACAGAAGGCAGACAAAGCGCTAAGTGCTATGAAGGACTATTTCTCCAAAGAAGTATCGCAACAAATATGGGATAGGTTAAACGGATACATTAATGAGTATGGTAAAGCGCAGCAATGTAAAATTATATTAGGTACCCAAGGAGGTGGTAATGTAATGTATGGGGATGAGTTGGCTGATTTGACTGAAGAAATATTAGGGTATGCGAATGCTAAATACGAAGGAGAATAAATTGAAGTTTCGGTATTACATACTAGTGCTATTATGTTGGTGTCTTGTTTCTTGTAAAAATGAAGCGAAGGACACCGAACAGGTTTATGATGAGTATTATCGTTTGGCAAATATTGGTTGGAAATCGAAAAAGATAAACAGGTATATCAATACTATAAATTACACAGCTACTGAAGTTCCAATAGTCTATTATATTTTAAAAGATCAAGGAAGTAGTGATTTAAAAAAAGTTGATTCTATATATAATGCCCACATAGGCCTTTAGTTCCTACAGATAAATACAAATTCCCTGAAAAACCTAAAGGATAGAAATGATGATAAGATATGCTTTTTTAATTTTTTTAATTTTTGGTTGCAAAACCAAGACAGATGTTGACAAAAATATAGAGTCAATAAATAAAGTTGAACCTACTTTTTGTCAAATATTAGATTCTATAGTGTCGAGAAAATCTAGTATTCCTTATGATACTTATCGAGGAACACCTTACCTCAAAAAAACTAAAGTAAAGAATGGTGAAGATATAGTCTATCATTTTTATGAGAAATACCCTGAATACAATGAAGACGGGTTTGTTAATGGGGGAAAAGTTACCTTGAGTAATATTATACTAAGAAATGCCCCTAGAGCAATAAAAATCACTGTTAAGTCTAAAGAAAAAACAATTATAATTGACAACTCTAAAATAGAAAAAATAAATAATAGTTTTTACATAATTAATTTTCCAGACTATTTTGGTGATACAGACCCTTTCTATACAGATAAAATTGACTTTGAAGTTATATTTCAAGATTCAGGAATAGGAGATTCTGACCCAATTTTAGTTGGCGTTTACTGGGATACTCTTAGGGATTATTACAATAATGAAGATTGTGATAATGTTAATTTTAGTAATTGGTAATAACTCAGATTAGTTAGCAACTAAAAATTAAATACAGAATTCAAAAAAGGTGTGCTATATGGTACATCTTTTTTGCTTTTAGCATCATAATCCTACTCGTAGGTATAAACGTTTGTTATAGGGGCTTATAATGGGTGTGGGTAGGTGTTGTGACGTGGTGTATTGGAAGACGATTCACGGCTTTTAAGTCAGGCTCTGAGGTTGTGGAACTATTTATTTTTAAACGCATTAAACGCATTTATTATTGGCAATGTATTTTTAACAACTTCTTTTTGATTAAAAACTAGTTCACCATTAAACGGTTTAATTACATCAAGAACCTTTGATTCAATATTGACATCTTGGTCATATGGTATCATTATCGTGAACTTAGATTTAGTTGGTTTTTTAAAATCTTTGTGATGCATTAAGATGTCAATGTGCTTTGATAAAAGTTCTGGGGTTACATCATGTTCAATACCAGTAACAAATGTGAATGTTGAATAATCATCAACGGCAATATAAGTATAAATCATCCCCTCTACTGTTTGAGTTGGGAATACTGAAAAATAGATTAGTTCAAATGGCTTATTCGTTTTTATCATGCGGTAAAGATACTATAATTATAGATGTCGAGTTACAACAGAACATTTGTTAGATGTGCCTATAATGGGTGTGGGTAGGTGTATTATTGCGTTAAT
Source organism: Kordia sp. (assembly GCA_002733415.1). Taxonomy (GTDB): domain Bacteria; phylum Bacteroidota; class Bacteroidia; order Flavobacteriales; family Flavobacteriaceae. The sequence goes on along the minus strand of NVVR01000020.1, from coordinate 30,364 downwards.
ACGGATTACAAGGTCTGAGGTTGCATTGATGTAATATTATCTTACTTTTACCAGACCTTCTCCTCTTCATTAGAGGCTTAAACAAATTACAAAAACTAAGAAAGAAACAATATTAACTAAACACAAAAATTATGAAAAAACTATTACTTATTTTTTTATTGCTGCAATCTTTCATAAGTAATGCTCAGTGGACTCAGGTAGGGCAAGATTTAAATGGAAACACTTCTAATGATGTTTTTGGTAGATCGTTAAGCTTAAGTGATGATGGATCAGTTTTAGTAATAGCTTCAGACTTTAACAATAACAACTCTAATAATTCTGGTTATATTAAAGTATATGAAAACATTTCGGACACTTGGGTTCAGCTAGGTTCAGCTATAGTTGGAGTTGATCAAGGAGATTTAGGAGTATCGTCACCAGTTAGTATGAATGCTGATGGTTCAATTTTTTCTATAGGTGTACCTGCATATCATTCCAATGGATTATTAAATTCTGGATATGTTCGAATATATGAGTATGTTTCTGGAAATTGGATTCAAATAGGTTCAGATATAATTGGAGAAGTAGCGGGTGACCGTGTGGGAAGTTCTGTAAGTATTAGTGATGATGGAAATATTATAGCGATTGGAGCTACAGGAACAACTTCATTTGGTTTTGCAAGAGTTTATGAAAACATTGCAGGAACTTGGACACAAATAGGAGCTGATATTAATGATGGCTCTAGCAGTGGTTCTTTTGGATATTCAATTAGCCTAAGTAATAATGGAAGCATTGTAGCGATTAGTAACCCAAGTGGAGGAGAGTTTTCTAAAGGTCTAACTCGTATATATGAAAATATTGCTGGAGATTGGATTCAGATAGGCGGAGATATTAATGGAGAATCAAATAGTGATCGTTCTGGTTGGTCATTGGATATAAGTGATGATGGGAATATTGTAGCTATAGGGTCAATATATGGAAGTAATGGAACTGTTGATTCTGGTCATGTACGTGTTTTTGAAAATATTGCAAATGTTTGGACACAAATAGGCAGTACAATTGGAGGGCAAGATGATAGTGATTGGTTTGGTCTATCATTAAGTTTAAATAATGATGGATCTATTGTTGCTATTGGCTCGTTTTTTCATGATAGTAGTAGAGGTCATGTACGTGTTTATGAAAACCAATCTGGAAGCTGGGTTCAAATAGATAATGATATTGATGGAGATTATGTAGGTGAATCATTTGGTTATTCAGTTAGTTTAAATAATAGTGGTTCCATTATGGCAATTGGTGCTAGAAGTAACGATGATAACGGTTCTAATTCGGGTCAAGTAAGAGTTTATACAAACCCAAGTGTTTTAAGTATTGTAGAAACTAATTTTGGAGAAAGCTTTTCTATTTACCCAAACCCTAGTTATTTACATACTAATATTAATCTTGGAAAAATGTATAGTAATGTTTCTTTAAATATATTTGATGTTACTGGCAAATTGATTTCTTCTAGAGAATATCAAAATAAAGATTCTATTAGATTAGATAAAGGGAGTTTAAATTCTGGAATCTATTTAGTAAAAATTAATGCTCAAGATTCTTTTACCACACTGAAATTAATTAAGAAATAACAAACCAAACCACTCTAAAGGGTAGAAACCGTCAATACCGCGATAAAAGTGTTTCAAAGTTGGAATAAGTACTGTAAATAAAGGGTTGGGAAGTATTGTTCAGATATTATTTCAAGAATATGTATACCTCCTACTCGTTCTTAAACGTGTGTTAGATGGGCTTATTTGGTTTGGGTGGTAGGTGTTGTAACGTGGTTGGTTTGGGTGACGATTCACGGACATTGAGGAAGGTCTGAGGTGTGGTTTGCATTTAGTTTTTATCATTCCACCAAGCTTCTTCAAGTAGATGAGTATGTCTTTTTATTTCATCAACTAATTCTTTTAAATCTTCTGCATAATCGGTTTCTCCAAGTTTCATTTCTAATTCGGTTTGGATAACCCATAATGAACCCCCACACCTTGACATTTAGCGTTAGCGGTAATGGCAAAGGATTAAAGAAAGGATTAATAGTAAACGAGAATATTATTGCCATTTGCAATGGCTGTACGAGAAGCTTCAATAGGGATATTGTGGCTTTTTTTGTGGTTTAAGAAAGTTGTTTTTGAATATCTTTTTGGAATACAAAAGCTTTAAACATCGCTTTTACACTGGTAATGTTTTATTTATTTAGTTGTTGCACTTTATGAGAAAGCAACAATAATTCTTCATCTTTAATTTTATTACTTACAATTTGTTCGTCAGAACCATAAATAAGCGCGTCTGTTGATCCCCCCGCACCTTGCCATTTGAGCGATAGCGTTAATGGCAAGGAATAAAGGAAAGTTAAATAGAAATTAGAAATCTAGTTGCCATTTATTCACGAGTTTTCTATTGTTTTAATAGGAGTTCATCAGTTCGCTGTGCTCGTATGTAATGGCTACATGAAAAGCTACTTAGAAATAGGTAGCTTATAGGTGAAGATTAGACTTTATAGTTCATTGAAATGTTTTAAAGTTTTTGTGTGTGTGTGTGGGTTGCCATTACAAATGTCAACCTGTATTGTCAACAAGAAAACTATTAGATTTAAGGTTTTTGTTGGCAATATTGGAATAGATTATATAGCCCCCCTCCCCGAACCTTGCCATTTGAGCGTTAGCGATAATGGCAAAAGGTTTATGTCAGGTTAAAAAGTAAACGAGAATATTATTCCCGATGGCGCAGATTTGTAAGTTAAAAAAAGGAAAGTGCTAGCGCGGAAATGCTTTCCGTGCCAAGTATGAGTGAGCACATAAAGTTAATTAGGAAAGCCTTTACAGAAATGTAGAGCCTTTTTTGGCTTAAGAGAGTTATTTAATGCGTTATAGTAACGCACGGATTGCAAATTCGCGCTATCGGCACAAGAGCTATTAAAATAGTAGTTTAATATGTGTTAGGTTCTTTAAGTGCTCTAGAAATGGCATTAAAAAATAAGCAAGAGCCATTAATTCATCATTCTGATAGAGGATTACAATATTGCGCTAACGATTATCAGAAACTTTTAAACAACAATAATATATTACCAGTATGACTGAATGATATGATCCTTATGAAAATGCAATAGCTGAAAAGAATTAATGGAATATTAAAACAGGATTTTGATATAGATAAATATGATACTGATTTAAAAACTAAAACTGATTTAGTTAAAAATACAATCAAAATTTATAATCAATTTAACTTCTCTAATTATATATTAACACCTAATCAAATGCATGTTCAAAGTCAATTAAAAAGGAAAACATATAAAAACAAAAAAGGTAGCAATATAAAATCACTACCTTTAATATATTAATTCTGTAGCGCTATTTCAGGACGTCACAATAATATTGTTTGGGCATCAGAATCATCGTTTTAAAAGAGTATAAATGCGTCATCCTAAATTTATTTCAGAATATCAATAGGTTCATAACCAATATTGATAAGAAACTGAAACGAGTTCAGCTTGACGAAACCTTTACTTTTCAGACAGTCTTTACTTTTTTTACACAAAAAAACTAACCCAATTCTTCTTCAACAACTTCCTTTTCAATAGCCTCCTCTTCAATAACTTCTTTCTGAACAGGCACACTAGCTTTTATAGCATTAAATTTAGTTAACTTATCTATTTCTCCATCAAAATATGGAAATACATCCATAATTGGTGATTCAGCTATTGACGGAATTGTATAATCCCCCATGGTATCTTTCATTACAACATTTGTACTATCAAAAGCTTCCTTTACATCGTTAGCCTGAATTAACAAATATATGTTTGACTTTCTTTCTTTTCCACTTTCTTCATCATAAGCTACTAAGGATACTTTCGATTTAAACCAACGGTCAGAATTTTCAAACGGATGAATTTCCGAGAAATTTGCCATTTTGATATTCGTGATCATAAACTCCTCACTAATATACATTGCCATTTCTTCCGTAATTCTAGATTCCGCTTCGGTATAAGACACCGCATCAACCAAATAAGGTTCCGTAGTTACTTTTTGTACTCCGTTATCATCTAATTTTCTATATTTTACCTTGCATTCATACCAAGTTGTGCTCATGTTTTTCTTAATTTAGAAGGGCAAATATAGAGTATCATTTAACTCCCTTTACATATACCTACACATAGATATTCACAATTTTAATCCTGACCGTATTTTTTATATCTTCGCATGTAATTCAATCCCTTTTGAAGAGGCTTGATGAGCGAATTTTTAACTAATTTTTTATTTGAGCTCCGAAACAATCGGACTCGAATAACTTAAACCCACTGGTGAGATGAAAGCAATAGTACTCGTTTTTTTAGGAGGTGGTTTTGGAAGTGTTTTACGATACTTATTTAGTAAAACCTTAAACTCAGACCTATTAGGAATTCCTTACGGAACTTTTGCAGTCAACCTGTTTGGGTCTTTACTAATTGGTATTATTTTAGGCCTTTCTGCAAAAGGGAATGTGCTTACTCAAAATCAAACCTTATTGCTTGCAACTGGTTTTTGTGGTGGTTTTACTACTTTCTCAACATTCGCTTATGAAAACCATGTGTTTTTAAAATCAGGCGATTTTCTTTCTTTTGCACTCTACACAATTGGTAGTTTTGTACTAGGTTTTATAGCGGTGTTTTTAGGAATGTATTTGGTAAAATAGAGTTTCTTTAAAATACTATACTGTGTATGTTTGCATAGCTAACAGAAAAAACAGCATCAAACTACTATGATTAAACCAGCGTAAAAAACCCCTACTAAACATAGCTTTAAAAACGTAATTAATTTTGCCCTTTTATAAAACTTTAAAGTGCAATATCCCCATACACGAACAATCCTTAAAAGGCAATTATACTTAAATTTATTTTTAACAACCAGTTAGTTAACCTAGATGCAATAAGCAAACATTGTAAATGCAATGAAAATATTAAATGATCAATGTAATAGTATGCCGTATTATAGAAAAACAGAAAAAATAAAACTCCTAAAACTAGTATCACAACAAACAATATTATAGGAAGTTTTGCTAATAAGTAATTAAAAAAAATGTTGTTTCTCGTTCAGAGGAAAATATTTTTTCTGTTTTTCTGTCTAATGAATTTTCATCTCTATTAGTAGTATTTTCTAATTCTTAAAAAACCTCCTTACATATCCCCTATTGTGATAGGCATTTCGTTTTAATGTTAAATTAATAGTATCAAGCACTCTTATAAGAAACTACATTAGTTGATAAAGGAAAAACGCAAAACTGATATATATAATCGGGCGAAAATAACCTTCTATCATCCCATTTAAATAGGCTATAGATAAAAAACTAGGGATGCTTATTAGTGATTTTACTGTGAGTAATAGTTTTGAATTTATTGTAAAATAGGTTGCAAAAAAAAAATCATTTAAAAGCAATTTCAATAAACTCTTTTAATATTATTTTCCTGTCCACAATCAAAACAAAAGTTCATCTGTGATTTTAACTGATTTTTACAGTTGGGACAATAAAATTTTTTCCTCCTACTTATTTGTCATAGGGAGTGATTGATATAAAATTTACGGCAAATTTGAAAGGGGTAAAAAAAGGAAGAGTTATTGGTTATTAATCTGTCACTCAAAATTAATGCTAAAAACTGACTTACAGTTAATTGCACCCTTTATTTTATTACATACGAAATTGCCCTTTACTTAAATATTATAATACTTAAGAACTATAAAAAAAAATGCTATAAAAATAAATGAGCTCAAAATAATATGTATCAACCCTACAAAGGACAAGCGAATAAACGTGCTTATTTTCCCTGTATTATAAAATTTCCTTGCCGCTATAAAACCATAAACCAACAAGCCTAAAATAGCAAACTGAGACAAGTCTATTTTAAAAATTAATTCGATTAAAACATTTAGAATTAACAATACAAATAAAAAGGATTGTAAATGCAATGCAAACACAAGATGATCAACATAATAATACTTTTTTTTATAGAAAATCAGGAAAAATAAAAATCCTAGAACAGGTATTAAGAAAAATAAAAAAAATGGTGATTTAGACCGTAAGAAATTTAAGAATAAATTCAGTTCTTTCTTATCTGAAATAATTTTTTTAACCTTTCCTTCAAACAAATTATCAATACTTGTAAAAAATTCAGCATCGTTTAATTCCTCTACAGAGTCCTGTTCTTTATTATCTAAATTTACTGTACCATTTTGCACCTCCCCTATGGTAAATGATTTACCGTCATCAGACAAATTTATGGCATCAAAACTATTGTTTTTTGAGGTAATACTACTTAATAAAAAAAAGATGAAACTGATGAAAATATACATCCGTATAGGCCGTAAATATGCTTCTATTTTCCCATTCAAATATTCTAACGATAAAAAGCTAGGTTTAATTAGTAAATACTTAAGCGATGCGAACAATTTAGAATCAAAAGAAAAGTATGTTGAAGAAAAGTCAGACACTAACATAGCAACTGAAACTCTTTTAATATGATTCTCCTGCCCGCAATTACAGCAGAAATTCATTTCCTCCTTCAACTGTTTATCACAATTTGGGCAAACAATACGTTTTCTTCTTTTTCTAGCCATTTTTAGTGGTCTTTATATTTTTTAACTCCAGCAATAACGTCAATTTCTAAATGATTTTCTGAAGGGGGTATTGGACAAGAATATCGTGAATTATAGGAACAATACGGATTGTACGCTTTATTAAAGTCTAATAGTATTGTATCTTCTTTTGGAATGGTTAAATCTATATACCTTCCTCCTCCATAGCTAGTTTCTCCATTAGTCAAGTCAGTAAAAGGTAGGAACAGATAGTCTTTATATTCTTCATTAGTCATCAAAGCCTTCCCTTGGTACACATTTAATTTGTATTCTTTCCCGTCTATTTTAAAACTTAACACTCCATAAATTCTCTCTTCTGAAACTCGACTAGTTGTTGTTTTCATTTCAAAAAAAGTAGTTTTAGGAGTCCTTTTTAAACGAGCTTCTACTCTATAATTCAAATCAATATTAAAAAATTCAAGCCCTTTAAAATCCTTCCTGTCAATTTCAGTTAGTGGCGATTCCCCTTTAGTCATAAACTGAGTATTTTGTTCCTCTTGGTGTGCTTTAATTTCTTTAATTGCCTCAGTATTTTGAGCCCTTAAAGAACATGATATTAAAACTATAAAAAGTAAAAGTTGTTTCATCTTAAAAATATTTATTTCAAAAATACATTTTTATCCTTAAAATTATATAAATTTGCAGTTCAATTACTACAATCATGAATTGCAAACAAATAAATAAAAGGGTCTGTTGGTCTTCTCAAAAGAGGAGTTCGGGCTATTGTATTTATTTGTTATGTCAATAACGGTATAAATTAATACAATATATAAACGCCCAACTCTTCAGTTGGGCGTTTTATCTTTATACCACTTTCCAGAAAGTACATTTTTAAACTAACTCAAGTCATTACTTAAAATGGCTTCTAAAATTTAATGCATATGAAAAAACTATATTTTAATTATATCGATTCTTTTGGCGGACTCTCCAAAGAAGTTTGGTGGTTAGCGCTAATTACTTTAATTAACCGAGCAGGAACAATGGTTATTCCATTCCTATCATTATACTTGACTGAAAGCTTAGATTTTAGCCTTAGTAATGTAGGATGGATTATGTCAGCGTTTGGATTAGGGTCTGTTTTTGGTTCATGGTTAGGAGGGAAATTAACCGACAAAATTGGCTATTACAAAGTAATGCTATTTAGCCTATTCGCTACAGGGTTCTTGTTTGTTGGTTTGCAATACTTAACCACATTTAGTTCTTTTTGTATAGGTATTTTCTTCGTTATGTTAGTTGCTGATGCATTTAGACCCGCAATGTTTGTAGCGCTAAGCGCCTATAGTAAGCCAGAAAACAAAACGCGTTCAGTTACTTTAATTCGTTTGGCTATTAACTTAGGTTTTTCTGCTGGACCAGCAATAGGTGGGCTAATTATTACTTTTATGAGTTATGGAGGATTGTTTTGGGTAGATGGTATTACATGTATTTTGGCAAGTTTTTTATTGCTTAATGTATTGAACCCAAAAACAGCGAGAACTATTGATGAAGTTGAAGTAGTTAATCCAAAATCAGCTTATAACGATAAAACTTTTTGGGTGTTTCTTGTAGCTATGTCTTTATTTGGAATTGTATTCTTGCAATTTTTTTCGACTATTCCATTGTATTATAAAGATGCGCATGGATTAAGTGAATTGGAAATTGGTTTATTAATGGGTATGAATGGATTTATCATTTTCGCATTGGAAATGCCCTTGGTTAAATGGTTAGAAAATAGCAAACGCACCAAATCAGGACTTATGTTTATCGGCGCAGCTCTTACCGGCTTCAGTTTTATTATACTTACTACCACTTCATGGGTAGGTATCTTAATTGTTAGCATGCTTTTAGTGACTGTTGGAGAAATGATTGCATTTCCATTTTCTAACGCTTTTGCAATGGACCGATCCAAAAAAGGAAATAAGGGAGAATATATGGCGTTATACAGCATTTCATTTTCTGTAGCACATATATTTAGTCATAACGGTGGGATGCATTTAATTGAGAGTGTTGGTTACGACAATACATGGTTTGTAGTTTCTGCTCTTGCCTTAGTATGTATGCTATTACTGTTTATTTTAAGACAGCAATTAAAGCTGAAAAAGGTAACAATATGAACTTAAATCAAATTACCATTACAGCTACCGATGTTTCGGCGTCGGTAGTTTTTTATAAAAAACTAGGATTGCACTTAATAGTAGATGCATTACCCAGATATGCTAGATTTGAATGCCCCGATGGCTCAAGTACTTTCTCTATTCATTTAGCAGATGAAATCCCGAAAGGAAGTGGTATTACTGTTTATTTTGAGAACGACAACATTGATACAACAGTAAAAGAACTTCAGCAAAAAGGAATTATATTCCATACCCTACCAGAAGAACAGTCGTGGCTATGGCGTGAAGCTAGTTTATTTGATCCAGACGGACATAAAATCATCATTTATTTTGCAGGAGAAAATAGGGTTAATCCCCCCTGGAGAGTTGATTAATTACAAACCTTACAACCATCCTTGTCTTTAGATTCACCAACTAGCTGTCCTTTTTCGTTTTCGGTATAATCACAACAATCTATATATCCTTGTTTGATTAATTTTCTAGCACGCTGTATTTGCGATTTCACTGTGGGTAATGGCAGTTTAAGTCTCTTAGCAACGGCAGCTTGTTTTAATCCTTTTATATCTGATAGAAAAAGTGGATCTCTATATTTTTTAGGTAAATTTTTAATGATCCCTGGTAAACAATCTTGTGGAGAATGTACTGTTTCTTCCCAAGATTCATCTTTAATATCAAAGGTGTTTAGTGGAACGGTTTTATTGCTTTTTCTGAAATAGTCCAAACTTACATTTCTAGCTATAGAAAACAACCATGATTTTATTTTAGGCTCATTTTTTACAGTATCTAATTTACTATAGGCTTTTATAAACGTGTCTTGTAATAAATCATTAGTCAGCTGCTCATCTTTAACTTTACTTAAAATGAATCGCTTTATATCTTGATTATATTCTGACCAAACTTGATTTATATCCATATTTTATTTTGTAATCAATATCCTTGACGCAAGCATGTAAGGTATAAACTTAACAATAGTATTCTTCAGCAGAAACTAAACGACGAGGAATTAAACCCACTAGTGGGATAAAAATTAACTGTCATATTGAGCCTGTCGAAATATTATAAGTATCTTAAAGATAATTAACTTCGACAAGCCCCGTTTGATATTCTAGTCAGTTATCTACTACAGTTACAACCTGTGCATGTACATGATTCACAAGTACAATTAGTACAATTCCCATTCTGACAGTTTTCGCAGTTACAACTACATTCTTTATCTTTTTTCATGATCGTTTTTTTTAAATTCATATAGTAGACGCAAAATTGTTTAAAAAGATGCATTTAATACCAATTTAAATTCAAAACCACACAATTAAATAGTTTCTGTTTGATTTATTCTTCACTTAAAAATATAACCATAACTAGGCTATGCTGAATTTTTTAAACTCAACTAAATCAAAAAATAATTCAATTTTATTCGTGCATCTTGAAATTCAATTGGTATTACTAATATAAATTTACGAAAAAGCTTAACCTTTATCTAAAATAGCATGTTTATATCGTTTCAACTCCTCTTTCACCTTAGGTGCTAATAAAAATAAACCTATCATATTAGGAACCATCATGGCAAAAACCAAAGCGTCAGAAAAATTCACTACCGCACCTAAAGTTGCTGCGGCACCTATTACAGTGAACATACAAAATATGATTTTATAAACATTCCCCGTTCGTTTATCTCTACCAAATAAATATGACCACGCTTGATATCCGTAATACGACCAAGAAATCATGGATGAAAAAGCGAATAATATTACAGCAACAGCTAATACATAGGGAAACCACGAAACCCCACTCTCTAAAGCCCTTGCCGTCAAAATAGCTCCTTGTTCATCAGAAATCGCTGTACCCACAGTTAACTGTCCCGTAATAATCAACACCAAAGCCGTCATAGTACAAACGACCACCGTATCTATAAATGGCTCTAACAAGGCTACTAAACCTTCACTGGCAGCGTAATTTGTTTTTACTGCTGAATGTGCAATAGAAGACGACCCAATTCCAGCTTCATTAGAAAATGCAGCACGTTTAAATCCCTGTATTAAAACCCCTACAAAACCTCCAGCAACGCCTATCGGACTAAATGCCCCATTCCAAATTGCTGTTAATGCATTTGGTATTTCTGAAAAATTAATTCCTAAAATTACTAGTATAGCCAATATATACACTCCTACCATTAAAGGAACTATTTTATCGGTTACTTTTGCTATTTTTTTGATTCCTCCTATGATAACAACACCAACTAAAATGGCCATTACCAAGCCAAACAGCCAACCTTTACCGTAAATAAAACTTTGCTCTCCTCCAGTTACATACTCAAACAACTTAAACGCTTGATTTACCTGAAACATGTTCCCTCCTCCGAGAGAACCACCAACACACATAATAGCAAAAATGACAGAAAGCACCTTCCCTAATTTAGCAAAACCTAGCTCTCCTATTCCCTTTTTAAGATAATACATCGGACCGCCAAAAACAGTTCCATCTTCAGCTATTTCTCTGTATTTAACGCCCAGAGTACATTCTACAAATTTGGTTGCCATCCCTAACAAACCAACTAATATCATCCAAAAGGTAGCTCCTGCTCCTCCTATAGATAAGGCAATTGCTACACCAGCAATATTCCCCAAACCTACTGTAGCTGATAATGCTGCTGTTAAGGCTTGAAAATGAGAAACCTCACCTTCTCCCTCTACTTTTATAGTTTCTAGAATATCTTCTTGAGGTTTTTGTTTATCTACATCATCGTATTTCCCCCTAACGACATTTATAGCTGTTTTAAACCCGGTGAAATTGATAAACTTAAAATAGATAGAAAAATATACTGCTCCCAAAATAAGAACTACTAATACCCACGGGACACTTAATGTATCTGTAATAGGTATTCCAGCAAAAACTGCACTAACAAACCAGCCAGTAGCAGTACTAAATAATTCATTTATTTGATTGTCTAATCCTTTTGTTTGTTCCTGTGCATTTGCAATTAAAGTAGTTGCAAAAAATAATAGTAATGTAAATTTCGTTTTCATCCGTTTTTTGATTGGCCACCAGTGGCTATAAATATCCTAGCATTCCTGGTTATTGATTTCTGCTAAATTGCAAACAAATCAAGCAATACAATAGCTTACGTACTAATGAAAATTGGCTAACCAACTACTTAAGTATGTACTTAAGCATGCTAGTTTTCTTAGTTGCTATATAAAAAACATCTTAAATAAATTTATTCTTCCTTTGTGATAGTAGCGAGCTCCAATAGGTTCTTATCAATAGCGTACTGAATCAATTGTTTCTTCCCTCCGCTCCCTGAAATATTAAGCACTTTTTTAATTTGATAAATATGGGCTTGAAATCCGTCAACACTTATGTGCATTACATCTGCAATTTCTGTGTAGGACATTTTAGCACCAACAACTCCTAAATTACCCAATACTTCTTTTTGCCGGTCAGACAATACTACTTTTGTAGATTTTTTTAATTTCTTGTATTTCTTTTTACGAGTAACTAATTCTGCTTTTAGATGTTTGATGGTATCTATGTGGCTTTCATTCGCTATCTTAAGAATCTCTTTGTCTTTTTTCAACTGATTATTGATCAATTTTAATTGCGCCAACTCCGTTTGTTGCTCTTCTTTTTCTGCTAATAACTTCCAGCTGTATAACAAAATTGTAAACAATAACACAAATAAAAACTTAAATGATAAAGCCGTTATCACTCCAATTAGCGACCAATACTCTAAATCTATTAGTTGTACAGCGACATGATTAGGAATAATACGATGAATTACTGCAATCAAAATCAGTAAAAACAAGGCAACTGTTGGCAAATACATAAACTTCATCCCTCTGTTTCTAAAGGCTTTGTTTAATTCGTTTAATAATGCAAATGCTACTATTAAAGAGATAGGGATATCTATGAGCCAAATAGCACTGTTACTAGGCGTATTTGTATTTATAGAAAGTGATAATACAAATACTGATGCCAACATAACTAAAATTCCACCGAAAATAACAAACACTTCTTTTTCAGAAAAGCGTTCAATAATCTGAATAGCTAAATTCCGTTTTCCACTATGCTCTATTGAAGGTAACGACATTAATATAAACAACGAATTCAATAAAGAGAATAAAACCCCACAACTAACTACTATTTTATCATTCGCTTCAAAACCAAAAATATTAATTAGCAAAATATTTACCAAAGCTCCTAATCCCCATGAAAAAATAGCCAACCCAAACCACTTAATTCCTTTTAATGAAGATACAGAAGCGTTCCTATTCTTCTCTTTAAAATAAATACGTTGTATCACAAAAGCAGTAATTATACAGACAATAGCGGTAACGTAATTGACAATTGTAACGGACATTTAATTGATTTTAGTTGTGTACTAATTTACAGTAATTATTTTTCTCTATACAAATGCTTATAATATTATTTCGTAACTTCCATTTTTTAAACTAACCAACTAATATAGAACGATACAATTAAACTACTAACAATTGATACACGTTTCAAGTCAGTAATTGTTAACGCTATTATTGTAGCTACTATTACGCATGTAGTTCTTAGTTTCTTCTTTTTTAATATTGATGTAACAGAGTTGTTCTATGCGAATGCAGCTAGTCTTCCTTACATGCTTTTACTTTATTATTTAATTCAAAATAACTGCAAACCAGAGCTCGTTTTTCTTCTAGGTAGTTTAGACATCATTCTCCATTCTTATATAGGCTCTTATTATATTGGGTTTGAAAGCAATTACATTTATTTTATGCTATCCTTACCATTGGTATTATATTTTGATCAAAATTGGAGTAGTTCACAAAAAAAAAGCTATGTATTAGGAATTGGAATATTATTAGTTTCAGGAATATTTTTTTTTAAATCACATACACCAATCAACAACCTTAACGTGGAGCTTATTAATAACATTGCTATCCTAAACACGCTCATAATTGCTACTGGGGTATTTTTTATTGTTTATCATTTTAATAAAATAGTAAAAGAAAACGATTTAGCTTTACTCAATACAAACAGGCTACTCATGGAACAAAATTTAGAAAGTGACAAACAATTAAAACGACAAGACATCCTACTCCGAGAGATACACCACCGAATGAAAAATAACTTACAGGTGGTTACTAGTTTGCTCAGACTTCAATTAAAAGATATTGATGATCAAAAAGCAATTGATATTTTAAAAGAAACACAAAATAGGGTCTTATCATTAGCTAGGCTTCATGAAAAAATGTATCGCTCTGACGACCTTGAACATATTAATGTAAAACAACATTTAACTGTTTTAACAGAGGATTTAATAAAGAACTATTCTGTTAATCAAAATATAAAAACCAATATACAAGTAGATGATGTAAAGCTAGGAGTAAAAACTTTAGTGCCTTTAGGTTTAATTATTAATGAAATAATAACCAATTCATTAAAGTATGCTTTTACAAACATAAATAACGGAGAAATAACTGTTCATTTAAAACAAGATACCCCTACTCATTTTGAATTGATAATTGGTGATAATGGCTCTGGCATGAAAGGAATCATTGAAAATAATGGGTTGGGTTCTAAATTAATTAAAATTTTCACACAACAACTTAACGGTACCATATCTAAACAACAAAAACCTGGAACCATGTATAATATTCAGTTTGAAAAAATTGATGGGTAAATTAACACCTATTTTCAGCAGCAATATGATAGATACTATTTTACACTTCGTCTTCCAAAATTTATTCCTAGATTATATGTTTTAACAAATGCAAAAGGTTCATCTATTTATCATCCGAAAAATTTATACAAATCTTAATTTATTGTCAGATTGAGCTTGTATAAATATAAAGCACTAGTTTTCATTAGACTTCGACATCCCGATAGCTATTGGGACGGTTTGACAGCAGTTTTTTTTGCAGACTGAAAATAAATCTTCAAACCCTAAATTTTTAAAAATGTTTTTTTTAGAAGTCATGTTTACATCTTAAAAAACAATAAACTGTCGGATAGTAATGATCCTATATGCATGAAAAACGATTAATACCCCTAAAGAGTACTAAACTAAATATTTAAGTCACAACTCATCATTGTTTTTTAACAGTTGAGTATCCTTTTATTTTAAATTCTTTAAAACAACATCTACTTTGTAATAGAATTAATTGTAGGATATTATGATAAAAGTTGATCAATTAACGAAATCGTTTGGTAAAATTAAAGCAGTAAATGGAATAAGCTTTAACATAAACAAAGGTGAAATTTATGGTTTATTAGGCCCAAATGGAGCAGGGAAATCTACAACAATAAACATGTTGAGCAGCTTGTTTAAACCCGATTCAGGTACTATTCATCTTAATAATACAGATTTGTTTTCTGAAACAAATTCATGTAAAAAAATTATAGGAATTGTTCCTCAAGAAATATCATTGTACGATGAGTTATCAGCAGAAGAAAACCTTTTCTTTTTTGGTAAAATATACGGAATTCCCACTAAAAAACTAAAGAATAAAATACATGATCTATTAGAATTCATAGGTTTATCCGGCAGAAAAAAAGATGCCATTAAAACCTATTCTGGAGGAATGAAGCGCCGAATTAATATTGCCGCAGCATTATTACATGAGCCTAAAATATTATTCCTTGATGAACCAACAGTTGGAGTAGACCCACAAAGTAGAAATCGAATTTTTGAGATTGTAGAGCGATTAAAATCAGAGGGATTAACCATCATTTACACCACTCATTATATGGAAGAGGTGGAACGTTTGTGCGACCGAATAGCCATTATTGATGAAGGCAAAATTGTAGGTCAGGGAACTCTAGAGGAATTAAAAAAAATGATTGGAGAAAAAGAAATTGTCGAATTGGATTTCGCTACTTCAGATAAAGAAAAAATTGAAGAATTAAAAACCATCTTACCATTTGAAGCTGAGATAACAAATAATAAACTAGCTATAAAATGTGATAAAAATAAAGATTTAAAAGAGGTTTTAAATCTGGTGTCTAAATTAAATTTAAGCATTGCTGATATTGATTTTGTTGCCCCAAATTTAGAACGAGTGTTTTTACACTTAACCGGGAAAGAATTAAGAGATTAACTAAATAAGAAAAAGATGTTATTTACATTATTTAAAAAAGATATGACCCTTTTTTTAAAAGATAAAAAGGCAGTACTATTAACGTTTATATTACCCATATTATTAATTACATTATTTGCATTTGCATTTGGTGGAACAGGTAAAAAAAAATCAAACCCAAGGACCTATACTGTATTGGTTACAGATTTAGATCAATCAGACTCTTCTAAGGAAACAATAAAGCAATTGGAAAATTTAAAAGGCCTGACACTTATTAATAAAAATTTACAAAAGGGAAAAGATTTAGTAAAAAAAGGAGAACGTCTTGCTTTATTGGTTTTTGAAAAAGGATTTTCTGAAGGTATTAAAAAGACTCATTTTTTTAAAACAACCTTGTATTTTGACGCTTCTAGAGAAATAGAAACAAGAATGATTTATTCTTTTTTAATGCAGCATTTATCACAAAACCAAGGGAAGGAAATTTTAAAAAACAGGGTGAATAGTTTTGTTTCAAACACTTTTTCAGGAATGCCTCCCAAAATGAAGCAAAATATAATAAATACAATTAGCAGTGAAAATAATGCTAGCCCGATACAAATAGAAATGCAGTCGGTAATGAAAGAAAAATCGACTAAAGAAAATATAGGGTTGATTCAAGCAGTTGTAGGAACAGCTATTATGATGTTGTTATTTAGTATTGCAAATATTGGAGGAAGTTTATTAGATGAAAAAGAAAATGGGACTCTAAAACGATTGTTATATGCGCCATTCAAGACTACAGAAATTTTATTTGGAAAAATGTTAACCGCATTGAGTATTTCAATCGCTCAATTAGTGGTTATGTTTATTTTTTCATGGCTAGCTTTTGGTCTGAATATATTTAAAGATGTCCCTGCTTTATTATTAATGATTTTATGTACAGCTTTTGCAGTAGCTGGCTTTGGAATATTTTTAGTGTCGTTTGTTAAAACACGTCAGCAATTAAACGGATTTTCTTCCTTAATTATTTTAACAATGTCAGCTATTGGCGGAAGTATGATACCGTTGTTTATCATGCCCGAATTCATGCAAAAAATGGCCGTAGTAAGTTTAAATTATTGGGGGATTCAAGGGTTTTATGACATCTTCTGGAGAGAATTATCTATCATAGAAATTGCACCTAGAATGTTAGTGCTTTTAGGGATAGGGTTAGTCATGACACTAATATCAATTCCTTTGTTTAAAAAAAATATCATTAGTCTATAAAAGCATATCCTTTATTAAACATCCCTCACTCTGAATTTAATTCTGGCTGACGGATGTTTTTTTTTACTATTTCAATTCACTGTTGCCCGATTAAAACCATATATGTTTTTTAAAAATCAATGTATTATACCAATTAAATTTCAAGGTGCTCATAAGTAAATTGAATTATTTTAGATTTAATTGAGTTTAAAAATATAAGCATAGCCTTAGTTACGCTTATATTTTTAAGCGACAAATAGATTTAAAAGAAACTACTTAATTGTGCATTTTGAATTTTAATTGGTATTACTTGGGGCTTTAAGCTTTTTTCAAAACTGTAGCTTACTTCTTATATAAAAAGAATATTAAAGACAAACAGCAGCTTAAAAATTAAGCTGCTGTTTGTATCTTTTTTACCAAAAAATACTTGCTCCTTATTCTAACAGCAATCGGTTTTTATTCTTTTATCGGACATTAATGATTTCAATTATTCGCTTTAAATACAGAAGGTGTAGTTCCTGTATTTTTTTTAAATGCGGCATTAAAAGCTGATTTAGACTTAAAACCAGCATTACTCCCTATATATTCTATTGTTAATTTATCATTATTTGGGTCTAATAACATTTTTTTAGCTAGGGTTACTCTATATTCATTTACAAACAATACAAAATTTTTCTGCAACGATTTATTAATTAAAAAAGATAAGTACTTAGTATTAGTATTCATCTCTTTTGCTAAAGAAAATATGGTTAAAGTGCTATCTAAAAACAATTGTTCTTCTTTCATTATCAATAATAAACGTTTTTCTAACTCAATTAAAAAAACATCTGTGAGCTTTAAAGACGATGTCTTTTCATCTTTTACCGCTATCCTTTCTTGTTTAAAAACTGGTTCTTGATTTAAAGCATTATACCCTGAAAAAACCACATAACTAAGCAGTATTAAATAAAACACTATATAAGACCAAGAATCATCTATTAAATTAGTTATAATTAAGCCAATAATAAAAATGATATATCCATAAATCAATAATCTAAACCAACTCAAATTTATTTTTTCTGTATAAGAATAACTATCTCCTATGCTATCTCGATGAATCTTATATAACTTAAAGGTCTTATATATGTAAAAAATATTCTGAGTTAAAAAAACTATAGTTAGCCCAATCATAACTATTACATACAATCCTTTCATTATATAAAAATCGCCTGTTTTTCCTAAAGAACATTGAGTTAATATCAACAATATTAAGACTACTCCAGAAAAAAATATTGGCAAATAAAAGTGCTTAAATAAATTTTCACCCTTTTCACCTACGACTAGACGTACATAAATCCATAAAATAGGCCCGAGTGATAGACATGCAAGCATCAGAAAAGGTAAAATAATATAAGCCCATTTCATCTGTTTCAAGTTTAAAACCAAAAAGAATACAATTATAACAGCTATGTTAATTAAATAGGTAGCGAAAAAAATATTGGCTTTATTTTTATTTTTAAAAAAATAGACCTGAAAAGCAAATAACAATGCTGCAAACAATGCTAGAAAGCTGATTATATTTATAAGGCTAAAATTTAAACTATCCATCTATTTAAAATTACAAAATTTGACCTCTATAAATATAATTTCTTTTTAATTACCCTTGGTTATATTAATCAAAAGAATAGATTAAAAAGTAATCTGTTTTTTTAATTTATCTAATCAAACTTTTTATTCTATAAAAGGGGCTTCTCTACGATCAAGTATTAATAATATTATAATTTTACAAAAATAAAGTTAAAACCCTGATAATTTACATGTTTCTTATATACTATCCTTCTACTTCAAATAATAAATCAGTAGCCCCCTTAAGAAGCTACTCTACAAACATACATTAATTTTTCAAAGATATTTTCATTACTTACTGCTACTACCCGTAAGTATTATACCTATTATGTAAATCTTCTAACATATAAATTTGATCTTATTCCCTCCTTCCATTGCATAAATACCACCATTTGAAGTTCCCTCTAAGGTGGAAACAATCGTTTACTTGATAATGTCATTATAGTTGTCATAAATAGCATATAATACTAGTTAAATTTTGTGGCGTAGGTAAGTAAATTGAATTAATAAAATCAAAATGGTCAAGTTTTGCACTTAACAAAAAAACTATTAAATACCCTCCAAGGAGATATTTAATTCTTGAAAAATTATCAAATTTTTATTAGATTGAATCATAAATTACTAAACATTAAAAGCATTTTATTTTGGAATTTAACCTGGATTTTATTATCTTTAAGAGAGAGATTTTTTTTATAAAGGGGGATTACAAAAATATTGTTGAACTACTATTTTTAATCAAAAAACTATTTTGTATGCAAATCTCAGTACACCCAAAAGACAAAAGGCTTTATTCCAAAGTGTTGTATAAAGCGTCCGCGAAAACATTTTACACACATTACTTCGATAAATTATTTGCCCGTTATAAAGTATCTTGGAAAGATAAAAATAATGTATATACACTTAAATCTTCATTAAGATTTACGGATTTTGAAGGGTTTACACCAAAGTTACCCTCTTTTAAATATCTTTTCTCTGCAATAAGTACATACATTGAGTCTAGGAAAAGTTTTATTCTACGCACCCCAGTACCATTTATTGTTTTTGAAGCCATTAATAAATTAAATGAAATATTATCTCCTAGTGATAGAGTATTAGAAATTGGATCAGGAAATTCGACATTATGGTTTCTAAAAAAACAATGTAAGATTGTGAGTATTGAACATTCGAAGATATGGTATGATGTGTTGAAAAATCATATAGATACTATTAAATTCGATAAAAAAACTATAAATAATATTTCCATTCACAATAGCTCTAATGAAGATACTTGGAAGCTAATTGGTAATATGAACAATGAAAGTTTTGATTTGATATTAATAGATGGAGCCAATGAGTTCAATAACCGGAATGAATGCATTGCAAGGTCGCTGTCAAAACTTAAAAAAGGTGGTTGGATTGTATTAGATAATTCTGATCATCCTAACAATTGGCCGGGAAGTATATATTTAGACTCAAAATATAAACGAATACGCTTTACGGGGTTTGCTCCTATGGGTTTATATGTTACTCAAACCAGTTTCTGGCAAAAAACGGATTAAAAAGATTACTTGATTACTAGGACAATTTAAAACTACAAAAAAATAACCCCAGACTATCGTTTAGTCTGGGGTTATTAATTATTTAGAAAAAATTAATTCATCTCAGATGAAATAATGGTGCTACTTCCTCCGCTTTATCCTAGCCAAGTACCAGTATAGAATTAAACGCATAATATCATTAAAATCAATTTCCTGATGTTTGACATATAATACTTCAACATTTGAGCCATAGGATTAGTAACATATTCATACTCCTATCTTATGGGCTACACGCCTGATTACTGCATATTGTGGATCTATACCGTTAGAGAAAAATTTCTTAAAATTATAAGATAAATCATTCAACGTAGTCTGACTTGGGTGATAGTTGAAAAACTCAAGATAAACAGTCTACATATAAACCCAAAATATTTTATTTCTATCGTCATAAAATTTTGGGATAAACGACTGACACACTTTTTGCAAAGGCAAAAACCGGCTCTCTGCTTACATATTCCTCCTATACTGTCCTCCTACTTCAAATAACGATTCTGTAATTGCTCCTAAGGAAGCGACTTTACAAACATCCATTAATTTTTCGAAAATATTTTCATTGTTTACAGCTGAAACTTGTAAGTCTTTTAACATCTTAGCAGTGTCATGCATATCATGTAAATCTCCTAACATATCAATTTGATATTGCTTTTCCTCTTCAGTAGCTCTAATTACCTCATCAGGTGTTACTGTTGGCGACCCATCTTTACTTAAGAAGGTATTTACTCCAATAATTGGGAATTCACCATTATGCTTTAAGGTTTCATAATACAAACTCTCTTCTTGTATTTTAGAACGTTGGTACATTGTTTCCATTGCTCCTAATACTCCTCCACGTTCTGTAATACGATCAAATTCTAATAATACTGCTTCTTCAACTAAATCAGTTAATTCTTCAATAATAAACGAACCTTGAATAGGGTTTTCATTCTTCGTTAATCCTAACTCTTTATTGATAATCAACTGTATTGCCATTGCTCTACGTACAGATGCTTCTGTAGGTGTTGTAATTGCCTCATCATATGCATTTGTATGTAATGAGTTACAGTTATCGTAAATTGCATACAATGCTTGTAAAGTCGTACGAATATCATTAAAATCAATTTCCTGAGCATGTAATGAACGTCCAGAAGTTTGAATATGGTATTTTAACATTTGAGCACGTGGACTAGCTCCGTATTTATACTTCATTGCTTTCGCCCAAATTTTACGTGCTACACGACCAATTACGGCATATTCTGGATCGATACCATTTGAAAAGAAGAATGATAAGTTTGGTCCGAATTTATTAATATCCATCCCTCTACTTAAGTAATATTCTACATAGGTAAATCCGTTTGATAGTGTTAATGCCAATTGCGTAACAGGGTTTGCTCCTGCTTCTGCAATATGGTATCCTGATATAGATACTGAATAGAAGTTACGTACCTTCTTTTCAATAAAATACTCTTGTACATCTCCCATTAATCGCAATGCGAATTCTGTAGAGAAAATACAGGTATTTTGTGCTTGATCCTCTTTTAAAATATCCGCTTGTACCGTTCCACGAACAGCACTTAGGGTGTATACTTTAATTTCCTGATACACATCGGCAGGTAACACTTGATCACCAGTTACTCCTAATAAGAATAACCCTAAACCATCATTCCCTTCAGGTAATACTCCTTGATATTGTGGACGAGCAATTCCTTTGGCTTTATATATCTTTTCGATTTTTGCTGTAACGGCAGCTTCTAAACCGTTTTTCTTTATGTATTTTTCACATTGTTGATCAATGGCTGCATTCATAAAGAATCCTAACAACATTGGCGCTGGCCCATTAATCGTCATAGAAACCGACGTCATTGGATCCGCTAAATCAAAACCTGAATATAATTTCTTCGCATCATCTAAACAACAAATAGACACTCCTGCATTACCAATTTTACCATAAATATCAGGGCGTACTCCAGGGTCGTTACCATATAAAGTCACCGAATCAAAAGCAGTAGACAATCGCGCTGCTGGCATTCCTGCACTTACATAATGGAAACGTTTGTTGGTACGTTCTGGTCCACCTTCTCCTGCGAACATACGTGAAGGATCTTCTCCAGTACGTTTAAACGGATACAATCCTGATGTATATGGAAATTCTCCCGGTACATTCTCTTGCAAACACCATAATAAAAGATCTCCCCAAGCAGTATACTTTGGTAAAGCTACCTTTGCAATTTGTGTTTGCGATAGTGACGGCGAATGTGTTTCTATTTTAATTACTTTATCACGAACTTTAAACGAGTAAATAGGTTGTTTGTATTTATTTACTTTTTCATCCCAACCCATTATTACTTCCCAGTTATAAGGATCTAAGTCCATTTTAACTTTATCAAACTGAGCTACTAATAAACGTAAAAAATCTTTATTTTCTTCAGAAACTGCAGTAATAGATTCACTGTCAATTCCTGATTTATCTAATGTTACTTTTCCTTCAACTACTGTTTCAATAGTTTTATAAATACCATATAATCGCTGCGCTGCTTCTTTTTGTGTCCTAGCCTTTGCATCATATCCTCTATTGCTTTCTGCTATTTCTGATAAATAACGAACTCTACTTGGAGGGATTATGAATATCTTCTCAGACATTTGTTTCGTGATTTCAAATGATGATTTGAAATCGGCCCCTGATTTTTCTATCAATTTATCCATGATAGCTTTGTACAGAGAGTTCATTCCAGGGTCATTGAACTGAGAAGCGATAGTACCAAAAACAGGCATGTCATCCATATGCGTATCCCATAAATTGTTATTACGCATGTATTGCTTTTTCACATCTCTCAATGCATCTAAAGCGCCACGTTTATCAAATTTATTTATCGCCACTAAATCGGCGAAATCTAACATATCAATTTTTTCTAATTGTGTCGCGGCTCCAAATTCTGGAGTCATTACGTACAATGAAGTGTCTGAATGCTCTATAATTTCAGTATCAGATTGTCCAATACCAGAAGTTTCTAAGATAATTAAATCAAACTGAGCAGCTTTTAATACTTCTATAGCCTGACCTACATATTTAGATAATGCTAAGTTGGATTGACGTGTTGCCAATGAACGCATATACACACGTTCGTTATTGATGGCATTCATACGAATACGGTCTCCTAACAAGGCTCCTCCGGTCTTTCTCTTAGATGGATCTACAGAAATTAATCCGATAGTCTTTTCTGGAAAGTCGATTAAAAAACGACGAACTAATTCATCTACTAAAGAAGATTTACCTGATCCACCAGTACCCGTAATTCCTAAAACAAGTGTTTTAGAAGCTTTGTTTATTTCTTTAATTTTATCTAAGGTAGCTGCCGCTACTTCAGGAAAATTTTCTGCAGATGAAATAATACGAGCAATTGCCCCTATCTTTTTATCAGCTAAATGATTTATTTCATTATTCAATACATCACCAATAGCATAATCAGAACGTTCAACTAGGTCGTTAATCATCCCTTGTAAGCCCATTTCACGTCCATCATCTGGAGCGTAAATACGCGTAATACCATAATCCATTAACTCCTTGATTTCAGACGGAAGGATTACTCCTCCTCCTCCACCGAAAACTCTAATGTGTCCTGCACCACGTTCGACCAACAAATCACGCATGTACTTAAAGTACTCATTGTGTCCTCCTTGATAAGAAGTAATAGCAATAGCATTTGCATCTTCTTGAATGGCACAATTTACAACCTCATCAACACTTCTATCATGACCTAAATGAATTACCTCTACTCCTGTAGTTTGAATAATTCGTCGCATAATATTAATTGCGGCATCATGCCCATCAAATAAGGCTGCGGCAGTTACAATACGGATTTTATATTTAGGCTTGTAGGGTGTTTCTTGTATCATCTATAATAAATATTGTTACCCACCAGTGGGATTAATTTCGCTTGTCTTCCTTTAAAAAAATGTTAGTACACACTATATATAGTGCGAATACACTAAAAGCAATTGCTTTTAAGCTGTGCAATTTACTGAATTCTTAGTGATTTTCAATGTTCACTGATAATTATCTAAGTAGAATCTTTTATTTGAAAAAGTAAATGAGAATAATGAATTTTAAATTCATAAAATCAAAGAAGCCCTAAACTTTAATAGAAGTAGTAAACTTCACATGCTTTAGGACGAACTGACTATTGATATTAGATATCATTTCTAAACTTGATAATTTATTAAGCACAAAATCCTGGTAATCACGCATTGAAGAAGAAACCACCTTGAGTAAATAATCATAATTTCCTGAAACGGTATAACATTCTAACACTTCATCCATTTCTTTAACTTGTAATTCAAATTCTTTAAATAATTCTTTATTATGTTTTACAATAGTCACATTACAATAATTAATTAAAGGTTTATTGATTAAATCCAAATCAACAATAGCTACATACCGTTTTATTAACCCTGCTTTTTCAATTTTTTTAATCCGTTCATGAACTGGTGCTATGGACAGGTTTAACTTTGCTGCAAGGTTTTTTATAGGCTGTTTACAATCTTCTTGAAGCATATTGATTAGCTTCATATCTGTTTCATCAAGTTTCATTTCAGTAAAATATTTGGTTAAATAGCATTCACAACACTAATAACCATATTTTTTTCTTCATAAAAAACAAAAACCATAAAATTTTCTTAGCTTAACATTAATACTCAAAAAACAATACCACTACCCTACCTTTGCGCTATACTTTTTATTAAACAAATTGAATGATGAAGACTGAAATTAAAAATCGCTTAACTAACGAATTAAATCGTTTAGAATTAAACAATAAATCTTATTTAGGGTATCCACTTGCAAATGACTTTTCCTTTAAACTATTAGCTCCATTTTTAGATCTACAAATTAATAATGTTGGAGATCCATACACCCCTTCCACGCTTGGTTTAGATACTAAGGATATAGAAATTGAAGTCATTGATTTTTTCGCAAATTTATTACGCGCAAAGAAGAACTCTGTATGGGGATATGTTACCAATGGAGGAAGTGAAGGGAACTTATACGGATTATATTTAGCTAGAGAAGCCTACCCTAACGGAATGGTTTACTATTCAGAATCTACTCATTATAGTGTAAAAAAGAATTTACACTTATTGAATATTCAAAATATTGTAATCAGATCACAAGAAAACGGAGAAATTGATTACGACGATTTAGAAAAATCGATTGTTTTAAGAAGACACAAACCTGCAATTTTCTTTTTGAATATTGGGACTACCATGAAAGAAGCTATAGATCAATTAGATAAAATTAAATTGATCATTAAAAAACTAGCCATAAAAGATTATTACATTCATTGTGATGCTGCTTTATTAGGAGTTGTAGCACCTTTTTTAAATCCAAGACCTGCTTTTGATTTTCAAGAAGGGATTGACAGTATATCAATATCAGGGCATAAGTTTATTGGCTCACCAATTCCGTGTGGTATTGTATTATGTAAAAACGAACATAAGGACAGAGTTGGAAGTTCTATCTCATATGTGGGTACTAAAGACACTACAATTACAGGTTCAAGAAATGGGTTGACACCATTAATTTTATGGTATGCTTTAAAAAACATGGGGATAAGCGGTTTAAGGAATCGTGTAAACTCATGTGTTGAACTAGCACAATATACAGAGGAAAAGCTTCAAGAAATTGGCGTTAATGCATGGAGAAATACTAATGCTTTAACGGTTGTATTAGATACTCCAAGCAATTGGATTTGTAAAAAACATCAACTTGCCGTAGAAAATGAAATTACGCATATTATATGCATGCCTGGAATCACTAAATTGCGCATTGATGAATTTATTGAAGATATGAAAATGGATCTTAGTAATGAAACAGTTAAAAGTGATGCTAATGAAATATATGATGAATTTTTAGCTGCTAATTTTTAAAAAACTAACTAAATTTAAGCTTATGAAATGATAAAATCATAGGCTTAAATTCAGTAATTGAATCATAATACTATAGAACTATGTATAAAATTATACTTCAAATAAATTGTAATGATCAAAAAGGAATAATTGCTGCTGTGACCAGTTTTATTCACGAATATCAAGGAAATATCGTTTATATTGATCAACATGTTGATCAAGAACAAAATGAATTTTTCATGCGTTTAGAGAGTAAATTTCAATCAAATTCAATTCCCCTAAAGCAACTTGAAGAAAAATTTAGCCAAACCATTGCCAAACCTTTTAATATGACATGGGGTATGCAGACCTCAGACCAAAAACCTAAAATGGCTTTGTTTGTATCTAAATATGATCATTGTTTGTATGACATATTAGGGCGCTATAGTTCAGGTGAATTGAATGTAGAAATTCCGTTTATTATAAGCAATCATATCGATTTAAAACCTATTGCTAATAACTTTAATATTGACTACTACCATATTCCAGTAACCAAGGAAAACAAAGGAGATACTGAAGAAATACAGTTGGAACTTTTAGCAAAACACAATGTCGACTTTATCGTTTTAGCACGTTACATGCAAATTATTTCTCCTAAACTGATTTCAAAATTTCAAAATAACATCATCAACATTCATCATTCTTTTCTTCCAGCTTTTGCTGGTGCCAAACCATATCATTCAGCTTTTAAAAGAGGTGTGAAAATTATTGGGGCAACAAGCCATTATGTTACTGAAGATTTAGATGAAGGACCAATTATCGAACAGGATATTACACATGTTTCTCATTCACATACTATTAATGACTTGGTATTAAAAGGACGTGATTTAGAAAAAATTGTATTGTCAAGAGCTATCAAACTGCATCTAGAGAAAAAAACAATGGTACATAATAATAAAACAATTATTTTTTCTTGATGACATAAAATATTAGGGAGTAACTAATCAAAATTAAAAGTGTTTTCTATCCTTTATGCTACTCAGATTAATTAGTAAAAGGGGTTAAAAAACTAATATCTACCTAATAGCCTATCTGCTATGAAATTAGTAACTTTGCTGCTTGCTTAAATTTTAGATTAGCAATTCATTATATCAATTAAATGTCAAAAAAACAAGAATACATAGATGTTCAAGGAGCTAGAACACATAACCTAAAAAACATCGATATAAAAATACCTCGTGAGCAACTCGTTGTTATCACAGGTTTATCAGGTTCTGGGAAATCGTCTTTAGCTTTTGATACTATTTATGCTGAAGGACAACGACGGTATATTGAAACGTTTTCTGCCTATGCTCGTCAGTTTTTAGGAGGGTTGGAACGCCCAGATGTTGATAAAATTGACGGACTATCGCCTGTTATTGCTATTGAACAAAAAACAACCAGTAAAAGCCCACGATCAACCGTTGGTACCATTACTGAAATATATGATTTCTTACGCTTGCTTTATGCTCGTGCTTCTGATGCTCATAGTTATGTTACCGGTAAGAAAATGGTTAGTTATTCTGATGATCAGATAAAAAAATTAATACTAACTGATTATTCGGATAAAAAAATAGTTATCCTTTCTCCGGTTATTAAATCTCGAAAAGGACATTACCGTGAGTTATTTGAAAATATCGCTAAGCAAGGATTCACAAAAGTAAGAGTTGATGGAGAAATCCTTGACATTACAAAAGGAATGAAGCTGGATAGATATAAAATGCATGACATTGAAATTGTTATCGACCGTCTAAAAATATCCGATGAAGTAGATAATGAAAAAAGATTGAGCGAAACAATCAATACTGCCATGTATCATGGTGAAAATGTATTGATGACAATTGAACACAATACAACAGAAGCACGCTATTTCTCAAGAGATTTAATGTGTCCTGAATCAGGAATATCCTACCCAAATCCTGAACCAAACTCATTTTCATTTAACTCTCCTAAAGGAGCATGTCACAACTGTAATGGGATTGGTAAGTTATATGAAGTTGCTGTAGATAAAATAATCCCTGATAATAAAAAGTCGATTGCTAATGGAGGAATTGCTCCTGTGGGAGAAGAAAAAAACTCGTGGATGTTCAAGCAGCTAGAAACTATTGCGGAACGTTATGAATTTAAACTCACGGACGCTATTAAAAAAATACCTAAAGAAGCCTTAGAAATAATTCTTCATGGTGGAAATGAACAATTTTCAGTTGAATCAAAAAATTTAGGGGTTACAAGAAATTACAAAATTGATTTTGAAGGGATCATTGCATTTATAAACGCTCAGTATAACGACAGTAATTCATCTTCATTAAAACGATGGGCCATGGAATACATGAACCATAATGATTGTTCGGTTTGTAATGGAAGTCGTTTAAAAAAAGAATCATTGCATTTTAAAATTCATGAGAAAAACATTTCTGAATTAGCTAAAATGGATATTGTTGATTTAACACTATGGATAGCCGATTTGGATAATCACTTATCAAAAAAACAACAGCAAATAGCTTCCGAAGTCATCAAAGAAATCAGTACTCGTTTACAGTTTTTATTAGATGTTGGCTTAGATTATTTAGCCTTAGATCGAGGTTCAAAAACATTATCTGGAGGAGAAGCGCAACGCATACGTTTAGCTACCCAAATTGGATCACAATTGGTTGGTGTATTATATATATTAGACGAACCAAGTATCGGACTACATCAGCGTGACAATAAAAAATTAATCAATTCCTTAACACAATTAAGAGATCTCGGAAATTCTGTTTTAGTTGTTGAGCACGACAAAGACATGATAGAGCAATCCGATTATGTGATTGACATTGGTCCGTTTGCAGGAAAAAAAGGTGGAGAAATCATCTCTAAAGGAACTCCAAAGGAATTATTAAGCGGAAATACCTTAACCGCTCAATACCTCAACGGTAAAAAAGAAATAGCTGTTCCTAAAACAAGGCGAAAAGGGAATGGCGAGAAATTAAGCTTAACTGGAGCTACTGGAAATAACTTAAAAAATGTTTCTATTGATATTCCTTTAGGAAAATTAGTTTGCGTAACAGGGGTCTCAGGTAGTGGAAAATCTACCTTAATAAATGAAACATTATACCCTATTTTAAATGCTCATTTTTTCAATGCGGTAAAAAAACCAATGCCTTATAAAAAAATTAAGGGCTTAGAACATATTGACAAAGTAATAGATATCAATCAAAGTCCAATTGGAAGAACCCCGCGTTCTAACCCAGCAACCTATACCGGTGTATTTAGTGAAATACGTAGTTTATTTGCAAAAACAAGTGAAGCTGCTATCCGTGGTTATAAACCTGGTCGTTTTAGTTTTAACGTAAAAGGTGGTCGCTGTGAAACTTGTCAAGGTGGAGGCTTACGTGTGATTGAAATGAATTTTCTTCCAGATGTATATGTTGAGTGTGAAACATGCCTAGGAAAACGATTCAATAGAGAGACTCTAGAAATACGATATAAAGGAAAAACAATTTCTGATGTATTGAATATGACCATCAACGAAAGTGTAGATTTCTTTGAAAATATTCCTAAAATTCACAGAAAATTAAAAACAATTAAAGATGTAGGCTTAGGATACATCACTTTAGGACAACAAAGCACTACCCTTTCCGGAGGTGAAGCACAAAGAGTAAAACTAGCAACTGAACTATCAAAAAAAGATACAGGAAAAACATTCTATATTTTAGACGAACCTACAACAGGATTGCACTTTGAGGACATCAGAGTATTAATGAATGTAATTAATGAATTAGTAGACAAAGGAAATTCTGTAGTAATTATTGAACACAATTTAGATGTGGTAAAACTTGCTGATTATATTATTGATGTAGGTCCTGAAGGAGGGAAAAATGGAGGGACTATATTAGCAAAAGGAACACCGGAAGAAATTATTAAAGTTAAAAATAGTTATACTGCCGAATACTTAAAAAAGGAACTTCAATAATTCTATAATTGTAATAAAAATAATGCTTAATACGATAGCGCGGATTTGAAATCCGTGCGTTATCATAACTCAACCAACTTTATTAAACTCAAAAAGCCGCTACATTGCTGCAAAAGCTTTCTTTACCATATTCCTTACTCATACTCGGCACGGAAAACATTTCCGCGCTAGCACTTTGCTCTTTTTATTTTACATATCCGCGCCATCGGGTGCAATTCTGTGCTATCACGTTTGCGGCATATCTAAACCATATGCAGGTTGTCATTTGCAATGGCAACCGACTTAACTTGCTATAAACACAAAAGCCACCTATCTCTAAGTAGCTTTCGTACAG